>CAZZEX010000093.1:0-19882 GCA_964653285.1 uncultured Anaerolineales bacterium
TCCGGCGTGGCCCCGGTGACGGTGCTGACCAAGCCCTTCCCCTGCCCCGGCGAATGTGTCTTCTGCCCGGCGGTCGAACGGATGCCTAAGAGCTACCTGCCCGACGAGCCCGGCGCGATGCGGGCCGCCGTCCACGAGTTCGATCCCTACGCCCAGACTGCCAGCCGCGTCACCGCGCTGGCCAAGATCGGGCACAGCGTGGACAAGGTCGAGTTGCTCATCCTGGGCGGGACGTGGTCGTGTTACCCGGAAGTGTATCAGGAGTGGTTCGTGCGCCGCTGCCTGGATGCGCTGAATGGGATAGAGGCACCCACGCTGGAGGAGGTTCAGCGGCTCAACGAGAGCGCTCCACACCGCAACGTCGGGCTGGTGGTGGAGACGCGGCCTGATTGGATCACGCCGGAAGAGGTGCACCGGCTGCGCTGGCTGGGCGCGACGAAGGTACAACTAGGTGTGCAGAGCCTGGACGACGACATCCTGGCACGCAATCGGCGCGGCCACACCGTCGCTGAGACGCGCCGCGCGATGCGGTTGCTGCGGTTGGCCGGCTTCAAGATCGTCGTCCACTGGATGCCCAACCTGCTGGGGGCCACCCCGGAGGGCGACCTGGAGGACTTTCGCCGCTTGTGGGACGATCCGGCGCTGCGGCCCGACGAGTTGAAGATCTACCCCACGGCGCTCCTGCCGGACACGGAACTGCACGAGTACTGGCGGCGGGGAGAGTACCGACCCTACGACGAAGAGACGCTGGTGGAGTTGCTGGCCCGTTGCAAGGCACTCATCCCGCCCTATTGCCGCGTCAACCGGCTGATGCGCGACATTCCCGCCCCTAACATCGTGGCCGGCGTGAAGAAGTCAAACCTGCGCCAGATTGTGCAACGGTACATGGTACAACAAGGACTGGTGTGCCACTGCATCCGTTGCCGCGAAGTGCGCGGCCGGGCAGTAGACGCGGACACGCTCAGGCTGGAGCGGCTGGACTACGAGACCGATGTCACCCGTGAGCGCTTCCTGAGTACTACTACACCCGATGGCTGGCTGGCAGGGTTCCTGCGCCTTTCGCTGCCTCACGCTGAGCCCCCCATCGCCGAGTTGAGCGGCTGCGCCGTGGTACGCGAGTTGCACGTCTACGGCCCGGTGCTGGAACTGGGGGCCAGGCGGGAAGGGGCGGCGCAACACGCCGGGCTGGGCACCCAGTTGCTCGACGCAGCCCGGCGCGTCGCCCGCCAGGAGGGATTCAGCCGCCTGGCAGTCATCGCGGCGGTCGGCACGCGGCCCTACTACCGGGAACGAGGGTTCGAGCAAGGGGAACTGTATGTAGTCGGCAAGGCGTGATGCAAGTATTGACAGCCCCAACGTTTACCGTTATATTGGAAGGCGAGACTGGTATGTTTCCCATCACCGACCCGGAACTGGGCCGTTGGCTTGCCGAAAGTCCGGACCTATCACGCTACGGGGGATGACCGATGCCTCTCTCGGAGATTCCCGCTGGTAACCGCCAGCCAGTTCATCGAGACCGGCCTGTACGAGAAGGTGCTGGTAGTCGGGGTCGAGACACTTTCACCGTTCGTGGATTGGACGGACCGCAGCACCTGTGTGCTCTTCGGGGATGGTGGGGCGGCCGTCCTGGTGGAAGCCAGTGATCAGCCCACGGGGATTCTGAGTTGCAAACTAGGCTCCGACGGCAGCGATTGGGACGCGCTCTACTATCCCGGCGGGGGCTGCGTCAAGCCCTTCAGCGAGGACGTGTTGCGCAACCGCGAGCACTACCTGCGGATGGACGGCCGGCGCATCTTCAAATTCGCCACTCGTAAAATGACCGACTCGGTGATCAACGTCGTGCGGGCCAGCGGGCTGACCTGGGACGACGTCGAACTGATCATCCCCCACCAGGCCAACTCCCGCATCATCGAACTGGCAGCGCGCCGGTTGGGGGTGCCGCCGGAGAAGGTGATGGTCAACATTGACCGCTACGGCAACACCTCGGCGGCCTCCATCCCACTGGCGCTGTGCGATGCACTGGAGGAAGGCCGCCTGAAGCCCGGTGACCACGTGGTGTTGGTCGGCTTCGGTGCGGGGCTGACCTGGGCGGCGGCGGTGCTACACTGGCAGCCGGAGAAAGTAGCCGAGGAGCCGATCCGCGTAGAGGACTGGTCGCTGCTATCGAATCTGTTCCAGCCGGTCACGCGGGTGCGAAACGCCGTGTGGAGCACGCAGGTGACCGCCCGCGCGTGGCTGCAGGACGTGGCGCTGGCAGCGATGATGCCGATCAACCAGTGGCAGCGGCGTCTCAAGCGCGAGCACAACAACGTCATTCTGAGAAGCGCAGCGACAGCCTGCCCTGAGCCTGCCGAAGGGAAGAATCTCGGCTCTTCATAGCGTAAAAGAGATGGGTGTGTTTCATTTCGGTTGGACGTCCGGCTTCAGCCGGAAAATCCCCGCTGAAGCGGGGCCTCCGCCCCTTTCCTCCAACCCATTTGAAACACACCCAAAAGAGATTCTTCGCTACGCTCAGAATGACACGCCAGTTAAGAAACTGAGAATGCAATCGCCCTATCAAACCCTTGACAACGCCTTCTAATTCCACTATACTATGTTCAGGAGATTGTTCTCAAGCCTAGGGGGTACGCTCCTGTTGCTCCTCGCCCAGGAGGTGCCCCCCGTGCTCACAAACATAAGGAGGCGCCACTATGGAAAAACCCTGGCTCGCCAACTACGAAGAGGGGGTGCCGGCCGAGGTGGAGATACCGGACTTCCCGGTCACTCAAAACCTCATCAATGCCGCCGAAAAGTACCCCAGCAACACAGCGCTGATTTTCGGCAACGTGGTCGAGCCCCTGGGTAACGCGCTGATGGACGCCAAGATGGACTATCGGAGGCTGCTCGACCTGACGTATCGCTTTGCTGCCGCGCTGCAACAGTTAGGGGTCAAGAAAGGCGACCGGGTGGCCATCCACCTCGCCAATTGCCCCCAGTTCCTCATCGCCTACTACGCCACGCTGATGGTGGGCGGTGTCGTCGTACCGTGTAACCCCCAGTACGTGGCCCGCGAGATGAAGCACCAGTTGAACGACTCCGGCGCCGAGACCATCATCACCCTCAGCCTGATGTACCCTATCGTGAAGCAGATTCGCGCCGAGACCTCGCTCAAGCGGGTCATCGTCACCAACATCAAGGAGTATTTCCCCGGCCTGCTCAAGTTCCTGTTCACCGTCGCCATGGAAAAGAAAGAAGGACACTACCAGGACATCTCCGGCGACGCCGACACCTACTGGTTCCAGGACGTGCTCACCCGCGCGTCCGCCAGGCCCACGCCGGTGGAGATTGATATGCAGGACACCGCCATCCTGATGTACACCGGCGGCACCACCGGCGTCTCCAAGGGCGCGCAACTCACCCACCGCAACGTCCAGGCTAACACGGTGCAGACTCACACCTGGTTCCCCACGCTCGTCGAGGGGAAGGAAGTTGTCCTGACTTCCCTACCCTTGTTCCACTGTTATGGCGCGATCACCTGCATGAACCTGGGCGTGCTGCTCGCGGGTAGCATGATCCTGATCCCCAACCCGCGCGTGCTGATTCACATCCTCAAGTCCATCAACAAGCACCGCCCCACTCTCTACCCCGGCGTGCCGGCCCTCTACGTCTCTCTCATCAATCACCCCGACATCAATCAATACGACGTCAGTTCCATCAAGGCCTGCATCAGCGGGGCAGCGCCTCTGCCGGTCGAGGTGCAGCAAAAGTTCCAGGAACTCACCGGCGGGCGGTTGGTGGAGGGATACGGCCTCAGCGAGGCCACCCCGGTCACCCACGCCAACCCCATCTACGGTGAGAACCGCATTGGAACCATCGGCCTGCCCTTCCCCAGCACCGAGGCCAAGATTGTGGACACCGAAACCGGGACACGAGACATGCCGCCGGGCGAGGTGGGCGAACTGGTCATGCGCGGGCCGCAGGTGATGAAGGGCTACTGGCACATGCCCACCGAAACGGCTAACGTCCTGCGCGGCGACTGGCTATACACAGGCGACATGGCCCGCATGGACAAGGACGGCTACTTCCAGATCGTGGACCGCAAGAAGGATATGATCCTGGGCGCAGGTGGGTTCAACATCTACCCCCGCGAGGTCGAGGAGGTGCTGTACCAGCATCCCAAGGTCCAGGAATGTGCCGTGGCGGGCGTGCCGGTCAAGGAGAAGGGCGAGCGCGTGAAAGCCTTCATCGTTCTCAAGGAGGGCGAGACGGCCACCGAGGAGGAGATGATCGAGTTCTGTCGCCAGAACCTGGCCCGGTACAAGGTACCCAAGTTCGTTGAGTTCCGCGACGAACTGCCCATGACGATGGTCGGCAAAGTCCTGCGGCGCGTGCTGGTTGAGGAGGAAAAGAAGAAACTGGCTGAGCAGCAGCAGTAACGCTGACCTCCCCGAATATGCGAAAAGGCGGAGCCTGTTGGCTCCGCCTTTGGTCGCCATACGGCTCCCGCCGCTCCTGTCAATCCTCTTCCGCCATCGCCCTGACCTCTCACACCGGAGCCGGCGCGGGAGGCATATCCAGCGTGGGCTTGCGCCGCTCAGGAGTTGGCCGCGCAGCGGGTCGTTTGACGCCAGGCACAGGAGATGGGCTCGTCGGGGCTTGTGGCTCCTTCTCGGAGACGCCCTCGAACAAAGCGACGAACTCATCGGCATCCAATGTCTCGACCTCTATCAGCCGCTGCGCTATGCGGTCTAACTGCTCCCGATAGCGAGTTAAAACGTCCCTGGCCTGCTCATAGGCTCCGCGGACGATTTCGCGCACTTCTTCGTCAATCTCCTGCGCAACCGCCTCGCTGTAGTCCCGCTGCTCGCCGATCTCCTTACCCAGGAAGACCAGTTCCTCTTTTTGACCAAACGTCATCGGCCCTAACTTATCGCTCATCCCGTAGCGCGTCACCATAGCGCGGGCCACGTCCGTCACCCGCTCCAGGTCATTGGCCGCACCCGTCGTCACGTCCCCGAAGACCAACTCCTCGGCTGCCCGCCCGCCCAGCGCGAACGACAGGTCATCCTTGAACTTGGCTTTGCTCAAGATACGCCGATCCTCCTCCGGCAATGCCAGGGTATAGCCAGAGGTCATCCCACGCGCCACAATGGAGACCTTGTGTACCGGATCGCACTTAGGCAACATGTGGGCCACCACCGCGTGCCCGGCCTCGTGGTAGGCCGTAATGCGTTTCTCCTCGGCGGACATCAGGCGACTCTTGCGCTCCGGCCCGGCGATCACGCGCTCAATCGATTCCTCGCACTCGGCCATCTCGATGACTTTCTTGTTACGGCGAGCAGCCAGGATGGCCGCCTCATTGACCAGGTTTTCGATGTCAGCCCCCACGAAGCCTGGGGTGGACCTAGCCAACGTCATCAAGTCCACGTCCTCGCCTAGGGGCTTGCCGCGCACGTGTACTTGTAGAATCGCCTCGCGCCCTCTGATGTCCGGCCGGTCGAGCACGACACGCCGATCGAAACGACCAGGACGAAGGAGCGCAGGATCGAGAATATCAGGGCGGTTTGTAGCCGCCATAATGATTACATTCATGTCGGTGTCGAAACCATCCATCTCGACCAGAATCTGGTTCAGCGTCTGCTCGCGCTCGTCGTGGGAGCCACCCAACCCGGCGCCCCGGTGACGACCGACGGCGTCTATCTCGTCGAGAAAGACGATACAAGGACTGTGTCGCTTCGCCTGCTCAAACAGGTCGCGCACCCGGGAAGCACCCACACCAACGAACATCTCCACGAACTCTGAGCCAGAGATGGAGAAGAAAGGCACCCCTGCCTCCCCGCTGACTGCCTTAGCCAGGAGTGTCTTGCCCGTGCCCGGCGCCCCCACCAACAGCACGCCCTTGGGGATACGCGCCCCCAGTTGGATGAACTTTTCTGGTTCCTTGAGGAACTCGACCACCTCCTGTAGTTCGTCCTTGGCCTCGTCCACTCCCGCTACATCATCGAAGGTGACCGACGGCTGGTCACCGGTGTACATTCGGGCGCGACTCTTGCCAAAGGCAAGCGCCTGGCTGTTCGCGCCCTGGAACTGGCGCAGCATCATGTAGCCCCCCACCAGCATGGCTACCACCAGCAGGATCGAACCACCGGCGCTCAACAAAGCCGTCCAATCAGGGGGTTTCACCACCTCGATCTCAATATTCTCCAGTTGCTCTGCGGTGACTCCCAGGTCTCGCAACTGCTCTGTGACTGTGGACTCAGATCCCTTGTGCGAGACAACTTCGTCGTCGTCTCCAAGTTGCACAATTAGAACGTCCCCTTCCACACGGATGCTGGTGACATTCCCCGCCCGTACCTGCGCCGCAACCTCCGTCAACGGCGTCCGCGTGACATCCTGCGCCCGCTGTGAGTAGAAACTATACACCAGAAACACAACAGCCACGAGGATAATCATATAAATAAATGTGCTACCCCTTGACCTAGAATCCACGTCTCTCCTCCATCTCACGGCCGGACATCTTTCAAAACCGGCTCCTGACTAACCTAATTATACCATATTTCACTAGACTAGCACAATAGTAGCATTAGAAACATGTTAGAAAAACGTTCCTGCTGTCGTGTCCGATTCGTAAACACGGCCAAATGGGAGTCGTATCAAGGTGGTGCCTCAATCTCGTATCTCAATCTCAGCAATCAGAATGCTATCCGACTCTGCCGTCGTAAGGCCTGCGTCCGCGATCGGAAGTCGGGAGCCAGACTGCCCCTGGGGATACATCCCGACGCGCAACTGGTACTCACCTGCCGGCTTATCGGCAGGAATCGTGACCTGGTGCGGGTCTACAACCTCCATACCCGGCACCCACGCCGTGGTGGGGGAAATCGGCTCCGCGTCCTGCTGCGCCACCAGGTGTCCGTCGGGACCGATGAGATGCACGAACACGACGTAATGTGTGCCGATGGAGCGTAGCGCACGCCAGCGCAATGTGACCGCGATCACCTCGCCCGGTTGGAACGTCTCTTGTCGCAACTCGGCACTCTCCAGCACGACCAGGTCAGCCAGATTGACCTTGAGCGGGATGGGAATCTCAACACCTCCGCTTATGGTCAGTGTCACCGTGTCACCGGCGTAGATCGTCGCCCCGCGCTCAGGTTTCTGTGCCACCACCATCCCCTCCGGCTGCGTGCTCCACATCTCCTCGATAATGACGCGCAGGCCATCCGACTCGAGACCGTCCTGCACCATCTCCACCGGATAGCCCACCACGCCAGGCAGCGTCAGTTCCCGCCCCGGGCCACTCACGACGATAGACACCTCTGATCCAAGGGGGGCGCGTACACCAGGAGCCGGGCTCTGCTCGAGCACGATTCCCCTCTCTACACCCGGTTCCTCCCGCTCCTCCAGCAGCACAGAGAAACCCTCCCGCTCCAGCCGACTCTGTGCATCTTCCACCGGCCTCTCCACCACGTCTGGGACAGGGACCAACTGTACCTCCGGCGTTAAGGTAACCAACGGCGTGGACGTAGAGAGAGGCGGCAGGGGCGGGAGAACGGAATAGGCGCGGCGAACCGACCACCACAGCGGGATGAGCCCCGCCACGACGATGAAGGCAATCGCGCCCAGCACCCAGGTCAGCACATCGGGGGCCGCTCGTGACGTGGGAGGAGGTTCGGATTCGGCAGTGTAACCTGGAGAAGGGGGGGCGGCCGGTGGGTGACCGATAACCGCAGACTGCCATCCGGTCATCTGATCACTGTGTCTGCGATATTCCTCGAGGACATGGGCCAATTGCCCGGCGGTACGGTAGCGCGCTACGGGCTCCTTGGCCAGCACTTTGCGAACGATCCACTCCAGTTGAGACGGCACCTGAGGATTGCGGGCTGCCAGAGGCGGTGGTTCTTCGCGCATGTGCATGAGTGCTAGCGCTGTCGGCATCTCCGCCTGGAAAGGCGGCGATCCGGCCAGCATTTCGTACATCATGACGCCGATGCTGTAGACATCAGACGCCGGGGATGGCGGCTCGCCGGCCGCCTGCTCAGGTGAAAAGTAGAGGGGGCTGCCCCACACCGTCTCCGACTCAGTAATGCCCAACCCAGAAAGCGCCCGCGCAATGCCGAAGTCGGTCACCTTAGCCTGGCCATCCTTGGTCACCAGCACGTTCTGGGGCTTGATGTCGCAGTGAATGATACCCGCCTTGTGCGCGTGCCCCACGCCAGCGCAGACCTGGATCATAATGTCCAGGGTCTCATCCACGCTCAAGCGGCCTCTCTGGCGGATCAGCGTTTTCAGATCCTGACCATCCACGTATTCCATCACGATGTAATGCCGGTCGCCATCCTGGCCTACGTCATACACCGTAACGATGCTAGGATGATCAAGGTTGGCCGCGGCCCGAGCCTCCCGTTGGAAGCGAGCGAGAAACGCCGGATCGCTAGCGAACCCCTCGCGCAACACCTTCACCGCCACCTGGCGTTGGAGCAGCGTATCTTCCCCTCTATATACGACCGCCATCCCGCCAGAACCGACCAACCCCAGGAGGCGATACCGATTGTTGAGCAACACAGATTCCATTGTCTGACCCCAACCAGCAACCGCTACACCAGACGCACATGAGAGCGTAGCAATCTCTACCCGTTTCGTAATCTCAAGTGCGCCTGATATACACTGGTGATATTGTACTCCAAATCAGCAGCATCGGCAAGGAATTGCCAAAGGCAGAAGACATGCTATAATCCCGACGGCATGAAGGCCCATTTGATCTACAACCCCACCGCCGGCCCTCGGGACGTCCGGCGCGGTCTGAAGCGTGTGCGCTCCTTCCTGAGACGTCGTGGCTGGTCTGTCGAGTTACAACTGACCGAGAAACCCGGTCACGCTCTGGCGTTGGCCCGCGCGGCAGCCCAGGCCGGCTGCGATGTGGCAATAGTGGCCGGAGGAGACGGCACGATCAACGAAGCCGTCAACGGGTTAGTCCGCACCCAGACAGCACTGGGCGTGCTGCCGGTCGGTACAGGCAATATGTGGGCCAAGCAACTGGGTATCCCCACTTATACGCTGACCAACCCACTGCGTATGAACGAGGCGGTAGCCGGGCTGGCCGACGGAACTATCCGATTGGTTGATGTTGGCCAAGTGAATAACCGCTACTTTCTGTGCTGGGCTGGCATCGGCCTGGACGCTCAGGTGACCACCGAGATGGAACCGCGCCAACGACACACCAAGCGCCTGGGCGCGCTGCCCTACGCCATCGCTGCCGTCCTGGTCGCGCGTGACTTTCAAGGCGTACGAACGCGAGTCTCCCTTGATGGCAGCATCGTGCACGGCCATACCCTGCTGATCCTGGTGAGCAACATCCAGCAGTACATTGGCGTGCTCAACGTTGCCCATGAGGCACGAATGGACGACGGGCTGCTCGACGTCTTCGTCTTCAAGGGACTGGGGTTCTCCTATGCCGTGCGCCACTTGTTGAAAGTCGTCAGCCAGCGCTACCTGCAAGACCCTCAGATTATACACCAGCAGGTGCGCCACATTGAGGTGTGGACCGAATGGGCGACTCCGGTACAGGTGGACGGTGATCCCATCGGCACCACACCGGTCGCGCTGCAGGTCGTGCCACTTGCGCTGCGAGTCCTCGTTCCACCCAGCGCCCCACCTGGCTTGTTCACTCCCACCGTCCAAGGAGAGAGACTGTGAAACAGCGCTCGTGGCACTGGACGGCGAATCCAACTGGATGAAAGGTGCACAATTGTTGTCGTATACATTATCCTGGCCCTGATCTCTCTCTTCCCGCCGGCGCAACCTTGCCGAGAGGCTCGTAGTATGCTATAATTTGCCTCGATCTGGAGGAATGTCAGAATGAAAGTCTATCTCAACATTGCCCAAATCATCATCAGTATCGCGTTGATCGTCGTTATCCTCTTGCAGATCAGAAGCGGCGGCCTGGGAGGGGTTTTCGGCGGCACGGAAACCGCCGTCTACAAGACGCGGCGAGGTGTAGAACGTACACTCTTCAACATCACGATTGGCCTTTCCATTGCGTTTTTCATCATCACCATCTTCAACGTGATCATCACCGGCTAATCCTGTGGCACACTGACGCGAAGGGTGCTTTGGGGATTACAGCGCTCCCGAAGCACCCTTGACTGTCGAGTGAACGCCGATACACGCTGGCCTTTCCGCCTGATGTGCACAAATCTGCGCAAACCTGCGTCTGATTTCGAGACCTGTGTAGTTGCCCCTATACTATGTGAAAAATGCCCGCCTTGTCGAAAAACCGCAGACCCCAGGGAGCCCACAGAGCGTGACCCGTCACATTCGCTGGCAGATTCTCCTTATTCTTCTCGGCGTCGTGTTGGTGGGCATCCTGCTGACCTATCTGGCCATCAACTACACCACCGTGCTCCGTCCTGGCCATGGAGGGACCTATGTCGAGGGTGTCGCCGGCTTCCCACACTACCTGAACCCGCTGTTGAGTGGATATAACGAGGTTGACCGTGACATCTGTGCACTGATGTTCAGCGGCCTGACACGCCTGAATGAGCGCGGAGAAGTAGAGGCCGATCTGGCCCGCGGCTGGGAAGTCACTCTCGACGGCCTGACCTACACGTTCTACCTCCGCTCCAATGCCCGCTGGCACGACGGCACACCTGTCACTGCCGACGACGTAGTCTTCACCATCGGCTTGCTACAGGATCCTAACTTTCCCGACCCACCTGACTTGGGCTCGAATATCTGGCGGACGGTCACGGTCGAGAAGGTGAATCGCCATACAGTGCGTTTCACGCTGTCCGAACCATACGCCCCATTCCTCAATTACACCACAGTCGGCATTCTGCCCGCCCACCTATTGAGGGGGATGCAAGCCGTCGGCCTGCCGTATGCGGAATTTAACCTCAACCCCGTCGGGAGCGGCCCTTTCCAACTGGAGGAGCTCAAGATCGAAGCCGAGACAATCACCGCCATGGTGCTGGCACAGTTCCCCCACTACTATAGGGCCCGGCCCTATCTGGATCATATCCAATTCCGCTTTTACCCCAGTTACCAGACAGCCTTCAACGCCTACGAAGCAGGAGAGGTGGAGGGGATAGGGGGAATAACGGCAGACGATCTACCGCGTGCACATGACTCCCTCTTTTCCGCACACATCGCCGAATATGGCCTCGTATTCCTCAACCTGGGACGCTCGGACTTGCCATTCTTTCAGGAGCAGGAGGTGCGCCAGGCTCTGCTGTATGCACTCGACCGGCAGCAGATCATTGACAACGTGCTGAAGGGCCAGGCGCTGGTCGCCCACAGCCCTTTGATCCCCGACACCTGGGCATATAGGGATGACATCCCCCGCTACGAACACGACCCGGACACAGCCAACAAGCTGTTGGACGAAGCCGGATGGGTACGGCAAGAAGTAGACGATGGTGTGCGGCAGAAGGAAGGGCGGCAATTGGCATTCACGCTGCTGACCTCGAGTGAGCCAAAACGAATAGGGGTAGCCCAGATGCTTGCCGAGCAATGGACAACCATTGGGGTCACGGTCACAGTCGAGACTGCTTCACCACTGGAGGTGCGCGAGGCACTGGAAAAGCGCGACTTCGAGGCGATCCTCGTCCACCTGGCTCTACCTGGTGATCCCGACCCTTATCCCTTCTGGCACGAGACGCAGGTCGAAAACGGGCAGAACTATGCTGGATTCGTCCATCGCCGCACCAGCGAAGTCACCGAACAGGCACGGGTCATCGCCAACCGCGAAAGACGTCGGGAGTTATACTACGAGTTTCAGGAAATCTTTGCCCAGGAAGTACCCGCGCTATTGCTCTACGTGCCCGTTTATACCTACGGCATAGATGAACGTATTCACGACCCGCAGATTGGTCCCCTAATGTACCCATCCGACCGCTTCTGCACCATCTCTGAATGGTGGATTGTCCCACGCCGAGTTTTCGTAAGCGAGTCGGAGGCCAGTCACCCTTGACAACACTAGGGTTTGGTGTAAAATAACAACCGCTCCAGTAGGGAGTGGGCGAGCCGAAGTGGCGGAATAGGCAGACGCGCTGCGTTCAGGGCGCAGTGGGCCTTGTGCCCATGTGGGTTCAACTCCCACCTTCGGCACCTTTTCCCCGAGGCGGAACATCCGCCTCGTCTTTTTTATCCCGGCACCGGGACGAATCGCTGGGTGCGTGTCCAGTCAAACGATAATGTTACCAGGATATCCGTCTCCCTTGCCCCTTCCTTCTCCCTGCGGTATAATTCCCCCGCCGCCATTCGGCTGGGCTCACGACGAAGCCCACTGCGACCCAGAAATGAGGATACATGGTCCGAACCTACGTGGCCCTCGACCTGGAGACCACCGGCCTTGATGCTGACCGTGATGCCATCATTGAGGTCGGCGCGGTCAAATTCTGCGACGACGAAGTGCTGGACACTTTCTCTACTTTCGTCAACCCCGGCCGTCCCATCCCCCTCCAAATCACCGAACTGACCGGTATCCGCGACGACGACGTGGCCGGCGCACCCGGCCTGCACGACGTGCTGTCCCGGTTGGCCCGCTTCGTCGGCCAGCGGCCCATCGTGGGCCACAGCGTCCAGTTCGACCTGAATTTCCTGGGCCGTCACTCTCGGCTGTTCGAGAACGAACGATTCGACACGTTCGAGTTGGCCAGCGTGCTTCTGCCGCACGCCGAGCGGTACAGCCTAAGAGCGCTGGCGAAGATGCTGGGGATCAAAACGGAACGGGCGCACCGGGCGCTGGACGACGCGCAGGCCACCCACCGTCTCTTCCGTATCCTCCTCCGCCGGGCCGCCGGCCTGCCGCCCCGCGTGCTGAAGGAGATCATCGGCCACGGCGAGCGAGCCAGATGGACCGCCGCCGGCTTCTTCCGTGACGCGCTGGAGGAGGCCGCCCGCCACCCACCTGAGCGGCGCGCCAGGCCCAGGCCGGGTGCCGTCCCGAAAGGGCCGCTGTTCGCTGCGGCGGAGAAGGCGCGCCCCTTCGACCCTGCTCAGGGCAAGCCCTTGCAGCCAGCCGCCGAGCGGACACCATTGGACGTGGAGCAACTGGCGGCGCTCTTGGAGGAAAGGGGGGCCTTCGAGGCGCACTTCCCCGGCTACGAATATCGTCCCCAACAGGTGGCGATGCTGCGCGGCGTGGCGCGGGCGCTCAACCGGGGCGAGCACCTGCTGGTCGAGGCCCCCACCGGCGTCGGCAAGTCGCTGGCCTATCTCATCCCCGCCGTCCACTGGGCGGTGCGGAACGGCGAGCGGGTGGTCGTCTCCACCAACACCATCAACCTGCAGGAGCAACTGTATCGCAAAGACCTGCCCGACTTGACCCGCGTCCTGCCGTTCGAGTTTCACGCTGCCGTGCTCAAGGGCCGTTCCCACTACCTCTGCCCGGCCCGCCTGCAGGCATTGCGCAGCCGGGGAGCGAATTCACCTGACGAGGCCCGGGTGCTGGCGAAGGTTCTCATCTGGCTGCCCGAGACAGCGAACGGCGATGGCGACGAACTTTTCCTCCCCAACTCGACCGAACGGGCCATCTGGCGACAACTTTCGGCCGATCACGAGGGCTGCGACCCGGAGCGCTGTCGCCATTTTCACAAGGGAACCTGCTATTTCTACAACGCCCGTCGCGCCGCCGAAGCGGCCCATCTCATCATCGTCAACCACGCGCTGCTCCTCGCCGACGTCGCGGTGCAGAACCGTGCCCTGCCCGAATATAAGTACCTCATCGTGGACGAGGCCCACCACCTGGAGGCAGCCACCACCAACGGGCTCAGTTTCGAGACCGACCGCACCGACCTGTACCGGCTGCTGAGTGAAATCGGGAAGGTGAGCCAGTCCGGCCGGGTGACCGGGCTGCTGGCCGAGGTGATCGCACGCTGCCAGAAGGGTCACGTGCCCCGCGATGTTATGGAGCAGGTAGAACTCTGCGTCGGCAAGATCGGGCTGGCGGCCGACCGGGCCGTGCGCCAGTTGGGCATCTTCTTCGACTGCCTGGAGGAATTCGTGGAGGAGCAGATGGAGGGCCGGCGCAGCCAGTACACCCTCCGCCTGCGCGTCACCTCGGGGCTGCGCGTGCAACCAGCATGGGAGGGGGTTGAGATCACGTGGGACGACGGTAACGCGCCGCTAGCAGCCGTCGTGAACGGGCTGGAGCGGCTGGCAGGCGGCCTGGACGACCTGGCCGCCTGCGACGTGCCGGGCGCCGACGGTTTTGAGGACTTACAGGCACAGATACTGGGAGTGGCGCGGCGACTGGCGGAAACGAGGGGGCAGGTAAGCCAGATGATCACGCAACCCTCGCCGTCCCTCATCTACTGGCTGGAATCGGACCCCCGCAACGACCACCTGAGCCTGCACGCCGCCCCCCTGCACGTCGGGCCACTGGTGGAGGAACACCTCTTCCACAAAAAGGAGACGGCGGTGCTGACCTCGGCCACACTGCGCACGAGTGACACCTTCGACTTCTTGCGCGAGCGGCTGAACGCCTGGGAGGCTGACGAACTGGCGGTCGGCTCCCCCTTTGACTACAAGACCTCAACGCTGGTCTACCTGGTGGACGACATTCCCGAACCCGGGAAGCCGGGTTATCAGCAGGCGGTGGGGCAGGGGATGGCGGCGCTCTTCCGGGCGACCGAGGGACGGGCGCTGGCGCTCTTCACCTCCTACAGCCAACTGCGAGCCACGCTGCGGGCGATCCGAGCACCGCTGGCCCAGGCCAGCATCACCGTCCAGGCCCAGGGGGAGGGCGTCTCGCGGGCACAACTGCTGGAGAACTTCCGCACGGGCGGGCGGCGAGTGCTGCTGGGCACACGCAGTTTCTGGGAGGGGGTGGACGTGCCGGGCGAAGCGCTCAGTTGCCTGGCCATCGCCAAACTGCCCTTCAGTGTCCCCAGCGACCCCGTGTTCGCCGCCCGGGCCGAGACCTTCGACGAGCCCTTCTTCGAGTACGCCGTACCGGAGACGATCCTGCGCTTTTTGCAAGGGTTCGGGCGGCTGATCCGCACCCGCACTGACCGGGGCATCGTTGCCGTCTTCGACAAGCGGTTATTGACCAAAACCTACGGCTCCCTGTTCATCGAATCGCTGCCCGAGCCGACGGTGCACCAGGGGTCGGTGGCGCTGCTTCCGAGTGCCGCCGCCGAGTGGCTCTCCGGTTGACGAGGGTTCCTGCGGGGGCACAATCGTATGGTATCATCTCAATATGTAGGGGTGAACCCTCGTGGTCGCCCTCTTGGGCAGGTACAAGACCTGCCCCTACCCCTTCTTCACCGACCTGATACTGACTAACAATCCCAGGATTGTGGAGCAAAAGGATGCTCAACCCGCACGAACCGCAACCCAGTTGACAAATCACCCTCCAGCGGTATAATTACATCACTCTTGATGTAAACCATGCACTATGGAGGCCTGTGATGGCAAAGGTCGGGATTTACACGTGGCGCACCCAGGTTTCGTTTACCCCCCAGCAACGAGAGAAAATCGAGCGCATCTGTCGTCAGGAAAACATCTCAATGTCGGAATTCGTACGCCACTCGGTGGAGCACTATTTGCGAGTGCAGGAACATCTGCAACGCCGGGCACAAGAAGCATTGCGCGCCTCAGCAGGGGCGTGGAAGGATCGGGACTTCACCGGCATCGAGTACGAAGATGCCATACGGCGCGAGGCCGAAGAGCGGCTGCAGCGGGAGATCCATAGTGCCCGACTATCTGATTGACACCAACGTATTCATCCAGCACCTGCGGGGAGAACCCGCTGTAGTGGATTTCCTGATCGCTCTCGAAGAACGTGGGAGCCTATACTTCTCGGTGCTTTCCGAGGCTGAAGTGTACGTCGGCATGCGGGAGGATGAGCGGGAGCAGACTGAGGCACTGTTCGATGCACTGTCCAGCCTGCCGGTCACCCGCGAAGTGGCCCAACTGGGTGGCAGTTACCGGCAGCGGTACCGGCACGAAGGAGTTGGGCTGATTGACGCGCTTATCGCCGCCACTGCCGTGCTCAGAGACCTGGTCCTGGTGACCTACAACCATCGCCACTTCCCGATGCCCGACCTGTGGGTGGTTTGCCCGCCAGCCCGGGAGCAAGCGGCCTACGTGGTGCGAGGCGAGGAAGACATTTTGATAGCCAGCGACTAGCCGCCTGGGAAAAATGCCCGTGCCTTTGTTTTATCCTTCTCGCCGCCTACGCCACATCCGCCACCTCACCCCCCTTCATCCACGACCTGCAGGGGATAGCGGAGTGGTCAAACCGGCTCTACTTCCAGATGGGGCATTTGATCGAAGACGCGGTACACTGGCTGGGTATGCTGCACGCTGTTGCCATCTCTCCCCAGGTCAATCCACCGGCCGCCTTCCCTGCCCTCAGCCCACTCGAACGTCGCCTGGTGCACTATGCGCTCAACGAACTGGAGGGCTGCTTCACCATCAAGGCCCTGCACCGGGCCTTTGGCGACGAGATCTCCCGCTCCCGCCTGAGCGCGTTGGCCAGGGCGTGGGAGGCTGGCGAGTTGCTGACCAAACGGCCGCGTCGCGTGACCTACGCCCTGCGGTTGCTCGCGGAAGAGGATCGAACCGATGATCCTGGACACCATCGTTCCCGTCATCCCACACCTGCGCTACGTCACGATTGACGAGGTGCAACTGCGCCAGGTCTGCGCACACCTGCCCGGGCCGGTCTCCGACCGTGCCCTCCCTGCCACTCTGCACCTGCCCGCCTGGGATGACGACGTCTTCATCTCCCACCCGCCAGAGGCCCGCGCAGCCCAACTGTTGCTCTTCAATACCATCAACTTCTCCTACTGGGGAGAGCCGAAGTGGACAGTTGAGTTCCACGGACGGCCACTCGACGGCGCGTGGGGAATGCTAGGCACGCTGACCCGCGCCGTGGAGGAGGGGTTCCCGCTCTTCGACGGCGCTTACCTGGCGAACATCTCCGAATCGGATCTCCGTTACATCCTGCGCAGCAACAAGGAACTCCCCTCCGCCTCGGGGGGGCCGGGGGGGGTGGTCGAGATTCCGATGTTCCGGGAGCGGCTGGCGATATGGCACGAAGTAGGCCGCGTGCTCGTGGCGCAGTTTGGTGGGAACTTCGGCGGCCTGCTCCGCGCCGCCGGAAACGACGCCACTGCGCTGGTGCGGCTGCTGGTGACTCGCTTCCCCTCGTTCAACGACGTCGCCACGCTGGAAGGCCACACGGTGGCTTTCTACAAGCGGGCGCAACTGGCGGCGGCGATGCTGTACGAGGCATTCGACGGGGAAGGGCCGGGCAACCTGTGCCGCGTGGAGCAGTTGACCGTCTTCGCGGACTACAAACTCCCCCAGGTGTTGCGCCGCCTGGGCATCCTGCACTACGCCCCGCACCTGGCCGACCATGTTGACCAGCGCGAACCGCTGGAGGCCGGCAGCCGCGAGGAGGTCGAAATCCGCGCTGCCACCGTCTGGGCCGGCGAGTTGATGCGGCAGGCGTTGATCTCCCGCTTTTCACAGGTCACTGCCTTGCACGTCGACTACTGGCTGTGGCGCGAGGGGCAGGTACAGGGACCCGACGTCCGGCCCTACCACCGCACACGCACCATCTACTACTGAGCCCTAGCCACCGCTCTCCTCGGATCAGGTCACTTTGCCGGGGACGACGTAGACCACTTCCTTGGAGGGCCGCACCTGCTCCCCCACCCGTCCCTCCGAGCCCCCGTTATTTTGACGGCCCCCGGGATCAACTCCGCCACCCCCCGGTGCTCGCCGAAGGCCAGGATCAGATCGGCCGGGGGGAGTGATTCGGGCAGGTAGTCCTCCAGATAGTCTATGACGGGCGGCAGGGCCGCTGGTGCCCGCCAGCGCCGGACGATACGTCCGGCGCGAGCCTAACTCAGGAACTTACGGCTGCGGTGGAGGGCCGCAGCCAGGCGGGATCGTCTCCCCATCCGGGAGGTCGTGCAAATAGCCGCAGGAGACGAAGTGCACATCATCCCACACGTGTCCCTCCGCCTCGAAGGTCGCGATGTCACGGATCCACCGCTTCGTGCCCCCTTCCAGCCGGTAGATGTGAGGACTGCTATGACACTTAAGCAGCACGTGCAGCGGTGTCCCTATCTCGAACCGATCCAGGAAGCCATCCTCCACGATGTGCACGTCCCCCCAGGTAAAGCCAAAGTGCTCGAAAGCATCCAGGCTGCTGATCCAGCGAAACCGGCCATCCTGGTAGACGTAAATCTTCTCGTCGTCCTCTTCCTTCACCACCAGCCCGTCCCGCATCACGAGGGCGGCGCTATCAGGCATGGCGGTGGCGAGGGTGGTGCCGTGCCGGTTGAGAGGAATATTGATCAGCACGATGGCGACGAGCAGCCCCAGTGCCAGCCGGCCCATCAGGCGGGCGGCGTTGGGGGACACGGCCAGCACTGGCGGTCGCCACTCCGCCTCGGGTTCCGGCTCTGCGGTTGCTTCCACCTGTTCGGCCGGGAGTTCGACCGAGGGGATGACCGCTTCGACCACCGGAGACTCAGCAGCGGGAGCAGGGGCTTTCACCGGTTCCACCGCTCCGGCTGGAGGTTCGACAGGCAGGATGGGCGCTTCGAACGCCTGGGGCTCAGCGGCGGGAGGAGGCCCTTCGTCTACACTCAGGGCCGGCTCCCTGCGCACCCGCATCCGCTCCTCGATCTCCTCCACCAGCAGGTCGAGCATCTGATTCACGCGAGATGGTTGCCGATCGTTCATCATCACCCTACCTCACTGTGAAGAAACCCAATACCTCGCCGAAACTGGCGAAGATGTTGGCATAAAAGTTACCGCCCAGTTGACGGAATAGTTCAAAAGGCATCGCAGGCGCGCCAATAAAGGGGCGCAGCGTCCAGGCCATCTGACTGCCAACGAAGGCGTAGATCAGGATCCACAACCGGACGACGTTCCGCCTGGCCCCTGCCCCCTCCTGGCCAGAAGCCGACACTGTCCGCATGCCCTGGCTGAGGAACGTCACCCCTACGATGCCGGAAATGGTGAACACCCCAACGTTCAGAAGCTTAAAAAACTGGTAATGGCTCGTCGTGAGCAGGAAGAAGAGCACGATAGGGGCGAAACTGAGAAGCAGCACCGCCGTCACCGTGATTGCCGTCAAGATGAGCGCGAAGTTCTGCGTCAGGCTCTGGTTGGAGCCGAAGATAAGGTTGAAGAAGTAGAGCGTCGGCGAGCAGACGACGAGCGTAGCCAGGAACAACAGCGGCAGTTTGGCTGCCGAACTGAACGCCTGCCACAGACTGTGGGTCGAACCCATCACCGCCCCGTAGAGGGCCAGGAATGCGATGCTGGAAACGAGCATCGCCCGCATCTTCTGGCCCAGTCCCAGTCCATCCCGCACCTCGGCGAAGAACCCTCGCCGGTCGCGCAGGATGGTCTCAATAATCGCCAGATTTCTCATATTTTTTCTCCTCCTATTACCTAAGTACCATATCTATAATTTAGTTATGCTATATTATACCCCAGAATCCCTCATCTGTCAACCTGACCCTTTTACCGCTTGGGCAAGAACTACGAAGGGAGAGCGGCGCGAACGGTGGCGGCGATCTGGGGCAGGCCGCGCTCCTCGAACATCCTCGCGCTTTGCTCCAGCAGCGGGGTCGCTTCCGCGTCCTGGCCGTGCTCAAGCAGGTAGCGGGCGTAGTAGTACAGGCCACGGGCGATGGAATACAGGTCACCGATGGCGCGGTAGAGGGCCAGGGCCTGCTCAAATTTGGCTCTGCCTGCTTCCAGTTCTGGTTCCACCCTTCCCATGCCGAGGAGGGTGTTGGCCTCGCCCAGCCGGTCGCCGACGGCGCGGAAGAGGGCCAGGGCCTGGCGGTAAGAGTCCAGCGCGGCGTCCCGTTCGTCGCGGAACTGCTGGACGTCGCCGATGGCCTTCAGGGTGTTGGCCTCGCCCAGCCGG
>CAZZEX010000094.1:0-695 GCA_964653285.1 uncultured Anaerolineales bacterium
GGGGCAGGCACGAGACCTGCCCCTACCTCAGACCGGTGATGTAGGGGCGAACCCTCGTGGTCGCCCCTCTGGGCAGGCGCAAGACCTGGGACAGGCACAAGACCTGCCCCTACCCCAGGCCGATTACGAGTACCCCCACGCCAAATTGACTCACGCCTGGGAATTGCTCGGCCTCAACCAGTTCCACGATGTCCTCCCCGGCTCATCCATCGGCCAGGTGTACGAAGACAGCGGTCGCGATTACGAGGCTATCCATGCCATCGGTGAGCAGGTGCGGGAGACGGCCCTGGCGACCCTGGCCCGCCTCCTTCCCGAAACGGCGGCATTTGTGGCCGTCAACCCCACCTCCTTTGGGGGACGGCACATCGGCTTGCTGCCGGAGCGGCTAGCCGAAGGCCGAACGCTCACCAACCTGACCTCCCCCCCAGGGTTGGGGGGGACTGAGGGGGGGGCTGAGCCCCTGGTCATCCAGCCGGTTGAGGACGGAACCCTGGTGGAAGTGGTTCACGTTGACCCTTATGGACTGGTCGCGTTAGGCAGCGGGGACACGCCCCCACCCCGGCCCTCCCCCAACTTCCCCCCCAGAATTGGGGGAGACCGGGGGGGGGCGGGGGGGGGGGGGCGGCGCCCGCCCCCCCCCCCCGGGGCGCGGGGGTGGGGGCGCGCCCCGACAGCCGGGCGACGGGGGGGGGGGG
>CAZZEX010000094.1:705-19524 GCA_964653285.1 uncultured Anaerolineales bacterium
CCCTCCCCCCACGTTGGGGGAGGGGAATCCTTCCCCCCCAGAGTTGGGGGGGACCGAGGGGGGGCGCTGGTGGCCCACCTGATCAACGGTGTTGCCGTGCTGGAAAACGACGCGCTTTGCGTCGAGTTTGACATGGCCGGTGACATCATCCGCCTGTTCGACAAAACCGTGGGACGTGAAGTGCTACCACCGGGCCAGCGGGCCAACGTCTTTCAGGCCTTCGAGGACCGCCCGTTGGGCGAGGGGGATGCCTGGAACATTGACATCTTCTACGACGACAAACAATGGACTGCCGAGCCGGCCCACAGCCTGACGATCGTCGAACAGGGGCCGCTGCGGGCCGGGCTGGAAATCCGCCGTCGTCTCCTGAACAGCGAGATTGTGCAGCGCGTCTACCTGTACCGGGGCAGTCGCCGCCTTGATTTCGATACCTGGGTTGATTGGCGGGAGCGGCACGTGTTGCTCAAAGTCGCCTTCCCGGTGGACGTGTTGAGTCCGCTGGCGACCTACGACATCCAGTGGGGGAACATACAACGCCCCACCCATCGCAACACCTCGTGGGACTGGGCGCGCTTTGAGACAGTAGCGCACAAGTGGGTTGATTTGAGCGAGGGCAACTACGGTGTTAGCCTGCTCAACGACTGCAAGTACGGTCACGACGTACACGGCAATGTCATCCGGCTGACGCTGCTGAGAGGCCCCACCTTTCCCGATCCTGACGCCGATCAAGGCGAGCATCGCTTCACCTACAGCCTGCTACCTCACGCTGGCGACTGGCGTGCGGGCACGGTGCTGGCCGGTTACGCCCTGAACGACCCACTGATCGTGCGGCGGGTGAACGGCGGCGGGCCTTCCCCCCCAGGGTTGGGGGGGACTGAGGAGGGGCGGGGCAGCACGTCCCAATCGTTAGTGGCCGTTGATGTACCGAACGTCATCATCGAAACAGTGAAATGGGCTGAGGACAGCCAGGGGATGATCGTGCGCCTGTACGAGAACGAGCGCTGTCGGGGACCGGTGACGCTGCGGGTAGGCTTTCCCCTGACCAGTGCTTACCGCTGCAACCTGCTGGAGGAAAGCGAGGCATCGCTGCCCACCGTCCAGAATGGAGTGCACCTTACAGTGAAACCTTACCAGGTCATGACGTTGCGGCTTGTACCCGCCAGTGGAAAGTGAGGTGAGAGATGGAACTGAGACGCTACGAGGGGAATCCTATCCTCACGGCGCAGGATTTTCCGCGCCCGGTTAACTCAGTCTTCAACGCCGGGGCCGCCAAGTACGGCGACGAGTACATCTTGCTCAACCGTGTCCAGCACCTCGATGGGACATCGTGCCTGTGGGTGGCACGCAGCCGGGATGGATACCATTTCACGCCCGACCCCGAGCCCGCGATGGTGCCCTCGACTGAAGAGCCCTTCACGCGCTACGAGGAGTACGGCATTGAGGACCCACGCATCACCCACATTGGCGACGCCTATTACATCGTCTACGTCTGCTATTCGTCTTTCGATTGCCGTGTGGGGCTGGCCCTGACCAGGAACTTCCGGTCGTTCGAGAGGATAGGGCTTATCTCACTGCCGGACAATAAGGACGTCGTGCTTTTTCCGGAGAAGATCGGAGGACGATACGCACGGCTCGACCGTCCTATGACGGCGATCAGTGGGCGGAGGGATATATGGATTTCGTACTCCCAGGACCTGCTCTACTGGGGCGACGCGCGTGTGGTGATGGCGCCCCGCCGCGGGCGATGGGACGGCGCGAAGATCGGCGCCGGAGCCCCACCCATCAAGACGGAGCAAGGGTGGCTGTTGATCTACCACGGCGTGCGCGGGACGGCGAGCGGCCAAATCTACCGGCTGGGCGTAGCGCTCCTCGATCTTGAGGACCCTTCCAGGATCGTGGGACGCGCAAAGGAACCCATCCTCTATCCCGCCGCTCCGGAGGATTTCCTGGGAGACGTCGGGAACGTGATCTTCACCGATGGTGTCATCCTCGAGGACGACCGGGAACTGAAAATCTACTACGGCGCTGCCGATCAGGTGATGTGCCTGGCGACGGCCAACGTGGATGACCTCATCGCGTTATGTCTGGCGTCAAACCTGGGTTTCAAGGAGAAATCGCATGGCCAGGTTACCTGACGGACGGGCCTTGTCAGGCAGACTCTTCGTTGTCGAGGGCTAGGGAGCGAGACGGCTGTTATACGAAGCAGCGAACCGTGGCAGGTCGCAACCAATTTCTCAATATCAGTTTCACGCTTGAGATGAGTGGACAGTTACAGCAGAATTTGTCCAAGAAGATAGGAGAACCCTATGTCACACGAGGGACAACGGATTAAAGTTGGCTTGATCGGCTGCGGGAACATCGGCGCAGGTGGGCATCTTCCCGCCTACGCCCACATCCCGGAGGCGGAACTGGTGGCCGTGTGCGACACCGTGGAGGAACTGGCCCACTCGGCCGCCGAGCGCGCAGAAGTAGAGGCGGTAGGGGCGGGGTTACCCCGCCCGTACCCCCGCCCCCACACCGACTACCGGCGACTCCTGGAGCGCGAAGACGTCGAGATGGTGGACCTCTGCGTTCCCACCTACCTCCACTCGCAGTTGGCCGTCGAGGTCATGCAGGCGGGGAAACACGTCCTCTGCGAAAAGCCTATGGCGCATACGCTCTCAGCCGCAGACGCCATGATCGAAGCAGCGCAGACGAACGGTGTCAAACTGATGATCGGGCAGGTGCGGCGCTTCGATCATCGCTACACGAGCATCAAGGAGCAACTCGACGCAGGCAAGGCGGGGCGGCCGGTCTTCATCCGGCGGGCGGAGCGGCAGTTCCTGCCCTTCCCGCCGGAGGCCTGGCAGTGGGACCCCAGGCGGGGCGGCGGGGTCATCCTCGACATCGGCGTGCACGCCACCGACCTCTTCCGCTGGCTCTTCGGCCAGGAGGCCACTGAAGTCTACGCGGTAGCGAAGTCGGTGCGGGAGGCAGCCATAGCGGCCGGCTCCTACGACCACGCCTTCATCACCTGCAAGTTCGACGGGGGTGGGGTCGGCTTCGCGGAGAGCAGTTGGGCCTATCCGCAGGGCTTCGGCGGGACGCTTTACGCCCAGTTGGACGTGGTGGGCATGGAGGGGAAGGTCCAGTACGCCGACAAGAATACCAACCCGATGTTGACCTACACCACTGAGAAGGGACACGCACTGCCGCGCTACTTCCGCTTTATGTCCACCACGGAGTACGCCTTCGAGGAGGAGATCCGCCACTTCGTGCGCTGCGTCCTGGACGGCCGGAAGCCGGCCGTCAGCCCACAGGACGCCCGCGCCGCGCTGGAAATGGCGCTGGCGGCGCAGCGCTCGGCGGAAACGGGAGAGCCGGTGTCACTGCCGCTGGGGTGAAGCGAGTGTATTGCTCTCGTCGATTCATCTTTTTTATCTGCGAAAATCTGCGTGTATCTGCGTCCCATTTAACTCGCCGGTTTGAGGCGAAGCCTCGCTGGTAATCTGTCAAACGAGGTGAGCAAAAATGAATGAGAGAATCAGTCTGGGCATCATCAGTTACGCCCATCCGCACGCACCAAAGTACGCCGCCGCCATCGCTGCCTGCCCTCACGCTGACCTGGTAGGCATCGCCGGGCTGGGGATCAACGCTGACCTGGCGGCGGAGGAAGCGAAGTGGTATAATGTTCCCTGTTATGCCAACTACCAGGAGTTGCTGGCGCGGGACGACCTGACAGGGGTGTACGTGGGCACTGAGCCCACCCGTCACCTGGAGGTAGTCGCCGAGGCCACAACCCACGGCAAACACATCCTCTGCGACAAGCCCATCGCCTTGACGCTGGAGGAGGCCGACGAGATCATCCGCCTGGCGCGGGAGGCCGGCGTCAAACTGATGGTGCCCTTCAACCCCAGGTTCCAGTTGCCACTGATGAAGGTGAAGGCCGCACTGGAGAGCGGCGAGGCCGGGGAACTGGTCTCCGTCTCTGCCATCAAATACGGCAAACTGCCGACGAAAATCCCTGGCCCGGCCGACTATGGTTGGCTGGTAGACCCCAAGCAGGCCGGGGGCGGCGGCTTCCTCGACATCGGCATCCACGCCGTGGACGCGCTGCGCTGGCTGGCCGGCAGCGAGGCCCGGAGGGTCTACGCCCATGTCGGTAACGTGCTCTACGATGATCTGCCGGTTGACGACCTCGGAACAATGACCGTCGAGTTTGAGAACGGCGTGGTGGGAGCGCTGAGCGCTGGCTGGGCCAACCCCGATTCCTACCCCACCTGGCTCGACGTGCGCTTCGAGGTCCTGACGACGAAGGAAGCCTTCCTCATTGACAGCCCCTACCACGACTACTGGTGCTACGGGCCAGACCGCGCCGAGAGGCAGTACTGGTGGCGGCGGGACGTGGATGGCCTGGTGGACGAGTTTGCGAGGGCTGTACTGGAGGACCGGGAGCCAGCGATCAGCGGCGAGGACGCCCGCGCGGCACTGACCATCGCACTGGCCGCCTATGAGTCGGCGGAAACCGGCCAGGTGGTCACGCCATGACTATTGACCCACTCGTCCTGACTCCCAACCCAACCCGCCAGACCTATCTCCCCATCCTGGAAGCCGCCCTGGCCGCTGTGGAGCCGCGCGCCTGCACACATCAGGCCCTACAGCGCGTGGAAAACCGGGTGCACGTGGGGCGCCAGGCGTACGACCTGAGCCAGGTAAGGAACCTCTACCTGGTGGGCTGTGGCAAGGCCAGCGCGCCCATGGCCCAGGCAGTGGAGGACGTGCTGGGCAACCGCATCGCCGAGGGCATGGTGGTGGTCAAGTACGGGCACACCGCACCCACCCGGCACACGCGCCTGGTGGAGGCCGGACACCCGGTGCCTGACGCCCAGAGCGTCGCGGGCGCCCAGGCCGTGGTGGACCTGGCACACCAGGCCGGGGAGGAGGACCTGGTGGTGGTGCTCATCTCCGGGGGCGGATCCGCCTTGCTGACCTTACCCGCGCCGGGCCTGACGCTGGAGGACCTGCAGAGCCTGACCAACCTCCTGCTCCGCTGCGGGGCCGCCATCAACGAGATCAATGCCCTGCGCAAGCACTGCTCCGCCGTCAAGGGGGGACAGTTGGCGCGGCACATCGCCCCGGCGCGGGCCGTGGGCCTGGTCCTCTCCGACGTGGTGGGCAACCCCCTGGATGCCATCGCCTCGGGCCCCCTCGTCCCCGACCCCACCACCTTTGCCGACGCCTGGACGGTGGTGGAGAAGTACAACCTGGTGAGCAGCCTGCCCCCGCGCGTGCACGCTTACCTGCAAGCCGGCCTACACGGCGAAGTGGACGAGACACCCAAGCCCGGGGACTCCATCTTCGACCGGGTACAAGTGGTCATTGTGGGGGACAATGCGCGGGCGGCAGAAAGTGCAGCGCGCGCCGCAGCCGGAGCGGGGTATCATATCCAGGTACTCAGCACCTTCGTGGAGGGGGAAGCGCGGGAAGTGGCGCGAGTGGTGGCCGCCATGGGCAAGGAGGTGGTGCGCTACCGCCGTCCCCAGCCACCGCCCGCCTGTCTGATCCTGGGCGGAGAGACCACCGTCACCGTGCACGGCACGGGAACCGGGGGGCGCAACCAGGAACTGGCCTTGACTGCTGCGCTGGCGCTGGAGGGGTGGCCGCACATCACCGTGGTCGCCCTGGGGACAGACGGCAACGACGGGCCGACGGACGCCGCGGGTGGCATGGTGGACGGGGGTACCGTGGCCCGCGCCCGTGCCGCTGGCCTGAACCCCCTGGCCCACCTGCAGAACAACGACGCCTACCCACTCTTGCGCGCCACAAACGACCTGCTCGTCACCGGCCCGACCAACACCAATGTGAATGATCTGATCTTCGTCTTTGTAGAAGTACCTGAGGCAACGGCGTGCTGGTAGCAGGAGAGAGACGACGAGAAAGAAGAGTACAGTATGACCTATGAAACTGCTCTAGGGGAAGATGCCCGCCAGCGCATCGCCGAGATCAGTCGGGCCGACATCTTGGTGGGCATCCCCAGTTACAACAACGCGGCCACCATTGGCCACGTGGTACGCATGGCTGCCGAGGGGATGGTGAAGTACTTCCCCGACATGAAGCCGGTGCTGATCAATTCCGACGGCGGTTCCCCCGACGGCACGCGGCAGGTGGTTTTGGATACTCCCGTGCCACAGGGAGTGGGAGTCATCGCCACCGAGTACCAGGGCATTCCGGGCAAGGGCAGCGCCTTCCGGGCCGTCTTCGAGGTAGCGCGGGCTCTGGGTGTGAGGGCCTGTGTCGTCGTGGACAGTGACCTCCGCAGCATCACCCCGGAGTGGATCGAGTTACTGGCAGGGTCCATCGTCAAGGAGGGATGCGGCTACGTGACCCCCTTCTACATCCGCCACAAATACGACGGCACCATCACCAACAACATCTGTTATCCCCTCACCCGCATGCTCTACGGCCTAGAGGTTCGCCAGCCCATCGGCGGGGATTTTGGCTTCTCGGCCGATCTCCTGGACCACTACCTGGGCCAGGACGTATGGGAGACGGACGTGGCCCGCTTCGGCATTGACATCTGGATGACGACGACGGCCATCAACGTGGAGGCTCGGGTCTGTCAGGCTCACCTGGGCGTCAAGATTCACGATGCCAAGGATCCGGCCGCGGCGCTGGGCCCCATGTTCCGCCAGGTGGTGGGGACGCTGTTCGGGATGATGGCCAAATACGAGGCCAACTGGAAGCAGGTGACAGGCTGCCGGCCAGCCCCCATGTACGGTGAGCCGAAGAAGGTGGAGCCTGAGCCGGTGCCGGTGACCCGGTCGGCGATGATCGAGAAACTGCGGGCAGGGCGAGAGGAGTGGGGCGAGGTCTGGGATCGGGTGCTTTCAGCGAAGAACCGAGCGACCCTCGAAGCCATCCTGGCCCAACCCGGCGATGTGTACCGGTTCACGGCCGCGCAGTGGGCACCTATCGTCTTCGATTTCGCTGTAGCCTACAACGAGAGCGGTCTGGACAAGGATGCTGTCATTGACAGCATGACCCCGCTCTATTATGGCCGCACGGCAGGATTGGTGGTAGAGAGCGAGGACATGAACAACGCCACCTTCGAGCGGGAAGTGATTCAGGCTCAGGCCCGAACCTTCGAGGAGTTGAAACCCTATCTAGTAGAGCGCTGGGGACAGGCAACGTAGACTGATTCAGCAAACTTCACAATGTCTGAATCCATCGAACACCACATCCTCAATCACCTGACCTTCCTGTACGGCGCGAAGCGAGCGCCGGCCCTATTGGAGCGGCTCCGCACCATCCTGACCCAGTTCCGGCGGCGCAACCCCCAGTTCCCCACAGCGCGGGAATGTCCACTCCCTCGGGAGCGCCTGACGGAGCGCGACGCCATGCTCATCACCTACGGCGACCAAGTGCAGGAGCCGGGCAAACCCCCACTCCAGAGCCTGGCCGAGGTGCTGGAGAAATACGCCAAGGACGTCATCACTGGCGTCCACATCTTGCCTTTCTTCCCCTACTCCTCCGACGATGGCTTTTCCGTCATTGACTACACCGTCGTCAACCCCGACTTCGGCACCTGGGCGGACATCGAACGGCTGAGCCGCAACTTCCGCCTCATGTTCGATGCCGTCATCAATCACGTCTCGGCACAAAGCCGGTGGTTCCAGGAGTTCCTGAAGGACAACCCAGAGTTCGCCGACTACTTCATCGTCGTCGAGGAGGGGACCGACCTCTCGCAGGTCGTCCGTCCCAGGGCGCTGCCGCTCCTGACCCGCGTGCAGACAGCCTCTGGCGGGCAACCTCCCCCCCGTGGGGGGGACCGAGGGGAGTCACGGCTGGTCTGGACCACCTTCAGTGCGGACCAGATTGATCTCAACTACACCAATCCCGACGTGTTGCTGAAAATCGTCGAGATTCTCCTGCTCTACGTCGAAAAAGGGGCCGAGATCATCCGCCTGGACGCCATCGCCTACCTGTGGAAGAAGATCGGCACGACCTGCATTCACCTGGAGGAGGCACATCGGGTGGTGAAACTCTTCCGTGTTGTTTTGGACGCGGTCGCGCCCCACGTGATCATCGTCACTGAGACTAACGTGCCGCACGAGGAGAACGTTTCCTACTTCGGCGATGGCACGGACGAGGCCCAGATGGTCTACCAGTTTTCCTTGCCCCCTCTGGTGTTCCACGCTTTTCTTTCTGGCGACGCGTCCTACCTCTCTGAGTGGGCCGCCGATCTCTCCACCCCTTCCGACAGCACCACCTTCTTCAACTTCCTGGCCTCCCACGACGGGATCGGGGTGCGGCCTGCCGAGGGCATCCTCAGCCCGTCAGGGGTGCAGAGCCTAGTCGAGCGCACCCTGGCCCACGGCGGCTTCGTCTCTTACAAGACCAATCCCGACGGCACACAGAGCGTTTACGAACTGAACATCTCCTACTTCGATGCCCTCTCCGACCCGAACGGAACTGAGCCGCTTGACTTGCAGGCACGTCGCTTCCTGGCCTCTCAGGCCATCGTGCTCAGCCTGGCCGGGGTGCCGGGCATCTATGTGCACAGCCTATTCGGCTCCCGCAGTTACCCCGCTGGCGTGGAGCAGACCGAGCGGTATCGCTCCATCAATCGGGAGAAGTTTCGCCGCGACGAACTGGAGCAATCGCTGGCGGACTCCTCCTCGCTGCGCCACCAGGTGTTCTACCCCTACCTTCACCTCATCCGCACCCGCGCTGCGCACCCGGCCTTTCACCCCAACGGCGCGCAGGAGGTGCTCTTTGGCAACCGGGCGCTATTCACGCTGGTGCGCACCTCCCCCGACGGCGGCGAACAGGTACTCTGCATCCACAACGTGTCGGGCGCCGCCCAGCCTTTCCGGACCGATCTGAAGGCATTGTCCATCCAGCACACTGGTGCCCTGCGGGACGTCATTTCGGGGACATCCTACCTGGTAGGTGACGGCGACGATCTGGCGCTCACCGTCGGCCCGTACCAGGTGCTGTGGCTGAAAGCAGAATGGTAGAAACAGCAACCGAATTGATCTGCGCTGGTGACCGTCTGGCTGGATATCGGGAGGGGCTGGAGCGAAACGGGCTGGATTACGACCCGGCGCTGGTGGCGAACATGCCCACCACGGAGGCGGCCGGGCATCAGGCCATGGCCCGCTTCCTGGCCCTCGATGAGCCGCCTGACGCCGTGCTCGCCTGCAGCGACGAACTGGCTCTGGGGGCCATGAACGCTGCCCAGGAACAAGGGCTGGTCGTCGGTCAGGACATCGGTGTGATTGGCTTCGACGACATCCCCTCGGCCGCTTACTGCCGGCCGCCTCTGACCACCATCCGCCAGCCCATGTACAAGATCGGTACCCGGTTGTGCCGTATGCTCATCCAGATTGTCGAAGGAGAAAAGCCCAAGGAGAGGCAAGTTGTCTTGCCGCCCACCCTGGTCGTCCGCGAATCCTGCGGTGCTCATCGCCATTCACCCTAAGGGCTTGTAAAAGAATAACTTCCCGATTTAGTAGGGCAGGTTGGCCGCGACTTTGATAGAGACGGCGGGTCACCTGGGGGCTATGGCAAGCATCGAGTCGTGTTAAGGAAAACGAGAGAGCGGCCTACCTGCCGTTTCGCGGGACGGCAGGTAGGCGGCTTGGGCGATTTGCTTTGACGGAAATGGTCGCAACGAATGCAGTCAGTACGAGATGGTTCCATGTCTGACTCGCCGCCAACCTGCCCTACGGCTGCCCCACACCAAGATGAAGGGGGTAGTTTATGGAAGGAACACTATCCACACCACGCAAGTTGTCGCCCTGGCAACAGTTGAGATGGCTCATCCGTGGCAAGGGGGCTCAGAGAAGTCAGGCTCTGTGGACCTATACCTTCCTATTGCTGAGCGTGCTGGGGTTACTCATCTTCACGATACTGCCCATTGTCGGCGCCTTTGGGCTGAGTTTCGTGCAGTGGACACTGCTGTCGCCCCCAGAGTGGGCTGGCCTGAGCAACTTCCAGCGCCTGCTGAGCGACAAGTATTTCTGGAATGCCCTCAAGAACACCTTCTACTACGTGGCCGACGTGATGCCGGGCATCGCTATTTCTCTTTTCCTGGCCGTGCTTCTAAATCAAAAACTGAAGTTCACCACCACCTACCGCATCCTCTATTACCTGCCCACCATCACCATGTGGACGGCCATTGCCCTGGTATGGAAGTGGCTATACAGTCCCCAGTATGGCCTGCTTGTGAAGGAGCAGGGTTTCGGAGCCTTTACACCCATATTGGTCTCCAACGAGGGGTACGTGGTAGCCAGGCCGAAGGACGTCGAACTGGCGTTGGAAGTTCTCGTGCCCCATCACCACATTATTGCCCCCAAGCCAGATTTGGCCTGGGATGAAATGGAAAGGTTCAGGGGGATGTGCGAGGTCAGTGTGCCGGGGGTCTACAGAGTCAGGGCCACGTCCAAAGCCGCCGTTGAAGTCTACGCGATTTGCAAGCCGTAGATCCTGGCAAGATCGCCAAGAGGGACTTTGTGGGGTTTTCGGGGTTGGGGCCCATCGCCCTGCTCATCGAAGAGGTTCTGGGCATCGAGGTGGATGCGCCGACGAGTACGGTCCGCTGGCGGCTGTGTTCCAGATCCGAGCAGGGGTTCAGCAGCCTGCGTTTCGGCGATAACGTGGTCAGCCTGTCGGCCCAGGAAGCGGATAGAGGAGAAACGACCGTCCAGGTGACCGCTCACAATGCTTTCCTGAGGGTAACTAGCAGGATAGTCATGCTCGTAGGCATGGCCCTTGGGAGTCAGATCACCGCGAGTATGGGATATATGATTGCAATACCTCTTGTTGGACTTTTCTTCTTCACCTCAGCATTTCTCACTATGGCGGTCAGAATCCCAATGCATTCGAGAAAACGAACGAGTGTATCATTCTTTGACGATATCGTAGAAGGTCTCAAGTTCATCAAGAGCAATAAGGAGAATGGTCACTGGTATCGTCAGGTTATCAAGCGCAACGGACTTGAGCGGAGGAAGAAATGCCAAAAGTCGTCATCATCATCATCATTCCAACTTACTGGACCTGGGGCAGTGAGCGAGCGGATGGGCCGGTTGAGGCCATCTACGACCATCCCACGCCACTGGACGGCGAGAGCACGCTACCGCGGCTACTGGAGAGCCTGACAGCGCTCGAAGGCCCGGAGTTCAGCGTGCTCATTCTCACCGCCGCTACACACCCCGAACTGGAGCAGGCCGCCGCTGGTCGGGTCACCGGCCTCATTGCCCCTTTCCGCGCCCACTACCCCATTGCCCAGGCGACCGAGACCGACGCCGCCTTCATCCGCCAGCGTCACCCCGGCCTGGCCGACCACGTCCAGATGCGCGGCTACGCCAGCGTGCGCAACCTGCAACTGCTGCTCCCTCACACTCTGGGAGCCGAGGTCGTCGTCGCCCTGGACGACGACGAGGTCGTCGCGTCCGACTATTTGCAGACCGCGCTACGTTTCGTGGGGCGCGAGCACAGGGGCGAGCGGGTGCTGGGGCTGGCCGGTTTCTACCTCAGCGCCGAGGGCGACGTGATGCTGCCGGAGCGCCCGCGCACGGGCAACATCTTCCTCGACAAGAACGCCATCATGAACGAGGGCACGCGGGCGCTACAGGCTGCGCCGGGCTGGTTGGTTCCGACGCCGGTGGCGCTCGGCGGGAATACGATCTTCCACCGCAACATGTTCATCCGCGTGGGGTTCGACCCGAGCATCACTCGCGGCGAGGACATTGACTACCTGATCAATGCTCGCCTGATGGGATTCAAGTTCTGGTTCGATAAGCAACTGGTAATCACCCACATGCCGCCCGATGCGCCAGATAGCGCGCACAGCGCCTATACCTGGAGCAAGCTGCGCCAGGACGTGCTGCGCTTCGTCTACGAGCGGGAGAAACTGCGGCTGACCGGTACAGACCCGGCGCAGTTCGACCCGTACCCGGGCCGTTTCTTGCGCAACGACATCGAGGAGCAAGCACTGGCGGCGCTGCAGGCCGAGACCACGCCGGAGGCAGTTGCGCGCTTCGGCCCACCGGAGACCATCGTTGCCCAGGCCCGGCGACACGCCGTGGACACCGCACCCCGCTACTTCGAGTTCGCCGCCCGGTGGTCCGACCTGATGGAAGTCATTGGACAAGATGCGGAGTTGCGCAAGCGGCTGCTTGCACGATTTGACGCCTACCGCTGGTCCATACCAGGTGCTGGGGCTAAAAGCGAAGGAGCAAAGCAGGGCCATCTAAGATGAACCTGAAACGTCTGATTGACGTGAGCGACCTGAACTGGTGGCTGGTGCTAGCCGGTATCGGGTGCAACTTCATCCTGATGGTGACTGTGACCTGGGGAACGGCCAGAGCGTTACGTGGCGGCGAGACAATGACTGGGGTTAGCCAGATCGTTCTGATGACTGATCGCCGGTCGAGAGAATAAACCCACCTTCAGGATAAGTTCTACCTGGCGGACCACCTGCGCCTCCATCAACTCACGCCACTCAGCGATGAGCGCTGGCTCGTCGTAGACCCGCCTCACTCCCATCCTCCAGACAGATGAGCCGCGAGAACGCCTCCTTATAGCACGGCTATTATAGATGCGATGGCGAGGGAGGGCAAACAGAGGTGGGGGCATCGGCTACCTACCCGTGCCCCCCATTTCGTGGTATACTACGTGCGCTTTCCCAGGCGCCCCCGGCGCGATTCGAACGCGCAGCCTACGGATTCGAAGTCCGGCGCTCTATCCAATTGAGCTACGGGGGCGATCGGTATCGGTATATAATGAAAGCCGGATCGAAGTCCGGCCACGACCGTCTGGGGTGAGTGATGGGATTCGAACCCACAATCTCCTGGGCCACAACCAGGTGCCTTAACCATTAGGCTACACCCACCAAGCATGGCTATTTTACCACAAAGCACACAAGGGAGCAAACGATGGAACTTCAAGCACCACCCATCCACCGCCACGAAGTCCAGATCATCACCATCCACTTCCAACTCAGCGGCCAACTGGAAACGGTGGGATCAGTGAGCAACTTTATCAACGACTCCGCCCGCGATAGCCTTGTGCTCTACGACGCTCGTGTGGCGCCATTAACACCTGGCAGCCCGCTGAAGCCCTTGCCCCGTTCTCACGTCGTCGTTCGCAAGCCCGAAATCGTACTCCTCTACCTCACCTCAGCCGAGACCCGCGCTTCGATCCGCACACTCGCACGGCGCGAACTGCTGGTGGCCTACACATCGGTGGCCGTGTGCCGGGGCTTTTTCCACATGCCCGCCGAAGCCAACGTGAACGATTTCCTCGGCGTCACTCCTGGCGCTTTGCTGCCCATCACCGAGACGTACATATTCCCTCTCATCGAACTCCCTGAGCCCCTCCCTGCTGAGACCGACCTCATCCTGGTAGGCCGCACCCACTTGCAGTTCTACCACACGGTGTGATCCTCCCGACATACCGTCATCGCTTTTCCGCCACGACCAGCATCACCTCGCTGCACCCCACCTGTTCCCACTCAGTACGTGGAATAAACCCTGCCTCCACCACCACCGCCTCACCGTCGCCGGGAAGCGGCTCTCCCTGCCCCGTCACCTGATAAAGCCACCCGATGAAACGGGAGGACGGGTCGCGCTCGCTCAGGCGAGCCCAGGCAACGACGACTAACCGACCACCTGACCGCAGAACGCGCGCGGCCTCCCGCAACGCGGCAGGGTCCAGGATGAACTCTGTGGGAAAGGTGGCGACGGCACTGTCGAAACACCTGTCACAGAAAGGGAGCGCCTGGGCGCAGGCCCGCACCAGAGGAACGGTCAGTCCAGCTCTTCTCAACCGCCGTCGCGCCAGACGTCCCATGTGCGGCGAAAGATCAAGTCCCACCGGGGCCAGACCTCGCTCCGCCATCGTTACCAGCAGGTGACCGGGGCCATGGGCCAGTTCCAGCACCCGTTCGCATTGCAGATGCGAAGCCAGATGCGGAATCGCCGTGCACCCCCACGCCTTCCACTGCCCCAGCGACACCACCCAGGCCACCAGATCATAGGTCCAGGCGAATTCATTGTAGAGAAGGCGGAAGAAGAGCCCCAGAAAAGCGCACCACAGGCGAGGCACTGGCCCCTCCCAAGCGAACACCCTCGCCGCGTCGCCACGGCGAGGGTGTCTATCTACGCGACCCGCACCAGAGTCGACTTCGTCAACCTACAGGGTGGGCGGCATGACGGGGACATCGGCCTCAGCCGTTGGCTGTGTCCCTTCCTGCCCTGGCGTGACCCAGGTTGCCAGGTCTATCGTTAACCTCTCGAAGAAACTATTGGGTGGCAGGTTGCCCATCCCGTACTCTGTTTCTACAATGCGTGCCCGCACACGCAGCGTCTTCGTCTCCAATATAATGTCCCCCCCTACCTCGGCCAGCATCGGCTCTCCCTTAGGTGCCAACTTAGCACGCAACGCCTCGTCGTGGAAGGCATAGTCCGACATCAGCACTTTGGTCACGGTGCGAATGTCATTCTTATCGAACAGCCAGACCTCAAAAGCAGTAACTTTGTTGGGCGCGCCCACACCAATAGTCTCTGAGATGCCCACGCCGCACTCACCCATAAACTCGCCGTTCTCCAACTCAATGCTGAACGAGGGGTCGTAGTGATCATCTCCCAGCGCGTAGGTGGTGACAAACTGAGCCAACGGCGGTCCCTCGGCCCCCCAGAAGACCTCTTCAGAAGGGCGAAGCCTCTCGGCTACTCCCACACCCCGCCCGGCCACTTCCGACACGGGCTTGGGCCTGCGCAGACGACTGAGGAGGTACACTGCCCCGCCCACCAACGCCACCGCCAATAAGGCGACGCCGCAAACCATCGCCACCGAGTGAATCCCTACCACTTGCTCTGGTGCTGCAGGTGTGGATGTGGGCTCTTGCGCTGCAAGTGTGGCTGCGGGTACGGGTTCCAGGACCTGTGCCAAAGCCCGCAGGTGGATTGCCTCCTCTCCACCACAATCCACTGCCAGCCCCTCCAACGTCTCACCTAGTTGGCCTTCCTTCCAGTACTCCACGCCCAGTTTGCTGCGCGCCCATTCCAGGTCGCCGGCACTCGCATATTGCTCGGCAACCCAGACAATGTAGTCATTCTGGAAATCCTGGCGCAGGTTAGCAGGCGTGGAGTTGGTCCACTCAACTGGCCACCACCACCAGCCGACGGCCAGCCCCAGCAGCAGCCCCAGTGCGGCCCCAACGATCAGCGCTATCTGGGTCTCGCGCCGCTGAACGAGTTGCAGGATGGTATCCATCTTCGCCCCCTTTTCTATGCCTACCTCTTTGCAAAAGGCCTGACTTCTATTGTATCATAAGTGCCCCTGGCGCACAAATACTTTACCATAAAGCGGCGACTAGGGCAAACCCGCCCCCCTGGCTCGCGGGTGCGCTCTCATATAGACCTCCCGCGCCCGGCTTTGACTGACGTGAGTATAGATTTGGGTCGTGGCGAGATTGGCGTGGCCCAGCAGTTCCTGCACCACACGCAGGTCGGCCCCGCCATCCAGGAGATGCGTGGCGAAGGAATGGCGCAGAACGTGGGGAGAGACAGAGATGCGGATGCCCGCCTGCTTGCCCGCCTTGCTCAACACTAGCGCCACCCCGCGCGCCGTCAAACGACCACCCCGGTGATTGAGCCACAGCGCGTTGGTCGGCCGCTGGCTTAGCAACGCTGGACGCCCTGCCTCCAGGTACACCCGCACTGCCCGCACCGCTGGCCGTCCCAGCAGTCCGATGCGCTCTTTGCCCCCCTTGCCCATCACGCGCACCTGAGCCTGCACCAGATCCACATCCACCACGTCCAGGCCCACCAACTCGCTGACTCGCAGGCCCGCCGCGTACAATACATCAATGATGGCGCGGTCGCGTAGGCCCAGTGGGGTAGACGTATCGGGAACCGCTAGTAGCGCCTCTACCTCGGCGACCGTCAGGTACCGCGGCAGCCGTTTAGGGATGCGGGGGGCACTGACCATGCGGAAGGGGTTGCGCTCCAGCACCCCCTCCCGCACCAGGAAGTCGCCGAAGGAGCGTAGTTCCGCCACGCGACGTGCAATACTGGCCTTCACGTAGCCAGCGGCGTCCAGTTCGGCCAGGTAATTCCGCAGCAGCGAACGGTCCACCCGCTCTAGCGAGCCCACTCCCTGCGTCCTGCAGTAATCCAGAAACTGGCCGATGTCGTTACCGTAGTTCTTGACGGTGTATGATGAGGCATTCCGGCCGGCCCACAGGTAGGTCAGAAACCGCTCCAGCAACCTGTCCATATCCATTTTCCGTAGGGGCGCGGTTACAGTGCTCCTAAGCAAGCCTGGGATTCAGTCACGCTTCTGATGGCTCGACCTGCGTCTGAGGCAGGCTGGCGATCTCGAACTTCTCCTCACAGGCGATGCACTTGGCCCAGCCCTTGCGCCCCTCGGTGAGCAATCCGCCGCACGCAGGGCATGGCTGCGGCAGGGGCCGTTTCCAGACCCAGAACTCGCAGTCCGGATAGTTGATGCAGCCATAACCGACCCGCCCCTTGCGGGTTCGCTTTTCTACCAAGTCGCCCCCGCACTGGGGACAGGCCACACCCACCTTCTCCAGCCATGGCTCGGTGTAGCGACACTCAGGGAACCCCTTGCAGCCGATGAACTTCCCATACCGCCCCCAGCGGATGATGAGGGGCTGACCGCACTCGGGGCAATCCCGTCCGATCTCCTGCGGCTCCAGATCTACCTTCTCGATCTTCCGGTCGGCTTCGTCTAGCCGCTGTTTGAAGGGGATGTAGAATTCCCGCACCACTGGCACCCATTCCCGCTGACCGGCAGCGATCTCGTCCAGGTGCTCCTCCATCTGCGCGGTGAAGCCGTAATTCAGCACCTCTGTGAAGTGCTCCACCAGAAGATCGTTGACCAGGAAGCCGGTCTCGGTGGGCGCCAACCGCCTGCCGTCCCGCTGGACGTATCCACGCTGCTGGATGGTCGCCAGGATAGGGGCGTAGGTGGAGGGCCGGCCGATGCCGTACTTCTCCAACGCCCGTACCAGCGTGGCCTCCGTGTAGCGCGGCGGAGGCTGGGTGAAGTGCTGTTGAGGGATCAGGCGCACCAGGTCCAGGACCTCGTCCACCGTCAGCGGTGGAATCTGCTGGGACGGCTCCTCTTTGGCAGCGTCCTCGTCCTTAGCCTCCTCGTAGACCACCAGGAAGCCGGGGAAACGGAGGATGGAGCCGGAAGCGCAGAACAGGTAGGGCCTCTCTCCGCCTTCAGGACCGGCCAGCACTTCCACGGTGATGGTGTCGTAGACCGCCTGTTCCATCTGGCTGGCGACGAACCGCTGCCAGATCAGCCGGTAGAGCCGGTATTGGTCGCGGGTCAGGTATTCCTTGATAGTCTCCGGCTCGCGAAAGACGGAGGTGGGGCGGATGGCCTCGTGAGCCTCCTGCGCCCCCTTGGCCCGCGTCTTGTAGACGGGGGGTTTGGGTGGGAGGAACTTCTCCCCGTACCGCTGGGCGATGTAGTTCCGTGCCTCCGCCTGGGCCTGCTCAGCCACGTTGGTGGAGTCTGTGCGCATATAGGTGATCAGGCCCACCAGGTCATTGCCGTCCAGAGCGATCCCCTCGTAGAGTTGCTGGGCGATGCGCATGGTGCGGCGGGGGGTGAAGCGCAGGCGACGGGAGGTCTCCTGCTGCATCGTGCTGGTGGTGAAAGGCGGGGAAGGGCGCCGTCTCCGCTGCCCTCTCTTGACCGAGGTGACCACATAGGTGGACTGTTCTAATTTGTCCACCACTGTCTGCGTAACGGCCTCGTCCTTAAGGTCTACTTTCTCTCCGCGGATGCGATGGAGTTTGGCGACGAAACTACGCGGCGGGCGACGATCCTCCCGCTTTGCCAGTTCTGCTTCGATGGACCAGTACTCCTGAGGGATGAAGTCCTCGATCTCCCGTTCCCGTTCCACCACCAAGCGGACCGCCACCGACTGCACCCGACCGGCGCTGAGCCGCCCCCGTACTTTGCGCCACAGGAGAGGGCTAAGGCTGTAGCCCACCAGCCGGTCCAGGATACGCCGGGCCTGTTGGGCATTCACCAGATTCATGTTGATCTTGCTGGAGTGAGCGAAGGCCTTCTCGATAGCCTCCCGGGTGATCTCATGGAAGACCACTCGCCTGGCCTGGGAAAGTGTGATCTTCGCCGCTTCCATCAGGTGCCAGGCAATGGCTTCTCCTTCCCGGTCGGGGTCGGTAGCCAGGTAGACCTCGACGGCCTTCTTGACCTCTTTCTGTAATTCCTTCACCACCTGTCTTTTCTCGTTGGGCACCCGGTAGCGAGGTGCGAAGTCGTTCTCCACGTCCACCGACATGGAGGAGCGGAGCAGGTCGCGCACGTGCCCCACCGAAGCCCGTACCGTGTACCTCTTTCCCAGGAAACGGCCCACTGTGCGCGCCTTAGCCGGTGACTCGACGATCACCAGCCGGCCATCCCGCTTGGGCGAGGGTGGGGGATCCATCCCCTCGTGGGCCGGGGTGCGGCCCATCTTGAACATTTTCGTTCCACACACCGGGCACGTCCCCCGCGTGGCCGGCGTCCCGGTGTTGGTGAACACTGGCTGCGGATCCTTTATCTCGCGTTTGGTTTTGCACTTCATACAATAGGCTTGCATACTGGTCTCAGTCTTCCTTTGCTGATCCTTCACGCAGCGCCGCGTAGGCCGACTTGGGCACAGCGTATTCTGCCCGATGCTCTGCCCTCCGCTTCTCTACTCCCTCGGAGCAGGTCGTCCGCCGCAAAGTCGTAGTCGGCCACCACCTGGGGGTCGAAGTTGGCCAGGGTTACAGCCATTCA
>CAZZEX010000095.1:0-19478 GCA_964653285.1 uncultured Anaerolineales bacterium
GTATGTAGACCGACACCGGTTTTTGGGGGTTGGGGCCGGGGGTGGGGGCGCGTCGGGTACTTTGACTATGACGGCGGAGATGTAAACGTTGGGCGCGTGGTCGGAGGTGATGGGCAGCCGGTAGACGGTGGAGTTGCTCTCCAGCCGCAATACCTCCTGGTGGAGCACCCCACCCCGCTCGACCGTGACCCAGGCCCACTGCTCCCCCGCGAAGGGGCTGGGGATGAGGATCTCAGCCGTCTCGCCGGGGACGTAGGTGGACTTGTCGCTGACGAGCGTGATGCGGTCGTTGTTCTCGCGCCGCCAGGAGACGTATTCGGCCCCGCTGACCCAGACCCAGGTCGAACTGCGCACACCCCCCCCTAGCCCCCCCCTATCAGGGGGGGGAAGGGGGGGGGTGCGCCCGCTGACGACGACGCGGTAGGAGCCGCCCTCCTCCGGCGTGAAGGTCACTACGCCCTCGGCGTTACCGTCGGTAGTCAGCGTACCGGTGTAGACCAGCCGGTCTATCGTCTCCCATTCCCAGGTGCCGCCGCCGAACTCGTCCTCGACGAAAGTGTTGACCCACTCGCGACGGTAGACCTCGGCGCCGAGACTTTGGCCCGGCAGTCGCCCCCCGGCCCAGTCCACTGTCACCACGTCCACCGCCAGTTCCTCCCCAGCCTCGCCGACGTACTGCTGCGGAGCCAGGCCCACGTAGAACTCACCACGGTGGACGACGACGTCGCTGCGGCCGGAGATGGCCTGCCCATCTCTACCATAGACGGTCGCCTCGACAGTGAGCCGTTGCCCGCCAGTCATCACATCGGTCGGCAGCGCGATGGTCAGGTGGCCGTCGGCGCCGGTATGGCCTGCGCCGCTGAGGGCAACGTCGGGCGCAGGAGGCTCCCACCACCAGCACCAGCGGCAGGCCCACGGGTCGTCCTCGTCGCTGAAGTCGTATCTCCCGAATTGGGCCGGCTCGAAGCGATAGGGAGCGGAGAAGACACGCCACTCGACGTCCGCATCGGTAACAGGGCCGCCGAAGAAGTAGCGCACCTCGACGGAGGCCTGCGCCCCCCCCCCGGTCCCCCCTACGAGAGGGAAAGGGGCAGCCAGTTCCGCCTGTTCCGGCGTGACGATGACCTCGAACTCCGGCGGGCGGTAGGCAGCGACCAGGAAATCGGCCCTGAAGTATTCGTCACCGATCTCAACCTCGATGGAATACTGGCCCAGACTGGCTCCCTCGTCGAGCAGTAGTTCGCCGTGGAAGGCGCCGAACTCGTCCAGCGGCAGTCGCTCGTCGTATATTTCCTCTCCGGCGGCGTCGTAGATGCGCACCTGCACCTCGTCGCGCCTGGGCAGGCTGTAGTGCACGTCCCTCTCGGCACGGGCGATGCCCCGGAAGTAGACCGTCTGTCCAGCGCGGTAGATGGGCCGGTCGGTGTAGACGTGGACGCGGAAGTCCTGGGGATAGCCGGGCTCCAGCCCGAAGTCCCAGGGGCCGATGCCGTTGTTCCACCATTCGCTGGTCAGCGCCAGGGGCTCCTGCGCCACAACGTAGAGCGTGCCGCGACGATTGCCAGCCTCGAAGTGGGCCAGGCCATCTCCGTCGGTGGTCGCCATGCCGAAGGTGTCCCCGTCATCGTCCCGTGCCATCAGTGTGAGCCCGCTGACGGGTCGCCCGGTCGCCAGGTCGGTCGCCCAGACCCAGACCTCGTCCTGCGACGTCTTGAGTGTCAGGTTGTACTCGGAGACGACCAAGAGGCGGCGGTGACTCCAGCGGGCATACTCCACACCGGGGGCATGCAGTTCCACCAGGTAGATGCCCGGCGCAAGTTGCCCGCCGCCTTCCGCCAGGTCAATCAGCGCGTACTGTGTCTCGTTGAGCGGGGCTTCGACGGGTACGGACCACTTACGGATGGGGTTGCCAGGGGGCCGGTACTCCCACCAGTCCTGCTGGGCGCGGAGGAATTCCTCCAGATTGAGCCGGTAGAGGCTCAGGTCAAGCCGGGCGGCGTTGAGGTAGCCGACACCGAGGCGGGCCGGCTGGTGGGCGTCGTAAGCGCCGACCTGGTCGGGGACCAGCAGCCAGGCCGCCGGATCCAGCGGCGCGGTGCGAAAGCGCACCGTCATCTCCTGCCCGGTCGTGTTGCCGTAGGGGTCAGCGATGCCAGGGCCGATGCGCACTTCGTAGGCGGTAGAGGGTTGCACGCCGAAGTCGAGCACGAAAGTGTTGTCCCAGGTGTTGAAGTAGGTGTAGACCTGGGTCGGGGAGAGGGGCGGGGTCATCTCCAGGTTGGGCATCACCGTGTCGGGGTCAATCGGCGTGTTGAAGATGATCTCGAAAGTGGTCCAGGGCCGGGCGTCCTGCTGGTCGTCGTAGGGGCGGGTGCCGACGATGCGCGGAAGGGGGACGGTGGTGAAGCGCCATTCGTAAGCGTCTCGCATACCCTCCCCAGCCCCCCCTCCAGGGGGAGAGGGGCTCTGCACGCCTGCGCCCACCCGTGCCGTGTAGGTTGTGTCGAAGTCCAGCCGCTCGTCGGGGGTGAAGGTCAAGATCTCTCCCTCGCAGGTGAAAGTGCCAGGGACGGAGCGCAGGCCGGTGTGCAGGCTGAACGCTTTGGTTGCTGAAGCGCAGTCCACCGGCATATTGAAGGTGACCTGGACAGCAGTGTCCACGTCTGCCAATTCAGCCTCCTCGTGTGGCGAGACCCACACGACCTGGGGCCGCTGGGTGGAGAACGACCATTCGTAGTCCTCGGCCAGGACGCCGCCGGTAGTGTCGCTGAGGCCGGCCGCGATGTGTCCGGTGTAGGTAGTGCCGCCGGCCAGGGGTTCAGCGGGGGTGAAGACATAGATGGAGGTGCTGAGCCACTCGCCGCTGCCCTCAATGGCTGGGTTGAGGGTGAGCGGCTGGGGAAGTTCAGCGTAGGCCGGGTCGCTGACCGCCGTCAACGGGACGACGGGCCGGTTGAAGATAACAGTGATGATGCTGGCGGCCTCCACGTCCTCCGTGTCGGGGGCGGGGACGACCTGGGCCACCTCCAGGTAGCCGACGGTGCGGAAGCGGAAGCGGTAGGCTCCGTCGAGGGAGTTGCCATCGGTCGTTTTGGCCTCGGGGCCAAGCGCGACCTGGTACTCGGCGTCCCGCTTGAGGTCGCGGGCGGGCTTGAAGCACACGGTGCGCTCGTCGGCCCACTCGAAGCCACCGCGCACCTCCGGGCTGAGGCGGAAAGCGGCCTCGACAGAGGCGTGGTCCATCGCCCGGTCGAAGACCAGTTCAATGGTGCCATCCGGCGGCAGTTCCTCGCCCCGCTCTGGTGTGCGCTGGACGACGACGGCGGGGACGGCACCGGGCGGGGGTGGGGTGTAGGGAGGTGGGGTGGAGGTGGGTTTGGGCCCGCAGGCCCCCAGCAGCAGGCTGAGGAGCGCGGCAAGGGTCACGGCTCTGTAGACGTATGAGTTTTTCATTGGTTTGTCCTCCCTCTTACGTTTCACGTCTCACGTCAGTATATCACAGAACTCGCTGTCGCGGTAGCGAGACCGTAAGCGGTCTACTGTTCAAGACGTTCGAGTGGGAGAGAAGGTTCCAGGCAAGACAACGACAGGCAGAGAAAGAAACGAACGGCCTGAAGCACACACAGAACTTGGGGAAGCATCGCAATTCAAGCCCTTCAACTACAAACGTGCCCCAAAACACTACGGATTCTTGAAAAATATTGACAGTCAGCATAGAAACATGATAAAATGAGTTGAGAGTTCTCAGGAGGCACCCAATGATAACTGATGACCTGCTGAAACGAGGCATCGCCGCCCTCAAGGCGGGGCGCAAGGCAGAAGCACGTAACCTGCTGATGCAAGTTGTAGGGCAGGACGAGCGCAATGAGATGGCCTGGCTGTGGCTAAGCGGCGCAGTAGATACGGATGAGGACCGCCTCATCTGTATGGAAAACATGCTGACCATCAACCCAAACAATGAGAGTGCGCAACGGGGAATTGAGATTCTAAGGAAACGAAGTGCACCAGGCTTGGATTCCACGCCAGATGCCAAATCGCTCGAAGACAAACCTGCAACGTCTAGACGAAGCACTCCATCAGAGCCCGGCACTCGGGAAATCATCTCGACACCCTCCGTCCCCTCGGCGTCCAGGCCCCGCATTAAAGAGGTGCCTGCTTGCAGCATCTGTGGTCGGCAAGACGAGACGTTGCGCGTCGTTGTCTACCCTTACGTCTTCAGCCTTATCGTTGTGAGCTTCCGACGCTCGTTTGCTGGTCTGTGGTGCAGGAAACACCGTAACCTGCGGCTAGCCCTCGCTAGTTTCATCACAGCAACTTTGGGATGGATAGGTATCCCCTACGGGCTAATATGGACGCCAGTAGCACTGCTCGACCTCGTGCAGGGCGGCAGACAGCCCGCTGAGCCGAACGCAAATATGCTCAGCTCGCTTGCTGAGCACAAGTTACAACGAGGAGATGCACAGGCTGCTGTACGTTGTCTCGAGGCCAGCCTGCAAGCCCGCGATGACAATGCAGTTCGGGAGCGCTTACACGAAATCCGCAGGAACTTCGGCCTGCCTGTTTATCAGGCCGGGCGCTGGCGCACAGTATCAACCTTAGCTGATGTACTGCTCGTTGCCGTTGGAATTGGGATGTTTATCGGTGTCCTGGACTACGTGATCACGGCTATCTTCTCGCCACTGATGAGCGGAGAAGTACCAATCTTTGTGGTCATTCTTAGCTGGGCACCTTTCATTATGATGACCTTCATTGGTGGACTATTCCTCTTTCAACTCATCGAGTGGGCCATAGCACAAATCAGGTGCTGTAAGCTTTCTCTTGCAATCAGCATAAGCATTGTGACGGCTATCTTAGCCGCATATAGTCTACTACAGGGCTCCGCGATCAGCGACTACGTTGCGGCCCTACTGTTTTATGGAGACGCGTTCGAATCGGTGTTCGACGTACTCTCCACTGGCATATTGACCCTCCTGCTGGGCGGCTTCTTCTGGATGCTGAGTTCCATTGAACCAGCCAATATGTCTGGTATCATTTATATAGTCCTGTTGCTGGTCACCATGGGTTACTACCTGATCATGGCCGTCGTGACTGCAATACGGACAACACGGTGGCAACAGCGTCTAGTCGAATGAAGCCAAGCCGACCCTCAGCCTAAATTCGCTGGCGCGAACTTCGCATTTCGCAGATACCGGGGCAGTCGTTGGTATTATTCTGCATCCGACGAAACTGCCGCCGGCTTACTCCTACAACGTCGGTAAGGCAGCCAGGGCACAGGCATTGCTACTGGCACAGGATCAGGCGCGGCATAACGGCGTGACCGTCAACATCTCGCACCCGGCCCCGCACCTGCGATCAAGAGTCTAACGCGTTCTTCTCCACGTCCATCCGTTCCACATCCACCGCCTGGGGCCCCTTCGCAGTTTGCTCGACAAGGTAGGTCACCCGCGTGCCGTCGGGAAAGTATGGTCTCTCCCCCGGCGCGATGCCGGTGCAGTGAAAGAAAAGCTCCTCACCACTGGGGTGGACGATGAAGCCATAGCCTTTCTCCTGATTGTACCACTTAACGCTGCCCTCGTGGGGGCCGGGTCCGAGTACCACCGCTGACCCCGGCCTCTGCTCCGCCGCCGGTCTCGACCAGGACTCACTCCGTGGCCTCGGGCTCTGTTCTGCACGGGCTGGAGCCCGGCATGAGGGGCATAACTCCGGCGGTGTGATCTCCTCGCCCCGCTTTGCCTGCCGGCGCTGGTCCTCAATCCTGAAGACAAATTGCTTGCCACACTTTGTGCAGATCGCCCAGATGTCTTGATAAACCATCCTGAATCCTCCTCATTCGCTATTCGGTATTCGTCAGGAGAAGTAACACAAAGGCGTCTACCACGACGTCCTGTTTCCGCAATGCGATGATTTTCTGGCCCAACGTGGCTCGGCCTTTGCGGGGCGCGTTCTTGGCAAGGATAGTTCTCACCGCCCCCTTCTTAGTGATCAACACCACCGGATCGCGGGCTTGCAGCACACAACCCCCTGCCAGACCCGCACTGGTCGCGGTGAGACGCGCAGTGAGCACCCCTTGTCCGTAGCGGCCCTGGGTGGGGTATTCGGACAGGGGCGTGCGCTTTGCCTTGCCGTCGCTGGCGACGATGAAAAGGTCGGAACGCGCCCGCGCGACAGCCAACGCCACCACCCGGTCCTCCGCGCCGCTCAACTTGATGCCCTTTACGCCCCCAGCAGATAGTCCCATCGGCCGCACTTCCTCTTCCTTGAAACGGATGGCCCGACCAGCGGCGGCGACCAGGAGCACCTGGTCCCCTCCCGTCGTGAGCGCTGCCCGACCAAGCGCGTCTGCTGGCTCCACCCCGATGACGACGAACGATTCGCTGCTCACCCCGGGCAAATCGGCCAACGCCACCCGTTTGACAACCCCGCGCCGCGTGGCGAGGAACAGATAGCCCTCCGATAGTGATGGGGGAAGCGCCAGCGCGGCCACGACGGTATCGCGGCGCGTCAGCGGCGTCAGGTCGGCGTAGTGCGTGCCCGCGCCCTCCCAGGCTACCCCCTCCGGCAATTGGTGGACAGGGACGGCGACGGCTTCGCCGCCAGCGGTGAAAAGATAGAGCGTATCCCGGGTGGAGGCAGTCAACACAGCGACTGGCGCGTCCTGAGGACGGGATGGTACCCGTGGAGATGTGCCTTCGCCCGGCATGCGAGCCACCAGCCCGCCCCGGGTCACGGCTACCCACACCGGCTGGTCGGGGATCAGGTCCGCGGCGGTCAGCTGCACCTTGCCCGTGTCCAGCACCTGTGTGCGGCGGGCACTGGCGTAGCGCTTCTTGATGGTCAAAAGTTCGTCGCGCACAACGGTGCGGATTTTTTTCGGACTGCGCAACAATCCTTCAAAGTACTTGATCAACCGTTTCTTTTCCTCGTACTCGTCCTGGATCTTGCGTCGCTCCAGGGCGGCCAACCGCTTGAGCGGCATGTCAAGGATCGCCTGGGCCTGGGCCTGGCTGAGTTTGAACTTGCGGCGCAGGTTCTTATGCGCGGTGTCGGTGGTGCGGGAACGACGGATGGTGGCGATCACCTCGTCCAGATTGTCGAGCGCGGTGAGTAAACCCTCCAAGATGTGAGCGCGCTCCCTGGCACGGGCCAGTTCGCACTGGCTGCGGCGGGTGACGACCACCTGCCGGTGCTCCAGGTAGGTAAGCAGCGCCTTCTTGAGCGTCAGCAGGCGCGGCTCGCCACCCACCAGCGCCAGCATGATCAGGCTGAAGGTGCTCTCCATCGGAGTACGCCGGAAGAGATCCGCGATCACCTTCTGCGGCTCGACGGTGCGGGTGAGTTCGATCACCAGCCGCATGCCCCGCCGATCCGATTCGTCGCGCAGGTCGGTGATACCCTCGATGCGACCGTCGCGCACCAAGTGGGCGATGCGCTCAATGAGGCCGCTCTTGTTGACCTGGTAGGGAAGTTCGGTGACGACAATGCGGTGGCGGGAGCGGCTCATCTCCTCGACGTGGGCGCGGGCACGCACCGTGATCTTGCCCCGCCCCTGTCCGTAGGCGTGGGCGATGACGTCATCGCCGCCTTCCTCCATCCGCCGATAGATCACGCCGCCGGTGGGGAAATCCGGTCCCTGGATGAAGCGCATCAGATCCTCGACGGTGACATCATCCAGTCTGCGCCAATGGTCGAGCATGTAGATCAGCGCGTCGCACACCTCGCCCAGGTTGTGAGGTGGGATGGAGGTGGACATCCCCACGGCGATGCCGGAAGCGCCGTTGACCAGCAGGTTGGGGATGGCAGCGGGCAATACGGTGGGTTCTTGAAGGGTGCCGTCGAAGTTGGGAGCGAAGTCCACCGTGTCCTTGTCCAGGTCGGTCAGGAATTCGGTAGCGATGGAGGCCAGGCGAGCCTCGGTGTAACGCATCGCAGCGGGGCTGTCGCCGTCCACCGAGCCGAAGTTCCCCTGCCCATCCACGAGCGGACAGCGCAGGCTGAAATCCTGGGCCATTCGCGCCATCGCCTCGTACACCGCTACATCGCCATGAGGGTGATACTTGCCCAGTACCTCGCCGACGATGCGAGCCGATTTCTTGTACGGGGTATCGGGCCGCAGTCCCAGGCCGTGCATCGCGTAGAGGATGCGGCGCTGAACCGGCTTGAGGCCGTCGCGAGCGTCGGGCAGGGCGCGCGCGACGATGACGCTCATCGCGTAGTCCAGGTACGCCACCTGCATCTCGTTGTCAATATCTACTTGACGGACGGTTCCAATCTCCATAGGCAAATCTCCATAGTGCAACAAACAGCAGTATCATAGCGCGGCCAAGCCGCAAGTTTGCAAGTAGCAGATCATGATTCTCGCGGACAACGCAAATGTTGCCGGGTAATACTATACGTTAAGCGTGGATTTCTGTCAATCGCGGGTTGCGGGTTGGTGGGGTACAATGGGGGGCAGGAGAGCGGATGGGCAGAGGAGCGGGGGGGCAGGGAAGCAGGGTGCGCCGCAGTTTCGTCCTGGGTGTGCTGAGCGGCGCGCTCTTGGGGTTCAGCCAGGCTCTGATTGACCCGGCGCTGATGCTGACCTGGTTCGTCAGCGAACTCACCCGGTCGAGTTTTCTGATCGGGCTGGTTGTGCCTTTGGCCAACGCGGGCTGGTGCCTGCCCCAGATGTTCATCTCCGGCTACCTTCAGAGCCGCCCGCGCAAGTTGCCTTTCTACATCGCGATGGGCGCGGTGCGCCTCGTCTGTTGGGCAGCGCTGGCTGGTCTGACCTGGTTTGTAAGCGACCGGGGAATGATAAGTCCCAAGTGAGTGAGGAGTCAGTTTCTTAGTATCGCCCGCGCCGCCATTAAGCCCGAGGCCGAAGCCTGCACCAGCCCACGCGTGATGCCCGCTCCATCGCCGCAAGCGTACAGCCCGTCTACCTCCGTCTCCAACTCCAGCGTCAGTCTGAGGCGGTTGGAGTAGAACTTGACCTCGACCCCGTAGAGCAGCGTGTGACGCGAGCACACGCCCGGTGTCACCTGATCCAGCGCGTGCAGCATCTCCAGGATGTTGACGACGTGGCGATAGGGCAGTACCAATCCCAGGTCTCCCGGTGTGGCGCTCTTGAGCGTGGGGTTGACGAGCGAACGGCTCAGCCGCTGTTCGTTGGTGCGGCGGCCAGCCTCCAGGTCGCCCAGCCGTTGCACCAGCACGCCGCCGCTCAAGAGATTCGCCAGCCGGGCGATGGATTGGCCGTAGGCCACCGGGTCGTCGAACGGCTCGGTGAAGTTTTTGCTCACCAGCAGGGCAAAGTTGGTGTTGGCTGTCTTGCGGTCGGCGTAGGAGTGGCCGTTGACCGTGACCACGTTGCCCGCGTGCTCCAGCGTGACCTCACCGTAGGGGCAAACGCAGAAGGTGCGCACCAGGTCATCGAAGGCACGTGAGTAGTACAGGAACTTGAACTCGTAGAGCAGGTGGGTGAGGGGCTCCACTACCTTTGCCGGCAGTTCGACTCGCACACCCAGATCCACGGGGTTACAGGTCAACGCAAGCCCCAACTCACCAGCGATGCGTTTGAGCCATTCGGCCCCCTCCCGTCCCGGCGCTATGACCACTCGCGGCGCTTCGATCACCTCTCCGCGCTCCGTCTCGATGCCGACGGCGGCCCCATCGTCGGCCAGCACCCTTGCCACCGGCGTGCGCATCCTGACGTGAACCCCCCGCTCCACCAGGTCTTCGTACATACGTCCCAGGATCTCGGCACTGTGCTCCGTGCCCATGTGACGGATAGGAACCGAGACGAGACGCAGTCCAGCCAACATTCTCTCCAACGACTTGTATCCGTTGGTATGCCCGCCGTAGACGTTCTTACTGGCCCCGTATTCTACGTATACGCTGTCCACTTCGTCAATCAACGCTTGCGCTTGTTGCTCGCCCAGTAACTCACCCAGGTGCCCGCCGGAGGCCGGCGAGAGTGTCAATTTGCCATCGCTGAAAGCCCCTGCCCCACCCCAGCCAGTCATGATCGCACAGGGCTGGCAATGCGCGCAGTCCTTGCCCTCGCGCGCAGGGCAATGCCGCTCCTCAATGGGGGGACCTTTGTCGAAAATCGCCACGCGCAGGTCAGACCTGCGGCTCAGTTCGAGCGCAGCGAAGATACCAGCCGGTCCCGCTCCCACAATGATCACGTCGTATTTCTGTTCAGACATTGTCACGTCCCGGTGCATAAAAGTCTTGGCTACAGCGGAGCTGATTATGCCACCAAGAAGCCAGTTTGTCCAGCGCCGACGACCCGGTGCTGGACGCCTGAGGATAGGCTCCCACAGGCCGGGGTTGACGGACTGGTCGAAGTGTGATACATTAAACCAGAAACATGAAACCCGAAACTTCCTTACACGTGGCACTGTACGTCCATATCCCATTCTGCCGGGCGCGGTGCGCCTACTGCGACTTCAACACCTACGCCGGGCTGGAGACACTGATCCCGGCCTACGTGGCGGCGGTGTGCCGGGAGATCGAGGCCGCTGGCGAGCAATTGGGACATCCAATCGTACCGACGATCTACTTCGGCGGCGGAACGCCTTCCTTCCTGCCCCCCGATCTCCTGTCGGAACTCTTTCACGCCTTACGTTTCACATTTCACGTTCCACGGGATGCCGAAGTCACGCTGGAGGCCAACCCAGGCACAGTGAACCCCGAGGAACTGCGCGGCCTGCAGGAACTGGGCGTCAACCGGCTCAGCCTGGGGGTCCAGTCAGCCCACGACGACGAACTCCGCCTCCTGGGCCGCACCCACACCTGGGCGCAGGCGGTGGAGACAGTGGAGGCCGCGCGAGCCGCGGGCTTCGACAACCTGAACCTGGACTTCATCTTCAGCCTGCCGGGGCAGACGCTGGCCCGCTGGCAGGAGACGCTGGAGGCGGCCCTGGAACCTGGCCTGGAACCCGAGCACCTCTCTCTCTACGCGCTCTCGGTGGAGGAAGGAACACCGTTGGAGAGACGAATTGCGAGGGGCGAGTTGCAAGCGCCCGATGAAGACCTGGCGGCGGAGATGTACGAACTGGCGGAGGAGGTGCTGGCGGCGGAAGGGTTCTTTCACTACGAGATCTCGAATTGGGCGAGAGCGAACCGCAAATCCCAAATCCAAAATCCAAGATCTCAAAAGTGGTGGCCCGAACCCGAGCTGTGGAATCTGAAACCAAAAGCACGCAGTGGGGACATCTGTCCGTCTGTGTGCCGGCACAATCTGACCTACTGGCGCAACGAGCCGTGGTTGGGAGTGGGGGCGGGGGCACATTCCTGGCTGGATAGGCACCGCTGGGCCAACGTGCGTCATCCACGGGAGTACATCGCGGCGCTGGAGCAGGGCGGCACACCAGTGGCCGAGATGGAAACGATTGACCGGCGGCTGGAGATGGGGGAGACGATGATGCTGGGGCTGCGGCTGGCGGAGGGAGTGAACGACGCCCGTTTTCGCGCCCGCTTCGGCGCAGGGCTGGAGGTAGCCTTCGGGGAAGAACTGGCCCAGTTGCAGGACGTGGGACTACTGGAGTGGGACGGGCACGCGGCGCGGCTGACGGCGCGAGGGCGGCTTCTGGGAAATCAGGTGTTTATATGCTTTTTTTAACGCGATTTTATGGACTCTCTTACCTTGGCCCGACAGAAATGGGGTATAATAGCATTATGTGGCTGTCCACTTGTGCCGCCCTCGCAGACATCTGCTCGCCAAACTAAAGTGTTGCTTCTTGAGGTAGGAGAATAAGGTAGGAGAATACAGTTGCCTTTCTTGCGACTAGTGCTACAATGAAGGATAAGTGTCAGAATCGGGTTTGGAACACCTTCCCAATTCCAAAAGATGAGTAAGGGGGAGATATGGGGAGGGTGATGTTCAGGCACAAGCAACACGCACATCTCGTCGGGCAGGAAAGACGACCCGCCTTCCTATTTGTATATGTAGCGGTACTGTTCTCGTTCTTTATCCCCACGCCAGCCGCCGCCCAGCCTACTGGCTACCAGGAGTACTACGTCCTGGGCTACGAGGAGCACATCTGGCGGGCATTTCGTGCCATCTACGATGGTGACGATAGCAACATACCCGGCCAGATCTGTTCAACCGTCAGCCTGGTGGCTACCGCCGACTACCAGGTAGTTTACTACGACCACTGGGAGGACGGCTACGAGGCCGACCTGCTCAACCCCGTTCAGCCCACCACCGAGGTCTATGGCGACGGCGACACGAGCGACGGAGGAACAGGGAGCGATATCCTGCTCGCTGGCGATGACATCAACCTGACCAGTACCCAGGGCATTGGCGGACCCACGGTCATTACCGCTTCCGTGCCCGTCTCCCCCACCCGCGACCGGGCTTACATCCGCTACGACGGCGGCGACCGCATCGTCTCTAGCGGCGGCCCGGTGGCCCTGACCCACGCCATGTGGCCGTATAACACATCCTGGGCCGGCGGCGCGTGGGAGGTCTACTCCCGGCAAGCCTACGCCGACTCCTACTCCTACCGCCTGCCCATCGGCGAGGACCTGTATGATTTTGGCGGCGGTGATACTGGTACCTATGGTGACTTTCGTAACGTCTACCTCCAATTGGGAGCCTTTGATGACAACACCACCGTCTTGATTGACAACGGCGCAGGGAATGTGGTCAACCTGACCCTCGACCGGGGACAGACCTATTTCAGCATGGGTTACATCAACTCCACCTCGGTTCCCCCCATCACCATCAACGCTGGCACCGCCATCCGCTCCAACAAGCCAGTCCAGGTGGGGCTGGTGGCCGGTGCAGATAGTCCCGGCTCGGGCCCCAACACAGGGCTTCAGGGCCGCTTCCTGATCGTTCTGCCCGACCGGTTGTGGGGGACGGACTATGTCGTGCCCGTGCCCAGCGGGGACACTGGCGACGAGACCGAAATCTATCTCTCCAACCCCAACGACTTCCCAATCACAGTCAACGCCTATGACATTGAGACACAAACCAGTTTCGTCATCAGCCCCACGACCTACATCAGCGCGACGGTGCCCTACTCCCAGAAGAGGGGAGGCTCATACGTGCCCGCGGACTCGGCGGCGCGCTTTACCTCCTCCGATGGAGCCTTTGGCGTCGTCGTCTGCGCCGACACCTCGGACATCACCTACGACTGGGGCTTTTTTGGCATCCCCGCCAAATACCTCACCCGGGACTACTACATCTCCTGGGCACCCGGGGACTACAACACTCCTCCCCAAAACAACGGATCACCGGTATGGATCACACCGCTGGCCGACGGCACCACTCTTTACGTGGACTTTAACAAGGGCCCTGGCGGGCTGGACGGCGTCGTGGATAAGACCTTTACCCTCGACGTATTGGAGCAGCAGCGCATCTTTGACGCCGACAACGACAACACCGGCATGCACATCTGGGCTACGGGCGAGTTCGCCATCGCCTGGGGGGAGGACCCGCGCACGGCTACTCCCCATCCCCCCTACCTGGACCTGGGCCTCACCACAATGCCCCTGCTCCAGCGCTGGCTGGACCCGGTGCTGACGTTGGACAAGACAGCCAGCCCGACCACCCTGCCGGCCGCCGGCGGAGCCGTGACCTTCACACTGCTGACTCAGGCCTACAACGCACCCCTGGTCAACGTGGACATCACCGACACCCTGCCGATTGGTTGGACTTACGTGCCGAACAGTACCCACGTCATCTATCCCAACGGCAACACGGTAAACCCGGAACCCACGATCAATGATCGGATTCTCTATTGGGACCTCTCAACCAGCCTGGACGCCAGCCAGAGCCTGACCCTCACCTTCCAGGCCCAGATCACCAACCCTGACGGCGTGACCGCCAGCGTCAACCGGGGCGAGGCGGTCGGCGAGCACGAGTACTCTGATACGCTCTTTAACCCCAGTGACGAGGCCACTGTCTACATCAGCCCTCTCAACCTGGTCAAGTCGGTCAGCAGCACAGAGACCGAGATCGGCGATACGTTGGTCTATACCCTCTCCTACGCCAATGTCAGCGATTCTACCACCATCACCAACGTAGTGTTGCGTGACGTAGTGCCTATCCGGTACACCACCTTCCAGTTCGCATCTGATGGGGGCATCTACGACGGAGCCAGCGGCACCATCAGCTGGACGCTGGGTGCGCTTGCACCAGGAACCAGCGGCATTGCAACCTTTACCGTGATGGTGAATGACTTTGTGGAGGACGGCACCGTCATCAAGAACGTGGGGTATATCAAGGGCAACCAGGCGGCAGAGGCGGGCAGCAACGTGGCGCGCACCACTGTGCTGGCGCCCGACGTCGAGTTCACCAAGTCGGGGCCCACCGCCGCTGTGCAAGGGCTGGTGATCACCTATACCCTATCCTACAAGAACGTCGGTGGGGCGCAGGCCACAGGAGTCACGATCCAGGACACTATCCCGGTCTCCAGCACCTACGTAACCGGCAGCCTGGCTATCAACACGGGCGACGAGTGGGTCACGCTGAGCGATGCCGCTGGAGACGATCAGGGCGCTTACATCGCGCCCACGCTGGTTATCACCCCCGGCACTATCCCTGGCGCCATCGCCGCTGGTGAGGAAGGCTGGATCCGCTACAGCGTACGACTCGATGGCGACCTCCCGTCTGGCTCGCTGATCCTGAACTCAGCCACGCTCGACCAGTACCTGGACATCCCCCGCGAGTCCAACCTGGCGGTCACCCGCATCTCCGATCTGCTGATCAGCAAGGCGGCGGAGCAGGCATTGGTGACGCCGGGCGGCGTGATCTCGTACACCCTGACCTACGAGAACGCCTCGGAGACGACCAACCAGACAGAAGTCTACGTGCGCGAGCCGATACCGGCTCACACCAGCCTTATCTCTGGCACACCGTATGGCGGCGACCAAATCGAGTACTCCTGGGACAACGGCGCTACCTGGATCACCACACTGCCCATCACACCGGTCACCCACATCCGCTGGCGCGACGCTGAAGTGCCCGCCAGCACGTTGGTGACAGTCGGCTTTGCGGTGCAGGTGAATCCCACTCTGCCGCCCAACACCACCATCCAGAACATAGCCCATATTACCAGTACAGAGAGCGCAGCGTACTTCCGCGAGTGGATTCCGTCGAACCAGGTCGAGGTGGCGACAACCGCCTCCAACTTTGCTACTATCTACGGCACGGTGTTTGAGGACACCAACGGTGACGGGGTGCGAGACGCGGGCGAGTTGGGCATCCCTGGCGTGCTCATCACGCTGGATGGGGTCATCACGACCACCACTGCTCTCAACGGCAACTATACCTTCTCCACCCCGGTGCCGGGCGTGCACACCGTCGTCGAGACCGACCCTACTTTCTACCCCCCCATCATGTCCAACGGGAAATACGGGGACTCTGGCGACATGCCCAACACATTCGACTTTGACCCCATCATCGGGAGCCCGGCCGACCCACCCAGCTACTTCTCCACCACGCCCAACGAGGTGCACGTGGATGTGACCCCAGGCAACAACTACCAGGTGGATTTTGGCGACATGCTCACCAGTTCCGGCTTTGCCTCCGTCTATGGCACCGTGTTCAACGACGCCGACGGCGACGGGGTGCGGGACGCGGGCGAGTTAGGCATCCCTGGCGTGCTCGTCACGCTGGACGGGGCCATCACAAGCACCACCGGTCCCAACGGCAACTACGTCTTCTCCACCACGGTGCCGGGCGCGCACATCGTCCTCGAGACCGACCCCAATGGCCACTCCTCCACCACACCTAACGAGGTGCACCTGGACGTGACTCTGGGCAACGGCTACCGGGTGGAGTTTGGCGACACGCCCACCAATTCCGGCTTTGCCTCCATCTACGGCACTGTGTTCAACGACGCCGATGGCAACGGGGTGCAGGGCGGGAGCGAGACGGGTATCCCCGGCGCGACTGTCACACTGGATGAGGATGCTGCTGTCACTACCGGCCCCTATGGCGGTTATACCCTCTCCACCATGGTGGCGGGTCCCCACACCGTCGTCGAGACCGATCCTGACGGCTACGCCTCCACCACATCCAACGAGGTGCACGTGGACGTGACCTTAGGCGACCGCTACCAGGTGGATTTTGGCGACATAGGGACCTGTGACGCCGACATCTACGAGGAGGATGACACCACCGCTCAAGCCGTAACGTTTATCGTCGGCACAAGCCAGGCGCACCAATTCTGTGATGACGCCACCGACTGGGTCAAATTCACAGCCAGGGCCAACACTGTCTACACCATCACCACCTACTCTTGGGGGCAGCGGGCCAATACCTTCCTGGCCCTCTTTGACACCAACGGTCACACCCTGCTGGCGGCTAACGATGACTATGAGGGAATGGCAGGCTACTCCTCGCGCATCGTCTGGCTGGCTCCAGCCAATGGCGTCTACTATGTGCGCACCACCAACCATGCCGGGCTGACTGGTTGCCACACTGATTACGATCTGGTGATCGAAGATAGAGAGCCGTTCACCATCTATCTGCCCATCGTGGCGCGGTTATACGCAACACCTTGAGACCCTTTATAGGCAGCAGGGCGGCGAAGCAATAAGGAACGGACGCCCCGCTTCAGCGGGGACTCTCCGGCTGAAGCCGGACGTCCAACCGAAATGAAGGCAGTGAGCAGGTACATTCCCTACACACGGAGGTGGAAGATGACAGACGAAAAAAGCCCGGCAGATGCCCAACAAGAAGTAGAGCAAATCATCAAGACAGCCAAGTCGCTGGGAGTCGAGGTGGATGAGACCGATGTCGCCCACTGGTTGACAGCGATGGCTGCGTCTGGCACGATGGAGTGGGAAATGGATGCGGATGCTGGCATCTACGGCCACGAGATCACGCTGCTCGACTTCGACAAGGCCACTCTCGACCGTTACCGCCGCATCGCCGATGTCGTCCAACTGCCCGACCTGCCCAACGTTGAGACCGCCATCAGCCTGGCCGGGAGCGCAGCCCAGGGCATGATCCAACTCTACCCCGGCGACTGCGACTATTTCGAGCGCGTCAACATCAAGGCGGAGACGCGGGAGGAGGCCTGCCACGTCCTGGCCGACCTGATGCGCGACAAGGCGCTGGACAAGTTTGAGGGCCCCGGCTATCAACTGATCGAGGTCAAGTTCGGTACCTGGAAGACCGACGTGGTCAAAGACGGTGAGCGCATCAAGGCCGGCTCTCCTGTCTCCTGGAGCCCCGACGAGGTGAAAGCGAGCCAGATGCGCGTCTTCCGCGCCTCGGGCGAGCCGTGGGAGGCGGAGTGGGAGTACGGATGCCTGGACCCCGGCTGGTGCAAGATGGACTGGGTTATCGCCGAGCCGGAGAAGGGACGCGTCGTCAACGCCAGCAACATGCTCGACGTGACCTGGGAAGCGCCCGACGGCTCAATCATACCCCTGGACGGCTTCATTGACCCCTACTTCCAGGAGGTCTACCTGGAGGCGGAGTCGGTGCCGCTGTTCACCAAACTGGCTCAGCACGTCTCGCCCCAGGCACTGGACGAGTACGTGCAACAGATCACCGGCGAGGTCTACAAGTACACCCACAAGCACATCAACTACGGCAAGGCGGCCAAGCGGATGTACAACATCTTCCGGCTGACCGGCCGTCACCAGGCCGCCGCGCTGATCCGCGAACTGTTCGACGAGCCCGCCGCTCTCCTCTATCAAGTCTGGTCGCTGTTGGATACGATGGACGACGCGGCCAGGCCCGGTTCGACGATTGACCGCGAGACGTTGGTGCAGCAGACCGACGAACTGATCCGCAACGTGGTCGAGGTCTGCGAGGGCCCGCTGGAGACGGAGATCGTGATGGCTCTAATCCGCCTGCGGGACGATATCACCGGCCGGGTGGACCTGGGCGAGGACTGGGATACGTTGATCGCGGATTCACGGGCCAAGACTGAGCAGTTGGTCAATGAGTTCTTCAAAGTCAAACTGCTGGGCATCCCGGAGGTGCAGGAGTTTCTGGAGGGGCTGGACAGGACAGCATCCAACTAAGCCGGATGAGATCATCGCCTGTCTGGAAACGGTCGCCCGCGCCTGGAATCGGAATCCAACCCCGTCCGCGCCGTCCTCGCACCACTGACAGCGCTGAAAACCGCTGAACGCGCCGAACACGTTGAATGTCACATCAGCGCTCTCAGCGCACCGCAGCGGATTCAGCGGTTCGATCCCTGCGCCCGCCACCGCCCCCCGCACCGTCCCCGCACCGCTGACAGCGCTGAAAACCGCTGAACACGCTGAACGTCACCTGCTGGCTCTCGGCATTCCGGTGCCGATGATCCAGCAATTTTCGTTTAGGACACCTGTCACACCGATTTCCCTGGGAGGCTTTCGGGGCCTCCAAATTGGCAAGTATTCCTGGTGACCTCGTCGGCAGAGAACCCCCAGATATAGGCTCCTGGCCGAGATTTCACCGGGAATCGGCCAGATATGGCAGTTCTCACGACGTCAAAGCAGCCGGTGTCCACATGGAATACTTGCCAGATGCTACCGCTCCAGGGAAATCCCTGTGACACGTACAAAGGTATTCAGTTTGACGATGACAGCACTGTTGGCGCTGACCCTGGTGCCCGGCGCACCCATCGGCTACGCTCAGGACAGGCCCACCACTGCCGCGCCAAGAACGCGGATCAGCGGGATTCAAGCGGATTCTCTCGACGGCCAGCCCAACGATCCGCTAAATCCTGCCCATCCGCTGTTCTCCACTGCCGCCGCGTCCTCAGAACCGTTGAACGCGCTGAGCGACGCTGAGGCCACTGAACCACAACTCAGCGATTTCAGCGCGCCTTCAGCGTCGTCAGCGGTTCAAGACGCCGACTCCGAAAACGTGGAACCCGTCCTGGCCGACGCGCAGACCTCCGGCGGGCTGCTCATCGCCGTGCCGCAGGAGCGGCTGGACGCACTGCTGGCGGTGCTGGCGGCGCGTGGCGTGGTCGAGGCAGCACACATCGGCGCGTTCACCACACCTGGGTCAGGCCGCATCACCGTCCGCCAGGGGCATCCTGCGTTCGCGGTGGGGCTGTAATCTTTCCTATCTCTTCCTTCTCCATTTTCGTTTGTGCCAGCGCCTGTCCCATGGGAGTGCTAAGCCGCGAATTCTTAAAGAGATTCCACTTGCAGGATAGTGAGGTGGCTGTCATTGATACAGAGGCAGGCGTAGAGCATTTTGGCAGAGGTGTTGAGACGAGTATAGACAGCGTACTGATCGTGGTTGAGCCTTCTTTTGATTCACTGGAAATTAGGACACTTGTCCGGTATGCCCTCCAGAGTAGAATAGGGGACAACCCCAAAGGAGGACGGACAGATGTCAAAAGCAACCGCGTTAGATCGCCTGGCAGTCAAGACGCCAGAAGCCGCTTTTCTGCACGTATTACGACGAGATTTCAACTTTTCCCCTCGCGTTTCCCGTGAATTGCTGAGCACAGCGAAAGAGATGTTGGTTGGAGGCGTGCCGTCGTCGGCGGTGCGGCCCGGCCAGGTGCGTCTGGTGG
>CAZZEX010000096.1:0-19088 GCA_964653285.1 uncultured Anaerolineales bacterium
CGCCGCAGATCATCACCCCCGCCTGGGCAGGCAGAATGAGGAAGTTGGTGACCGGGATTAGGCGACCAGAGTCTTCTCCAGCGGCCCAGTCGAGCACCACTTTCGTGCTGCTGAACAGCGTGGGCGAGGAGATGCTTAAGTGGGTTGGGTTGCCACGACGGACGAAGATTGCGGCGGCGGTGAAGGAGTTGTCGGGGCGGTGAGCGCAGCGTTACGGTTGCAGGCGGGCCGTTCGTTTCAGCGGGGGTCCGGCTTGCCCGCTGCAGCCAGTTCGGCTACAGGTACTGGGCGACTTGTTCCGCTCCGAACCAACTGCTGAGGCGACGGCATGATCTATTGGTGCTTGAAAGTGTCAGCCTGACTCCGGCGGAAAATGAACTGTCCCTTAGGGGCATTTATCTCAAACAAGCAGCGCTCCGTATCTCCAGCAGGTGTGTGTCGTTTACCTGGATCTTCCGGATACTCTGCCCGTTTACCACCAATGGGCGGCAGTCGAGTTCTTGCTATCAAAATGTCTGCTTCCCCTACTTTTTTCTGCGCCACCCTGACTGGGACAGCCACTCGCTTTAGATGCATGCCGATCATGGTGGAACCGATATCAATGCCGTAATCAGCTCTGACGGATTCTGCCAGTCGAGGGTCCTTCGTTTGAGTGTAGGCACAGGCAGAAAGAGCGCCACCGGCTCCAACCCTGGGTATAGCAATGGCCTCCTTACGCCAGAGCGTAATTTAGGGCCGCCTCAGCGTGAATGGTCGTCGTGTCAAACAGCGGCATTCCGGCATCCACTTCACTGACCAACAAGGGGATTTCGGTGCAGCCCAGGATAACTCCCTCCGCGCCGCGTGCTGCCAGCTTCTTGATGATAGCGACGAATCCGGCCCGTGCTTCATCGCGGATCCGGCCCGCAACCAGTTCTTTGTAAATGACGTTGTTCACGTACTTGCGGTCTACAGCATCTGGCACCAGTACGGCGAGGCCCTTCTGGGCGAGGGCATCCTGGTAAAAGGTCTTCTCCATCGTAAATCGGGTGCCAAGCAGCCCCACCGTCCTCATCCCCCGCGCCAGGATGGCCTCACCGACGGCGTCCAGCAGGCTGAGCATGGGAATTTGGACGCTGGCTTGCACCTGGTCAAAGACCAGGTGCATAGTATTGGTGGCGATGAGGATGAAATCGGCACCCGCCGCTTCCAGCCTTTGGGCTGCCTCGCTCAGCCCTTGCACAATCAGATCCCAGCGATCCTCCTTGGGCCAATCCACGTAGGGTTGAAAGCTGACACTGTATATGATGATTTCCGGGTAGCCGTAGTCGCCAAAGCGCTCGGTATATGCGCGCGTGATGTACTGATAGTAGTGTACGGTCGACTCGGGGCTCAAGCCACCTAGAATGCCGATCTTTTTGTGCATGGCCTACTCCTCCCTATTAATCCTTACGCTGCCTCTCGGAAATTGACCTTGTAGAACCAGACGGCGGTGCTGTAAATTGGGGATTGTTCTTGGCTCCCCGCGGGGGTATGACTCTTAAGAAGGTCTCCAACTACTCGACGTTGTTATCCTTAGCGCTACTTACCATTCGAGCAGCCAGCTCGATAGCAGCTATCATGCTTCCTGGATCCGCTCGCCACTCCCATGCCTTTCCAAACGCTGTGCCATGATCTACTGACGTTCGAACGAAAGGTAAGCCAAGGGTTATATTCACTCCCTTCTCAAAGCCCACAAGTTTGACCGGGATCAGCCCCTGATCGTGGTACATTGCCACCACGATGTCAAATTGGCCCTTAAGGGCACGGTCGAAGACTGTGTCCGCTGGATACGGCCCGAGGGCATTAATCCCTTCAGCTCGTGCGTCATTGATCGCCGGTTCTAGTATTTCGGCCTCCTCCCGGCCGAACATTCCCCCCTCTCCAGCGTGTGGGTTTATCCCCGCAATGGCGATCCTCGGACATTCGGTTCCCAAACTCAGCATGGCTTGTTGAGCCAGTCGAATCTTCTCTAGCACCATGTCTCGAGATATGGTGTCCAGTGCCCGTCTGAGAGCACAGTGAATGGTCACCAGGATGACCCTGAGATTGTCAGCCACAAACATCATCGCGTAGTTCGTTGTACCTGTCTTCTCAGCCAGCAGTTCAGTATGACCCGGATAGCCAAATCCGGCTCGGTGCATGGCCTGCTTGTGCAATGGCGCAGTGACAATGCCATCAACCTCTCCAGATTGGGCGAGTTCGACCGCTTTGATCACATTCTCTACCGCAGCCTTGCCAGCCATCGGGTCAACCTGACCCTTTTTCAGCCTATCGAGTTGAATGTTGGCCAAATCCAAAACATCTATGGTCCCAAGTTTGAAGTATGCCTCTCTTACTCCTTCTATGCTGTGTATGCTTGCCTCAACATCCATGCCGATGACGGTTGCTTGCATTACACCAGCGTCGCCGACCACGACTGGACAACAAATCCCATAAGTCTGTGGCCTTGTTAGCGCTCGCACTATGATCTCTGGGCCTATGCCTGATGCATCCCCCATAGTTATGGCCAACACTGGGTGCGGCAATGTTTGCTCTAGTCGCCTTGGCACCGTGCTCATATTACCATCATCCGCTTCCCGCCAGATATCAATCCAGATTCTCAACCCGCACGATCTTGGCACCCTCGCGTTGGATCGGTAAGACAAGTGAGTATCCACCTAGCCCGTACGCACCTCCAACCTCAGTCATAGCTTGGGCCACCTCGTCTGCATTACCAGCGACAAGAGCGAAGATGCCAGACCCAGCACCGCTCAATGCTACTCCACAGGCACCCGCATCGAGGGCTGCCTTAAACAGGCTTTTCATCCCCGGTAGCAGAGAAACTCGGTAAGGCTGGTGTAGGCGATCCTCCATTGCCATGGCCAATTTATCCAGTGAACCCGTAGCCATAGCTGCGACGAACATCGCCAGGGCTTGTAGGTTGAAGACCACATCGTTTAGGGGGACCTGCTTTGGCAACACTTGGCGGGCCTGCCCAGTGAGCATAGGCACATCAGGAATGTAGACGACAGAGACAAGTTGCGGGGAAACAGGCACTTTGAGATACACAATGCGGCCTGGCTTCATTATTGATACTGTCAAACCACCGACCAGCGATGGGGTCAGATTATCCGGATGGTTCTCGATCTTTGTCGATTGAGCGAGTATTTCATCCATAGAGGGTTTCTCCCCAAGGAACGCGTAGGCAGCCATAACACCCGCAAGAACTGCCGTTGCGCTGCCACCCAGCCCACGGGCCAGGGGAATGTCATTGTGGTGGTGGATGTGCACCGGCGAGACGTCCGCCCCAAAGGAGTCGAAAACTGCCGCGAAACTACGATAGGTCCGATTGTCGGGCCCAGTCTCTATCTCTTCTGCACCGTGCCCCTCGATGGTGATTAGCAAGTCATCAGAAGGCTTGAAGATAAAGGTATTGTATAGCTGTACCGCCAGACCGACGGTGTCAAAGCCGGGTCCCAGATTTGAGGTAGAAGCTGGGACGCGGACTTCGATCAATTTGCTCATTCTCCCAGGATCTCCTCATCTGCCAAGATGCGACAGGGTTCGTGTTGTGGGCGCGGCGCGGAGCTCCTCTAAGGCTTCAGCTGGCGATATGCCGTCGACCATGACCCTGCAAATTGCGCGCATCATTGCCTCTGGGTTGCGATGCTGGAATACATTTCTGCCCACGGAACAACCAATCGCTCCCGCCTCTACGGCTTCTGCCATACGGACGAGAAATTCCCCTTCGTCTATCACGCCGCCACCGGCGACCACCACCGGAACACCCGCCGCCTTTACGATATCAGCAAATGACCGGCTATCTCCGCTCCAGTTCACCTTGACGATGTCGGCACCAAGCTCGGCACAGAGCCGCGCATTGCGCATCAGATAATCTACACCATAGTCGCTGGTTTGCTCACGCAGCGTCTGGTAGGCGTTTGGGAACTCCGCTTCGGCAATAAAAGGCATACCCAGCTTCTCGCAAGCCTCCCCGATTGAAGAAGTGTAAGAGATCATCCCGGCTTCATTGTCCCCAGCAAGAGCGACGTAGCACACTACCGCGTCGGCCCCTAGCCTCAGTGCTTCCTCGACCGAACCAATTGGCGTGACGATGGCGCCTTTAGGATGGCCTGCCGCGCTTGCAGAGAGCATCAGAGCGAGGGATGTGTCTGGCTTGAACTCATCAACCACCTGCTTTGCTATCCCTCGGCTGAGCATCAGAACGTTCGCACCCCCGGATATTGCTTCGCGAGCGCGAGCGCGCGTGTCGAACAGCCCATCCAGGAACCTCGGCGACGTCATGCCGTGATCAAGGGCACATATCAGACAGGCGTTCGTCCTAGAGTCGAGCAGGCGGTTCAGCCGAATTCGCTTGCCCAAGTTGCCAATGATAGTTGCCTTGCCCATCTTTCTCCTTTGCTCCTTCCCGTGAGATTGTATAGTATCTAACCAGAAACGCGCTGTTAGGCGACGCTCAATCCTTGAATTGCTTTTCAAGCCACGAAAGTATTGTTCGCGCCAAAGCAACCCTTTTGTCCGAGAATGCATGATCAGCGTCTAAAATCAGGTGCGTCAAATCCCTGGCATTGCAATTCTGCAGAGCCTGAACTAGTGGAGTGTAATGAATATTGACAGGAGCAACCTGATCGCGGCTACCGCCAATTAAAAGCACAGAACGCTGGGAGAGTGCCGTAGTTTGCTTTACCAAGTTCCAGTTTTCACCAGCCTCCAGGAGCTCAGCGACTAAACTCTCAGCAGTTGTCCCTTGCAAAGGCGACAAATCTTCTTCAAGTGCATGAGTGACCGACTCAATGAGGGCTTGATCATCCCTAATAGCACTAGCAACGATTCCAGGGTTAACACCAGCTATTGATGCAACTGCGCTGATATGAGGATCATTCACTGCTGTCATCAGTGCAGCAGAGCCGCCCATACTGTGCCCAATAAGGACTATTTTGCCGGAGTCAACGCGGTAGAGTTCCTGTGAACTCTTTGCTCTCAAAAAATCCAGAGCAGTGCTGACATCCTCTAAAACGTGCTTGAATGAAAAGGAGCCTTGGCTACCCCAAGCGCCTCTATAATGAAAAACGAGAACATTCCATCCCGCTCGACGAAATATCTGAGCCAAATCAAAGTTGCGTTCAAAGCCTGGAAATCCGTGCAATAGAATAATGATTGGATATGGACCAGCCCCTTGAGCCATTAGTATATTCCCAAGGAGCCGTTCTCCTTTGCTCTCAAAAGTGACAGGCGCCAAAGTAGCAGGATATTGTTTATCCACCGTTACAGGATCATTTCCGATTGGGTCAAAGTTCATTGTCAATACCTCCCAAATTGAGTATCGTTCTTTCACATCCAAACTTCCTCAAACAATCTTAGCCAGTTCTCTCCCATGATCTTCTTCACATCAGATTCAGCATAGCCTCGGGCAAGCAAAACCCGGGTGATGTTGGGGAAGTCAGCAGCTGACTGAATGCCCTCCGGGTTGACAATGGGATACTCCACCTCCATACCTGGTCCTCTCTTGCTCTTACCCGTCAATAACCAGTCAAACCATTCTCGAGATTGCCCCTCCGTGAAGTCAGTCCCGATGGCCACGTGATCGATGCCTACCAAGTCCACCAGATAGTCGATCACATCAATGACATCTTCGAGGGTGGCCTTAGAGCCAGCCGCCAGGAAGGAGGGAAATACATTGGCACCAATGACACCGCCCTTTTTGACCAAGGCCTTGATCTGTTCGTCGGTTTTGTTGCGGGGATGGTCACATAGAGTACGAGGGTTGGCGTGGGTGAAGGCCACCGGCTTCTCCGAGGCTTCAATCGCCTCCATGGTCGTCCTGTAGCCCACATGGGATAGATCAATCAAAATGCCTAAGTGGTTCATTTCCTCGATAACCTCCAAGCCGAACTGGCTCAAGCCACAATCAGTCCGCTCGAGGCATCCATCCCCCACATAGTTGCGCTCCATATAGGTGAGCTGGATAACCCTGACGCCAAGTTCCTTGAAGATGGACAACATGTAGAGATCATCCTCAATAGGGGAGGTATTCTGAAAGCCGAGAATTATACCAACCTTTCCCGCCTCTTTGGCTCGCCTGATGTCATCCCCTGTCCTTACAGGCATGATCAGAGAGCCATATCGTTCGAACATCCTATGCCACACTGCGATGTTACTGATGGTTTCCCTGAAGCCTTCTAGGGTGGCGAGGGTCGCGACGATGGCAGTCAGCCCTCCCTGCTGAAGTTTAAGGAACGTTTCCTCATCCCAGCGGCTTATCTCTAGTCCATCGATGATGACGGACTCGGCATGTACCAATGCACTCCGGTCTTCTCCCATAGCCATAACCAATTACCTCCTTCCTAGATTCAGTTCCATTGAGTTGCCTCTTCACGTGATCGCCCTACGTGCCATCTACTGGCGGTGACCACCGCACTCCTCCTATGTGTTGCAGTCGCCGACCTCGGCCACCAGCTCGATCTCCACCAGTGCCTCCAGCGGCAGCGCGGTCACCTGCACCGTAGCGCGGGCGGGGGGCTCTTCGGGGAAGAACTCGGCGTAGACCGCGTTCATCCGGGTGAACTCCCCGATGTCCTGCAGGAATACGGTCGTCTTGGCCACACATCTCAGACAGGACCCGGCTTCCTCCAAGATCGCCTTGAGATTCTCCAATGTCTGGCGGGTCTGGGCCTCGATGTCCGGCCCGGCGAACTCCTTCGTGCCCGGGACGATGCCCACCTGGGCAGTGTATATCAGGCCCCCTACACGAACCGCCTGGGAATACGGGCCCACAGCGGCGGGGGCTTTAAGTGTGCTGATGATTTCCTTGCTCATCTTCGCTTCCTTTCTGGGGATAGTCCCACATAAATCCACCTTGGTGTGAGTGATAAAGCAATCCTAGTCAGCCTGCGCTGACTCCTCAGACGCTCTCCGCTCTGCCCGCTCGATTATCTTTGAAAGCTCTTCCTTCACTTCTTCAGGCAAAGGTTCGGGAGTGTGAGTCTCCAGTATCTCTTTCACCTTGTCACTCGCCCTCTGGCCAAGAGTCCTCTTCCCCTCCTCGACCCAGGACTCATAATTGCCCCGATCGATCAGCTTCGGGAACCAATTCTCCCTAAAGTGGCGATAAGTGTGATCCTCCGCCAAGAAATGCCCGCCCGGTCCAACCTTGTCGATGACGTCCAGAGCCAGAGTCTCCTCGTTAACCTCGATCCCTTGCATGAATCTCTTCACCATGCCGATGGCCTCATCGCTCACTACCAGCATCTCGAAAGAGGTGGTCAGGCCGGACTCGATGTAGCCCACATCGTGGATGAGGTTACCGCCGCTGAACGCGGCCACGAATGTTATCATTGCACCCTCCAGAGCGGCTTGCTGGTCGAACACCTTGGAGTCTGAGCATCCGGCGAAACTCCACACAGGCAACTTGTAATAGTGGGCCAGGTCGGCCCAGGCAGCAAGAGCCATCAAGAACTCTGGCGCATTGTACGCCGCCACCGTGGTAGACATGTCCATGAGAAGTGCAGCGCCACCGTAGATGAAGGGTGCGCCTTCTCGCTTAAGCTGGGCTACCGTCAGCCCAACCAAGGATTCAGCGTTCCCTTGAACCACGGTCCCCGCAAGCGTCACAGGCGCAGTCGCGCCCTGAGATATTCCAGGGGTCCAAACTTGGGGCAAACCCTTGTTCGCCATATAAAGAAGCTTCTCTGTCCCTTCAAGGGCGAGGCTCAGGGGAGAAATAGGTTCCCCATAAAGCGCTATGAACGGATTATACCGCAAGGCCTCTGATCCACCGGCGGTTGCCTCCGCCATCTCTATGATGTCCTTGAGGTTCTCCAGACTCCAGGCCGTGAAGACGATGGGCTTCTTGGTGTTATTCACCATCGCCTCAAAATGATGTAAGTCCGAGATGGACATAGTCACGTTATGGGCGATCCCCATGCACATCACAAAATCTATATTCGGCAAGTAGTCGCATAACTTCGCCACATTGGCGATATCAGCCTTGACGGTCCTCCGTCTCTCGCCGATGTATGGGTCTATGATGTTATGGGTGTCAGAGCCGGTGCCATAATACCCCTTGCTGTCCTCCAGGTAAATGGCTGGGTTGCCATCTCTGTCACAGAGGACCACCCGCGAGGGCGCGGTTCGTACCGCCCACTCCACCAAATGAGGAGGGATCCGCACCCTGACCCCGTCTACCTTAGCCCCCGCTTTCTTCAAGAGCTCTCGAGCTTCCTCCTCTAATACATCCACCCCCGTCCGGCGCAAGACCTCCAGGGTAGCCAGGTGTAACTCCTCCAACTGGTTCTCCGAGAGCATTTGGAGGTGTAGTGGAACATTTGTGTAATAGTTGCTTCTCATCCTACTTCCCTCCGAATTGTAAGCCTATTTTGGGAAGTTCGTAAATCTCTCTCGCTCTGCTTCACAACAAGTAGTGCGCCAGGGCGTGCATCATGACCGCCACCCCCAGCGGCAGTGCGTCCTCGTCAAAATCGAAGCGTGGACTATGATGGGGCGCGTCCAGACCGCCCTCCACATTCGCCGAGCCGAGGAAGAAGTAACATCCCGGCACCTCTTGCATAAATAAGGCCGCGTCCTCGCTGACCATCGACCGCTCGCCGGAGGAGACGTTCTCTAGCCCGACCACCGCCTCGGCCGCTTCGCGCACTACGGCGGCGACCCCGGCGTCGTTGATCACCGCGGGCGTCAGGGGGACGAGCTTCCACTCAGCCACTGCGCCGCAGGCTCTCGCTACCCCCTCAATCACCTCACGCACGCGGCGCAAGACCGCCTCGCGGGTCGCCGGGTAGTAGGTACGAATGGTGCCGCTCATCTCAACTTGCGGGGGGATGATGTTGAAGGCATCACCGCCGTGAACCGTACTCACCGTCACCACCGCCGTCTCCAGCGGGCTGACATTGCGGCTGACGACAGTCTGGAGGGCGGTTATGATCTGGGCCGTGGCGACGATGGGGTCTACTGTCTGGTGGGGCAGTGCGCCGTGCCCTCCCTTTCCTTGCACGGTACAGGTCCACTTCTCGGCTGCTGCCATGATCGCACCTGGCGAGACGTCTATCGTGCCCACCGGCTTCTCGTTCCAGACGTGGAGGGCCAGGAAAACGTCAGGGCGGGGGTTCTTCAGCACGCCCTCCTTCACCATCGCTTCGGCCCCACTGGCTCCCTCCTCGGCCGGCTGGAAAATCAATTTGAGCGTGCCAGCCATCTCATCTCGGCGCTGTGCCATCAGCGTAGCGACGCCCATCCCCATCGCCATGTGACCGTCGTGGCCACATGCGTGCATCACCCCCGGGTTCTGCGATACGTATTCGGGCTCGTTTTCCTCGGTGATGGGCAGCGCGTCCATGTCGAAGCGCGCCATCGCCACCAGGCCGGGCTGTTTTCCTTCCAGCAGACCAACCACGCCGGTGGTTGCGACGCCCGTCTGCACCTGGTAGCCCAACTCGCGCAGCCGATCGGCGATGATCCTAGCCGAGCGGTGCTCCTGGAAACGCAGTTCTGGGTGTATGTGAAAGTCACGTCGCCAGGCGATCAATTGCCCGCGCAGGGCCTCCGCTGCGGCCCTGAAGTTTACTCGGTTCGACATCTTTCTCCTCTGTTTGTTGACGTATTGTGTTCTTATTCTCTATTCTCGGTTTCAACCGTAACGTTGCCTCCATCAACCTTTACGTAGTCTCCGGTCTTAATCATTTCAATGGGGTCTCTATCTAAGTCGCAGACCATGGGTATGCTGGCTATTATCGCTCCTTGAACATGAACGCAATCGGCCTTTGTGTTGACGATCGCAATAGGAGCCACGTCGTTGTTGGCGCATCGCCATAGGCGAAGGCAATCTCCAGATGAGCCTTTCCCAAAGGGGTATACCAGAACTTTCCCAGAGATAGTCTCCCCCTCATATTCATGGCCTTCTTCTATGATAACGCCGTTGTCCGTGTTGACCCCTAGGAAAAAGGAGAAAGGGATCCGACTCACGAGAGCTTCTCCTTCTGCTTTCCCCTCTACAACAGCTCTACCTTTTAGGACTGTAGCCATTTCCCGGCCTCCATTCACCAGTTGTCGCTGCCTCTATGCACTGCTCAGTGCTGCCTAAGAAGACTTTCTCGGCCCGCAGATTGGGTCTCGCGTAGTAAGCCTGCTTTGCTGCGTCCGTAGCGAATGACCCTATCGAGTAATCGGGATGGGCGAAAGTGTACTCAGGTCCAGGCCTGCCGGGGCCGAACAACGGGCAGAAAGCTGGTCCGCTCATTATTACTCCCCCAGCCTTTTGTATCGTCTCAGCGTAGCCCGCCATCTCTGCGAACATTGCAGTCTGGGGAGCTGTGCAGATCCATAGGGTTACGTCTTTACGCACCCTCTTCCCATCGAGCAATTCTGAAACTTTCTTCATCTCATATATTGAGTAGTGTGGACAGCCGAGACAGACGAAGTCCACCTTGCCTTCTGTATCACTCACTTCGTTGTACATTGCTGCCAATTCCGACTGAGTAACGGTGATTTTCTCGCGAGGTTCTCTACCACCGAAAGCCGTCTCAAAGTCGGGCGCTTCCGGAGTGACCCCGACTATATGGAATAGTGTCACCGCCCCGCTGCTCGCAAGGGCGGCAGATAGCTCCATCAAGTCCTCAGTTCTCGGTCTCGTAATCCCCGTAAAGACAGGTGTCTCCAGCCCGACAATCTTGCCGACGTATAGACCCAACAACCCATAACTCATCGTATCCTCGACCTTCATTTGAAGATCAATGTGGTAGACCCCGTATCTGTTTTCATCCAAATGATAACCGCACTCTGGGTACTTACCAGTGATCGCAGCGAAGAACGACGCCAGACAGTCCCGGTTCGTCCTTGCACCTAGAACGGAGTTAAAGTACACGATTGCCGAACTCTCGACAGTGGAAATATGTGAACCCTTGGGGTACCAGCCAACGTCACATACGAGATATGGGGTGCACGTCCACGTCGGGACTATACTCATGCTCTTCGCGATCTCGTTTTCCCGAACTACTTGTTCTCGAACTTGCACAGGTGCGTCCATGCGTTCCCACACCGTTTCATCAGTTGAAAGGCATCCCAATCCCCAGTTGTTAAAGGTGCTGGGCACCTTCACTTTGACCCCTGTCTCGACAGCATCTCGAATCAGTTCGGGAGTCAGTGCCCCCTTCCCCCAGAAGCTGGAGGCAATGAACACGTTGGCGTAGGATATGTCAATCATCCTTTCCGCGTTGTATGATTCTCCTAGCTTCACCAGAAACTTCATTGCCTCTCTAACCAGGCCTCCTTCTTCTCCGGCGAGCATCCTTTCTTCTTCAGGTGTGAGATACACTTGGCTTTCCTCCTTAGAAAACCTCGCTCATAATCAATATTCTACCTTCCAAACGGACTCCTCGTTATAGCCAGTAATGACCCTTATGTAACCAGACAGGGACTCGTCCAATTCGTAGTCGCCAGTATCTACCAGCAGGGGGCCGTTCAAGGAAACCAGTTTCCTCTGCGTGGACACGACAATCAAGTTGTCCTTTCCCACCTCTCTTACCACTCGCGGGCTGATCTGTTGATTGCCCCGGCCGAAGATATACCCCTGTCCCCCGATCACGGTTACGACGATCTTGGTGTTCTTCCCGGTGATGAGCGCCAGCAGCTGTTCCTCGTTCAGATCCTTGCCAACGAGCTGCTTTCTATGAACCAGATCCACTCCCAACAGAGTCTTGTCGATCCCAAGCTCATCACCGACCGCCTTTACGGTGGTTCCTGGACCGAGAATGTAGTAGTGGTCATCGCGCATAAGATCCACTACGTGCTCGGCGATTGCCTTCGTCGACTCGCTTGCCCCCGAACTACCTACTTTAGCTCCCTGCACCAACCGCCTCTCGAAAGGGACACTCAAGTAACCATAGAGGCGAGCAGAGACGCGCCCTTGGCGGAACTGGTCCTCGTCAATATCCATTACCTCCATTTCACACACAGGCGCACGACCTCTTAAAAACTCCTTCACCAGCTCAGCAGCCCGCCTGGGGCTAACTGCATATACGCTGGAGTGAATCTTGACACCAGCAGGGATACCCAGCACGGGGACCCTATCACCTACCGCTTCGTAGATATCCCTGGCTGTTCCGTCCCCACCAACGAAGAGCAGGAGGTTGACCCCAAGTTCCGCCATCTCCTGGGCCGCTCTCTTGGTATCTGCGGCCGTCGTCTCCCCGGGCACAATCGAGCCCAGTACTACAGGGGCAAAACTGCATTCCCTTGCCTCGTCCTCACCCATCTCAAAAGGATAGGTTATCAGGTCAATCTCGCCCTTTATAAGGGAGAGCCCCTTCAGTGCCTCGGTCGCCCGTGCGGGGGAAAAGGGGACGGCCCCTAGGTCGAATGCCTTCTTGACCGTGTCGAGGCCGTCACTTCCTTTCAGGCCAACCCTGCCTCCTATCCCGGCAAGGGGGTTGACAATGAAACCTAGCTTCTCCTTCCCATTTGCACTCTCCCTATTCATGTTTCTTCAAGCGTGCCCTCCAGGTTGTGACCGTCTTCTTAGGATCATGCAGCGGTTCTGGGTCAGTTTGATGAATGGCACACCTGTGGGGAGCAGTTTTTACGATTCCCGGATCGGTGTAGGCCTCTTCGGAAACCCGGCGGAATATCTCGACAAACCTGTCAAGGTCCTCCTTGGATACGGTGTCGCTAGCCTCCGGAGTCACCGGTTCAGGAATGATCACGGGCTCGTGGCTCTCGAAGTAGGACTGAACGCCATAGTCGGTGATCCTCAAGTTAAAATCGGAGGTCCCGACCCCGGTCTCCTCCTTCAGCTTCTCAAGCGTGAACCTTGCCTCTTGCAGTTTTCCGCGGTTTGGCCAGGCGATGCCAATGCCACGGATCTCCAGCAGTTTCTTTATGAGATAGTTATTGTTGATCACCGCCCACTCGGCGGCCTCCCGGAGGCCCCGAGCCCCCATGGCCATAATCCAGGCGTACGCCTTCAGAGCGTTCATCACAACGCCATAGAAGGATCCAACCTTCTCGATGCTCTGCGGGAGGTCATAGTTCAGGTGATATCTGGACCCGTCGAACTCCACAACGGGCACAGGCAAGAACTTCCTTAGCTCCTGCTTCACTCCAATGGCGCCCGTTGCCGGGCCACAGGAACCATGCGGGGTGGAGAAGGTCTTGTGCAAGTTGAAGTGCATCAGGTCAGCACCTATGTCGCCAGCGCGCAGCCTGGTCATGACACCGTTGAAGTTCGCCTGATCCAGGGAGACGAGGCCACCCGCCTCATGGACGACTTTGATGTATTCGCCAATCTCACTGTCAAAGACGCCGGTATCATAGGGCGCTGTCAGCATCAAGCCAGCAGTTCGCTCGGAAACGGCAGCTTTTAGCGCCTGCAGTCCAATGTCACCCGTCTCCTTGTCGGGATATAGTTGGATGACTTTAAACCCGGCTGTGGATGGACATCCCGCGTTGCACGGATGGGAGACGGCACAAGTGATGACCTCATCCCGCTTGGCATCTCCGCGTGACCTGTGGTAGGCCCTCATAATGCAGGCATTGGCATACACACCGTGCGAGCCGCCTCGCGGTTGAATGGAGAATTCGTCCATGCCCGAGAGTTCACATAACCAATTCCGCAGTTCATACATGATCTCAAGGATGCCCTGGATGGTGTCCTCAGGTTGCAGTGGATGAACCTCGCTCAACTGGGGCAATCTGGCCAGCTGATCGTTTACCTTGGGACTATATTTCATGGTGCAGGTGCCAAGTCCGATGCTGATGCCTGAATCGAAACCGAGGGTCTGCTGGGAGAGGCGCAGGTAGTGCCGCATGATTTCGGGCTCGGACAATTCAGGCAGCTCAGGAGGGTTCTCCCTCCGCATCTGCTCTGGAATGTGCGACACGACATCGCCCACCTTGCTGCGAATCTCTTCCTCAGCCTCCGGCACGATTTGGTTCCTAGAACCCTTACGAGAGAGCTCATAGATGACCGGCTCGTGCCACCGGACAGCCTGGTAGCCTGTTTCAATCTGTTCGTATTCTCGATGCTTGTCGTACTCGCCGTGTGTCAAGGTTTCCGTAGTCATCGGGTCATCTCCTTTCAGCGAACGATCCTCTCCAAAGCCTCTACCAGTGTTTCGATGTCTTCTTTGGTATGTGTTTCCGTCACGCAGTAGAGGGCTGCTTGTCCTAACTGAGGGAACTCCCCTGAAAGGTCCTTTCCCCCCAGAATGCCGTGCTCGAAGAGAGCCCGGTTGACCTCGCTTACCGTTTTGCCCGTTTCATCGAAGTTGACAACAAATTCGTTGAAGTGAGGAGAGGCGAAGGTAGGCGCCTTTACTCCCTTGATGCTGGAGAGGAGCTCCATGGCGTAGTACGCCTTCTGCATGTTGACTTCACCCAACTGCCTCATCCCCTCAGGGCCCATCAAAGCCATATACACCGCAGCAGAAATGCCCCAGAGCCAAGAAGACGTACCCGTGAACGATTTTGCCTTGTCTCGCGTAGCGTACATCATCCTGTCCCACAGCGTATGCCAGGAGAAAGCGTGTTCACCTTCGACCAGGGTGCTGCTGATACCTATCAAGAACGACGGCATCAGCTCGAGGAATCTCTCTGCATCATTGCAGGCCAGGATCCCAAGCGTGGCTCCCCCGCAGTGCATGTGCATTCCGAGAGGTTGGCCCTCCCCGCAGGCGATGTCTGCGCCATATTCACCCGGAGGAGATAGCAGCCCCAACGATGTCGGATTGACGTAGGCGACGAGCAACGCGCCGTTCTCGTGGGCGATCTGGGCAATGTCTGCGCACTGCGCTTCAATGAAACCGAGATAGCTCGGAGTTTCAACGTAGATCGCAGCCGTCTGACTCGAGGCCTTGCCCTTAAGATCCTCCAGGTCCATCTGGCCAGTTTCAGCGTCAAAATCGACCCGCTTGATCTCCAGCCAAGGATCGCAGTAGTTTCTCATCGTCGCGAGCCTATCCGGGCTGCACGTGCTTGGAACAAGGAACTCCTTTCTACCTGTAGCCCTCGAAGCCATGTGTGCTGCATCGCCGCTGGCTGTGGTACCGTCGTACACGGGGGTAGAGACCACGTCCATGGCCAGGAGGTCGCCCATCATGCTTTGATACTCAAATATGGTCTGGTACCTTCCGTAATCTGTGGCATCTGCGCCAGAATAGGCCGTCAGAAACTCGGAGCGTCCAATGATCTCATCGCACAGAGCAGGGACATAATGTGGCCAACAACCCGCGCCGAGAAAGCTCAATAGCTCGTCGGTGGCCTTGTTCTTGGCCAGCATGGCCTTGATTCGCTGCGCCACTTCGAATTCCGTGACAGGCTCCTTGGGGATGTCCAGCTCCCCCGTGAAGCGAAGCTCTTCGGGGATTTCCTCGTAGATTTGCCCCACGTCTTCGAAGCCAATCTCCTCCAGCATGGCCTCCCTGACGCCGGGAGCACTGTTGGGTATATACCGGTGGACGAAACCCTCACTCATTTCCTTGTCCTCCTTCTGTTGCATAGTCGATGCGGACCACTCGCTTCATGGCCTTTGAGCAGTGGCTCTAGATAAGCGGCAGCGACACCGGGCGGCCCTCGGCCGCCGACAGATCTGCAGCCATGAGAGCCTCATGGGTCTTGATGGCATCCGGCAAGTTGACGTGTGACTCGACGTCGTTATCAATGCACTCGATGAAGTGCGCGATCTCCAGTTTCATCGCCTCATCGAGTACTGACAGGCCGGGGACATCCGTAGGGATCTCCGCGTAGTCATCTGCCCGCGCCACCGGCTGGTGTAGAGTCGATTGTTGCGGATTGTGCCTTGCGTGCCCAGCAATTCGATCCGAAATAGATAAGGCGCGTTCGGCTCCAGTGTGCTGGCAAGCTTACAGACCGCTCCGCTGCTCAGCCTCATAACCGCCAACGTCGTCGGAGGGTGATCCCAGTCAGGAAAGGAGAAGTTGGTGCTGTAGGCGAACGTCTCTTTCACTTCGACGCCACCGAGCAGCCAGCGCACGGCGTCCAAGGCATGGCAGCCACCAGCCAGCATTGCGCTGCCGGCTATCGCCTTCTTGCCCAACCATGTGTTCATGGCGACGTCGAGCCAGCCGACGTTTTGCCAGAAGTCAGCCTGCACCATGAACACATCACCGATGGTTTTTTCTTCCATCAAGGCCTTGAGAGTCACTATCATGTCGTTCCAACGCAGGACGAACCCGGCCATCGTCTTGACCTCGGTCTCGGCGACTGTGCGTTTGAGCAACGCCAGGTCGTCCAGCGTGGTCGCGATGGGCTTCTCAACCAGGACGTGCTTGCCGGCCCGCATAGCAAGTGTCGCGTCCCTGGCGTGGTAGCAAGAGGGTGTGGCTATGCTGAGGATATCCACGTCCTCGTCGGCGAGCGTTTTTTCGAGATCGGTGTAGATCTTGCACGATAGGCCCAGCGCCTCGGCCCTGGCCTTTGCCGCGTCCGCATTGATATCGCACAGCGCGACAACCTCAGCCTTCGGGTGCACGATGTAGGCAGCCAAGTGCTGCGCACCCCACCATCCAGCAGCGCCTTGTATGGCTACACGTAGAGATCCTTGGCCATGCTCCCATTTCTCCCTTCAGCACATGGGCTATACCCCGCACCACTCTACGATGGATAACGCGTAGATCTTCGCAGCGTCTACCAATTCCTCAATTTTCACGTACTCATTGATGGCATGAGCATTCTGTATGTGGCCTGGGCCTATACCGATCGTGGGAATCCCCGCCTGGTTCAAAAAGAAAGCGTCATCTACCGCGGCGAGACCATAGAATCTCGCCGGCTTATCCAGCGCAGCCTCGTATGCAGCCGCTACGGCCTTGCAGATCGGGGCACCGGCCGGGACATCGTATGCTGGCCACCAGAAATCCCACCACCCTACTTCGGGCGGATTCTCCCGGAGCCAGGGGTCTATCTGGGCAAACCGGCTGATTTGCTCTTCCACTTCTTTCTTGACCTGCTCCGCAGTTTCCTGAGGAGCATGCCAAACGACGTACTCCATGACACATTCATCTGGGATGCTCGCGATACTGGCGCCACTGTGAAAGGTCGTCGGGCAGAGCGTGAAGTGGCCCGGACGGGTGAATGCCGGATGGCTCTTTGTCTGTCCCCATTCTTTCTCAAGCTTCAGTAGCCCCTGGTAAACTAGAAACGCTTTATCAATGGCAGAGACAGCGACCTCGGCTCCCCTACCGCCAGCTCGAACCAACTCGTCTCTCATACACGTATGTGCCGCTTTTCCCTTGACGGTTATCTTTACGATTAAGACGCCGGAGGAAGCCCTCATAATCCCTAGCCGGTAGGGTGGAGCGGACGGTTCCACTACGATGCCCGCATCCGCCTTGTAGCCCCGTTTAATGACAGCCCTGGTTCCGGCCTCGTCCTGCATCTCTTCGCCAACCACGCTTTCGATGATGACGTCTCCCTTGGGCTTGTATCCCGCCTTTAGGAGAGCCTTCAAAGCCATAAGGGCTGCACCGTTTCCACCCTTCATGTCACAGGCTCCCCGACCATAGATTCTTCCATTGACCACCTTGCCGCTCCAGGGACCGGCCTTCGTCCAAAGGTCTTCTGGTCCCGGCCCAACGACGTCAACGTGGCCATTGAAGATCAGGGATCTGCCCCCGCCGGTCCCTTTGTACACCCCGACCAAGTTGCATCGTTTTTCTTCTGCTTCCCACAGGTCTGTCTCAAGTCCAATCGTGTCCATCACCGGCTTGAGGAATTCGTTCACTCTGGTTTCCCCACCGAGAACCTCTTCCCTGACAATATCGCCCCCCAGGTTTGGGGTAATGCTGGGGATCTGGATGGTGTCTGAGACCAGCTTGATCAGTTCGTCCCTCAAGCTGTCAACAGCGGCGAGGATGTCTCTCTTGACGTCGTTGTCAATCATTTGTGAAGCCTCTGTGCTTTAGTGTGATATATACCCTTCTCGAAACGAACGACATGTTACAGCCTCGGAAATCTCATCTGGCGAGGCATTGCAACCACTCATCTGCAAGACGACCTTCTTGCCCTTCAGATGGTCTCTCAGCTTGAAGGCCGCCATAATCGTAGAAGCCCCGGCCCCCTCCGCGAGATTATGGGTATAGTAGAACGCCATCCCTATGGATTCGTAGATTTCTTCCTCCGTCAACAATGTAAACCTATCCAATCCTGATTCATATATTTCAAGTGGAATCTTATAGGCTCTACCAGTAGCAAATCCACCTGCAAAGGTTTCGTTTCGTGCAAAGCAGATTCGTTTCTCCATCCAAGAGTTATAAGCAGCAGGTGACCTTTCAGCCTGGACAGCAACGATTTCGACATCAGGGCGAAAAGCACGCAGCGTTATGATCGCTGCGGCAGCTTCGCTACCTGCTCCTATGGGAACGATCATCACATCAATGTCGGGCAACTTCTCAATGACTTCTAGGAACTCGGTGCCCACCCCATTAACCAAGTGGGGTTCATTAGCAGGATGCACATAGTACAGTTCGCGCTCCTGACATATTTCCTCCACAGTTGCCGCTGCCTCCTCAAATGTGCTACCTGCCTCAATCAATTCAGCACCCGATTCTCTGATAGCACGGTTCTTAGCAGGGTTGTTGTTTTCCGGAACAACGACAACCGCGTCTAGCCCAAACCATCTCGCCGCTATGGCAATTGACAGACCATGGTTTCCAGTCGAAAAAGTGATGACGCCGTTGACACTCTTCTGTTCAAGATGATGAAGTAAGTTGACCCCGCCACGGATCTTGAAGGTGCCAGTAGGGTTATGGTTTTCGTGCTTTACGTAAACCTCCGCCTGCAACGCTCTTGACAAACCTTCATAACGAGTCAACTGTGTCGGACTCAAGAAACGTTCAACAACGGAACGGGCACGAACAACTTCCACCACAGATATCGGATGATTCTTCAGATCACCCCACTCATTTGCGCCACTCATCCCCGGTCCTTTCCGTTAACAGATGATAGGCTGGCAAAACAGACCGCGTAGAGCCACCAGTTGCCGGCCGGCTGAAAAGTAGGTCGGATTTGCTATCCGACCCTATGGCGGTTAGCAAAACCGCCCTACG
>CAZZEX010000097.1:0-19059 GCA_964653285.1 uncultured Anaerolineales bacterium
CCCCTTCCGTCCAAGGACGAAAGGGGCAACCTTCCGTGGTACCACCCTGGTTCAACAACAGACCCCGAATTTCAGGGTGTTAGTAGATTCTGTCGTTGCACTCTAGTAGCCCTCCAACAAGGGGGCCCGCGGTAACGGGCGGACCCGGAGAGGCTTATCCGGCACCTGCTAGTCCGGTTCAGCCTCTCGACTCCCAGGCGACCTTCGGCGGGGGGCGCTGCGAGGGTTTGCAGTCGGTGACCCTTTTCTCTTCCCGTCTCTATGACCAAAAACGGTTCGCCAGGGCCGTTCCCACCTACTCCTCCTGTTCGCCGTCTTTCCGAATGTAGTTTGTGGTTAAATTATACCATGTGCTTGCGGTACCGTCAACCACCAAACAGTCTGAGCACCGCCTCAATCCCATAGTAGCCGGCCAGGGCGAAGATGACGTTCTTGATTACCTTGCCAGCGGTGCAACTCACCAGGAACTTCCACAGCGGGAAGCGCAGCGTGCCGGCGGCCATGCCGCCCAGGTCGAAGATCGGGTTGGGGATGATGGCCAACACGAAAATCGTCAGCGCGCCGTAGCGCTGCATCCAGCGCGTCAGGCGGTCGTAGGTGGGGTTCCCATCCACGAGTGCCTGCCCGCTATAGCCGGCCATGTAGCCGGTCAGTTCGCCCAGAGCCTGTCCCAAACCACCAATGAGACCCACGATCCACGGGTCGAAGACACCGCCCATCACTGAACTGACGGCCAGGCCTGGGATGGGGAAGATGATCGTCGCGTTGCTGACCAGCCCCACCAGGAAGACGGCGGCGTAGCCGTATTGTTCCAGTTCTTGGAGGCGGTTGCGGAAGTAGACGGCTGCGCCGAGGGCAGCGAGTATCGCGATGACGGCCAGGATTTGGACAATCCTCAACCGCCCGGTGGGCGGAGGAGGGGGGACAGCGGGTGCGGTGCTATAGTCGTTTTTAGAAGAAGGCGGTTTGGGCATATCACCTGGCTAGTTTTCCCTCCCTGCATCGGCGCAGGGCCGGGGGAGGGGTAGCGGTGCGCCCAGACGCACGACTTTTTCCCTGTGGTCAGCGATGCCAGCGGCCGCGTTGCACGTGTCTACGACTAGGTCAGCATACCGCATCACCTGCTCGTAGTCCAGGCAGCGGTGACCGGTGACGATGACGGCACAGTCGGCAGCGGTGAGTTCTTCCTCCGTCAGCGGCACCGACTCCAGCACGACCGTCTGGCTGTGGAAGACGTTGTTACCCACCTGGAAGCGCGGTACATAGGGGTCGTGGTAGCGCACCACAGCGCCACGGTGCAGCAGCAGTTCGATGACTCGTTCGGCGGGGGAGTTGCGGGCATCGTCAATGTCCGGCTTGAAGGCCACGCCCAGGATCAGCACGTGAGCATCACACAGAGGCTTTCCGCGTAAGGAGAGGGCCTGGGACACCAGGTCTACAACGTGATAGGGCATCGCCTGGTTGACCTCGCCGGCCAGTTCGATGAACTCGGTGTAGTAGTCATATTCGCGTGCTTTCCAGGAGAGATAATAGGGGTCTACTGGAATGCAGTGCCCGCCCACTCCTGCCCCTGGATAGAAGGACATGAAGCCGAAAGGCTTGGTCTTGGCGGCCTTGATCACCTCCCAGAAGTCAATCCCCATCCGCTCCGTCAGCAGGGCCAACTCGTTGACCAGGGCGATGTTGACGGTGCGGAAGGTATTCTCCAGTAGTTTGGTCAACTCGGCGGCGCGGGGGGAGGAGACGGGGTGCACCGGCGCGCCCATCTGGCGCAGAAGGTCGGCTGCCAGTTGGGTGCACTCCGGGGTGATGCCGCCCACGACCTTGGGCGTGTTATAGGCCGACCACTGCCTGTTGCCGGGGTCAATGCGCTCAGGAGAAAAGGCCAGGTAGAAGTCCTCTCCGGCTTTGAGGCCGCTTTGCTCCAGGATCGGCTGGACAATCTCCTCCGTCGTGCCCGGATAGGTTGTGCTTTGCAGGATGATCAGTTGGCCGGGCTCCAGGCGGGGCTGGATACCCTCGCTGGCGGCCCGGATGTAGGAAAGATCGGGGGCACGTTGAGCGTCGTAAGGGGTGGGGACACAGATGAATATGGCATCCGCTTCGCGCAGTACGTCGTAATCCGGTGTGGCTGTGAGGCGGCCCGACCGGACGTGAGGAGCCAGGTCGTCGTCGGGGACGTCGGGGATGTAACTCCGACCAGCGGCGATGGAGCCCACCTTCTGCCGGTTCACTTCCACACCGGTGGTGCGAAAACCGGCCCTGGCGAACGCCATCGCCAGGGGCAAGCCGACGTAGCCCAGCCCGATGATGGCGATGTGCGCGGTACGGTTGGCGATTTTGTCTTGTAGAGTGATCATTACGACCTCCGGATGCTGAGTACTTGATACTGGATGCTGGTTGCTCCGTCGCTTGCGCAGCGGAAGCCCTGTCGGAGCAGTCACTGGACAGGGATGAAGGGCTGGGGAAGAGGGATGTCACCGAGCGAAACACGCTCAGTCATCGCCAGCGTGATGGTCTCGCTGAACAGGCCCAGCATCTGCCCTGAGACGTCCTGCAGGGCCGAGGTGGAGCGACCGGTCAGCAAAAGGCCGCGTTTTCCCTGCCCGCGTCGCAAGGTCTCACGATTATTGGCTCCAGACGTCACCCATATCTCACCTCTCCGACCGTGCGTGCTCACAACAGCAGCCCCCGGGAATGCCTGGGAATCACCGGGAGTTCTCCACGTCCCCCTCCGTATTCCCGTACTCCGCCCGCCGCTCTCGCAGCGCCATAGCAGGGATGCACTCCGGGTGAGCAGCGTCGTAGATGACAACGCCCCTCTCCCGCACCTCGCCCAGCAGGCTCAGGTCGCTGGCAGCCTCAAATTCCTCCGGCGTCAGCCCCAGGGCCTCGATGTCTCCCACCCCCGCCTGCCAGGCCCAGATAGCCAATTGCTCCTGGCGGCGGCGGCGGTCCATCTCAGCGAAAGCCGGGGAGAGCACCACCATGTCTATATCACTGCGCGAACGGGGGACGCCATAGGCATACGAGCCGTAGAGAAAGGCCCGCTCTATGCGGACGTACTGTCCTACGAACGCCAGGTAGTGAGCTATTCGCCTGGTAAGTTCACGGTCATCGTAAGCCATTGCCATATACGCTCCATGCGTTCCACCAACTCCTGAGCCGCTGTCAGGTCGTACTCGATGCCCACACCAGGGTACCGGCTCAGGAAATAGTGCGGATTCAGGGCGGCCAGTGCTTCCTGAACATCTTGCGGACACGTGATGCTGGAGATATGCTGCCAGAGTCGCCAGAGGTTGTGTAAGTAGGGAGGACGACAACCGGTCTGTCGCACAATGACTGCCTTCAGCAGTTTCTCCACCGCCTGCTGGCAATGGAAGGCCACGTCCCGGTAGTCAGCAGCCCTCATCGCGTTGTAGGCAGAGCGGCGATCCGCCTCCGCGTATTCCAGCCAGGCTCGAACGTCCGTCTCCCGACTCACAACGACGGCCTCCGGGTATGCCAGTCAGTGGCCTGCTCGTAGGCGTAGGCCACGCGCAGCATCCGCTCCTCGCCGAGGGCCGGCCCCATCACCTGCAGGCCGATGGGCAGGCCACCAGCGTCGAATCCGCAGGGCAGGCTCAACCCACAGATGCCCGCCAGGTTCATCGAGAGGGTGAAGACGTCAGAGAGGTACATTTGCAACGGGTCGTCGGTCTTCTCACCGATGCGGAAGGCGGTGGTGGGGCTGGTGGGGGCGACGATGACGTCCACCTGCTCGAAGGCAGCGTCGAAGTCGGCCTTGATGAGCGTGCGCACTTTCTGCGCCTTGAGGTAGTAGGCGTCGTAGTAGCCAGCAGAGAGAGCATAGGTGCCCAGCATGATGCGTCGCTTCACCTCCGGGCCAAATCCTTGCCCGCGGGTTGCTCTGTACATCTCATCCAGACCGTCGTCGCCCACCCGCAGGCTGTAGCGCACGCCGTCGTAGCGGGCCAAGTTGGCGCTGGCCTCGGCTGGAGCAATCAGGTAGTAAACCGGCAGCGCATAGTCGGTGTGGGGCAGGCTGACTTCTTGCACCTCGGCCCCCAGGTCGGCCAGTTGGTCTACCGCAGCGCACACCGCTGCCTCCACCCCCGGCTGCATCCCCTTGATGAGGTACTCCCTCGGCACGCCGACACGTACCCCCGCCAGTCCGTTGCCGTCCTGCAATCCGCCGCTATAGTCTGGCACGGGCACGGCCATCGAGGTGGAGTCGCAGGGGTCATGGCCAGCGATGACGCCCAATAGCAACGCCGCATCGGCCACGTCCTTCGTCAGCACACCGATCTGATCCAGCGAGGAGGCGAAGGCCACCAGCCCGTAGCGGCTGACCCGCCCGTAGGAGGGCTTGAGGCCGACGACGCCGCACAGGCCCGCAGGCTGGCGCACACTACCGCCGGTATCGGTCCCCAGTGCGCCCAGGCATTCGTCGGCGGCGACGGCGGCGGCGCTGCCCCCACTGCTTCCACCCGGCACGCGGTTCAGGTTCCACGGGTTGTGCGTGGTGAAGAAAGCGGAGTTCTCCGTGGAGGAGCCCATGGCGAACTCATCAAGGTTGGTCTTGCCCAGGATGACCGCGCCAGCGGCCTTCAGACGCGCCACGGCGGTAGCGTCGTAAGGTGGGACGAAATCCTCGAGGATACGCGAGCCGCAAGTGGTGGGGATGCCTTCCGTGCAGAGCACGTCCTTGATCGCCAGGGGGATGCCCAGCAGCGGGGTGTCCTCTACCCCCCTCAGTCCCCCCTCCAGGGGGGAAGCCCCCTTGCCAGCAGCGTGACGCTCGTCCTTCGACACGCTCAGGACACGGTCGGCGGCGCGGGCCTGCGCCAGCGCCTCTTCGGGTGTCAGCGTCAGGTAGGCCTTGACGTCGTTGTCCACTGCTAGTATGCGCTCCAGCACTGCCTTGGTCAGTTCGACCGCCGTGAATTCTCCGGCGGTCAGGCGGTCGTGAGCCTCGTGGATGGTCAGTTGGTGGAGTTTCACAGTGCCTCTAACCTACTCCAGCACCGCCGGCACCTTGAAGCACCCTTCATCGGCAGCGGGGGCATTGGCCAGAATGTCCTCGCGGGGGAGAGGGGGCCTGGGCTCGTCGGCGCGCATCACGCTGCGCAGCGGCAGCACGCTCGCCGTGGGCGGGATGGTCTTGGTGTCCAGTTCCTGCAGTCGTTCGAAGTACTCCAGGATGGTCGAAAGTTGTTCCTGGTACAAGGCCACTTCTTCGTCGCTCAGGGCCAGCCTGGCAAGCCCGGCGATATGTTCGACTTCTTCCCGACTCAATCTCATCGCTCTCCTCCGAAGCAATTATAGCATCATCGGAGAATAGGAGCAACTGTCCGTTCGCCCCTTTCCGACAACCGTGTTATAATTGGAGGCTGCTGCTTGCGGCGGCCGAAAGACGACTCTGGAGAGATGCATTCTATGTTTGGGCTTTCCATATCTACAATCCTGGTCCGGCTCATCATCCTGTTTGTGGCCATCCCGATCCACGAATGGGCCCACGCCTGGTCAGCCTACCAGTTAGGGGACGACACCGCCAGCCTGCAGGGTCGCATGACGCTCAACCCTATGGCCCACCTCGACCCCATTGGCAGCCTGCTGTTGCTGCTCGCCGGCTTCGGCTGGGGCAAGCCAGTACCCGTCAACCCCTACCGGATGCGCATGAATCCCCGGGCAGGCATGGCCATCAGCGCAGCCGCCGGCCCCTTCTCCAACTTCGTCCTGGCTATGCTGCTTGCCATTCCCTTCCGCATGGGCTGGACAGATTGGCATACGGGAGGCTTTAGTATCGGTAGCCTACTGATTATCGCCATCGGGATCAACCTGGGTCTCATGTTCTTTAACCTTATTCCCATCTACCCTCTTGATGGAGAGAAAGTTCTGATGGGTTTGCTGCCGCCCCGGTGGGGAGATAGCCTGCTACGCTTGCGTCCATTCGGCATGCTCATCCTGGCTGTGCTGATCTTCGTCCTTCCGCGACTGGGAGTGGACCTGATCGGAATAGTGATCACGCCAGTGTACATGCTCATCATGAACCTGCTATTATTCTTTTGATGGATCAACCAACCCGCGCGTTTCGCTATCGTGTGGGACAGTTCGTGCGAGCATTGATAGCCCGGGTCTCGGAGATGGAGATGGAACGGGCGATACGCATCCTGACGCCGGAAGCACAGGCGCTCTTCCAACGCCAGGCCGTCCAGGACCAGCGTCATGCATTGGCGGTGTACCGCACGCTCCGCCAGGCAGGCCACACGAACTCGCAGCTTCTAGAGGCGGCACTGCTGCACGACGCTGGTAAGGCCGCCGCCCGGCTACCGGCGTGGCAGCGGGCGATCATCGTGCTTCTGGAGCACTTCGCGCCGCACCTGCTGGCATGCCTGAGCCAGGGAAAGCCAGAAGGCTGGCGTCGCCCCTTCGTCGTCCACGCCCGGCACCCGGAGGTGGGAGCACGCTGGGCCCAGGAGGCTGGTTGCTCGCCTCTCGTCGTCGCTCTCATCCGGCGACACCAGGATCGGATATCGAATTGTCAAACCGAGGCAGATCAATTGCTGACCGTACTGCAAGCGGCCGATAACCTGAATTAGTGCTGGTGTGCTCTATCAGTTACATCTGCCCCGGCGGCCCAGGAAGGAATTGTCACAAAATGGATTTCAAACAAGTCGTGGTCATCGGTGCCGACTGCATCAGTGTCTCCATCGCCCTGAAGTTGAAGGCACAGAAAAAACCGCCTCAGGTCATCGGTTACGATGCCGAGGTCGTGGCAGCCGACCTGGCGCGTGTCAAGGGGGCTTTTGACCGGGTGGAGCGTAAGCCGGATCGAGCGTGTCGGGATGCCGATCTGGTCATCGTCGCCGTGCCGCTCCCCGCCGTCCGCGAGACCTTCATCGCCATCGCGCCGCATCTTCAACTCGGCTGCTTCGTCACCGATACTGCATGTCTCAAGGCCCCGGTGATGCGCTGGGCTGAAGAACTCTTGCCAGAGAACGTCTTCTTCGTCGGCGGTCACCTCATTCCCAATCCGGCCATCGTAGACTTCGATTCTCCAGAGGGGCTGGATGCAGCCAGCGCTGACCTGCTGAAGGAGGCGCTTTATTGCTTCACCACGCCAACCAGAACCTCCAGCGCGGTGATCAATGCCTTCACCGGACTGGCCGAGGCACTTGGGGCTCATCCTTTCTTCATTGACACCACCGAGCACGACGGGCTGCAGGCTGGTGTCGATGGGTTGCCCGATCTGCTGGCTATCGCGCTGCTGCGAGCCACCGTGGATACTCCCGGTTGGCAAGAGATGCGCAAGTTCGCCGGCTACCGCTTCGCCGTCGCCACGGCGGCCGCCGATGACGCCTACGAGCGCCACACCGCCATCTTTCTCAACCGAGAGAACGTCCGGCGTCGGCTCAACGTCCTCTTGAGCGAACTGGTGCGCCTGCGTGACCTGCTGACGCACGATGACGCGGAACTGTTGGAGAAGGCCTTCGTCGCAGCCACCGAGGGACGGGCACGCTGGATTGAGGAGCGGGAGCAAGGTATGTGGGTCAAGAACGGCGACCTCTCCATGGATCACATACCCACTGCAGGCGAACGGGTTGGGCAACTGATCTTCGGCAGCCGTGCGACCTCCCGATTGAAGGAAGGGCCGGGTCACTCCCGCAAGCGGTAGCACCACATCTTAACACCCTCTGCCAGGCTAGACGCATTGACTGAGACATATCGCATCTTGATGATCGCCCCTACCTCCTTCTTCTCCGACTACGGCGGCCACATACGTATCCTGGAGGAGGCGCGGGTGCTTCAAAAATTGGGCCATCAGGTAACCATCATCACTTATTACCTGGGGCACGACCTGCCCGACCTGGAGATCGTGCGCACCCGGCCCACGCCCTGGCGTGCCGACTACGAGGTCGGCTCGTCGCCGCACAAATTCGCCTTCGACGTTTTCCTGGGCTGGACGGGATTGAAGACCATCCTACGCCGTCGTTTCGACATCGTCCACGGTCACACGCACGAGGGTGCCTTCATTGGCTACTTCCTGAGCCGCCTCTTGCGCGTGCCGCTCTTGTTCGACTTTCAAGGCAGCATGACCAGCGAGATGATAGATCATCATTTTCTCAACCCTGAAGGGCCGTGGTACCGCTGGGCGCGGCTGTTGGAACTACGCATTAACCAACTCGCCGACGTCATCGTCACCAGTAGTCAACTGGGCGCCCTCCTGCTGGAGCGCGATTTCAACTGCAATGCCCGCCGCGTCTACCCGCTGCCGGACTGCGTAGACCTGGATTTCTTCCGGCCTGGTGTGCTCACTCCCGAGGAAGTCACAGCCCGCCGGGCGGCCCTGGGCATCCCGCCTGGCCGTCCTGTCGTCGCCTACCTGGGGCTCCTGGCCGACTACCAGGGCACGCCGCTTCTCGTGCGGGGGGCGCGAGTTCTCAAGCAATGCGGGGTAGATGTGCACTTCTTGATCATGGGCTTCCCGGCCGTCTCTCACTACCGGCAGATGGCAGCCGACCTGGGAGTGGCCGACCGGGTCACCTTCACCGGCAAGGTGCCCTACGAGGAGGCCCCGGCCCACCTGGCACTGGGCGATGTCGCCGTAGCCCCTAAGCTCTCCGCTACCGAGGGTGCCGGCAAGATCCTGAACTATATGGCAATGTCGCTGCCCACTGTCGCCTTCGACACCCCGGTCAGCCGGGAGTACCTGGGCGCGCTAGGCGTTTATGCCAGGCGGACTGGCGATCCCGTCGCCCTGGCTGACGCCATTCTCAGTCTCTTGAATGCCCCGCAGTGGCGGATTGAATTGGGCCAGAAACTGCGGGCGCGGGCCGCACGTCACTTCTCCTGGGACCGCGCCGGACGGCACCTGCTCACCGTTTACCGCACTGTCCTCACATCGAAGGATTAACGGAGGTTGTATGAAAGTCTTGCGCTACCTGCGTGAACTCTGGCAGTATCGAGAGCTGATCCGCAATCTGGTCGCGCGTGACCTGAAAGTGCGCTACAAAAGCTCTGTCCTGGGCGTTGCCTGGTCTTGGCTTAACCCGCTATTGATGATGATCGTATACACCGTATTCTTCACCGTCGCCCTGCGCGATGGCAGCATTCCCCACTATCCAGTCTTCCTCTTGTGCGGGCTGTTGCCTTGGAACTTCTCTAGCGACTCAGTCCTCCAGGCCACCGGCAGCATCATCGGCAATGCCCATTTGATCAAGAAAGTCCACTTCCCTCACGAGGTACTCCCTATCTCCATTGTGCTGTCTAACCTCGTCAACTTCCTTATCGCCCTGCCTATTTTCTTCGTTTTGGCGCTGGTATCAGGTGCATCACTGAGCTGGTGGGCACTCCTCCTGCCGATCACCATCCTAATCCAGGTAGCCTTCACCACAGGACTGGCGTTCCTCCTCGCCACTCTTAACGTTTTCTACCGAGACACCCAGCACATCCTGGGCGTGATTATGCTGGCGTGGTTCTTCCTCACCCCTATCATTTACTCTATTAATTCGGTTCCCGCAGAAACCACTCTGCTGGGCCGACCGGTTCAAGTCCGACTCTGGCTGCGCCGCCTCAACCCGATGGCCTCCATCATTGCCTCCTACCGTGACCTGCTCTACCGGGGCGCGCCAACGGGTCTAGACTTTCTACTGCGCACCGCCGTCACCGCGTTGATCGTGCTCGTCGTGGGCTACCTGGTGTTCCTGTACTACAGCCCTCGCTTTGGTGAGGAGGTGTAATAGCCGTCAGCGGCTAGCCGTTAGCAGTCAGCGGAGCGGTTGAATCTGGTATGGAGACCAGTCCATTCGTTGAGGTGGTCGTTCTCTCGCCGGTCAAAGCGCCGGCCTCGGGCACAGTTGTGCCTGTCTTCACTTACCACCTGCCGGACGAACTGCAAGGCCGTCTTACGGTGGGGTCCCTCGTCGTCGTCCCGTTCGGGTCCCGGCGGCTCTACGGCATCGTCGTCGCCCTCAGCGACGAGTCCCCCGTTCCTGAGACCCGCCCCGTCGCATCGCTGGTGGACCCCGAACCAGTACTCACGCCGGCCCAGATCGCGCTGGCCCGCTGGATGAGCCACGAGTACCTGGCCCCACTCCACGAGTGCCTGGAGTTGATGCTCCCGCCGGGCGTGGCCGGCTATGCCGACGTGCAGGCCGCACTGGACGAGAAGGCCAGGCCAGAGGATGCACGAACTGTAGCCCAGGAGCAGTTGTTCAGAGTACTAGACCGCCGCGGCTTCCTGCACGGCCGACAACTGGACCGCGTGCTGCCCCGCCGTCAGTGGCGTAGGGCTGCGGATCAACTGGCCCGCCGGGGGTTGGTCGTCAAGTCCTCTTTTCTGGCCCCGCCCCGCGCCCGTCCCAAACAGGTGTGCACAGTTGAATGGATAGCCCACGACGTTGATACAGATGCAGCGCTGGCTGGACTGAAGAGCGAGTGCTATCCTGCCGTCGTCCAGTTCCTGCGCCGTGAAGGGGAACCCGTGGACGTCAGTTGGGTCTACGCCGAGACCGGCTGCAAGCGCTATCACCTCAACAAACTGGCCGAGCGAAACCTCGTCGCTTTCGACACCGAGGAAGTCTGGCGAGACCCGCTGGCCGACGAAACCTTCGTCCCCGACACCCTGCCCCCTCTCACGCCGGACCAGCAGGCCGTTTGGGATGTCATTCGTGCCTCATCTACTCATTTACTCCATGGAGTGACCGGCTCCGGAAAAACCGAAATCTATCTACGAGCCGTGGAGGAGGTGCTTGCGCGAGGCCAGCAGGCCATCGCGCTTGTCCCGGAAATCAGCCTGACGCCGCAGACAGCACACCGCTTTGGAGCGCGTTTTGGCCGGCGTATCGCCATCCTCCACAGCGCGCTTACCGAGGGTGAGCGGTACGACACATGGCGTCGTGCCCGTGCTGGCCTGGTGGACATCGTCATCGGCCCACGCTCTGCCCTTTTCGCTCCGTTTCCCAACCTTGGCCTTATCGTTCTGGATGAGGAACACGATGACAGTTATAAACAGGTTGCCCCGTCCCCTCGCTACCACGCCCGCGACGTGGCGCTTGAACTGGCCCGCCTGACCGGCGCGACGGTCATCCTTGGCTCTGCCACCCCCAGCCTGGAATCCTACTACCGCGCCCAGCGTGGCGAGTTCACGCTGCTGGAGATGCCACGCCGCATCATGGCCCACACCCGCCGCCTGCGTGACCTCCAGGCCCGCTACCACATCCCCCGCATCCGCTATCACGCCCTGCGGGATGGCCCCCCCGAAGCACGCTACCTGCCCCTGCCACCGGTGCAGATCGTGGACCTGCGGGCCGAACTGCGCGCTGGCAACCGCTCCATCTTCAGCCGCGCCCTCCAGCGGGCGATGGACGAGGCTTTGGGCCGCAGCGAGCAAGTCATCCTATTTCTCAACCGGCGGGGGACCGCCACTTTCGTCCTCTGTCGCGATTGCGGCTACGTCCCGCGCTGCCCGCGCTGTGACATTCCACTGACCTATCACAGGCCCCACGCCCGCTTGGTCTGTCACCACTGCAACCATCATGAGCCCCAGCCCGACCGCTGCCCCCAGTGTGGGGGTGAGCGCATCCGCTACTTCGGCCTGGGCACCGAGCGGGTAGAACGAGCGATACACCAGCGCTGGCCCGATGTCCGCACCTTGCGCTGGGACCGTGACACCGCCCGCAACTACGCTGCTCACGCCACCGTCCTCCATCTTTTTAGCACCGGGTTGGCCCACGTGCTCGTCGGCACGCAGATGGTCGCCAAGGGGCTCGACCTGCCGCTGGTGACCGTCGTCGGCATCATCTCGGCCGACACTGCGCTCAACCTGCCCGACTTCCGCTCCGGCGAGCGCACTTTCCAGTTGCTGACGCAAGTGGCCGGGCGGGCCGGGCGGGGGCTCCTCGGCGGGCGGGTCATTCTCCAGACGTACAACCCCGACCACTATGCAGTCATCGCCGCTTCCAATCACGACTACGCTGGGTTTGCCGCCCGGGAACTGGCCTTCCGCCGCGAACAGGGCTACCCGCCCTACCGTCGCCTGGCGAAACTGGTTTACGAGGACGCCAGCCCTTCCCGTGCCCAGGCCCAGGCCGAGGCGCTGGCTGAGACCCTGCGCGATGCTTTGGCCCGGCGGGGCCTCCCCACAACCGACCTGATCGGCCCCGCTCCCCCCTTTTTCGCCCGATTGCGGGGCCGCTACCGCTGGCAAGTGCTCCTGTGCCACCCCGATCCTCCCTCCTTCCTACACGCTGTCCAAATTCCCCCCGGCTGGCGCGTGGATGTAGACCCAGTGAGTGTGCTGTAATGCCCGAGAGTTGCCTGTCGAGACCTGGATCCTCCCATCCCCAGTTGACTGTCAGCGATTAATCCTTGGGATTTGGGGTTTGACCTAACCCTTGTCCTCCCCACGCCCGTGGGGTATAATCGGGGACACACTGGTGGGTGGCAAACATGCACAATCTTGGTTCGGCAGAACAAACGGGGATTGGACTCATAGCCCGGGTTCTCATCTGGGGTGGCGTGTTGCTACTCCTCGTCGGCGGTCTGCTGGCCTACCCTTATGTGAGTTCCCGCCTGGCAGCCTCCCCCCCCTCACCTGCCCCAATGCCTTCCTTCCTGCAACCCACCGCCCCTCTCCCTACTATCACCAGCGCCGCCCCCACGAGCATGCCCACCCCCATACCTACTCTCACCCGCACTCCCACCCCCACCCCCACCCCCACCCTTGCCCTGCCCACCCGCATCGTCATCCCGGCCATCAGCGTAGACGCCCCCGTTGTTCCTGTCTCCTGGCGCACGGTAGAGGTAGACGGTCAAGCGCAGGCGGCGTGGGAGGTCCCGGCGATGTACGCCGCTGGCTGGCACGAAACATCCGCGCCGCTGGGGATGTCCGGCAACACTGTCCTCAGCGGCCACAACACTACCAACGGCGAGGTCTTCCGCGATCTGTACACATTGGAGGCCGGGGATGTCATCACCGTCTACTCGGACGACACCCCCTACACCTACACCGTCGCCGAAGTATTGATCTTGCCCGAGGCTGGTCAGCCCTTGGAGGTGCGCCTTGAGAACGCGCGCTACATCATGCCCACCGACGACGAGAGGCTGACCCTCGTCACCTGCCACCCCTACGGCAGCCTACATTACCGGCTGATCGTCATCGCCCGCCCAACCGATTAGACCCTTCGGGTTTTGGAAACCCGAAGGGTCTGGGGGACCCACTCTAGCGATTCGGCGATGCGAATCGCTTCATCCAGGTTCAGGCGAAGTATTACACCCAATGGCCGACGATTGCAAGTCCGCCGGCTCTGCTCGAATTGGCCGCTTCATCGCATTCGTGGTATCATTGAGGTGATTCAAGATTCGGAGATTTGAGATCGATTGGGGAGAACGATGAGCGAAATACATTCCTTGGCAGATTTGCTAGACCTTTCTTTTATCTCTCGCGTGCGCCGTAACCACGCGCTGGAGCACGCGACTGTGCATACCCTCAGCGAGCGCTACCGCGGCCTCAGACTGGTGGCCCGTTCCTCGCTGTGGGGCTTCTACATCTACGGCGACGTGCCCACCGAGGCGGTACTTTCCGCCGCTCAGGAGGGGCTGCGACGGTTGAAGGCCGGTCAGTGGCGGATGGCCATCCATTCCAACTGTGGCACCAACCTCGCCGTTGCTGGGACGCTGGCTGGATTGGGTGCCTTCCTGGCACTCGGTGGTATATCTACAAGAAACCGGACTTTTTCCGAAAAACCCGGTTTCTCGCTGGAGCGGATCGCTCGCCTGCCACTCGCCTGCGCCACCGCCACGTTGGGCATCATCCTGGCGCAACCACTGGGCACTGCTCTCCAGATCCACGTCACCACTCAGGCCGACGTCGGCAGCCTGCACATCATCGGCATCACGCGGGAAAGGAAGGCTGGCATTACCGTCCACCACGTCCGCACCGAGGGGTAGATGCCCAAGCCCACACCCACCTTTTATGTATTTCACGGCGCAGACGAATTCACCCGCGCTGAGACGCTGGCCGACTTCAAGCGCAGGCTCGGCCTGCCCGACACTGTGGACTTGAACACCACCCTCCTCGAGGGGAGCGGGCTCACGCTGGCCGAACTACACCACGCCTGCGATGCCATCCCCTTCCTGGCCGAAAAACGGCTCGTCATCGTCAAAGGTCTGCTGACGCGGCTCACCCCTCGAAAAGGCCAGAAACTCCCCACGACTCAGAAGGAGTACCTGGCCGCCCTGGCCGATTACCTCCCCCGCCTGCCTCAAACGACTCGGTTAGTTTTCGTCGAAGAGAGACCTCTACCAGCCCGCCATCCTGTCCTTCAACTGGCCCAACGGGAAGAGCGGGGTTATGTCAAACGATTCGACCCACCGGATGCCAAGGCCCTGCCTCGCTGGATCGAGAGGCACGTCCGCAAGCACGGCGGCGAGATCGAACCTCAGGCCGCCCAGCAACTTGCCGCCGTCGTCGGCGCCGACCTGCGGCTGCTCGACCAGGAAATCGCCAAGTTGGTGACCTACACCGACGCGGAGCGGGCCATCACGAGAGCGGACGTAGACACTGTGGTGCCCTATGCCCAGGCCGCCATCGTCTTCGACCTGGTGGACGCGCTCGGCCAACGGGACGGCCGCACCGCCGCCCAGATGCTTCACCGGTTGCTGGATGCGGGCGAGCATCCGCTGGGGCTCCTGGCGATGATTGCGCGCCAGTTCCGGCTCCTGATCCAGGTCAAGGAGTTGAAGGCGGAGGGAGCCACGCAGCGAGACATCGCCAAGAGGTTAGGGATCCATCCCTTCCCGGCGGGCAAACTCTACAACCAGGCGACCAACTTTACCACCGCGCAACTGGAAGCGGTGCACCGCCACCTGCTGGACACCGACGTGGTCATCAAGAGCGGGGAGATCGAAGCGGAAGTCGCGCTCGACCTGCTGGTGGCGGGGTTGGCGGCGTCCGCGTAGAGCATTGGCGGACAAGAGCATCGCCCCATTAAACAAATAACGCCGGGGGTCTTTCCCCCGGCGTCTTTCTATTGCTGTTCAATCAATTCGCTGTCCGTTTGCCCTTCCTCGCTCGTCGCTTCTCCTCCCGCCCCACCCAGAAATGATGCCGCAGCACGGAGGGCTTCGACGACACGCGCACCTCGCCCACCTTCTGCACCTTGCCGCCTGCGCTGAGACTTGTCGAAGCGGCCTGCCCTGAGCCTGTCGAAGGGTTGCCGTTTAGTGCCGAGGGGTGGACGTAGCAGACGTCAGGGGCTGCGCCAAACTTCTGCCGGTATCTCCGCGCTGCTCGTGCGACCTTCTCCGCCAGGTCACGTCCTGGGTTGTCATCGTACCACAACAGGCCCTCTCTCATCGCCCAATCTCCCAACTACGCCCAATTAGCCATTACTGCCAGCCGCCGGCCGTTAGCTACCGCTGACTAACCGCTAACTGCTTCATCGCTGCAAGTGCCAGGTGTTGTGCCGCACGTCCTGATACACCTCGAACGTGCCCTCGCGCCTGCCCTGAGCGGAGTCGAAGGGCCTGCCCTGAGCCCCTCGGCCCTGCTCGGGGTAAACTTCGCCGAAGGAACAGCGCACCCGGAAGCAGTGCCGTTCCACCCCCTTCCCTCCCCCCCAATGGGGGGGAAAGAGGGGGGGACGCGAGACCGTCCAGCAACGCTCCACGGCGTACACGTCGTACCGCTGCCCGCGCCAGACGAAGGTCTTGGGAAAGTAGCCGTGTCGCCGCTCTCGCATCTCAATGGGCTCTGCACTGCGCCGCCGGCGCTTTTTCCCACCCTGTCTCGCTTGAGAACATCGCCACACGTCAAGGGTAGCGCTCATGGGACATCACCTCCGCATCTATTGGTGCTCCTCCCACCACCGTAAATTGCCGCTGCACCGGCGCGGTCAACGAAGGCGGGAATGTATTCCAGCCGCTGGGTCGCTGCTGCCCGCCCGACGGTGCGACCACGACCACCGGCGGGTATGCTCCTTGTGGTGTGGGTGGCTGCGCTCGTCGCTCGTTTTCCTCGTTGCGCCGGCGGCTGACAGCGACGACGAGCAGGCTGGTGGGGATGGCCGCCCCCACCCCACACACCGCCCCGGCGAGTACCGCCAGCGCCTCATCACTCAAACGGTTGCCGATGATCACTGCCAACGTCACGGCGAAGGCCAGCGCCACCAGCCCGGCGAAAATCTTCAATCGTCTCCAACCGCTATTGTGATTCCCTTTCTCATCCATCCCTATGCTCCTCCTCTGAACACCTCCGTCAACCGGCTCACCGACCAGGGAGGGAAAATTTGGCGAGAAGGGGTTAGAGGAGGATTAGCAGACACAACCTCGCCCCGTCTATCCTCCATCCTCCCCACCATCTCCCGGATCTCGGCTGGCGAGACGTGGGCGGCCTGAAAGTGCGTCACCCGCCCCTCGGCCACGGCCAGGAAGTCCCCCCGGCCCATCAACCGCTCGGCCCCCGTCCCACTCCAGCCGGTAGCCGTGCGTGCGTCCTCAGTGCTGGTCACGCGTCCCGCCAGCCGGACCGGGAAGTTCGCTTTTACCAGGGGGCCCAGCACGGCCGTGGTGGGTTTCTGGGTGGCGGCGATGACGTGGATGCCGGCCTGGCGTCCACGCTGTGTCAGTCTGGTGAGTGCCCACTGGACGGGCTTACCCTCCACCATCAGCAGGTCGGCCAGTTCGTCGATCACCACCACGACGCGGGGCTGGGGACTGTCTCGCCTCTCCATCAGGTGCACCAGGCTATAGAGTGCCTCGGTTGCTTCTCCCGTCTCCCGGATGACGGGGCGTGCCAGGTGAGGCAACCCCTCGAAGAGACCGAAGGCGTGGCCTTTGGGATCGACGAGGACGAGGGCCAGGTCTTTGCGGGGATTAGTCAGTGCCAGGCTGAGGATCATCGTTTGGAGGAGCACCGTCTTGCCCGACCCGGTCGTCCCGGCCACCAGGATGTGGGCCACGTCGGGCGAGGGCAGCCGGATGAGCAGGGGTGCGCCGTCTTCGGCCAGGCCCAGGATCGCGGTCACGGGCGGGATGGGGGATTGGGAAGAATCGAGAATGGAGGATGGGGAAGAATGGAGAATAGAGGATAGAGGTTCTTCATTCTTCCCCCTTTCTCCATTCTTCCCCCTTTCTCCATTCTTCCCAGTGAGCTGGCGGAAGAGGGGGAGGAGGCGGACGGGCTGCGGGTCGTCGCGGGGCACCTCGACGGCGACGGCCGCCCCACGCCGGGACACCCGGCAGGAGGGTGCATCGAGGGCGGCGGCCAGTTCCTCGCTGAGGCCTCTGATCTTGGAGATCCTGACTCCCACGGCGGGCAACACCTGGAATCTGACCCAGCGGGGAGTCACTGTGCCACCGGTCACCCGGGCAGGCACCTTGTTCAACGTCAGCACTGCTTCGATCCTATCCGCCTGAAACTCCAGTTTCTTGCGCATCCTTGTCTGCTCCTACAGGAACTATACCGTCCAAATACCTATCCAAAAAGTCGCTAGGCCAGTCTCCGGCTGCGCCCCCCTGGCTTGGCCAGAAACTGACCAGGGCATTTAGGGTTAGGCTCTAAGAGACACTTCTCACCGCCAACATCTGCTCCAGGTGAGCACCAGGCTGGCACATAGAAGTAGTAGAACGTTCGTTCTACTACTACATCATACCAGAACATTTGTTCGCCGTCAAGCAGAATTATCCCAAATAGAGTTGGGATAATTTGTACTTAAACGATGAGGTTCTTGCACATTGTGCAAGCAAATGAACCACAGAGACACAGAGGGCACAGAGGTAACCATCTCACCCTAATGCTCGAAGTCCCCGTCCCGGGGACGTCCCATGCAGCGGGTCACAGTTTCTAACAGGGTGTCCTTGCCCGCGACGCCCCCGGGGACGGGGGCTGCGAGCCCGGGAAACAGTTTGCACGGCCAGGCTGGGCAGTTACGCACAGAGTTTAAAAAGGGGAAAAAGCATCTGTGTTCTCTGTGGTTTAATCTTTTTGGCTCCGGCTTGTCCGGGTTGGGGCAATAAATAAAGAGGCTCAGCCTTATGGCCAGGCCTCTGGAGTACAACACTATGTGCTTCTATTCGCTGCAACTCTGAGTTGTGGCCTGTCTTTGACCGAGCCACGGCAGGCACGGTCTGGAGACTGGCCCGAGCGTGGGTTTTCGCTTACTGCAACTGCCGGATGACCATCACCACTTTGCCCTGTATCTCCACCAGACGGGGGTCATCCACGTAAATTGGCCTCATCGTAGGGTTGGCCGGTTGAAGCCGCACTCGCCCCCCCTCCTCCTGGTAGAAACGCTTGAGCGTCACTTCCTCACGCTCCTTCAGCCAGACCGCCGCCATCTCGCCGTTCTCGACCCGCTGCTGATAACGCATAATGACGATGTCGCCATCGTGCACCAGTGCGTCTATCATCGAGTTCCCCTCCACTTGCAGGGCGTACAGCCCCGTCGGGTCTCCCAGAATGCCACGGGTCAACTCGATTGTCTCGTCACCCATCAGCGGAAAATCGCTGGCTGGCACCGGGACAGGCGCACCGGCCACAATACGGCCCAGCAGCGGCAGCCGGACCACGACCTCCGGCGTCGTCTGTTGGCGGGCTTTGGAGGTCAACTTCAACCCGCGCGACACATCCCGGTCCCGGCTGATATACCCTTTCTCCTCCATACGCTGCAGGTTGTAACTCACGACGGAGGTAGAACTGATCCCTGCCGCAGCGCCGATCTCGCGGATGGAAGGCGGATAGCCGTTTTCCCCGATGTACTCATTGACGAACTTCAGTATCTTCTGCTGCCTCCCTGAGAGACGCTCATGCATCATTAGCCTCCTCACATCGGTCCCACCCGATGCATAACACACAGCCGACGGGCGGCGCGTTTGCAAAGTGCGAAGTAAAGCGTTTCGCTAGCAGTCTCAAACTGCAAGATCCGCAGTCGTTCTGGGGCTACCCGACTGCTCAAGTGGAGAATCTCTACCCCCACCACTTGCCCTTGGGCATCAAAATGTGGTATCTTCTCAATATTTCGGGGCAGTGCTGGATACAAAGGAATTTCTGACAAT
>CAZZEX010000098.1:0-18901 GCA_964653285.1 uncultured Anaerolineales bacterium
GCAGTGCCAGAGCCGGAGGCAGCGCTTGGCGGAGCGGTTGAGGAGCAGGCCGCAGCGCCAGGGCCGGAGGTGGCGCTCGGCGAGGCGGCTGAGGAGCAGGCCGCAATGTCAGAGGCAGACGCACCAGAGGCATACACTGAAGAAATCACAGAGTACGAGGCGGCACCCCAGATAGAGGCTCCTCTCGCTCCCGATGAGGAAGTGGTGGAGCTCACCGAGGCCCCCGCTCCCGAGGTCGCCTCTGAGACAGAGGCTGCCTGTTAGCGTGCTGAGTGCTTTTTAACCGTCGCACCAATGCGGAGAGGGGAGCGGGATGGGCAAAAAGAAAGAGGATAAAATAGATGTAGAGGGCACTGTCATTGAAGCGTTGCCAGGCACTCAGTTCCGCGTACGACTTGACAATGGCCACGAGGTACTGGCTTATCTTTCTGGCAAAATGCGCAAGTACTACATCCGTATCCTGCTGGGCGACCGCGTCCGGGTTGAACTCTCTCCTTACGACCTGACGCGCGGCCGAATCATTTACCGATATAAACGTACCTTTCAGTCAGAGAAGTAGCCCTGCTTTGCCACCAGGCACACCCAATCGCCTCTCTGCTGCCGTTCCGCTAAGGCAAACTTCTCTTGCTCCAGCGCCACAACGACTTCTGGCTCCTGATCAGCGATGACACCGGCAGCGATCAGTACCCCCCCGGGGTGCACCCGCGTTGCGAGTCCCCCCTGTGCCATTTCCACGATAACCCGCGCCAGGATGTTGACCACCACCAGGTCGTAACTCCCCGACACCTCTGTCAGAGATCCACGCACTACGCTTACAATCTCCTGCACTCCGTTGGTTACCACGTTGCCTCGTGCCGTTTTAACCGCTACAGGGTCGTTGTCCATGGCCAGCACGTGTCCAGCGCCCAACTTGGCTGCTGCGATCGCCAGGATACCGGAACCAGTGCCTAGATCGAGCACTTCTGCCTCTTGGCGTATCAACTTCTCCATCGCCACCAGGCACATCTGTGTCGTGGGATGCAGGCCGGTGCCAAAAGCCATTCCGGGGTCCAACTGGATGACGGCGTCTCCAGGTGCAGGTGCATAATCTCGCCACGAGGGTCGGATGACGATGTGCTGGCCGTATCTTTTCAATAAACCGGGGTAGGGGCAGGTCTTGTACCTACCCAAGAGGGCGACCACGAGGGTTCGCCCCTACATATTGAGATGATACTGCTGGCCTATGTGCAGGATCTTCAACCGTTCTTTCCACGCTTCCGCCCAGTCTGCTTCGGCGACAGAGTGGAAAGTTGGGGCGGAAATGGGCCGGATCTGAGCCAGGTGCCAGAGCGCCTCCTCGACGCGGCGCTTGTTGGCCTGTAGTTGGTCATCGGCAGGTAAATACGCCCTGACGATCACCGGGCTCGTGTTCCAACCCCCGGGCCCGGCCTCGATGACCACCCCACGATAGGCGTAGCGCGAGAGAACCTCGGCCACCACCTCCGCGGCCTCGTTCTCCGCCGTCACACTGACCTCAAGCCACTCCATGCCGGATCAGAGGAAGCATTCATGGCCGACTTGCTCTAAACGATCAGGGAAACGCCCAAATTTGACCTGCACCTATCTACCGGCGTGGCCCAGAGTGCGGCGTTAGTGATGACACGTGGCATCTCAGACTGGTAGAAGATCAGGTAAGTCTCGTGGCCGGGGCGGAAGTAGAAGACCTTTGATGGTTGTCTGAACAGGTTTTGTTGTGATCACGAGACGCGTCCTCCAGACCGGGTAGCAGGCGATGCTACAGACCGAGTAACTCCCGTAGGTCGTCCACGAGACTGCGTTTTTCCTGCCAGACAGTCTCCGGCTCCAACGTCTTACCCAGTTCCTGGAAGAGACGCTTCTGTTCGCGGGACAGTCTGGTCGGAACGGCAACCCGCACCAGCACCAGTTCGTCACCTCGGCCATTGTGTCGCAAGTGGGGCACCCCTTTGTTTCGCAGCCGCAACACGGTGCCGCTCTGTGTCCCGACAGGGATGGATATCCTCTCTTCACTCTCAAGGGTTGGCACCTTGACCTCGGCCCCCAACGCTGCCTGAGCCACGTTGATCTGTAATTCGACCAGAATGTCATCGCCACGACGCTGGAAGATGGGATGCGGCTCCACGTCCAGAACAACGTAGAGGTTGCCGGAAGCCCCCCCCCCCTCTCCCATCTCCCCTTCACCCGCCAATCGGATCTGGGTACCATGATCCACGCCAGGGGGGATAGTGACGGAAAGCTGGCGAGTGACGTAGACCTGCCCCTTGCCACCGCACCGGGAACAGGGGATTGGAACAGTTTCTCCCTTGCCCTGGCAGACGGGGCAGGTGGTGACGCTGACGAAGGAGCCCAAGATAGAGCGCTGCACTCGCCGTACCTGTCCGGTACCGTTGCATTCTGAGCAGCGGACTGGCGACGTCCCCGGCTCTGCCCTGCTGCCCTTGCACTCCGGACACATCTCGTAGCGCGTGACTTCGATCTCTTTCTCACCCCCGAAGGCCGCCTCCTCAAAGGTCAGGTGTAGGTCATAACGTAGGTCGGCGCCACGCCGCGGCCCTCGGCGGGTAGATGTCCGAAATCCAAATCCTCTCCCGAAGACCTCCTCGAAAATCTCGAAGGGATCACGGAAGCCGAAGTCAAAGCCGAAGCCTCCCATGCCGGGCTCGACATGCCCAAAGCGGTCATAGGTGGCCCGCTTCTTGGAATCGGAGAGCACCTCGTAGGCCTCGTTGATCTCCTTGAAGCGTGCCTCGGCATCGGGCGCATCGCTGACGTCGGGGTGGCACTGACGCGCCAGATGCCGATAGGTCTTCTTGATCTCTTCCGGGGTGGCCGAGCGGCCGATCCCCAGCACCTCGTAGTAGTCCCGTTTGGCTGCCATAACTATAGACCAGATACAGGATGCAGGATGCAAGATGCAGGACACCTCCTACCCCTTGCCTCTTACCTCCTGCTTCCTGCTTCCTGCCTCTTGCCTCTTGTTACGCCTCGCTGAACTCGCCCTCGATGACGTCTTCCTCACCCTCACCACCCTCGGGCGGTTCACTCCCTGGCGGTGGAGGTGTACCTGGGCCAGCCCCCTGGTACATCGAGGCCCCCACTTGCTGCATCATCTGGCTCAATTCGTCCGTGCGCTGGCGAACGGTGCTGGTGTCGCCCTTCTGGAGGGCGCTCTTGAGCGCTTCGATCTTGGCCTCCGTCTCCGATCGCAGGTGAGACGGTACTTTGTCTCCCTGCTCTCGCAGGAGCTTCTCGGCGCTGTAGACAGCATTGTCGGCAACGTTGCGTGCCTCTACTTCCTCCTTCCTCTGCCGGTCTTGTTCACGGTACTGCTCGGCCTCCCGGACCATGTGCTCAACTTCTTCGTCGGCGAGGCCGCTGGAGGGGATGATTTGCATAGACTGTTCACGCCCGGTGGCCTTGTCCTGAGCGGAAACGTTGAGGATGCCATTGGCGTCAATGTCGAAGGTGACCTCGATCTGCGGGATGCCCCGGGGCGCAGGCGGGATGCCGTCGAGGATAAACTTCCCCAGGCTTTTGTTGTCGGCCGCCATGGGACGCTCCCCCTGCACGACGTGAATCTCCACCTGCATCTGGCCGTCAGTGGCGGTGGAGAAGATCTGACTCTTGCGGGTGGGGATGGTGGTGTTGCGCTCGATGAGCGAGGTAGCCACGCCGCCCAGGGTCTCGATGCTCAGTGTCAGCGGGGTCACGTCGAGCAAGAGCACGTCCTTGACCTCGCCGCCGAGGACACCAGCCTGGATCCCCGCGCCCAGACCCACCACCTCATCAGGGTTGACGCCCTTATGGGGCTCTTTGTTGAAGGACTCGGCCACCTGTCGCTGGGCGGCCGGCATGCGGGTCATGCCGCCCACCAGGATGACCTCGTCAATGTCGGCGGGCTTCAGTTTGGCGTCAGCCAGGGCCTGCTTGCAAGGTTTGACGGTGCGCTCGATCAGATCCTCAGTCAGTTGCTCCAACTTGGCCCGCGTGAGTTTCATCTGCAGGTGCTTGGGGCCAGAGGCGTCGGCGGTGATGAAGGGCAGGTTGATCTCTGTCTCCATCACCGTGCTCAGTTCGACCTTGGCCTTCTCGCACGCCTCCTTCAGCCGCTGAAGGGCCTGGCGGTCTTCACGCAGGTCAATTCCCTGGTCTTTCTTGAACTCGTCGGCCACCCAACCAATGACACGCTGGTCCCAGTCATCGCCCCCCAGGAAAGTGTCGCCGTTGGTCGAGCGTACCTCAAAGACGCCGTCTCCGACGTCAAGGATAGAGATGTCAAACGTGCCGCCGCCCAGGTCGAAGACGGCGATGGTCTCGTCCTTCTTCTTGTCGAGGCCGTAGGCCAGCGAAGAGGCGGTCGGCTCGTTGATGATGCGCAACACCTCCAGCCCGGCGATCCGGCCGGCGTCTTTGGTCGCCTGACGCTGGCTGTCGTTGAAGTAGGCTGGGACGGTGATGACCGCCTGGGTGATCTCCTCCCCCAGGTAGGCTTCGGCGTCGGCTTTGATCTTCTGTAAGATCATAGCCGAGATCTCCGGTGGGCTGTACTCCTTGCCCCCCATCCAGACTCGCACATCCCCGTTAGGGGCCGCCGTGACCTTGTAGGGAACTAACTTCAGCGCCCGCTGCACCTCTGGGTCGTCGAGCTTGCGACCCATGAAGCGTTTGATAGAGAAGATGGTGTTCTCGGGGTTGACGATGGCCTGGCGCTTGGCGACCTGTCCGACCATCCGTTCCCCTGTCTTAGGATTGACAGCCACGACCGAAGGGAACAACCGTCCCCCCTCAGCGCTGGGGATGACGGTGGGCTCGCCACCCAACATCACTGCGCAGACCGAGTTGGTCGTGCCTAGGTCAATACCGATGATTTTACCCATTGCACACTACTCCTTTTCGTTCTTGGACCACCGGCGTCACCGGTGGTACACGTTTACGCTATAGATGGCAAATGTATATGCTTTGCCAAAATCCCACAGATGCAGCCGCGTTTCGTCGGGATGCTGTCCTGGATGCATGACGTCGCGATGTGCAAGTCCGTGCGCCGTATCGTACCGCACGACAGCAATCCACCTTCGATCAATCAGGGACTCAACCGGGCTGCGAATCGAACGACTTTCCCATGCTCTGTCACATGACGGTGACGAATGCAGTCTGTCGGGGTAGTCTCAATGACGAACCCTTTTTCCGCCACGTCTATTCTTCTGACGGTTCCGGCTCCGGGGCGGCCGGTGCCTTGGCCACCCGCACCAACGCGGGCCGCAACACACGCTCGCTGAGCATGTACCCTCGTTGCACCTCACCGATGATCTTACCTTCCTCGTAGTCTGAAACCTCCTCATGCGTCACAGCCTCGTGGTAACGAGGGTCGAACGTCTGCCCCTCGGTCTCAATGGGCTTGACACCCTCGGATTCGAGAATGGCGTTCAGTTTGTGCTTGATCAAGAAGATGCCTTCGCACCAGGTCAGTTGACTTAAATCAACGGGCAAGGTCACGGTAGCCCGCTCGAAGTCGTCCACGACGGGAAGCAACTTGCGCAGCAGGGCCGCGTTTGCGAGCGCTGTCACTTGCGCTCGTTCTGCCTCTTGCCGCTTCTTGTAGTTAGAGAACTCCGCCTGGGTCCGCTGCCAGCCGTCAAGGTACTCGGCTGCCTGGGCCCCGGCTTTCTCCAACTCCTCCCGCAGTTTCTCCAGTTCTTCACGTGCCTCTTCCAGTTCTCCCTCAACTACAACCGATTCCTTTTCCTCTTTCTCTGCTTGCTCTCCCTCCCATTCTTCAACAACCACCGCCTCGGCATCGGTTTCCTTGTTACTTGCCACTTTGACCTCCTTGCTGCCAAGTGATTGAGATTTGAGACTCGAGATTTTTGATTTTTCGTTGTTCATTGGTCATTTGCTATTCCACGTACACATCATACACCAGGTCGGACAACAGCCCGGCGACGAAACGCACGGTAGAGATGGCACGGCCGTATAACATACGGGTAGGACCTACTACGCCCAGCGCCCCGGTGACGAAGCCAACCACGCCGTAGCGTCCCAATACCAGGCTGCAGGCTCGGAGTTCGTCCCAATACCCCTCGCCGCCGATCAGCACCCGCACATTGCCGACCTCCGGACTGAGGGCACCGGCCAGCACCGCATCGAGAAAACTGCGCTCCTCCATAACCCGCACCAGCCCCTGGGCCCGTTCTCTCTCAGAGAATTCAGGTTGCTGTAACACTTCGCTCAACCCATCACGATAGACAACCCCAGCGGTGCGAGTGTCGGTGCGGTGCATAATGTCCACCACGAGTTTGGCTACGTCGGCTTCGAGAGGGGGCAGCCCATCAGTGCGGGCATAGATCTCACCGGCAGCAAGACCGTTACACAGTTGGTTGAGCCGGTCACTGGCCTCATTGAGAGCTTCCTGATTGAGAGGTTCAGCCAGAGTCAGCATTTGCTGCTTGACCGTGCCTCCACACAGGACCAGGACAAGCAGCACCACTCGCCCCTGGGTAGAGATGAGTTGCAGGTGTTTATAGCACGACTGGGCCGCCTGAGGTGCAGTCACCAGGGCGGCCCCACGGGCAGTGCGGGCCAGGACGGAAGCCGCCAATGGCATCCATTGCTCAAAGTCCTGTCGCGCCTGGTAGAACTGGTGAGCGATGGTGCGGCGCTCGTGCAAAGGCAGTTCCACCTCACCCAGCAGCCGCTCAACAAAGCGGCGGTAGCCTTTATGTGTGGGGACGCGCCCGGCAGAGGTATGAGGATGGGTGAGGTAGCCCAATTCCTCTAACCGTGCCAGTTCATTGCGCACGGTAGCCGTGCTCACCTGGAGACCATAATGCTCGACCAGCGCACGGGAACTAACCGGGGACGCGCTTTCCACATGCTCCCGCACGACCAGGCTCAAAATCGTCCGTTGGCGAGGTGTCAACTCGTCCATCTTTCGTCTCATCCATACCCGTTTTAGCACTCTTATCCATAGAGTGCTAAAACTCGGCTTTCAATCATACCATAGGGCGAAAAATCTGTCAAATGAGTTTAACCCAGATTGGTCACCCGCACCTCATTGCAGAGAACGCTGAAGTTGCAGGGATGGGACGCCCCGAGACGGGGGCTGGGAACATAATTTGCGGGCTATGGGTAGCGCGCACCTATAATTGACCTGCCTCGAAAACCCCATCACACGCCGACTTGCGCAGGCGGGCAAGGCAGAGTAGAATCAAGTACCAGACGAGCGGTTAGAGTTAATGGATGTTGTGTATAGAGTTAAGGAGTTTACCGATGAAAAAAGGCTATCTTATTGCCCTGATCATGCTGGCTGTGTTAACACTGCTCTCGCTGACGCTTAACGGTGTGGTCATCTTCGGGCTGCTGCGGGCACAGCAGATCGCCCTGACTACGGTGGCCGACACCCGCGCCATCGTCAATAGCATCGGCGACGACACGTTTTCCTATACCTTCGAGGTGAAGCAGGGGATTCCCATCGCGGCCAGTATCCCCTTCAATGAAGAGATCACTGTGCCCATCGAGACGACCATCCCTATCAACACCACCGTTGTCGTGCCCATTGACCTGGGCATTACCTCCTACAACCTGGAGGTGCCCATCCGCACCATCATTCCGGTAGACCTGGAGTTCACCGTGCCGGTCAGCAAGACGGTGGACATCGCCACCACGGTGCCACTGGACATGGATGTGCCGATAGAGATCCCCATCGCTGACACCCCCCTCGTTGGTTACCTGGAGGAACTGGATACGGCGCTGGCACAGGTCGAGGCGCGACTGGGGCAGTCATTTGGCAGCGATGATTGACAGGTGACCCGCACGAACCGTTCTATCTCTTGCTGAACGAGCGAAAAGCGCGGCTGGCGGAGCGGGCCTTCGCGGTGGAGCAGGTACATCCGGAGTGGCAGATGCTCTTCACGGGGGATCCGGCGGCGCTCGACCCCGGCGGTGCGGTGCCGCTGGGGCCAGGGGACCTGGATCAGATGTGGGGCCTGGCGGCGGATGCAGGGCTGATGGCGTTGGAGGTGGACCCGTTCCGGTATGGCCCGGCCTTCGGGTGTGGGATATGGGCCGGTTAGTGGCGATGGGTGGTACCCACCTGCGGGTCCCCGGCGCGGCGGAGATCGGCAACGTGGTCACCCGCACCACCCACCGCCGCCGGGGATATGCCCGGCAAGTCGTGGCGGCGCTGGTGCAGGATCTCTGTCAGGGAGACATAGATGGACGTGACCCACGGCCAGTTGGGCCCGGTCATTGCCGGTGGGGTGCTCCTGGCGCTGCTGGGGGCGGGGTAGATACAGGGACGCGGCATTGCTGCGCCTCTATTTCGTGACACTTGTCACTTTACAACCGGGTAGGAAACGGGTATGATATTAGTAGGCTGAAGGCCCACGCGAGATCCGTGTTTTCAGCCCGCGCTTGATTCAACAATGAAGACAGTTCCCTACAGTTGGGTACTTTGACGTAAGGAGGAACAATGGCAAGAGGAATGGTTATCATTGACGAGGATTACTGCAAGGGGTGCGGCCTGTGCATGTCTGTCTGCCCCGCGCACATCCTCCAACTGGCAGAGGGACGGTTCAACGCCAAGGGGTACCAGCCCGTCGAGGTGACCGACCCGGAGGCGTGCACCGGGTGCGCCATGTGCGCCATCATCTGCCCCGACGTGGTCTTCACGGTGTATCGGCGGAAGCGGCGGCCCGTTCGGCAGGCTCAGGGCAAGCCCAAGCGGGCGCCCGCCGCCGCATAGGAGGCAAGGAATGGCAAAAGAACTTATCGAAGGGAACGCAGCCATCGCCGAGGCTGCCATACGGGCGGGGGCCGAAGCCTTCTTCGGCTACCCCATCACGCCCCAGACGGAGGTGCTAGAGCATTTCTCCAGGAGAATGCCTCAGGAGGGGCGCGTCTTCCTGCAGGCCGAAAGTGAGGTGGCCGCCATCAACATGGTCTACGGCGCGGCCTGCGCCGGGGCGCGGGTGATGAGTTCCTCCTCCAGCCCCGGCGTCAGCCTGATGCAGGAGGGCATCTCCTACATCGCCTGCTCAGAGGTGCCGGCAGTGCTGACGAACATCATGCGCGGTGGGCCGGGCCTGGGCAATGTCCAGCCCGCGCAGAGCGACTACTTCCAGGCGGTCAAGTCCGCCGGCCACGGCGACTTCCACATGATCGTCCTGGCCCCGGCCGACGTGCAGGAAGCGATTGATCTGATGGTGCTGGCCTTCGACCTGGCGGAGAAGTATCGCACCATCGCCATGCTCGTCGCCGACGGGGCCATCGGCCAGATGATGGAGCCGGCGGAACTGCCGCCCATGCGACCGGTCAGGCCACCTGAGGAGCGGCCCTCCTGGGCACTCACCGGTGCCCAGGGACGGGAGCACAACATCATCACCTCGCTCTACCTGGGCGCCGAGAACATGGAGGAAGTCAACCTGCGCTTGCAGGCCAAACTGAAGGAGATCGCCGAAAACGAGGTGCGCTGGAAGGAGTACAGCACCGAAGACGCCGACTTCCTGCTGGTGTCCTTTGGCACTGTGGGCCGCATCTGCCAGACGGTGGTGCGGGAGGCACGGGCGAAGGGGATGAAAGCGGGTCTCTTGCGGCCCATCACCCTCTGGCCCTTCCCCAGCGTTCGCCTGGGGGAACTTGCCCAGCAGGTGCGCGGCATGTTGGTCGTGGAGATGAACGCCGGCCAGATGGTCGAGGACGTGCGGCTGGCCGTCGAAGGCCGCTGCCCGGTGCAGTTCTATGGGCGGATGGGAGGCATCGTCCCTCTATCCGACGACGTCCTGCCCGAACTGGAGAAACTGGACGCCGAGATGGCGGGTGGGAAGGAGGATTAGAATGGCAACGGTTGAAATCCCTACAGGTATGGAATTGGTCTACAAGCGGCCGGAGAGCCTGACCTATGCTCACACGATCTATTGCCCCGGCTGCACCCACGGCGTCATCCATCGCCTCGTTGCCGAGGTGCTGGACGAACTGGGGATACGGGAGCGCACCATCGGCATCGCTCCGGTAGGGTGTTCCGTGCTGGCTTACTACTACTTCAACGTGGATATGGCCGAGGCCGCGCACGGTCGCGCCCCGGCGATGGCCACTGGCATCAAGCGCGTCAGCCCGGGCAAGGTGGTCTTCACCTATCAGGGCGACGGCGACCTGGCCTCCATCGGCATGGCCGAGATCGTGCAGGCAGCCAATCGGGGCGAACTGATCACCACCATCTTCGTCAACAATGCCACCTACGGCATGACCGGTGGGCAGATGGCCCCCACGACACTGCCGGGGCAGGTGACGACCTCGTCGCCCTATGGCCGCGACGTGCGAGTAGCAGGCTACCCGACGAAGATGTGCGAGTTACTGTCGGTTCTCCCAGGGGCGGCCTACATCGCCCGCCACACGGTGATTGACGTGCCCAGCACCCGCCGGGCCAAGAAGGCCATCAAGACAGCCTTCAAAGTGCAACTGGCCGGACTGGGCTTCTCGATGGTCGAACTGCTCTCTACCTGCAACACCAACTGGCACATGTCGATACTTGAGTCAAGGCAGTGGATCAAGGATAAGATGATCCCCTACTATCCGCTGGGCGAGTTCAAGGTGGCGGATGGGGTGAAGAAACTGTAGGAGGCAACGATGCAAGAGGAAATCATCATTTCCGGCTTCGGTGGGCAGGGCGCGCTCTTCGCGGGCCAGTTGCTCACCTACGCCGCGATGGGTAGCGGCTATCACGTGACGTGGATCCCCTCCTACGGCCCGGAGATGCGCGGCGGCAAGGCCCGCTGCACCGTCGTAGTGTCCGACGAGGAGATTGGCGCGCCGCTGGTGCGACGGCCCAGCGCGTCCATCGTGCTTAACCTTCCCTCGATGGAGGCTTTCGAGCCAGCGGTCAAGCCTGGCGGTGTGCTGGTGGTCAATAGTTCGCTGGTGCCGCAGAAGAGCGAGCGCACCGACATCCGTGTCTTCTACGCGCCCGCCACCGACCTGGCGATCGAACTGGGCAACGCCCGGCTGGCGAACGTGATCTGCCTGGGCGCGCTGGTGCAGGCCACCGGCGTCGTGTCGCTGGGGGCGGTGGAACAGGCGCTGGAGGATCACCTGCCGGAGCGACACCGCAAACTGCTGGGCTTGAACAAGGAGGCATTGCGCAAAGGGACGGCGCTAGTTAACGATTAGCCATTAGCGGTCAGCGGTCAGCCGTTGGCCTGGCGAAGATTCGCCGCGCTGTTCAGGAGCACTTTCCGGTGTCAGGACGAGTCTTCGCAAGGTTCACGGTGGGTAAGGAGGATGGCCCAATGATCCCGACCAACGCAGAAGAACTGGAGTTTGAGGAGGCGAGGCCGCACGGTCCGGGACGGGCGCGGCGTATTGGCATCGTCGTGCTGGGGGTGATCCTGGCCGGAGTGGCCTGTGTCATCATCGGCCTGGCCTTTGTGCAAGGTTCGTGGTGGTATTCCTACGGGACTGATCGAACCCTGGACCACGAATCCCGAGCACGCGTCGAGGCGATGCGGGAGGAGATGGGCGGTAGTGGCGCACCGCCCGAGGCGGTGAAGTGGCTGAATGCGGCGTTGGATCCCAACGCCCACCCCACCGATGTACGTACCTATCTCCTCACAGCGCAGGAGGTACTGGAAGCAACCGACGATCCGAAACTGGCCGAGGCCGTGAGGGAGTTACAGGCGATCATCCAGGCGATACGCCCGACTCCCCTCTGGGAAACGACCACCTCGCGTCCCGTGCCTACGCTGGAGTGGCCCTGGTGAGTTCACCGTCTGGCATTGGGAGGCGGTGGGGCCAAGGGCATCGCCCCTGAGCCTATTGGGCCAGGGTAAGATGACCAATCTCCTGCGGGAGGCTCTGGGGGGGTGACCTGACCTTCGATCAGTTGAAACTACCCCTGCCTGCCCTGGAACGAACACGTGCGGCTGACGGCTAACTGCTACCGGCTATCGGCTAAAAATGTACCGTAAAATCGTTGTCCTGCTTGATGGGTCGGAATTGGCCGAGGGAGTACTACCTCACGTCGCAGAGGTGATCCGTGATCGAGGGAGTCAGGTCTATTTGCTCTCGGTCGCTCCGCTGACGAAGGGAATCGCGCCAACCGGCGTGGATGTGCGCTCACCCTCTGCCGGCATGCGGGAGGGAAGGGATCGCATCAAGCGAGAACTGGTGGAGTATCTGCAGACTGCAGCGAAGGGACTGGAACCGGTCGCTGTTGACGTGCAGGTCAGTGTGCGCTTCGGCCGGCCGGCCGACGAGATTCTCGCCTTCGCCAGCGACGTGGGTGCAGATCTCATCGCGATGTCCACGCATGGCCGTTCTGGCATCAGCCGTTGGGTCTTCGGCAGCGTGGCCGACAGGGTGTTGCGCGGTGCCACGTGTCCTGTGCTGCTGGTGCGAGCCGGGCAGACACAACTACGAACTACGTACCAGCGCATCCTGGTGCCGCTCGATGGCTCCGAACTGGCGGAGCAGGTGTTGCCCTACGTGAAAGGGCTCATCCGTCCTCCCCTATCGCTGGGGCCGGTCTCCGACCGTGCCCCAGGGGGATTGAGGGGGGGCACGAAGGTCTTCCTCGTCTCGGTTCTGACGACCGGGCTGGGAGATCGCACGGTGGGGCTATTGACGAGCTACCCCCCTGGGCTGCGACTCGCCACGACTGCGCTCTATCACGCTGAAATCCAGTTACGGTCCTACCTGCGAAGCGTGGCCGCCGCACTGCGCGAGCACGGGGCAGCAGTGTACATCGCCGTCCAACGGGGCTCACCGGCCGACGGAATCCTGGCCTACGCCGCTGAGATCGAGGCGGACTTGATCAGCCTGACCACTCACGGGTTTTCTGGTACGAGCCGGTGGGTGTATGGAAACGTGGCCGGCAAGGTGTTGCAAGGGGCACACAGCCCCGTGCTTCTGGTCCGCCCTACATCTGAGCAAGGAGGGAATGGAGTATGAATATCGGAATTCCAAAGGAGCGCCGGGATTTGGAGCGGCGAGTAGGACTGACGCCCTACGGAGTAGATCTGCTCACCCGCGCTGGTCACGTCTGCTACGTCGAGACAGAGGCCGGGTTGGGAGCTGGCTTCACCGATCATCACTACGAGCGGGCTGGCGGGCGCATCGTCTATTCCGGCGAGGAGATCTATGGTCGGGCCGACATGGTGCTAAAAGCGGTGCGGCCCATTCAAGAGGAACTGGGTTGGCTGCGTGAAGGACAGATCATCGCCGGCTTCCTGCATCTGGCCGCCGCCCGGCGGGAGATGGTGCGGACGCTGCTGGAGAAAAAGATCACCGCCATCGCCTACGAGACTATCGAAGAGGACGATGGGACATTGCCGGTGTTGCGCACGATGAGCGAAGTGGCCGGACGTATGGCCCCGCAACTGGCTGCTACCTTCCTGCAGAGCAGCCACGGTGGCCGGGGCGTGCTCCTCAGCGGCGTGCCGGGTATCCCGCCGGCCAGAGTCGCCATCCTGGGGGCAGGGGTGCTGGGCACCAACGCCGCCCGCGCTTTCCTCGGAATGGGGGCCACCGTGTTCGTTCTCGACCGTAGCCTGGAAAGACTCTACCAGGTAGACGAGCGGTTCCAGGGCCGCGTCACTACGATGGTCTCCTATCCCTTCAACATCGCCCGCGTGGCTCGCTTTGTCGAGGTGCTGATCGGTGCGGTCTTGAAGCCGGGAGCCAGAGCCCCTATCATCGTCACCCGCGAGATGGTGCGCTCGATGAAGAAGGGGGCGGTCATCATGGATTTCAGCATTGACCAGGGCGGGTGCGTGGAGACCAGCCGGCTCACCACGCTGCGCGACCCCGTCTTCATTGAGGAGGGGGTGGTCCACTTCTGCGTCCCCAACGTGCCCGGGGCGGTTCCCCGCACGGCGACCCATGCCTTCAACAACGCCGTCTGGGCCCGCCTGCGCCATGTCGCCGCGGTGGGGCTGGAGCAGGCGCTGGAGGAAATGCCGGACCTGGCCCGGGGGGTCGCCACCAGGGACGGCAAAATCGTGAACGAACAACTGGCCGCAGCCTACTACGCCGGAACGGATGGTGGACGATGAGCTGGATGAAGACCTACGAGAGCCGTGTCACAACCGCTGAAGAGGCCGTCAAGGCCATCAAGTCGGGTGACCGCATCTTTCTCACCGGCAACTGCAGCGTGCCGCAGGTGTTGATGAAGGCACTGGTCGAGCGCGCGCCCGAACTGGAGAACGTCGAGATTTGCCACGCCCTCACCATCGGGTCGAGCAACTACGTCGCGCCGGAGATGGAGGGCCACATCCGCGCCAACTCGCTCTTCATCGGCCCCAACGTGCGCAAGGCAGTGCAGGAAGGCCGGGCCGACTTCACCCCCGTACTCCTTTCGGAGTTCACGCTGCTCTTCAAGCAGGGCATCCTGCCGGTAGACGTCACCTTCGTCCACCTTTCGCCGCCCGACGAGCACGGCTTCTGCTCCTACGGCATTGAGACTGGGCTGACCAAGTCGCCGGCCGAGGTGTCAAAAATCATCATCGCCGAGATCAACGAGAACATGCCCCGCTGCCTGGGCGACTCCTTCATCCATGTCAGCCGCCTGGACTACATCGTGCCGGTGGATTATCCCCTGCTGGAACTGCCGATGACGGTGGGCGGGCTCTCGGACATCCACGTCAAGATTGGCGAGTACATCGCTGAACTGATCCCCGACGGGGCGACGATGCAGATGGGCATCGGCGCCATCCCCGACGCTGTGCTCCATTTCCTGGGCGACAAGAAAGACCTGGGGGTGCACACCGAGTTGTTCTCGGACAGCGTAATTGACCTGGTGGAGGCCGGCGTGCTCACCAATGCCCGCAAGACGCTGCATCCGGGCAAGATCATCGCCGGTTTCATGTTGGGGACGAAGCGGCTCTACGAATGGGTGCATGATAACCCGCTCATCGAACTGCACCGCACCGAGTACGTCAACGATCCCTTTGTCATCGCGCAGAACTACCGGCAGGTGGCGATTAACTCGGCCATTGAGGTAGACCTGACAGGGCAGGTGTGCGCCGATTCCATTGGCCCCAAGTTTTACAGCGGCGTGGGAGGGCAACTGGACTTCATCTACGGCGCGTCCCGTTCCGAGGGAGGCGTGCCCGTCATCGCGCTGCCGGCCACTGCCAAGGGGGGAACGCTCAGCCGTATCGTGCCTATGCTCAAGCAGGGTGCAGGGGTCGTCACCTCTCGCTATCACGTCCACTATGTGGTGACGGAGTACGGGGTAGCAAGCCTGTACGGGAAAACGATCCGCCAGCGGGCGCAGGAGTTGATCAACCTCGCCGCACCGCAGTTCAGGGACGAACTGACGCGGGCGGCGAAGGAGTTGAACTACGTCTAGCGAGGCCTCGCCTCCGTCAAATTCGTGCCTGGCGGCTGCGCCCAGATCGCTGATACGACTTCGCTAGGTTCTGCCGTTTAGCGACATTGGGTTCGCAGGAACGAGGATTGAAGACCTCGGGCAAATATTATCCTGATCTGGTGGCGGACTGGCTGGCACAACAGGTCGTCCAGCACCAGCACCAGCGCCGTCATCGGGCATTGATGCTGCGCAAGGCCGTCACTTATCTCTCGGACAAGCAACGTGCCCGCGCCACGGGAGACACATCCTGGTGAAACTGGAATTCCAGGAATACCGTGCCCGAGAGATAGCGCCGCCAGACATCCGGGTCACTGACAGCCCTGCCGGAAGCCAGCCCTGGTAGGGCTTGGGGACAGGCATTACCAGGGCTCGCCGACCAGATCATACTCCAGCGCGGCGGTTATGCGCACCGGGACGATCTCCCCGATCGGTAACTCCGCCCGCACCAGTACCAGGCCGTCAATCTCGGGCGCGTCACGGTAAGAGCGCCCCACGCTCAGCCCATCTCCCTGTCCCTCGACCAGTATGTCCAGCGTCCGTCCCACCAGCGCCTGGTTCTTCGCCAGGGAGATACGCTGCTGGATCTCCATCAGCCGCTCGCGCCGTTCCTCCTTCTCCCCTGGCGGCACGTCGTCCTCCAATCTGGCGGCCGGCGTGCCTTCCTCGTGGGAATAGGTGAAGACTCCCACGCGGTCGAACGCCATCTCGGCCACGAAATCCAGCAGCGTCTGGAATTCCGCCTCCGTCTCGCCGGGGTAGCCCACCAGGAAGGTGGTGCGGATGGCGACCTCAGGTATCGCCGCCCGCAACCGCTCCATAGTGCGGCGCACCCCCTCGACGTTGGCCGGGCGGCGCATGCGGCGCAGTACGTCGGGGTGGGCGTGCTGCAAGGGGATGTCGAGGTAGGGCAGGATCTGCGGGTGGCGGGCCATCGTCTCGAACAGTCGCTCTATGGCAACTCCGTGGCCGGGGTAGGCATACATCAGGCGGATCCACTCTACCTGTGGCACCTCCGCAACCAGGCGCTCTAGCAATTCCGCCAGGGACCTAACCCCCCGCCCCCCTTCCCTCGCAGGGAAGGGGGAGTCCCCCCTCCTCCACTTCCCCCCCAAAGTTGGGGGGGACCGGGGGGGGGCGGGGAGAGGTTCCAGATCATGTCCATAGTCGGTGGTGTCCTGGGCGATGAGGATGATCTCCCGCACGCCACGCCCGACCAGCCACCTGGCGTCGGCCAGGATAGCCTTGGGCGGACGGCTCACAGCGGGCCCTTTGATGAGCGGGATGGCGCAAAAGGCGCAGGAGCGGCGGCAGCCGTCGGCGAGTTTGAGGTAGGCGCTGGCCCCTTGCACCGCCACGCGGGGCACACCCCGCGCGTCCTGTCCCACAGTCGGTGTCTCCGGCAGGTGGTAGATGGGCTTTTGACCCTTCCCCCGGCCCCTCCCCGCAGCGGGGGGGGAAGTCTCTAGTTGCTCGACCAGGGTTACGATGTCCATCCAGCGGCGCGTGCCGATGAAGCCATCAATTCCGGGTACCGCCTCGGCCAGTTCGTGAGGGAAACGCTGTGAGTAGCACCCGGCGGCGATGATGCGTTGTCCGGGCTGCCTGACCTGCGCCAGTTCCCGCAACGCGGCAAGCGACTCCTCCCGCGCTGGCGCGATGAACCCGCAGGTGTTGACGATGAGCAGATCGGCCTCTTCGGGAGCAACGGCGGCAGTATATCCGGCACGCCGCAGCAGCGTCGCCATACCCTGGCTGTCCACCAGGTTCTTAGGGCAGCCGAGGGAAATGAGGTAGAAACGTAGCAACTTGCTCATTGACGTATGAAGGAAGATGCAGAGGAAACGAAAAAAGCGGGCATGTATGCCCGCCTACGAAGTGTGCTGGACACTCGATTATCCAGCAACCAGCGTCGAGCATCCAGTGTTGATAACTATGGTACAGCGACCTCGCCCGTGGGTCCCCATGCGCGGGTGCAGACCTGGGCTCGCCCGCACATCGTCCCTTGCGGCTGTCCGTTGACCGTCACCAGCAACCCGGCCCCATTGCCGGTCTCCACGATGACCACTTCCTGGCCCGACCATGTCTCGACCTGCCCCGTGGCCATCAATCCCTCGAATGCCACCTGACCACCCCTCGTCACGCGCGTCCAGACGTGCTCGATGGCCTCCAGCGTCAGCGTCACCTCTCCCTGGGTGCTGGCCGGGAAAGTGGGAGTAACGACGGGCGAGGTTGACGTCGCCGTGAGCGGCAGCACGGCTTCCGAGGGCACGGTCACAGTGACGGTAACGGCTCCTGGTTTGCCAACGTTCCGGCTCATAAAGTATCCCATCGCTGCCACAATCGTGAGCAGGACAATGAGCGCAATGCTCACGATCATCAGCCTTTCCAGGCTCGTCCTGCGCGGCCGGGAAGTGGGGAGCGAGATGTTGCGGGGTTGGAACGGGGCTGGACCGGTAGTCGGACGGGTGGGCGGAGCGGGCTGTGTCTTCGCAGACACGTCTGATGGGGTCACGGCCGCGACACCGTGTACCTCGGTGTCATAGCGGGACAGGACCTCGTCAGGAGAGAGGCCGAGGTAACGGGCGTAGATGCGCAGGAACCCACGCACCTGTACTTCGCCGCCGGGGAAGACAGCGAAATCCCCCGCTTCCAGCGCCTCCAGGAAGCGGGTCCGGATACGCGTGGCGGCCTCGGCTTCCTCTAAAGTGCTTCCCTTGGCCTCGCGCGTCTGGCACAGCCACACCCCGAGTGTTTCCATCGCTGATCCTTTGGAAATGGGCGGTTACTGTTCCTCTACCTGGCCATCTATTACCTGGCTATCTATTACCTGGTCGTCCTCCGGCGTCGTCTCCTTGACAGGCTCGGCTGGGGCTGCTTCAGGCAGTTCTCCTCCCTCTGGCTTCACCACAGCCTTGACCTTGGCCACCACGTCTGCTGCCAGGCGCACGGAGATGACGTGTTCGCCCACCTGCCGGAGCGGTTCGGAGAGGATATGTTTGCGCCGGTCGAACTTCTCCCCGACCTCGCGTTCAAGTGCCTCGGCGATGTCGGCAGTGGTGATGGAGCCAAAGAGGCGGCCCTTCTCGCTGGCCCGGGCCTCAAAGATGAGGGTGAGGTCGCTCAGGCGCTGAGCGAGCGCCTCAGCGCGCGCCGCCAGTCGCTCCTCCCGGCGGCCCTCCGCGGACTGGCGATGTTCGAATTCCTTCAAAGCGCCGGAGGTGGCTTTCACCGCCAGCCCTTTGGGGATCAGGTAGTTGCGGGCGTAACCGGCGGCGACGTTCTTAACGTCGCCAGCCTGTCCCAGGTTGGGCATGTCACGGGTCAGAATAATCTTCACGCTTGCTTGCCTCCAACGTAATGCGTAAAATGTAAAGCATAGCGCGGCCAAGCCGCAACCAACGTAGAGCGGAATGGCATTCCGCCCTACAGAATTCTCGCAGATAGCGCAATTCTTGCGGGGTAATTCTATAGCGCGGCCAAGCCGCAAGTTTGCAAGTAGCAGATCATGATTCTCGCGGACAA
>CAZZEX010000099.1:0-18288 GCA_964653285.1 uncultured Anaerolineales bacterium
TGTCAGAAATTCCTTTGTATCCAGCACTGCCCCGAAATATTGAGAAGATACCTTTTCAATATCTTGGGGTAGAGGCAACGTAGGGCGGTTTTGCTAACCGCCATACAGGGTCGGATAGCAAATCCGACCTACTTTCGCCCCAGCTTTTTGAAAAGATACAGTAGACAGGTAGACAAGTGATTGGGATCACTCTTCAAGCGGGCGCAGTTGTTCATCGGGCGTGGGGATGTACTTGTCGCCTATCCTTGTCTACTTGTATCCTTGTATCCTTGTCCCCGTGTCACCGTGTCCATTTCCCGTTGTTCTCATCGCGGTGGATGCACCCGTCGAGGAGGTGAATCACCCGCTCTGCCCGCGTGCTCAGGCTCCGGTCATGGGTGACAACCAGCAGTGTCTTGCCCTGGCCCACCAGGTCCTCGAACAGCGCGAACACTTCGTTGGCGGTGGTCGTGTCCAGGTTGCCCGTCGGCTCGTCGGCGACGACCAGCGGTGGGTCGTTGGCCAACGCCCGGGCGATGGCGGCCCGCTGCTGCTCCCCGCCGCTGAGCCCGCTGGGCAGCTTATGCGCATGCTCGGCGATGCCTACCCGCTTCAACAGACGCATAGCCCGCTCCTTGCGCTCGCGCCGCCGGTAGGTTTTACAGAAGTCCATCGGCAGCATCACGTTTTCCAGGACGGTCAGCGTGGGGAGAAGTTGGAAAAACTGGAAGATGACGCCGATGTTCCGTCCGCGCCAGCGGGCCAACTGGTTCTCGCTCAACTCGTGGACAGTCTCGCCGCCGACGAACACCTCGCCACTGGTGGGTCGGTCTATGCCGGTGATCATGTTCAAGAGCGTGGACTTGCCTGACCCCGAAGGTCCCACCACGCCGACGAATTCGCCGGGCTGCACCTGCAGCGTGATATCCTTGAGAACGGTCACGTCTCCTGCGCCGGTCTCGTAGGTCTTGACCACGTCTCGCAGGTCAATCAGTGCGCCGTTGACGTCAGATTCCATCGTAGTTTTCCTCCCTACTGAGTCAAATACGTTGGCTGTCGTTAAACTTGTCTTTTCGCTTGACAGTGAACACGACGATGGCCGTGAGAAGTCAGCGCAGAATGGCCATCGTCACTGTCTCTTGCGGAAAAGTCACGAGAACCTGTCCATCTCTGATTGAGAACACAGGTATTATTTCTACGTGATTTCTTAGCCAAAGTAGCAACGGTATGACCAACGCGTTGATTAACTCACCGATTACACTCACTATCTTTCTACAGTGTAACACAAACGACTCGCCTGCGCACCGGCCTACCGGACGATTTTGAGACTGGACAAGTGTCCAATCTTTGCCTTCAGCGGTTCAATCCCCCAGTAACGGCACGATGTCAGCCAGCCCAAGCAAGACGTCCGCAATGTCTGCAATGCGTAGACTTGACAAGCAGTGCGAAGTCATGCTAATATAGACATCAGCGGGGCGATCACAGGTTCCACCACGCCCCCTATTGCTGCAGTTGACCAGAAGAAAGGAGTGCAAAATGAAAAGCCGAAATCTTTTGTCTGCAATCGCACTGGGGCTTGGGCTGACCATCGTTCTACTGTTACTCCTGGCCCGCCCCACCCCTGTCGTCCGCGCCAACCCGGGCATCTACTACTACGTGCGCGAAGGCGGCACAGGCAACTGCCTCTTCGCCACCACTCCCTGTAGTAGCGTCCAGTACGCCATCAACCTGGCCGGTGACGGGGATGAGGTATGGGTTGCCACCGGCATCTACACCGAGAACCTGGTCATCACCCACAGCGTCAAGTTACGGGGAGGATGGGACATCTCATTCACCGTGCAAAGCCCCGTCAGCACCCCGACCATCCTAGATGGCAGCGATGATCACAACGTGCGCATTAAGGACGAACCACTGGCCGAAGTCACCGTAGAGAGTCTTACACTGCGCAACGGCAAAGACGGCATCCACATCGATACCGGGAACGTGACGGTAGAGCGGTGCACCATCCGAGACGTGGCCAAGCAAGGCTTCGAGATTGACGGCGGGAGCGTCCTCATCTCCGCCACCCAGATTCTGACCGCACAGCAGGGCATTGAGGTGGATGATGGCGTAGTGCAGGTGGCAAACGTGCACATCGCCCACACCAGCGCGGAAGGATTGCTCATTGAGGCTGGCGGCACAGTCACCTTCACTGGCAGCACCATCGAGGACTGCCAGCAGGAGGGCGTCCAGGTAGACAAGGGCAACGTGTGGCTATTCGACAACTACGTTCACGACGTCATTTCAGACGGCATCCGTATTAAGGGCGGCACCGTCTCCGTCATCAGCAATGTGGTCCGTACCGTTACAGAGAATCCGGACGAGAACTATCACGGCATTGAGATCAAGGGCAACCATGTGGTGAGCGGCAACCTGGTCACTGACATTGATGATCGCGGCATCTACGCCCGTAGCGGTGCTTCCATTATCGTGAACAACGTCGTCCACGACACCGGGGGGGACGGCATCCGCACCGCCGACACAAGCACGGATGTGGAGATCCGCGGCAACACCGTCTACAGCACCGGCAACGACGGCATTGACGCGCGTGGGACGGCCGTCACCGTCGCAGGCAACACGGTCGCTGGCTGCGCCGACAACGGCATCAAGGCCGAGGATGTAGACGATTGGGCGCACCTCGAGGCCAACTGGGTGCTGAGCAACGCCGTTGGCCTCGTCATCCGGGGTGCGTCCATCTTTACACTCACCAACAACGTTGTTGGTGACAACATCACATCCAGCGTGGAACTGACCGGCACAGCCACCGGCTTCGTCTACCACAATACCCTTGTCGGCAGCGGCACAGGCGCGCAGGGCACCGCATTGGCCATCTTGTCCCCGTTGACCGTCACCCTCGCCAACAACATCGTCGTCAGCCACAGCGTCGGCATCACGGCGACGCCGGGAGCCACGTTGATCGTGAGCCACACACTGCTGTGGGGCAACGACAGCAATCCTATCAGCGGTAGTGGCGTGCTCACCAACTCGCCCCTGTTCGTGGCCCCTGCGCAGCAGAACTACCACATCCTGTCCAACTCGCCCGCCGTTGACGCCGGCATTAACGTCGGCGTACCTACCGATGTGGACGGCGAGCCCAGGCCCAGCGGGGTACTCCCCGACATCGGCGCCGACGAAGTCCTGTTCACCAGGATCTTTCTCCCACTCGTGCTGCGCAGTTCTTGATCTGATGACGCTCTACCGATCGCCCAATCGAGGTGAGTCGATGAGACCCGCCAACGGCCAATCGCCAGCGGCCAATCGCCAACGGCTACCCCCTCCTGATGCAAGGGTCCGGCTGCTGGCTATCCTGCGGGCCAGCCTGGGCATCCTGATCCTGCTGCCGCTGTTAGCGCTCTTCCCTCCTATGCCCCCCTCACTGGAGAGGGCGGAGGGAAGGGAGCAGCCAGCGCTCGCCCCTGAGTCGCCCGCTTCCCGCCCCCCCTCGGTCCCCCCCACGGGGGGGGAGGGCAGACCCACGGGGGGGAAGGGCGGGCACGCCGACTGGTGGACCGCCGTGCAGGAGGACCTCCGTCGCCGGGAATACTACGTCACCTGGCAGGAATCCCCCCTCTTCCCGGGCGGACTGGCCTCTTCGGCAGGGCTCAGCGCAGGCGGCTACCAGGCCCCTAATCGGGCCCAGAACCTGCGCATCGGCTTCTACCCCACCGGTATTCACGTCGTACCGCGCACCCCCACCCAGCCCTCCCCCTGGCAGGGAGAGGGTGAGGGAGGGGGTTGGACCTGGGTTCTCGCCCTGACCGGCTTCGGGCGGGGAGAACCACCACAACGGCTTCCGGAAGCCACGCCAATCCCCCAGGCCAACCGCGTCGAGTACCGGCGTGGTCCCATCACCGAGTGGTACGTCAACGACGGACACGGCCTGGAGCAGGGGCTTCGAATCTCCAAACCCAAACCTCCAATCCCCAATCTCCAATCCCCAATTGTCCTCGGACTTACCCTGACTGGCGACCTCACTCCTCACCTCACCGATGACCCTTCGACAAGCTCAGGGCAGGGCAACCAGGCTATCCAACTCACCACCGCCGACGGCACGCCCATCCTGCGCTACGGCCCCCCACGCGCCACCGACGCTACCGGCTACTCCCTCCCCGCCCAGATGAGCCTTACCCCCCCACCCCCCGACGCAGCATGCAACACACAAGACGTTTCACATTCCACGCATTATGCATTACACATCACTATAGACGATGCCACCGCCACCTACCCCATTACTCTCCATCTCACCATCACCGCCCTCCCGCCCTCTGCCGACGGCTCGACTGAGCTCGCCGAAGTCTGGATAGGCGAGAGCAACCAAGACAACGCCCACCTCGGCCACGCCCTCTCCACCGCCGGGGACGTGAACGGCGACGGTCACGGTGACCTGGCCATCGGGGCCACCGGCTACGACCACGAGCACACAGACGAGGGAGGGGCGTTCGTCTACCACGGCAGCCCCGGCAGCCCGGCCGCCTCCTCAACCTGGAGCGCCACGAGCAAGCAGGCCGGAGCCCTCCTCGGCTGGTCCGTCTCCACCGCTGGGGACGTGAATGGGGACGGCTACGCCGACGTCATCGTCGGTGCGCCGAGGTACGACCACGGCCAGGCCGAGGAGGGAGTTGCTTTTCTCTACGCTGGCGGGCCGGACGGCCCCGCCACCAGCCCGGCCTGGATGGGGGAAAGCGACCAGGAGTGGGCCTGGTTCGGCTACGCCGTCGCTACTGCCGGTGACGTGAACAACGACGGCTACAATGATGTCATCGTCGGCGCGCCGCGCTACGACGGCGAGCAGAGAGATGAGGGTGCCGCCTTCGTCTACGACGGCGGGCCGACCGGCATCGTCATCACCACCACCTGGACTATCCATCCCACCGACCAGGCCGACGCTCGCTTCGGCACCGCCGTCTCCACCGCTGGCGACGTGAACGGCGACGGCTTCGCCGACGTGCTCATCACGGCCAACGGCTACGACGCCGAACAGACAAACGAGGGGGCGGCCTTCGTCTACGACGGCGGGCCGACCGGCCTTGTCACCGCCACGACCTGGATCGTCCACCCGATCGACCAGGCTTACGCCAACTTCGGACGCTCGGCCTCCACCGCCGGCGACGTGAACGGCGATGGCTACAGCGACGTCATCGTCGGCGCACCCTGGTACGACGACCCCCTGATTGGTGAGGCAGACGACAAGATATACGACGGAACCGCCCTCGTCTATCACGGCTCGGCCGCAGGCCTTAGCCCCAATCCCGACTGGACGGTTCCGGACGTCTTCGAGAATGCCGAGCTCGGCATCGCCGTCTCCACTGCCGGCGATGTGAATAACGACGGCTACAGCGACGTCATCGTCGGGGCCTACCGCTACGATGGAGAACAGAGTCACGAGGGGGCCGCCTTCGTCTACCACGGTAGTTCGACAGGGCTCACTACAGGCTCCGCAGACTGGCCAGCCACGGGCGACCAGGAGGAGGCCAAGTTTGGGCTCGCCGTCTCCGCCGCCGGGGACGTGAACGGAGATGGCTACGGTGACATCGTCGTCGGTGCGCCCAACTACACCGACGGCCAATCTCACGAAGGGGTAGCCGATGTCTACTACGGCGGGCTGGATGGACTCGCCGCCACCCCTGCCTGGAGCGCCCAGGGCAACCAGGAGGGGGCCGGCTTCGGCTTCACCGTCTCCACCGCTGGCGACGTGAACGGCGACGGCTACAGCGACCTCATCATCGGTGCGCCTACGTACAACGACACGCAGGCCGACGAAGGGGGTGCCTTCGTCTACCTGGGGAATGGCGGAGGTAGCCTGCCGGTGTTGTGCCCGCGCCAACTGCGCAGCGACGGCAGCGCTCCCATCGCCCCCCTGGGCCGTTCAGACTCTCCCAACCAGGTGCGCCTGCAGTTGACAGCGCGGTCACCGCTGGGGCGAGGGGTGGTGGCGTTACAATGGCAACTCGCCCCCCTCGGCACCCCCTTCACCGCCACCACCGCCATCTCCGGCACCAGCCCGGCCTGGAGCGACGTGCTGACCACCGGCGTCGTCCTGAGCCAGACCGTGGATGGCCTCACCGGGAACACCGTCTACCGCTGGCGCGTGCGACTGCTCTACCGGCCTGGCAACCGGCTCGGTCAGACCAGCAGCCGCTGGCTGCACCTGCTCTGGAACGGCCCGCAGGAGGCCGACTTCCGCACCCAGAGCCTGCTGGCGCCTGACCAAAACGCAGATATCTTCCTGCCCCTTGTCCTGCGCGGCCCTCCGCTGCCCTGATCTGACATAACCCGGCGGCTGTAGCACGCTGTGTTCCCGCACAAGGGTGACACCCGACAAGTGAAGGGATTCGCTACAGGTGAGCCGATCAAGATGGATAGCGGTCAGAGGCCGCGAATAAAGCCACGCAGCAATACGGACACACCGATGGCGATCAGAATCAGCGGCCAGATCACGCTCCAGCCGACCAGATTCCCCAACCCGATGCCCAGCAGGACGACGGCGAGAATCAGTGTACCTCCCACTGGCCGCCGGTAGGACGGCACGAGCAGGCGAACGACCACCTCCAGGAGCACGATCACCCCGGCCCCGATGAAGACGAGCCCCCAGGCATCCAGCCACTCGAAGCGGACCAGAAGTCCCATATTCTCCGCGAGCAGCGCCACCCCGGCCCAGATGAGGATAACGGCCCACACGACGGCGCTGAGCGGGTCACGACGCCACTTCTCGTCCCAACTCTTCTCTTCTTCTTTCTCGTGTTGTTTCTCATCTTCCTTCTCGTGCTGCTTTTCTTCTTCTTTGCCGTAGTACTGCTGGTCAGACATAATTCCCTCCCTTCGTAGATGGTGCACCTGTATCCTCCAACATTATACCATACATTTCCAGGTGTGGTATAATCCCAGCGATTGGGGAATGCGCATGCACATCTATCGTGGCTACCCTCATCAAAACAAATCGCCAAAGCCGCCTACCTGCCGCTTTGCGAAACTTTGCGAAACGGCAAGTAGGCCGCTCTCTCGTTTTCCTTAACACAACTCGATGTTTGCCATAGCCCTCCGGCGACCCGCTGGCTCTATCAAAGTCGCGGCCAACCTGCCCTACGAGATCGGGAAGTTATTCTTTTACGGGCCCTAACTGCTACCCGCTAACCGCTGCTTGTATCGCCAGCGCATCGCCGCCAGCACGCGGGGCATCACACCGGTGTAGAGCCAGTAGCCGGGACGCGAGACCGGAAAATCCCAGGCCCCAATGTGCCGCATGAACTCCCCGCCGAACCCCCGCTTAAAGCGGTACACACCCCACAGCGGGTCCGATTCATCCAGCGCGTCCGGCGCACCCCACATATCGTAGGTGGTGCAGCCCTGCTCCCGCGCCCATTGCATCGCTTCCCACTGTAGCAGGTGGTTCGACATTTTCTCACGGTGGACGGTGCGGGAGGCCCCGTACATGTACCACGCCCGCCCTGCGAAGCGGAAAATGAGCACCATCGCCACCGACTCGGTACCCCCCCCCAGCCCCCCCGAAGCGGGGGGGAGTTCGGCGATGAGTGGCTGCGCCAATCCTGCCTCGATGAAAGCGCCCCAGGCGTCGCAGTAGTAGGCCTCGGGACGGATGACGAAGCCATCGCGGGCCGCGGTCTCGGCGTACATCTCGTACAACAGCGGCAGGTCGGCCAATGTGCCCCGGCGCACCGTCACCCCCTTGCGCATCGCCAGCCGCGTGTTGTACCGCCACTTGGACTTCATCGCCGTCATCAGTTCGTCGGGGCTGCGGGTCAGGTCGAGCCAGATGGTGTTGCGGAACTGAATCTGCTCGCGGGAGGCACGCCATCGCCGGCGGCGCAGCGTCTCCATAACCGCTTCTCCTTCAGCAGCGTCGGCCCGCACGTCGGGGTCTATTTTGACGAACAACGCCCGCGCCTGTTGGGCCGTGGCCTCCAGGTGGGCCAGGATTTGCTCCAGGAGGGCAGTATCCCCATAGTCCAGGGCCGGTCCTTTGGGGACGTACATCACCGCCGACGGCCAGCGGCCCAGCCGGCGGGTCAACACCGAGGCCGCCGCGCGGGGCTGGTCATCTTCCGGCTCCAGCCACAGATAGCGGGTCGGCTGCCACCCATAGTGGGACTTGAACGCGCCCCACTCCCAGGTCTGCAGGACGTGCGCGGCGGGCAAGCGGGCCAGGGCCGCGTCCCACTGCTTGGGACTCGTGATTCGGGTTTCGTAGATTCGGCCTCCCACCGCTTCCTTGCTTCCTCGCTTCCTCACTTCCTCGTTTTCAGCACCCAGTTTCGAGCATCCAGCATCCAGCGGTACAACCAATACCGCACCGGCGCGTGGACCCGGTCCCACGCGCCCACGCTGCGCACCAGTTGCCCGCCAAATCCCCGCTTGAAACGGTAGACGCCCCACAGCCCGTCCCGCCGCTGGGTGAACTCCGCCTCTAGTGTTGCCTCGTCCTCGTCGGGGACGCCCCATAGGTCATAGGTGGTGCAGCCCAGAGACTTGGCCCAGCGCATCGCTTCCCACTGGAGCAGGTGGGTGGGCATCTTCTCGCGGTGGACATTGCCCGAGGCTCCGTAGAAGTACCAGGCCCGCGGCGGAAGCGCGAAGACCATCAGCGCCGCGATTGGCTCCCCCTCCACCTCGGCCAGGAGCAGCCGCGCCCAACCCCGGGGCACAAACAGCCGGTAAGCCGCCTCGTAGTAGGCCGGGGAGTGAACGCTGAAGCGGTCCCGCGCAGCAGTAGCAGCGGTCAGCGCGTGGAAGGCCGGCAGGTTGGCCTCGGTGGTCCCCTGCACCATCACCCCCTTGCGAGCCGCCAGCCGCACGTTGTAGCGCGTCTTCGACTTCATCGCCGCCAGGATTGGTTCCTCGTCAGGAGAGATGTCTACGATGAGGGTACGGCGGGGCTGGACAGCGCTGAAGGGAGCAGGACGGAAGCCGAGCGCGCGCAACCGCTCGCGGTGGAGGGGCTCATCGGTCAGATCGGGCTCGACGGTGAGCGCGATGGCCCCCCATGACTGTGTGGCGCGGTCGAGGGCCGCCAGCAGCGCCGCCGATTGCTCCTCGTCGGCCCAATCCACCAGCGGCCCTTTGGGAACGTAGGCCAGGCGGCCCAACCCGGCCGGCAGTCTCCGGTAAAGCACCTGTGCCCCGGCGACCAGTTTGTCCCCCCGAGCCAGCCCTACCCGCTCGTCGGCCCACCCGAACTGCGCCTTGAGCGCACCCCAGAGGCTGGTCTGGAGGACGTGGGCGTCGGGATGTGCCGCGACGAAGTTATCCCAGATGTCGGGCGCGACGGAAAGGAGGGGCTCCAGCGCCATCATCCCTCCCGCCGGGCCACGAGGAGCAGGCCGCCTCCCTTTTCGCCGGGGGGCACGTCCATCTCATAATAGGGTCGCCAGCGGCGGCTAAGGCTCCATACGACAACGCGGCGCAAGAGTGCTTGATAGCCCAGGAACCGCAGTCGGGGCGAGACCAGCAACCCCCACGCCGACCGCCGCTGCCCAATGCTACAGACGCCGTAGAGACCGTTGAGGCGGTCCCACAGCCGCTCGACTTCCTTCGGGATGTAATAGCGCGCCTTGACCAACGTCATCCCGGCGGCGGCCAGCAGATGCTGCCACTCAGTGGGTGTGTGGTAGTGGCAGTGCTCCAGCCGGGCATCCACACCGGCAGCGTACGCCTCAGCTCCCGGCACGTCCCCGGCCTCCATCCGCCGGGCGTAGCCATCGAGCAGAAGGCGGAAGGCATCGGAGGGGACGGTGAAGATGAAACGACCGCCGGTTCGCCCTTCAGCAGGCGCAGGACAGCCCAGCACCCGCCCCACCTCACGCACGACCAGCCTCACGTCGGGGATGTGCTCCAGGACCGAGTTGCTGAAGACGGTGGCGAAAGTGCCGTCAGGGTATGGCAGGTGGTGACCGTCGGCCAGGTCAACGTGGCGGTACACACCTGACTGGGCCGCCCGCCGCAGTTGATCCACCCAGGGGTCGAGCCCCACGTCCACGTATCCTCCTGTCCCGAAGACCGCCTGCCCGACCAGCCCATCGCCACAGCCGAGGTCGAGCAGGGGACGCTCATACCGCTCCTCCGCCGCCACACGCAGCTCGACTGCCCGCCATAGTGCCACCGGCGGGGCGAACCAGTATGCTGTCAACAACTCAGTCAGGTAGTCTCGTGTCATCTTATTAGCAGTTGGCCATTAGCAGTTAGCCGTTAGCAAGCAGTCCGGGATTGCACGACAGAGGGGAGTATACCGCAGGGAGCGGAGGGTGTCAAAGAGAAAACCCTGCGACCTACGGGGGTCACGGGGCGGGGAGAATTTCCTTCTAGCGGCTGCGGTACGCTTCGCGGCGGTGCATCACGCGCAGAACGACGGCGGCCTCTGCGGAGATAGATGGGATGTCTTCCTTTCTCCTTTCTCCCTGGTCAATTATCCAATCTCCGTTACCTCTCGGGCCAACAGGAGCGCTGCGACGAGCGCACAGGCGCCCCCCACGCCAGCGTGCAGCGCGATGCTCTGCCATCGCCAGAGCCATCCGCCTATAAAGGCGCCCAGAATTCGGCCGAGGCTGAGCGCTGTGATGTTGAGGGAGAATAGCGTGGCGCGCGCATCCGGGGCCAGTTCCGTCGCCAACGGCAGAAGCGAGACCAGCCCAAACTCGAACGTCAGCATCATGAGCGCGACGCCACAAAGCGCGGCCGCCAGTCCCAACCTGGACAGCCACGGCAACGCGGCAAGGCTGGCCGCCAACCCGAGGAGGCCCACCAGCACGCTGCGCTGCTTGCCCAACCGGTCGGTGATCACGGTCGTACCGAGTTCGGCAGCGGCTTCAGCCAGCCCGACGACGGTGGAAGCCATCCCCAGCGCAGTGAGGCTCAGCCCGAATGTCGCCTCAAGCCACGCACCGTACACGATGAACGGGACTTCGATCGCCAGCGTGAGCAGCAGGCTCGTCATCAGGAGAACCACAACGGAGCGGCGACCCAGCAGATTCCGCCAGGTGGTGACCATCGAGGCAGCAAACGGTTTGCCGCTATTGTGTGCGGTCCGGGGAGGAGCGGGTGGCAAACCGGCGTGCGTGAGCCCCACGCTGAGCAGCCCAAGCGCGAGCAGGACAGCCCACGGCGCGCGCCAGCCGAAGCGCTCGATCAGGAAACCTGACATCGGGACGCCAAGCAGCCACGCACTCGACCAGGAGAGTTCGACGACGCCGACGGCCCGACCGCGCTCGCGGTACGGTACAGCGTCGCCAACGTAGGCGTGCACAGCCGGATCGTACAGGGCCTTGGCGATGCCGTAAAGCACAAAGGCGATGGCGGCGGCAGTAAACGCGCCGACGCCAGCCAGCAGCAGGCTGGCCAGCGCGAAGAGCGACAGAGCAACTCCCATCATGCGGCGGCGGCTGTGACGATCGGCCAGCGAGCCGAGGAATGGTGCACCCATACCTGCTATCAGCCGCAGTGTGATGAGGCCGCTGGCTGCTGTGAGCGAAATCCCCAGGCCACGCGCAATGCTCGGCAGGAATGGATAAATGATGCGGAACGACGTGTTGATCGTCGTGCGGCCAAGAAAGATGACCGGTAGACGGGCTCTGAAGGCCCGCTCGATAGGTGCGCTCGTCGCGTCTCGGACAGGCTGGCCTGGGCCGGGCATAGGTTTGGGGTCACCGTGATGGCTCTGTGTCACTGCTGTTACTCAACGTTGCTCAAACCGTGGACCGTGCTTTGTCGCGTCCCTGCATAGTCTGCATCGCCGGGCGGTTGCGCTGCCACAGCCAGACTGTTTGCACCAGCATCCCGGCCCCCAAAGCCGCCAATCCTACGTGCAGCCCTGTCATCCGACCCCAGGCCACGCCGGCCCACAAGATCGCGCCATTGGCAAGCAGGTAGGTCGCCATTGCCTCAGTGATGCCACGTGTGCGGCGGCTGTGGACGATCACGCCCTGATACCAGCTTTGCAGGACACTCAAGCCAGGCATCGGTAGCACAATCCACAGGCCCTGGCGAGCCAGCGTGACAAGCCGTGGGCTCAGCGCCGACACGCGCCCAAACCAGAGCGTCGCCAGTGGCGTGGCGGCTATGGCCAGCAACAGGACAGTTGCCAGCGTGGTCAGCAATGCTGTGAAACGGCGTAAGTTGCGCGCCGCACGCGGCTCGTCCAATAGCGCGATGACGACCTCGTTGTACGCCACCCCCAGGCTCTGCAGAATGCAAACAAGCCCGGACACAACCGGCCACGCGGCCAGCGACTCCAGCGGGTTGGGCATACGGCTGATGGCCGCGCTGCCTATCGGCTGCACCAGCAGACACAGGAATGAGGTCACCGCCAGCGGGACGTAGAATTCCAGGAAGGCACCGAAGGTCAGGGGCTGCTCGGCGGACGCTGCCCGACTGAGTTGGTCACGCAGCACGGGCCGCACGCGCAGCCCGGCGTAGACGGCCTCACCGACGACCCCGGTGGCGAGGGCGCTGGTGGCAACGACGACACCGGGGATGGTGCCAATCAGGTAGCCTGTCGCCAAGACCACCCCCTCGGCGCCAAGCCGGACCAGTGTCCCCAGGCCTACCGCCCGCGAGTGGCCAAAGCGGATCAGCACACCCTCGTTAAAGCGACGATAGGCGATGGGCCACGTCCAGAGAGTCATGATCATCAGGCCCAGGCGGGCTGGTTCGACGATCTCCGCCGGTACGCCGATCAACTCGGTGGTGACGACGTAGAAAAGCGGCGTGAAGGCGATCAGCACGTGCAGCGCGGTCAAGAGCGCCCCAGCGCACATCATGAAGCGGCGCAATTTTAAGTACGAGTCCCAGTCTTTGCTGAGCGCGGTTGAGGCAGACAGGAGCATCATGATCGGCGACTCAACAATCAGCGCCAGCGGTAAGACGATGCCGAAAGCCGCCAGGTTGATCTCCGGTTCGGCCAGCCGCGCCACGATGGCGTTCGCCGCCGGGGACTCGACGGTGATCAGCAGCCAACTGGCGGCCAACGGCCACCAGGTGTGCATGATACGGCGCATGGGCAATGGTGCTGAGACGCTGTCTCTGGTCGGGCGATAGTCTGTCTTGCCGAGGATTTCCATGGCTATTGATTGGCCGGGCGCTAGTATACTCCGAACAGCGCAGAGTGTCAACGCGACGCGGCACGAGGTGAGGGAGCGCTCGCACTGTCGTGGTTTGCTCGTAACCGGCTGTCTGCCCATTCGCCCATTTACGGTGAACTGTGTTATAATATAAGAAGTCTGATCATTCGCTATTCGCCATTCGCTCATTGGTCATTGAAACGGAGTTCGCCATGCGTTTCCTCGTCACCGGTGGGGCTGGGTTTCTCGGGGCGGCCCTGGCCAACCGACTGGTCCGTGATGGGCACCAGGTGCGGGTCATTGATGATCTCAGCGCGGGTGACCCCGCTCGAATGGACGAGCGGGTGCTTTTCACCAGAGGGAATGTGGCCGACCGGCCCAAACTGTGGACGCTCTTGCAGGACGTGGACTGCGTCTACCACCTGGCGGCTCGGGTTCAGGTCTCCGAATCCATCCTGTACCCCCGCGAGTACAACGAGGTCAACGTCGGTGGTACCGTCAGCGTGATGGAGGCGATGCGGGACGCAGGGGTGCACCGGGTGGTCTTCACCTCCTCCGGTGCCGTCTACGGCGAGCAGGCCCACCAGCCGGTGCGGGAGGATCAGACCCCTAACCCCCAATCCCCCTACGCGGTGAGCAAACTGGCCGCCGAGTACTACGTCCGCACCATCGGCGCGCTGTGGGGCATCGAGACGGTGATCCTGCGTGTCTTCAACGCCTACGGGCCGGGGCAGAACCTGCCTCCCTCTCACCCGCCAGTGGTGCCCCGCTTCCTGCAGCAGGCACTGGGGGGCGGGTCGCTGGTCATCTTCGGCGGCGGCGGACAGACCCGCGATTTTGTCTACCTGGACGACGTGGTGGAGGCGCTGATGGCGGCCGCCACCGCCGCCTACGTGGACCGCCGTATCATCAACGTGGGCTGTGGCCGTGAGACCAGTATCAACGCATTGGCTGCGTTGGTGGCGGAGGTGGTGGGACGGGAGGTGGAGGTGCTCCACAGCCCCGCCGAGAGCGGCGGTGTCTCTCGCCTCTGCGCCGACATAGCCGTCGCGCGCAGACTGCTGAGCTACGAACCGCGCGTGGACTTGGCGCAAGGACTGCGCCTGACGCTGGACCACGACCCCCGTTTCCAACGGTAGAGCGATGGGCCGCTTGAATCGCAATATCCCGCCAGGTGAGACAACGGTCCGCTGCCCACTCTTGGCTTCGCCACTGGCTTGTCGCGAGATTGGACAGGCGGTGCAAGGTGGCGCGTGTTGGCTGCAGTTCATTGACCCTCTTGAACAGCATTGGTGTGACTCAAGGGGGCGCGTTTGTCGCGAGTGTGCTCTTGCCCTCAGTTGCCACCGCACGTATAATTGAGACACCCAGGCTGACCAAAAGCCCTATTTCATTCTGGAGGTGGATAAGGCCCGTATCCGTCTGCTGGCCCAGGACGATGCGCACCGGTAGCGATGTCGCGTTTGAGCCGTGACTTCTTTGTCCGCGATACCCTCACTGTTGCCCGCGAACTCCTGGGGCAGCGGCTGATCCGCGTGCTAAACGGGCAGCGTCTTTCCGGGCGCGTCGTTGAGGTCGAGGCGTACATCGGGGAGGATGACCAGGCTTCCCACGCGCGGTGTGGCCGCACAGAACGCAACATTGCGATGTTCGGCCCACCTGGCCACGCTTACGTCTACTTTATCTACGGTATGCACCACTGCTTCAACGTCGTTACCGGGCGGGAGGGTTACCCGGCGGCGGTGCTCATCCGCGCGCTGGAGCCGCTGGAGGGGATCAAGGCAATGCGGGCGCTGCGCAGTCCTGAGCCTGCTTGCCCTGAGCACAGCCGAAGGGCCGAAGGACGACGCGGCGGCGTGCCGGATGTGCGGCTCACCAGTGGCCCGGCCCGCTTGTGCCAGGCGCTCGAGATTGACCGGCGGTTCGACGGGGCTGACCTGTGCGCGCCCGACGCGCTCTTATTTATCGAGGAAGACTGCGTCGTGCCCAATGATGCCGTCGCCACCGGGCCTCGGGTCGGTGTGCGGGGCGATGTGGCGGCATTGTCTGCCCCGTGGCGCTTCTACATTCGTGGCAGCCGTCACGCTTCACGTCAATAAGGGGATGACGATGTCAGATCTCAGATCTTTTCCGCATCTACCTGCCCGTCATATCCAGAGATCGAAAGGAGAAAACTATGACCGTACTGCATGGCAAAGGATTGTGGTCCCGTGGTAAGAAGGAACTGGAGCGGGCCATCCAGATTGCTTCCCAGATGGGCGCTACCCACGTCATACACAAGGCCGGGCAGGGCGCGGAGTACTATCCTGGGATGGCCGAGGCCGTCCAGAAGATCACGAAGGCGGGCCTGGTTCCTTTCGCGTGGACGTTTCTGCTGCTGGATGACCCCCAGGCAGAGGCTCAGGTCGTCGTGCGGGCTTTCCAGGATGGCTTCCAGGGCTTTATATTCGACACCGAGGCGGACCGGTGCCGCAACCGCTTTGAACAGGCTGTCCAACTGGGCAGTTACCTTCGCGATGCCGGGCTCGACCTGAACAAACTCTACAACTGCTCTTTCCCCAACATCTCCCATCACCGCGATCTGCCCTACGATCAGATGAACGAATATTGCAAAGGCGGCTTGATGCCGATGTCCTACGGCTCCTACTTCGCGCCCGGGAGCACCGTCCCCCTCGACCAGCAGGTACAGCGCGTGATTGACGAGTGGACCTACGGCCACTACGATTACTGGTGCCACCGCTGGGGCTATCGTCCCCCCCTGTATCCAATCCTGGGGCCTTACCACGATGAGTACGGTCACGTGCGCATGAGTCCCGAGGAGTTCCAGGTGTGGCTCAATCGGCTGGCAGCGCACCGCCCGACGTTCTTCAGCGTCTTCACCGCCGCGGTGATCAACGACAATCTCCTGCCGCTCATCCACGCCTGCCCGTTGACAGAGGCCGTCGAGCCCATCTTGACGGAGGTAAAGGTGGAGGTTGTGAGTCCGGAGTTGGGCTACCTGAGAGTGCGCCAGACTCCCTCTACCGAACTACCTCCCATCACGCACGTGTACGATGGGGCCGTGCTGGAAGCCCTGGAGCCAGAGGAGGACGTGCGAGCGAAGGTGGGGCAGAAGGGCCAGTGGCTGCGCATCCGCATCTCCGAAGGCATCGAGGGCTACGTCGCTGCCTGGTACCTGCGGCGGCCTGCGTACCGCCCGGTGCCCTTCGACGTCCTCACCGCCGAGACCGCCCCGATGGAGGTGGAGGTAGTGAGCCCGGAGGTGGGTTTCTTGAATGTCCGGCCAAGCCCCTCCACCGACCAGCCCCCAATTACGCGGGTGGACGATGGGGCCGTGTTGGAAGCCCTGGAGCCGGGAGGAGAGACGCGGGCGAAGGTGGGACAGGAGGATCAGTGGCTCCACGTCCGCACTCCCGAAGGCATCGAAGGCTACGCCGCCGCCTGGTACCTGCGCCTCCACGAGAAAGTCCAGGAAGCCGTCAAGGCCGGCGTACAGGTGGAAGTGGTGAGCCCGGAGTTGGGCTATCTGAATGTACGCTCGATCTCCTCCACCGAGCGGCCTCCCATCACGCAGGTAGATGATGGGGACGTGCTGGAATCCCTGGAACCGGAGGGAGACACGTGGGCGAAGGTGGGGCAGGAGGATGAGTGGCTCCACATCCGTACCCCCGAAGGTGTTGAGGGCTACGTCGCTGCCTGGTACCTGCGCCTCCGTGAGGAGGAAGTTATCGGCGAGCCAATTCCCTATGTGACCGTCCACAGTGCCAGCGGGCTGAACGTGCGACGGAAGCCAGGGGCGGGCATTCCTCCTATCTGGCACGTGGTGGATAAGACGGTGTTGGAGGTGCGTGAAGATCCGGAGAAAGTGGGGGGCAAAGTGGGGCAGGATCGGTGGCTCAAGGTCCGCACTCCCAGTCTGCACGAGGGGTTCGTGAACAGCCTGTACGTGCAGGCCAGGCGGTTGCCCGATGAGCGGAAGCCGGTGGACGACGCTGCCTTGCCTCGTGGTGATTGTGCCTGGATCTTCGGCATCCACGCCGCCGGTGCCACCACCCCTGCCGACTTTCGCTTCCTCTTCCAGGACAAGAACAAGACCGGATGGGTGCTCTTCACCGAAGCAGTGGGCGCTGACCCCCATCACGGCGGCGGTCACGACTACACCCCGTGGTCCCACAGCGGCTACGGCGTCACCGTCCGCCTTAATCACGGCTACGAGCCGAGCGGCACGCTGCCGGTTCGCGCCAAGTACGCCGACTTCGCCCAGGCTTGCGCCCGCTACGTCCAGAACTCTCGAGGATGCCACATCTGGATCATCGGCAACGAGCAGAACAATGTGCGCGAGCATCCTGGCGGGGCTGGAAACCCGATCGAGCACATCACCCCGCAGATGTACGCCGAGGCGTTCAACCTGGCGCGGCGACGCATCAAGGAGGTGCAGCCGGAGTCCATCGTCGTGCCCGGAGCAGTGGATCCCTACAACACCTACCCGTGGGCAAAGATGGGCAATCGGCGCACCAGGCCGCTGGACTACTTCAAGGCGATGCTCAGTTGCATTGACGACCTAGACGGCATTGCGCTGCACACCTACACCCACTGGCTTGACGTTGGCCTGATCACCAGACGAACTGTCTTTCAGGACGAGTTCCTCCAGCCGGGCACGCCCCAGGAGCACTACTACGACTTCCAGGCCTACCGGCCCTTTGCGGAGGCCACACCGGGGAAGTGGCGCGACCGCCCGATCTACATCACCGAGTCAAACCATTGGCTGGCATTGGAACACCAGCCGCGCAACCCGGACGAAGAGAGAAGGATCGGGTGGGTGAACAAGGACAAGGGCTGGGTGCAGGCGGCCTACGCGGAGATTCACCGCTGGAACAGCACTCCCCACGCCCAACAGATTCACTGCCTGCTGCTCTACCGTTGGACGGGCGACGCCTGGGCTCTCGAACACCAGGGGGAGATACACAAGGACTTCAAGAAGGCTCTGGACCACGATTACCGCTGGCGGCGGTAGGTGATGTCTCGTTGCGACAGAGAATCGGACGCAGATTTTCGCAGATTCCCGCAGATAAAACAGAAAAATCAGCGTGGATCAGCGTTAATCTGCGTCCCATAAAGATTTGTCAGGCAATCAGCACCTTGACCATAGGGTTGGTTATGGTATAATGTCGCTGCGCCGGCGTAGCTCAAGCGGCAGAGCAAC
>CAZZEX010000100.1:0-18272 GCA_964653285.1 uncultured Anaerolineales bacterium
GGCCCTATTTTACCTCAAGAGGAGCATCTATCAAAATCCATGTGTTCAAGTACTAAGTAGGTCACAGAAAGTTTGTCACACTTTTGCTGGAGGCTATGTTCCTATCAACTGAGCCCAGACAAGGCCTTTTGACCTAATTTGGGCCGGAATTTGCCCACTTTGGCGTATTTTCGGCCTTGCCACACTGCCGAGAAAGTGAAAGGAACTTTCTACTACCTACTTAGATAAAGCGCCCAACTCTGCGATGTGCAGTCGATGTAGCTACGCCCGTCATAGTCCATGATCCTGACGCCCCTGGCCTTGACTAACGTTGGGCCGGGCGTGCCACCTCCCAACATCAGGTGGCGTTGACATTCCCGAATATCGTCAACAGAAAGCCCCATGATTCTCTCGAGTATCGGATCCAAGGCTAGCCTCCTACTTCTAATGACACAATCACAAGACCGTCTTTACCAGCCAAACACGTCCTATAACCCCTGACAGTACTTCGTGAGCGATTAGTCCCGTGTATGAGTATCGAATCAGCCGCCCAAAACTGTTGGTTACTCGGATAGCCAACTCGTTCGTCCCTGCTCGCAGCATCTCGGTAATGTCGAATGTGTACGGCTGCCACAGCTTTGCCCCAACGCTCCTGCCATTTACTTCAACCTCCGCTACTTGTCGAACGTCTTCGAGTACTAACCAGTACCGTCCCTCGATTTCCGACAACTCGACGATCTTCCGATAAATCGCCGATCCGCAGAAGGCCGGGTACCCTTGTTCTTCCCAAGGACCTAGACCAATCTCTCCCGTCTCTGGCATCACTGTAAAGCACTCACTGCCATGGCGGAAAGCCCTGAACGAGCCGCGTATGACTGCTGGTTCCACGTAATATGGATCAATGATGTTACCTCGCACGCGCTCAGCATAGTACTTGGATGGACGGCAACGCATGACCACAGTATTTCGTCCCCGGAACACAGCCTCGCGCAACGGGTAGGCCCAGTTACCATCGTCCCAGATACTCGTCTCTCGGCCACCGGTCAGAGGAAAGCCATTCACGAACACTTCTCCATAGCCTCGACTGTCCACCACAAGTTCCAGATCTGCCGGGATATGAGTCGATTCAATTTCCGCCTTCAACCAGAAGTGGGCCAGTTTGTCCGGATTCAGTTCAATCTCTGTTCTCCCCGCCGCAGTTGGGGTCCATATCCCGCCCTTGCCGTATTGCCAACCCTTATTCATCCCCTCACAGTTCGGATCTGCCTGGATAGAAAAGTCCAGCAGTACCATGTTGGGATTCAACCGCTCGAATTCCCACGGTCCGATTAGCAGCTTCCTCTCCAATACTCTCTGCTCAGCGAGAGAGGTTTCCTTTAGGTTTGGTCTCATTGCTCCGTCGCAGCCCACCACGACGAACACCGACTCGAATGGCGTTAGCTGCCCTTCCCAATAGCGAATTTCGCCCCTGTCCTGTGTGTCCAACTGCCACTGTTTCCCTGTGTCTGGGTCCCATAACTCCCACGTACCCTCGAGGCGAGACGATACACAGATTTGTGCGGGTTGTTCCGCCTGGTTCGAGATAAATAGATAGTGGTACGTATCATCTCGCCGGTAGGCGGAGAGAACATCTCTGGACCCTGGCCCTGCAATTTCTAGGACGGGTGCTTCAATGTGTTCCGCGAGCCAGGCCTCGTATGCTTCACGCCACACGGGGTCTGGCAAATACTCCACCTGCTCTTGTTCCAGCAACGTGTCTACTGCCTCGGCCACGTTCCAGTGGGGATCTGGCGTTAAGAAAGGCTTTGTCCCTACTATGAGGACTCTTCCGCCTGCACGCGCGAACGCGATCAGCTTGTTGCACACAGGTCGGTTGAGGGCCGCTACGCCAGGCAAAATCACCGTCGTGAAGGGGAAACCGCTGACCACAAGCTTGCCTTCCTCAATCTGTGCCTCAGCCAACTCTTCATCGAAAAGGAACTTGTACCCCCTGTGAATGCGGTTAAGGGCGTCACAGGTCTCAAGGAGGGCCTCCTCCATCATGGGCCACGTCTCTTCTTCGATGGAGCCGGCTAACATCCCACCATATAACACCCACGCGCTGATATTGGGATATAGCACACCCACCTCTTCTACTGAATGTCCCACCGTCGTCATCCAACACACGCGCCCTACGTGCTCCGAAAACCGACCGTAGTAAGGGAACCACGGCGTCGTAAAGTTCTTGCCCGACACTCGTCGCTTGCGAAAACCTTGAAGGGAGTAGATCAACGTGTTGTCGTTGATCAGGTTCAGCCCCATTCCAGTAAGCCAGTCTACCAGTCTCTTCATCCGCGCCAAAGACTGATCCCAATCGACGACGCCATATGCCTCAGCTAGGCGTCGACCAGCGTCGGTGTAGTCTGCTACGCTGGAAATCCGCTTAGCAGTGATGTTGAGAGCGCGTATCCCTGTCTTGTAGAGGCTCTTCCTCCCAGGCGCGTAGACGTCGTATGGCGAAAGCTCACCCAGCAGGTCAATCCCTGGTGTGACCATAAGCCGCGCTGCTCGATGGATACTCCCGCTGTAACGCATGCTCCACCGGATGTTATCCTCACCGGCAAAGTGCCCGGTGAAATCGGTCCCGTGCCGAACGCACCAGTCGTTTATCTGCCCAATGAAGTTCTTGGCAAACAGGTCGCTGATTAACCTCCAGTAATCTGAACGCGTGACCTGCCAGTTCCCCGATTCAATCACCAACTCTGGAAGTCTCTCTTCTAGACTGTAACCATAGCGCTCTCTGAAGATGCTCCAGAGATTCACTGTGTATGGGAAGGTGTTGGGGCCACCACTAACCATAAGGCCATACAGGCCCGGTTCATCTGCGAAGAATCCGCGCAGCTCCTTGCCCAGATACTCAGTGAACCGCTCTGCGTAAGGCGCATAGCAGTATTCGATGAACACCCTTACGGCATCCGGATTCATCACATCGAGATATCCAGGCTGATTCCACGTCCATGTGGCCCCTGCGGCAGAGGGCAGCAATCCTTTCCACCGGGCCGTGCTGAACGCGAGCACCTGTCCCACATCATCTGTATCGTTGTACCAGTGTAACACCGAACCGCCGTCTGCCACTGACGCCGAGATTCTATCCAGCGGGGTGGTGACGCCGCTGGGCCCCACGAAAAAGGCTCTCACAAATTCGCCCTTGATCGCGATCTCAACATCTTCAAATGGCCCTACCTGGCCTATTTTATATTCCAGAATCTTGTACCGGGTCCAGGGATGGTCGCGCAACACCTTGCCACCGCCAACACCACTCGGCCAGTTGAAATCGTCATATATCCAGCACTTCATGCCTAATTCGCGACAACGCTGAAGGGTGTAACTCACCATGTCAAAGTACGCGTCAGAGTTGAACTCGACATCGAGACCATAGATGGCAAAAATGAAGAACTCGTAAATGCCTTGCTCCCGCATCATCAGGATCTGCTTGTCCATCCCTTCTTCGGTCACGTCACCCGTCCAGGCCCACCAGGGCACCGGGCGAAAGTCTTTGGGCGACTCAGCAAACAACCGGCGTATGCTTCCCATTCCAGCTTCCTTTCTGATGGGTTGCGCCAGAGCTCGAAGGCCTGGGGTATTCGGCCATCCAGGTGATGCCCAGTTCTTCGAGCCTGACCCGCGTAGGGTGACCTTTGGCAACCCGACCGCGTATTGCGTAGTAGTAGGTGTGCAGGACAATGGCCATCTCTTCCTTATCCTCAATCTCAATAGGGGCCTCAGTAGCGGCTCGATAGCGGCAACGCCGTTCGAGGAGTCACCACTAAGGGGTCTGAAGAACTTGGCCGGCAATTTGTCGCCGACGCTAGTGCCTTCCCGGTGGGGCGCGTCATTCGATCACGGCCATTTCGATCAGGTGTCGTTGCAGTCGTTCCGGATGTGGTTCGCACCCGATGCCGGGTTCATCTGTCGCCGTGATCTGAGACGGCCCACTTAAGACGATTTCGGGCTCGGCCAAGTCATGGCGGTAAAAGCGGCTGCTGGGGAATATATCGGAAGGATACCGGATGTTAGGCAGCGTAGCTAGAGCCAGGTTGTGTGCCTGCCCTACTGCCGACTCGAGCATGCCACCAACCCAGCACGGGACTCCCGCATCCTGACACAAATCATGAATTGCCAGCGCATTGGTTAGACCACCCACCCGGCAGGGCTTGATATTGACCCATCGGCATGCCTTCAGCTCGATGGCCTTGCGTGCTTTCTCCAGGGACACAATGCTCTCATCTAGACATACCGGTGTGTGTATGTTCTGCTGCAGCTTGGCATGATCAAACAAATCGTCGTGTGCCAGGGGTTGCTCAATCATTGCCAGGTCATAGCAATCCAGATGTCGGAACATCGAGATATCGCTCAATGTATAGGCACCGTTGCAATCAACGTGAATGATCACATCTGGAAACTTCTCTCGGACAGCAGAGAGCATGTTTAGATCCCAGCCCGGGCGGTATTTGAGCTTGATGCGCTTGAATCCAGCCTCCTGCGTTTTATCAATCTCGACCAGCAGTGCGTCCAGGCTTTCCATCACGCCGATATCTGCTCCCACGTCGACTGCGCTGGTTCTACCACCAACAAGCTTCCACAGTGGCTTGCCCTGGCTTCGGGCATACAAATCCCACCAGGCCAAATCCAAACCGCCTTTGGCAAAGTAGTTACCTTTGACCCAAGACAGCAATCCCTGTAATTGCTTCCCACTAGTGACGTCTTGTCCAATTAACTGAGGAGCTAACCAGTCGCGCACGATGATAAACACACCGCGAGCCCACTCGCTGCTATAAGTAGGAGCCCGCAAGGGGCTGGATTCTCCCCATCCCTGATTTTCTCCACCTGTCATGCACACGAGGATACTCTCAATGCAGTCGTCCTCGCCGTAAGCGGTGCACCACGCGTTCTTGAGGGGCATAGCAACGTGGTAGACTTTGATGGACCGAATCTTCATATTCTCTGAGATTCCTATCGTACTCTATACCTGCCTTACCCGTACCAGTGGTACACTTACGATAGGCCAGCACCCATTGTTTCGAAGGCGCAGGGTGTGATCAGCACTATATAGTGGTGCTATTTCGCAACTCCTGCCACGTGTGCTGCACGGATATCATCAACAAGGAAATCCAGTTCTAGCTCGTGCAATCGTCGCTCGCTGGGAACAGCCGCATCCTGGCTCCAGTTCATCTCCTCAAGGTACTCCCGAAGCAACGGTTCAATCTTGACTACCACGCCGGCATTGGGACCGCCATCCAAGGGTGGATGTCCGTACGCGCGCAAGGGTATTTTGGTCTTCAACATATTGATGCCTTCGCGTACGTTGAACGCCTGCCGTAAGTTGGCAATTCGTTCGCCACAGAGAAGAACTTCCTCCAAAGAATAGGTATGCCCTGTCACTGCACTAAGACACTCGGGCAAGAAATCAACCGTGGTACCCAGGTAGCCGAACAGACAAGCTCCAGAGGCCTGGAACGCGTGAAACAGGTTCCCAAGTGGTTTCATAAATCTTCCCCGCCCTACCTGATCACCAACTCCCTCACCGAAGCCGGGAAACCCGATGTCCAACCCAACGGGTGCAAGGTAGCAGCATGCTGGAGTATGCCGCCCAGGTGTGGCGTCGGCCAGGTAGACCAGACCCAAGCCTGGCTCCAGTCGAGGATCGTGCATAGGCAAATCCTGGCCCATCACGTGCATGGCATACTCCTCGACCTCAGGTCCGATCTGCTGAACTGCGCGCAAAGAGCCGTCGGCCAACACGGCGCCGAATCCTTGCCGCAATGCCATCTGCTCGACCAGGCGTGCTGCAGCTTGACCGTCACCCCAGGAAAGCGGGAAGCCAATCTCTTTCTCGCTGATGATTCCGCGCTCGAAGCATTCCATCGCAAAGGCGATGGTCGCGCCAGCCGAGATTGTGTCCAGCCCGTACCGATTGCAAAGGTCGTTAGACTTGAGAATCGCCTTTAGATCGCTCACCAACTGCATAGACCCAAAGGCGGCCGCGGTTTCATACTCGGGTTGTGGAACCAGTGAACCGTCCAGATACACTTCCCCCCAACATCCGATGGGACATCCCCAGCAGGTTTGTTTCTTGCGTCCTGCCTCGTACATCGCAGAGTCGCCAATTCGCTCCACCTCTGGAAAGCTGGCGGGTTCACCGGCCCAGTTCCGAATCGGTGAGTCGGCAGTCTTTACGCAGTTGACAATCGCTCCCGGCGTGCCCGTCGCCCGGTAAAACTCGGAGAACCCCACACCGCTCTTGATTTGCCCAACGAACTTTTGCCTTGCGGACTTGACGGCGTCAGCGTCCACAAGCGGCACGGGACACTTGCCGCGAACCACCACTGCCTTGAGACGTTTAGTGCCCATCACTGCACCGACACCCGAGCGCGCTGCAATGCGGCCCTTTGCGTGAACGATGCCCGAGATCAGAGACAGGCGCTCACCTGCCGGACCGATGCAGGCGACATGGGCGCCCTTCCCATGTTTTGCTCTCAGGCAGTCTTCTGTCTCAAAGGTATCGAGCCCCCAGAGGTGGCTGGCGTCGAAAAGAGATGCCTCCCCTTCGTCAACAAATAGATAAACCGGCTGCGGCGAGATGCCCCGGCAAAACACTGCGTCGTAGCCCGCTGCCTTGAGTCTCTGTCCAAACCAACCCCCGGCATTGGCATCGCCCCATGTGCCCGTGAGGGGGGACTTGGTCACGACCGTCCAGCGCGCACCCGTTGGGATGGAGCTGCCGGTCAGGGGGCCAGTGATGAAACCAAGCCAGTTCTCTGGTCCTAGCGGGTCGACGCCCCCGGATTGATGTAGATAGAGAAACTTGGCCCCGATTCCATAGCCGCCAATCAGGTTCGCTGCATCGCTCACAGGCAGGTCCTCAACCTTGACAGTCCGTTCTGTCAAGTCGACGAGCAGCACCTTCCCCATATAGCCGCTAAGCAGCGCTCCTACGTCTTGTCCCATGACTCTGCTCCTTATTCCGGTGTCAAGACAAAGACTTGATATCTCTCCCAACCATCCATGGTAATAGAACAGGAATCTGTGCTAGGGTAGAAGACCCACCTCAAACATTGCCTGCCTGAGATGTCCTCTTTGTTCCGTTGTCAACTGCGCGTTGGGCGGACGCATGGGACTGGCCGGCAGACCCCTCAATGCCATGGATGCCTTGATCGCTGCTACCCAGTCCATGTCCATCCACGCCGTCCAGTATGGTGTCAGGACATCGTTGATCAGCTTTCTTGCGTCTGCTAACTGGCCTTTGTGGAGATGATTCCACACCCGAACTTCGACTTCCGGCGCGTACTGTGCCATCCCAGCGATGTTGGCCGGCACCCCATATTCATAGGAGAATAGCCATGCCTCCGGCCCCCAGTCGCCGATGATTGCCAGCCGGTCCTTTGTCTTGCCAACCACCTTGTGGGAATAGAACCGATCGCCGCCCTCCAGCTTCATGCCTACCACGTTGTCAATGTCTGCCAGGCGGTCCATCAATGAAACGGAGAGAGGAGCGCCTGACCCCCTCCAGCCAGCCATGTTGCGTTCGTGGATAAGCAGACCGATGTCAGTAGCTCGGCCAATGGCCTCGAAATGTCTGTAGAAGGCAGCATCGTGGAGAGCAGGGGTGTAATCAGTGTAGAGAACCGGCAGTACAACAAGACAGCCATCGGCGCCCACGTCCTGGGCATATTTGACGAACTCTATCGCCCGGCCAGTCCACCAGTCAAATGTGCTGGTGAGCACAGGGACGCGGCCGGCCGCGGCCTCGACAACATTCCTGGTCACTGCCTTGATCTCTTCGTAGGTCAGGTAGGGTAACTCGGATATCCCCCTGCTTATCATCAGGACATTGATCCCATTGGCTATGAGATACTCCACGTGGGTCCGCATCCCGCTGTGGTTGATGGAATAGTCGTCATTGAACAGGGTTGGTAACCCTGCCACAACACCCGCAATTTTCTCTTTCAGTTCCTGTGGTTTGCAAGCCATCTGTCAATCCTCTCGTTTTTGGCAACTAGGCTTGTTGACTACACTGAGGTTCTACAAGCGGCTCGACTAGTTCAGGGTGAAAAGGCTAGCGGCGATATGACGAGGCCCTCCTCGGAGGAAGGGTTGCTCATCTACGTTGTAGTAGTACGCGGTGAAGATGCGGCCATTGTCTTGCTCAGTGGCGACCGGATAGCCTAGGTCGGGAGAAGCAGCATCATCGCGGATAATGAATTCCTCGCTCCAGGTCTCACCCTCGTCTTCGCTGATCATCCCCCGAATGCCATAGGGCTTTGACTGTCGCCAAGCGTAGACCAACAGGAGACGCCCATCGCGTAACACCAGGGGATAGGGAGAGATACCCCACCAACCGATGCGGCGCGGCTCTGTCCAGTTGATTCCTCCGTCTTCCGAATACATAATCACCATCCAGCGCACGCGGTTGCGCGGGTCCTTCCAGAGGCCCAAAGTGCAGGCAAGACGGCCGCTCGGCAGCAAGCGTGGATTAGGATACGATGCGTGTGTTTCGTTGAATGGATCCCAGAACAGCGTATGCGTCCAATACCAACTCTCTCCGTTGTCGGTGGAGCGGTAAAGTTCTGTGCGGATGGCAAACTTGTTGTAGTCAGGCCCACTGGTCCCTGGCATACCCATCAGTACGGATCCATCGGGCATTTTCACGTATTGACTGAAGCCGAAGCCACTGTCGAGATGGTAGAGAGGCAGGAGAATGGGTATCTTCTCCCACGTGTATCCCTTGTCTGCTGAGCGGAGCACAAAAGGGATGGGCCGTACAGGGTAACGCTCGCGTGGTACTCGGACTGAACCGATGACGCGAGATGCGGTAACCATGGACCGACCGGCATAGAGGATTGACTCTGGCCTGGATATGTCAATGCTGAGGCGGTCCACATCCTCCTGCGGCACCAGGTCATCCAGAGGGATGCTGTTATCAAATACCTCGACGGCCAGCTCGTCAGGCCAGGTTTCGCCGTGGTCGAGGGAACGCCGCAAGATGACCTTCGAGTTCGACTCGATAGTGTAGTGGTCCAAATCGCCTGGCGTTCGATAGGCACTGGTCCCCTGCACGAAGATCACGGCTATCTCGCCTCCGCCAAAGTTGTGGATCCCTCCCATCACCGGCCATCCGCAATACTGGTTGGGTCCACCGGCTATACGCAGATGATATATATCTTTGATTTGCACTCTCTTGACACTCATATTGTTCTCCTTCAGTTTTGTCAGTACATCTGACCAATCTTGGTCACCGCGTCCCACAGGCTATGCACGTGCACTGCATCCCCTCGATAGACACCGAGGCTGTCTGCCCCTGAGTCGAGGCTAATGCGTGCAGTATCCAGCAATGTTTCTGCATCATGAATGGCTGCAGGATGGTAGACCGAGATTTGTGACGTCAAGTGCCCCTTGCCGCTGATGACTGCTGCAGCGTGCCTGGTACGACGGCGAATGGCATCCATGTCAGCCTCTCTATGCCACAGGCATACGCGGTCCACCCAGCCATTCTGCACCCATGTCGGCCAATCCTGAAACAACTTCAGGTACTCGTCCGCCTCGCGGGCAAAGACGGACACGGAGAGTTCGACCTTGCGGCCGGCTCCCTTTTCGACCCTATTTAATGCAGCCCGGAGTTCTTTTACCTGTAAACCGGTGTAAGAAGCTCGAAACTTCAGCCACTCCGGGTCATCGTTGGGCAGGTGGAAAGGATCTCTACCCGTTTCAGACCGGAAAGCGGAGACCATCTGATCCTCATAACCAGTCACTGCGACACCGTTCCCATCCAGAGGCTCAGAGACGTACTCCAATTGAATGCCGCTCAGGTCATAGCGCCGAACGAGATCACACAGGTGAGTGGTCTGATGATCGCGCACCTCTTGATATGCAAGGCTGAGTATGATGCTGTTAGTGACCTCAATGATTGGTTGCCCTGCGCGATTGCGTGCCCAGAACTCGGGATGTTGGACGGCAAACCGCTGTCCCAGCATATAAGGAAAACTCTCCTTAACGAGGGAGTCCTTCTTCGGCATCTGCCAACCATGGCTGTTGATAGCCAGATATGGCCGGGTTTCGATGCCCCGGCGACGCGCCTTCCGGATTAACAGGGGCCACGGATTCCAGAGTTGGTAATAATCAAAGGCTGTAGGGGCAGTTGCTCCAAATCCCACGTTTCCGAACACGGCGAACGCGGGCATATAATCATCGGGGATGAGGGTCGGATGCAATATCGTGACACCAGCACGAGCGCACTGATCGACGAACTGCTCCATCTCCGTAATCTGTTCAGGCTTGGGATAGGTGGTGTTGCCGCCGACCCCGCACCAAAGACTGAATACGTGTGCTACCATAGTGTCTCATCCTCCTGTCTCTGTTTGTCCTCAATAGTTGCCTTCTCATCCCCATCTACATCTTGAGTCTGGGATCCAGAGCATCCCGAAGGGCATCTCCCAAGGCGTTCACGCTCATAAGCGTCAGAAAGATGAAGAGCCCTGGAAAAATGCCTACCCATGGGCTAGACTGCAGGAACTGGAGTGCTTTGGAGAGCATGTTCCCCCAACTAGGTGTAGGGGGACGAACTCCCAGCCCCAGGTAGCTGAGGGAAGACTCGACCAGGATAGCTGAACCAATGGTGAGCGTGACGCTGACCAAGACAGGAGCCAGGGCATTGGGGAGCAAATGTATGAGCATAATGCGCCACTGGGGAGCTCCGACCACACGTGCTGCCAAGACGAACTCCCGCTCCTTGAGCGAGAGAATCTGGCCCCGGACCAACCGTGCTGTGGACGTCCAACTGAAGGCCATCAGAATGAGTGCAATAGCACCCAGGTTGCCCGCACTAAAGAACTTGGAAAATATGAGCAGGATGGGCAGCGAAGGAGTGGACAGCATAATGTCGGTAAATCGCATCAGTGCAGTATCCACCAAACCGCCGAGGTAGCCGGATACTATACCGATTAGCGTGCCTATCAAAGCACTGCCGATGCCCACGGCAAAGGCCACTACCAGTGACACTCGTCCTCCGTAGGCCACCCGCGTGAAGAGATCGCGGCCTAGATCATCCGTACCGAACCAATGTGCCAGGGAAGGAGGTGCGAACCGATTCGCCATCTCAATCTCAGCAAAAGGGTATGGGGAGAGTAGAGGGGTGAAGACTGCCAAACACACAATTATGAGGAGCAACGACCCGCCGACCGACCCTGCCCTGTGCCTGCGAAACTGGAGCCAAATCATCTGCCGTACTTGTTTAGCGTTCAACATCCGGCCCATTGGATTGCTTACTGGACAAAACAGTCGTTTGTGGCATAATCAGCCTCATTGTGACCCAAGCTCACTCTTTTTCGAATCGCACTCAGATAGATCCTCGTGATCAGCGCATCGCGGAGTTGGAAGCCCAACTGCGAGAGCGAGATCAGTTGATTGCCACACTTCGGGAGCAGATTCGCCAACTTCAGGAGCAGTTGGCGGGCGCGAAGCGAGCAGGCAAGCGTCAGGCCACGCCTTTTGCGCGCAAGAAGCGCGTTGCCCAACCGAAGCGGCCTGGACGCAAGAAGGGACAAGGGCGATTCTCCCATCGCCGCAAGCCTGCACCGGAATAGGTGACGGAGACGAAAGAAGCGCTTCTGGCGTGTTGTCCGGAGTGTGGCGGGGGTCGTGGTAGGACCACGGGCCAAGGCGCTGGTTGCGGATATGAAGCACCGTCTGGGAGCCTCTTATAGGAAGGTCTGCGCGCTCTTGAATGATGCTTTTGGGTTGCGAGTGACGCGCAGCGGGTGGTATCAAGCTGACGCGAGACTGGCACAGCAGGCACGCCCGGTCTATGAGGGGTTGGTAGAGGTGCTGTGGGAGAGCGCAGTGGTGCACGCGGACGAGACCGGCTGGCGGATCGGAACACTTTCGGCCTGGTTGTGGGTCTTCACCAATCAGGAGACGACGGTCTACACCATTCGTCGCAGCCGGGGGCACGAGGTAGTAGTGGACATCTTGGGGTCCGAGTTTGCAGGTATCTTGAACACGGACTGCTTTCTGGCTTACGATGCTAAGGCACTGGGCGACTGGCTTAAGCAAAAGTGCGTGGGGCACTTGCTCAGGAACTTGAGTGAGATCGAAGCAAGTAAGACCCGCGGCGCAGTGCGGTTTGCTCGAAACGTGACAGCGCTGCTTCGGGAAGCCATACAACTGAAGGCCGAGAAGCCAGACCTGTCTGCGGAGACATTCGCAGAGCGAGCTGCAGCGCTGGAGCAGCGACTGGACAAACTGATCCACACGCGTCGTCGCTTTACGGATTCGGACAATGCCCGATTTGCCAAGCGGTTGCGAAAACATCGAGAGCACTTGTTGCGCTTCCTGTATGTAGATGGTCTGGATGCCATCAATAACCTGGCCGAGCGGAGGCTGCGACCAACGGTGATTACCCGTAAGACGACAGGGTGCAATCGAACGGGCGAAGGCGCAGAGACCCACTCTATTCTGGCTAGTGTACTGGCAAACCTGTCATCAAAGAGCAATTCCCATCTTGGACTTCCTGGTCGAACTACAGCGAACCTCGGGAAACCCGCCGGCGCTGGGTCCGCCACAACCCGCCCCCACCTGACGCTAAACAAGTACCATCTGCCAATAGCTGAGGTTGACAGAGCGTTGCTCCGGCACCACCATCTCTGTTCTAGAATCAGTCACGTCTCACCCTCGGGTCCACGATGCCATAGCAGAGATCAGAGGCCAAGTTTCCCATGATGACCAACGCGGTGAAGACCAATACTGTCGCCATAGCGACGGCAAAGTCGTTATTGAGGATGGCCTCATACATAAGGCGTCCGGCACCAGGCCAAGAGAAGATTGTCTCCGTGACCACTGCCCCACTGAACAAGAAAGGCAAACGGATGCCGAGGAGGGTCACAACGGGCACCAGAGCATTGCGCAAAGCATGGCGCAGGATAACGACAGTCTCTTTGAGTCCCTTGGCACGTGCAGTTCGCATATAGTCCTGTCGAAGCTCCTCGAGCATGGCACTGCGAGTGTAGCGGACCCACACAGTGGTGTCAATCCATCCCAGAACGAGGGCTGGCATAATCAAGTACTTCAGGCCCCCCAGAAATGAGGTTTGCAGGCCCGTGTCGGAGATTCCGCCTGGCGGTAGCCAACGGAGTTTGACTGCAAACAGCAGGATCATCAAGATGCCAGACCAGAAAGCCGGCATAGAGATCCCTATGAAGGCAGCAGTAGTAATAACGTAATCACTCCATTTGTACTGGCGCAAGGCACTGTAGATACCGATGGGGATGCCCAAAACGATGCTCAGCGTATAGGCTGTGATAGTGAGTTTCAGCGTATTTATGATGCGCTGTCCCATCAACTTGGCGACAGGAAGGCCAAAGGTGCGGGAATAACCGAGGTCTCCCTGTAACACTCGCGCAAACCATTTGACGTATTGAACGTAAACGGGCTGATCCAGGCCGTAGGCCGCTCGCAGGCGCTCTACGTCCTCAAGGGTAGCTTCTGGGTTAGAGAGAATCATGGAGGCCAGCGGGTCTCCGGGCGCAAAGTGGAGTACTGCGAACGTGATCATCGACACCACGATGATCGTTGGACACAACTGCAATACGCTTCGGAGCAGGAACTTGGCCATGCTGGAACTCCAATCGGGCAGTACAAGGAATCTGGGGGCACTCCAGACGTCTGGAGTACCCCCATACGGTCATCTATTCTGTCCAGTGCCAGTACTCAGCATTCCATCCCAGGCCGCCAGTTCGGTAGGGAACTAATTCCCAGCCTGAGAATCCTTTACGGATGGTGGCGATCCGGGTGGAGTAGTACAGCGGAATGATGGGCACGTCTTCTCCCATGATCTTCTGTGCTTCGATGAAGAATCTCTTCCTCGTCTCCTGGTCGGTGGCATTTCGCAGATCTGTCAACACTTCGTGCATGTCCTCAGAGCAATATCCATACCACTTCCCTGGCCCGCAATCGAACTCCGCCAGAATCATAGTTGCGTAGAACCAATAGCCCCAGTAGTTAAAGCCGTGGGGCAGGTTGTTGGGGACATATTCCGAGAACATGATGCGCGCCGGGTAGTTCTCAATGATCAACTCAATGCCCACTTCGGCGAGTTGAGCCTGCAAGATCTCCTCGATTTGCTCACGGACGGTGTTGCCGGTCGTAGTCATGACAATCAGGCTCAACCGTTCGCCCTTGTCGTTGACTCGGACACCATCAGGCCCCGGCGTCCAGCCAGCTTCCTCCAACAACTCCATCGCCCTGCTGGGATTGTAATCATACTGATCGTAGCCGGCGTAGTAGCCATAGTGTTCAGGTGGCAGCCAGGACTGGGCTACGGTCAACGCGCCGTCGAAAAGGCTATCCACGATGCCCTGCCGGTCTATAGCATGCATAATGGCCTTCCGCACCTGCTTGTCGGCCAGAGTTTCCCAACCCAGGCTCATGACCAGGTGCTCGAGGCCTGCCTTGCCGCCCATCAACACCTCCACTTTGTCCTCCAAGGCTTCTGTGTTCTTTATGGCCATGGCGCTGTTGAAGTCAAGTCCCGTCTCTGTGGTGGCGTCCACTGCCAGCGCAGCAACGTTGGCGGCCAACGTGGTCACGTCGGGGATCGTCTTGAAGATGATGCGATCGAGTTGAGGAGGCGGTCCTAAGTTAAAGTTCGGATTGGGCTCCAGGATGATGTGGTCGCCGGGCACACGCTCCGCCACGACGAAGGGGCCGTTCTGTACACAGAACTGGCTGACGCGCTCGTCGTTGACAAAGGCCTCGCCGTAGTTACCACCCTTTTCCTTGTACTCCTCGTAAATCGGGCGGATGTTGTGTTCGGCCACGATGTGGAACAGGCCCCACCACGCGAAGGGATCGTACTCATCATACGTGGCAACAAGAGTGTAGGGATCAGGTGCAGTCAGCGTGGTTGCCTTTTTCTCTTCAGTGAGGTAGGGGAACGGCACATTTTCGTCCTTGGACAGGTTGTAAGTGAAAACGACGTCGTTCGCTGTGATCTCCTCGCCATCGGACCACTTCAGGCCCTCCTTGAAATTCCAGGTGATCTCCATCGAACCGTCATCGTTGATCTTCCACAGTCCATTCTCAACAGTCGGAATCTCCTCGACTAGGACGGGCGTCCAGTTCCCCTCACTATCCCGCTCAATCATGCGCCGCATAAGTGGCCCCTCGACGACCTCTGCGGCGGCAGAGATCTGAAGGAATGCCCCGCACAGACGATCGGGTTCCTGGGCCATGCCGACGATCAAGGTATTGTCACCTCGTGGCCCAAGCCCTCCTTCTGGCGCTGGCTCTGGCGTGGCGGTTACCACTTCGACTACGGGAGTTCCGGCGACGACGCGGGTGACTTCCACCTCTTGGACAACTTCCACTGTTTCCTTGATTGCCTCGGGTGTTGGCGCTGTGCAGGCAGGTAACACCAATGACAGCGCTGCCACCAGGCTAACTACAACTAGAATTCTGTTACGCATTGCTCATCCTCCTTGTGTCTGAGCGAAATGGTAGATGCTCACTACCTCCGCGACTTGTACTATGCAACCTCTGCATAATTCCTTTTCTCGCTTATCACCTCCGTGTGGGTTAGAATCAGGGTAGTCCCCCGACCTCGCTGACGAGGGCTGCGAGGCAGGCCCGTCCAATGTCAGGCCAACCGGAACGTGCTAGCCGCAATGGGGCATCATCCGCCGTGCAAGAGCTTGACGTCACCCCCGTCGTCCGCGTCGAAATGGTGAACTATCAAGATTGGGCCATCTGGCGATTCGGTGCTCACCGGATAGCCCAGGTTCGGCCCATCGCCGTCCCCTCGGATTGAGTCACCTATGTCCGGCTTAGGTTGGCGAGGTTGTATTGTGAAATTTGTCCAACAGCTTTCTATACGCCTCATACAATTCTGGCGTAATGACCTCATCCCGGGATGGTGGACGAGAGCGGCCACCTTTTAACCCAGACACCCGCATCGCTGGGCGCACAAGGACTCCTTCCCCTCCCGTCGTGGCTTGCACGGGCGCGATCAATTTCTGCCAGGGGACCACACAGCGATCCCATTCTTTCTTTGCCTCGGCGTACTTACCGGCCACAAACAGCTTATGAACACGCCAGGAGTGTTCAGGGTAGAAGTTAGGCAAGTGGCTGATGTGGCAGCGGACGCCGAGCGGGTAAGATAATTCTGGCAGAAAAGCATTATCCACCACAACCACCTTGGAATTGAAGCGCCGCACACCCTCCATGAAGGTAAACACGTTCGGCGATCCCCATTTGACCGCTACACTATTGGGAATTTCCAAGATCTCATCGATCAGGTCGAGGGGCATGTCATAGCCTGTGTACCAGTTGTTATAGACGGCGAAGCCGATGCCGGTATGCCTGGCAATCTCTCTCATCCACGCCAGAGCATCACCAGGCCGCCCGGCGTAGTAATATGGTCCTGATAGTTGCACAGCATCCAGCCCGACCTTTTCACCGAACTGACAAATTTCAATGCAGGCACGGATATCGGTGCTCTGGGCGCTGGCCACGATAGGCACTTTGCCGTCCGCGACGTCACACACTGTCTTGATAGCTTGCTTACGCTCTTCAACGGTCATCGAAGTGAAGTCACCACCTGAGCCAACAGCCAGAAACACTGTGTTGCCCGTGCGGGCTCCCTTGTCTATGAGCCACTGGACATTGCTTTCCAGGGCCGAGAGGTCCAGAGATAGATCTGCCTTGAAGGGAGTGATTAAAGGGATGACGACTCCCTGCCAGCGTTTTCTCAATTCCTCTACGGTGATCATATGCGCTCCTTGTAAAACAGCTTGAGAAATAGCTTCTATCCTCGCTTTCGGCGTCTTGCGGTTGACAATCCGAAAATGATAATCCGAAAAACCTATCCTACCTCGCTATTATTCCGCAGCAGGACTCGAAATGTGAGTATATCTCAGGCATTGCCCTGGTAGCCCAACGCATGAGAGATGTCCAGGCATGCTTGGACCAGCAAGACCGCCATTGGTTTCATGCGTTCATCGGGCAATTGCTCGGCCAAGACAGTCACGCTTACTCCTGCTACCACCGTATTGGTATGGTCATGGATCGGAGCTGCAAGGCAGCGAACACCTATGGCATACTCTTGATTGTCTACTGCGTACCCCTGTTGCACAATCTGCACTAGTTCCGCCCGAAGGTCTGGGAGTGAGGTGATCGTGTATGGGGTGAATGATTTCAGCACCAGGGAGGAAAGGAGATCCTCTTGTGTCTTTGCGGGAAGGTGTGCCAGCAACAGCTTGCCCATCGCCGTGCAATGTGGAGGCATCCGCGTGCCAGGGGGTGCATAGAAGGAGAATGACGAATCGGGGGCAAACGTCTCCAAGTAAACCACATCTGTCCTGCTCAGGACACCTAGATTGACCGTCTCGTTTACTTGCAGCTTAAGATGGTTAAGGTGAGGAAAAGCAAGGCGGCCAAGATGACGACTACGGATTCCTTGTGCTTGCAGCGTGAGTATCTTGAGGCCGAGATAGTAACGCCGTGTCTGAGTATCCTGCTCTACATAGCCACGCCGAGACAAGCTGGCTAAAAGGCGATGCACTGTGCTGATGGGATAGCCAGCCATCTCAGCCACAGTAGAAAGGGGCAAGCCATCTTCTGCCTGGGCCAGAATCTCGAGTACGTCAAGGGCTTTTGGTATGGATCGACTGGTGTCGGTCATAGAATTTCCGTATTATGGAAAACACTTCCACTACATGATATTATACACCAGAATATGCGCTCTGTCAAGTAGGTATCCGGGAGGGGGAGTGACGACTGATCGTCGGAAAAACCTATTCCAGTGAGTTGTGTGGCCGCCAGCAGGCCTGCAAGGCCTGCAAACTCGGCTGTTGAAGCAAAAACGAGGCATTCTGTGAGCGAAAATCCGCCAAAAAACCGCTCGAAGCAACGAGATTTTCACTCAATCTCGGCCACGAAGCATCAGGAGCAAAGATTCCGATGAACAATCGTCGCTCCCTCCGGGAGCGTAACATGTTTGGGACAAACAGCAAATGACGTGACTCGGCCAGGGCTGTCACATATCCCCACATATTGGGCTTTGCCACCGGAAATCTCCATATATGGGGGTTTGGTTCTGGCGACAAAATGGCGTTTGATTATAAAACTGGCTGGTCATCGAAAAACGCCAAATAACGAACGTTGGAGCTCAATTTCCCCCTATTTCTTATCCCCTCCGTGATACGCTCACGGCAGTGTAAACCGAAACTTCGAGCCCTCACCCGGCGTGCTTTCCACGCGGATCG
>CAZZEX010000101.1:0-18267 GCA_964653285.1 uncultured Anaerolineales bacterium
TGCCGGTGGGGTTGATCCGCTCACCGATGAGCACGGTTGGCCTTGCGGGGCTGATAATCACGGCTTTCTTTGCGCTTTTGAGAATCGTTTCCACCAGTCTCCTCCTTGTTCAAACGTGTCTTCGTTCAAATGTCGAATCACCCCTTTTCGCAGAAGTCGCCTAACTCGGCTCCCTCCAGCGCCTGCATCAGGGCATCGGGCGGGAGGGCCAGTCCAGCGTCCGGGCGACCGGCGCTGATAATCACCTGCTCCGGCTCTAACACACGCCGGTCAACGTATGTGGACACGTCCGCCCGTCGAAACCCTAATACTGAAACCGCTCCCACCTGGTAGCCGGTCACTCGCTGTACATCCCGCTCCGAGGCCAGCGTCACGTTCTTGTCATTCAAAGCCGCGCCGACCTTCTTGAGGCTGAGACGTAAGTCGCCGGGTATCGCCACCAGCACAAACTGGCGGTCGGAACGCTGGATGATCATCGCCTTGACCACCTGGGCCACAGGAACACCCAGATCCTCCGCTACGCCTTCGGCCGTGTACTGCTTGTGTGCGTGCCGGTGCAGTTCGTAAGGAATTCCTTTCTGCTCTAATACACGCATGGGCATCGTCTTGGCCGCGCGTTTCCTCTTCTTTGCCATCCTGCTCCCCTCTCGTGGTCCCTTGTGACGAGATATTCGTCTACCCCAACGCTCCTAGCCTCCGTGCCCGATAGTAGCCCTTGGGCCAACCTCTGCCCCGATGGTGGCTGGGTCGGGAGACTGGCCCCAGCAGTGTTGGAGGGGACTGGGATGCAGATATACGCGCCGGGCTCTGCGGGAGCAGCTCGTCACTCCAGGCCTGCCGGGCCCCACCGCAGAGTCAGATGGGTCTACTGCGCTCGCTCCTCGGCGCGCTGGACAATGGCCTCCAGTTCAGCGACCGTCGCCTCGTCCAGCGGCGTTGGCTCATAGTGCTCCAGAATCTCTCGCACCCGGGCTGCGACCCGATCACCCAGGGTGAGCCGACCGCTATTCTCCCACTCTTCCCGCGTCACCCGGTCGAGCAGCTGGGGGAACCAGTTCTGACGAAAGTGCTGAAAGGTGTGATCCTCACCCACAAAATGACCGCCTGGGCCAACCTGGTCAATCACATCCAGCGCCAGGGTCTCTTCCGTGATCTCTACCCCCTGCATGAAACGCTTGACCAGGCCAGCGATCTCGTCCATGCTGACCAGCATCTCGTAAGAGGCGGTCAATCCCGCCTCGACATAGCCGACGTCGTGGATCAGGTTGCCGCCACTCAAGGCCGTTACCAACATCCATAGCGCGCCCTCGGCTGCGGCTTGCTGATCGAATATCTTGGCATCGGAGCAGCCAGCGAAGCTAAAGATGGGCAGGCCGTAATAGTGACACATCTCGCTGAAGGCAACCATCGCCAACATGAACTCGGGCGCGGCGTAAGAGATGAGCCCCTTGGCCATATCCATGTACAGGATACCACCAGCACCTATCACCGGCGCACCTTCCCGGATCAATTGGCAGATCAGCAACCCACTGAGTTGCTCGGCGTTGGCCTGCACCAGAGCGCCGGCCACCGTCACGGGCGCCGAGCCACCGATCATCGGCGCTGGCGTGTAGACGACCGGCAAACCCTTGCTGGCGATATAAAGCAGCTTCTCACAGCTTTCCTTAGCATGCGTCAACGGCGAGATGGGTTCGCTGTAGAGAGCACAGAACGGATTGCGCCGCAGCGCTTCGGCCCCACCCGCCACTGCCTCCGCCATCTCGACGATATCTTCCAAGTTCTGGCGACTCCATGCCGTGTAAATGAGAGGCTTGACGGTGTTGCTGACCATCTCCCGAAAGTGATACAGGTCCGAAATGGACTCGGTCACGTCGGAGGCAATGCCCATACACATCAGAAAATCAATGTTGGGCAGGGCGTCTACCAGGCGCGAGACGTTGGCCACGTCGGCCAGGACCGCCGGCCGCCGTTCTCCGGTGTAGGCGTCAAGGACAAAAGGCGTGTCGGAGCCCGTGCCATAATAACCCTTGTGGCCTTCCAGAGACATCGCCGCATTGCCATCGCGGTCGCACAGCACCACCCGGTGAGGTGCAATGCGGATAGCCCATTCGATCAGATGAGGCGGGATGCGCACTCGATCGCCGTCGAGCCAGCAGCCAGCCTTGGCCAAGAGTTCTCGCACCTCGGGCACCAGTACCTGCACCCCAGTCCGGCGCAAGAGTTCCAACGTGGCCTGATGCACGCGAGTCCTCTGGTCATCGCTGAGCACCCGCATGCCAGGGGTAACCTGGGTAACATAGTTGCTGTTGATCATTGTGCATTTCTCCTTTATTTATTCTTTATCTTTCCACAGTAGAATAGACTCCTATCACTTTCTCGTGGAGAGAATGACGACTCCAACTATAATCAATGCCCCTCCCAAGATCTGCAGAGGGGCCAGGACATCACCAAGCACCAGTGCAGCCAGGATCGCGGCCAGGACTGTTTCCACGGTAGCAGTGATCGCTGCGGCGCTGGCCGAGAGATATCTCAGCCCCCAGGTGTAAAAACTGAACCCCGCCACAGTAGGCAACAATGCCAGCAACCAGAGCCATAACCAGAGGTGCCAGGGTTGTGATAGGGGGAAGGTGAGAGTGCAAAGCGGACGAGGCAACAGCAGAGTGAGCGAGGATAACCCAAAGGCATAGGTGACTACGGTCCAGGAGCTGTAGCGATGCAGGGAGACCTTACCAAGAATGGCGTAGATGGCCCAGGTGATCCCTGTCCCCAACCCCACCAGGACGCCAATCCAGTTCAGTCTCAGTTGGGAAAGATCGTGTACCCGGGCCACCAGCACACAACCAGCGAAGGTCAGGACGAGCGCAGTCATTTTGCGCCAGGTGATCGGCTCCCGCCACAACAGCCAAGAGAAGACGATGACGAAAGCAGGAGCCGTGTAGTTAAAGATGTGAGCCGGGGCCACGCCGAGCAGTGCTACAGCATAAACCCAGAGCAGATGGAACAACCCCACACCGATCACACCTAAACCGATCAACGGGAGTAGAGCCTGGCGTTCCAAACGCAATAGATCGCGGCGGAACAGGAACAAGGCCAGGAACAGCACGATGAAGGTCAGAAAGTCGCGCCAAAAGGCCAGGGTGAGCGGGGTAGGATCATAAATCAGCATGATCTCTTTGAGCAGGACGCCAGAGGTTGCCCAGCACGAAGCCCCCCCCAACACTAACAGGTACCCCTTGGTTTCTCTTCTGCCCGGCCCGGCATCAGTGGTGACTGACGCTGTATTTGTCCTCATGGATGTACGTCTCTTCCTGGTCCCTATCAAACCGCTGATTCGAGCGCACAGGGACCGGTTGCGCACTTGCCACACGCGTCAGCCAGCCCCAATTCCTGGAAGCCGTCTGCCACGTGCAACAGCCACCTATAACAGAGTTGTTTATCCAGCCCGGCTTCCGTCAACGCGCCCACGGGACAGCGGCCCACGCATGCCGTGCAACTGCCATCAACAAAGTAGCCACACCGTTGGACAACCGGCCCCTCAGGCGACGAAGTCGGTTCCAGTGCCACATCCACCACCAGGCTGCCAAATCGGCCGGCACAACCAGCGTCGGTGATCAGCATGTGGTGCAGGCCAAAGCTGCCCAGGCCAGCGATGGCCGCCACGCTCTTGTGCGACCAACGGCTGATGAGCGTGACCGGGTCCCAGTTGTGGGTGGCCGGTTCGGCTACGGCTCGCACTCCTCGCTGAGCCAGGACAGCGGTGAGCCGCTGGGTGATGTCGTTGATGAGCGCGTTAGTCTCGACATAAGCCAATGCCCACTCACGCGCCACATGGCGTGGGTGCGCCCGATTGGCCTCTACGATTTCCGCGGCAAAAGGCAAGAAAAAAGAGATGACAGATCGGGCTGCCGGTAGCAGGTCGGACGGAAGTAAATGGGTTGGCTCGGCGATTTCTCGCAACCGGGGAAAGCGGGGGTCAGCCGCATCGGCAAAGCCTATCAGGGGCAGCCGGTAGCGGGTCTCTGTCCCTGCCTCGGCCACTTGTTGCCGCACAAAGGTGGAGATGAACGTTTCCAAGTTGTCCAAGCCTCCTTCCTCCGTCGAAATCTCGTCATCCCATCGGGAGTAGTCCGCTGGTGACGTCATACTTCTCGTACATCCTGGATGCGGACATCTGGCATCTTGCTGAGCTTCTCCAGCAGCGTCTCTTCAGAGACATTGGCGACCTTGACCACAGAGGCCCAGGTGTCCGGATCCGCCGTGGGGTAGGTCACAAACACGGATATGTAGCCCCCTTCTTCGTCAATTGCCCGGGTCAAGCGTGCCACCTCGCCAGCCCGGTTGGGCTGCCAGATGGTCATACGCGTGCCGGCTCGCCGGGCACCCAGCAGGTCCACCATAATGCTAAACAGGTCGCCGTCGGTGATGATTCCCACCAGATTCTCGTCCCGCATGACCAGCAAGCAACCGATCTTTTTGTCGGCCATGATACGGGCAGCTCCCTCGACGGTGGTATCCGGGTCAACGGTGACCACGTCCCTGACCATTATGTTGTGCGCCTGGAGTTTAGCCAGGGTGTAGTTGATCACGAATGGGCCGAACTGATTCAAGTCTGAAGGGAGAGCCTGCGCCAATGCCTGTCGCGTGACCAGGCCCACCAGTTTCTTATCGTCGTCCACGATGGGTAGATGCCGGATGTTCTTTTCCTCCATCAGTGCCTGGGCTTCTGTGAGCGGCATAGTGGGGTGTCCACAAATAGGGTTGGGTGTCATCTGATCTTTAACCAGCATATCTCCTCCTCCTACTCCCAATGCTTCGCCATCAAATCCAGTTCTTTGATGACTTCTGAAGGCAGCGGCACTGGCTTGTGGTCCATCACCTTTTGGGTTTGTTCGCGCAGCCGTTCTTCAAAACGTTTCGCGCCCTTCTCAAGCCACTGGGCCTGAATCGTGCGGTCGAAAAACTGCGAATACCAAACCTCCCGGAAATGCTTAAACGTGTGATCCTCTTGCAGATAGTGTCTGCCTGGCCCGACACGATCAATCAGGTCGAGTGCCAGCGTCTCGTCATTCACTGGCATCCCCCGCATGTACCGGTTGACCATATAAAGCACTTCGTTGACAAGCACCATGTAGGCCGGCGAGGCGACCGATCCATGGTCGAGCCAACCAGCGTCATGTACCAGGTTGGCACCACTGAGCGCCGAACTGAGGCACGAGAAGGCTGCTTCGGCGGCGGCCTGAGGGTCGGGGAACTTGGCGTCGGAGCAGCCAGCGGTGCCAAAGAACGGCAGCCTGTAACGCTGCGCCATTTGGGCCATGGCGGCGACCATCAGGTCCATCTCAGGCGCACCGTAGGAGAAGATCGTCGTGGACATGTCCATCACGGTTGCGAAAGCGCCATAGATAAAGGGAGCACCCGGCCGGACAATCTGAGCGAGCACCAGGCCACTGAGCGATTCGGCGCTTCCCTGCACCACTGTGCCGGCAAGCGTCGCCGGGGCTGTGCTGCCGGCCTGCGGTGCCGGATAGTAAACCAGAGGGATCCCTTTTTCAGCACAGAAGATCAGTTTATCTATGGCCGGATCGTAATGCAACAGCGGTGAGATCGGTTCGGAATAGTGGACGATAGTCGGCGCCTGCTGAAAGCGCTCCTCGCTGCCAGCGATCAGCACGGCCATCTCGTAGATGTCGCGCGTGCTGTTGAGGTCCTTGCAACAAAAGACCAAGGGCTTCTCACAGTAGGTAAACACCTGTCTGGCAATCACGCGATCGGCGACGTCGGCCGGCACGTCGGCGGCCATGCCAATTGTCATCACCCAGGAGTAATTAGGCAAAGCATCTGCGACCGTCGAGGTGATGCGACAATCGTCGCTGGTGAACCGATGGCGCTCGTCCGTGATAGGGTCCAGATAATCAATGCAGTCCACACTAGGCCCAAACCAGACTTTCTCTCCCTCCAGGAAGACTGAGCGTTCGCCATTGCGCTGGCCCAGCACCACGCGGGGGGGGGCTTTGCGTATCGCGTCCTCGACCATCCAGCCGGGGATGCGGACCCGGTCACCCTCCACGCGTGCGCCAGCGCCGTCCAGCAACTCCAGAGCCCGTGGGTGCGTGATCTGGACGCCGGTGCGTTCCAGCACTTCTAACGTGGCCAAATGAATCTGCTCGACCTGATCGTCATTGAGCACACACAATCTCGGCTTGAAGTACAACTCGGGATAGATCATTGTAGTGACTCCTTTTTAAAGATGCGAAATCAGGATGCGAAACAATGTCATTAAGTTAAGCAACCGTGGAGGTGCGACGCACTTCTTGGCCTGCAGCGATGGAAGTGCGTCGCACCTTAAAGGATATCCCCTCCTGACTAAGGAGCCAGGGCACTCCCATTCGCCAACAAGGTCTCGCGCACTTTGGCATAAAACTCCTCTACGTGACCGTGCATGATTTGCTCGGCGCGGTCGGCGTCGCCGGCTTTTATAGCCTCCACCAGGTCCAGGTGCTCCTCGACGGAGGCGGGCAAATAGCCCAGATGAGGCAAGACCAGGTACCACAGTCGCCGCGATAGGCCAAACAAACGGTCAAGCGTCTGGGCCAGATACCTGTTATGCGCCGCCTGGGCAACTGCCTGGTGGAACTTGTGATCCAGATCGAAAAGACGACGGCTGTCCTCGGGGGGGACGGCGGCTTGCTCCTGGCGCAGCGCCTCTAACACAACCAGGTCGTCGGGGGTGGCCCGCTGGGCGGCCAGACGAGCACACAGCGATTCCAGCGAGAGGCGTATCTCACTGATCTGCTCCAGGTCCAATATATTGACGTCGGCCACGTAGAGGCCGTGGCGCGGTGTGACCAGGACCAGGTTTTCGTGGGCCAGAAACCTGAGCGCCTCGCGCACTGGCACCATGCCCATCCCCAGTTCTTGCGCCAACTGTTGTTCGTTAATCAGCGCCCCCGGGCTCAGTTCCAGAGTGGTGATCTTTTCCCAGATCAGTTCGTAAGCGCGTTGGGTGTCAACCCGCACCAATTCCATGGTATTTACCTCCACTACCTTACACAAACCCGGTTTCCTGGAGAAACCAGGTTTACAGTTCTAACTCGTCAGACGAGGATTGCCCATGGCCTTCGCCCGAATGCGATAGGTGTCCAGCCCATCGGTCAGTTCTTCCATTACTACCTGCGGGTTATCGGCGCCGGAGCGCAGGGCCGCCCCCAGGGCGCGCTCCCGGCCCAGAGCCCGGGCATGGGCCAGGGCGTCGTCCACCTCCTCGAACTCGTGCCGCTCCTCGCTGGTCTGCACATAGTAGCCGAGCACCTCCAACCCTGAACTCGATAACATCGGATAGACCAAAATCTCCTCAACCACCATGACCGTACCAGCAATAGCACCCAAGGCGTTGGCGACCTGGTAATGCTCAGGCAGGATCAGATCGGTGTGGAGCACGTCAGCGACGTCTTTCAAAAAGAAGTCGGCCGGCGCGCCGATGCCGATGATGGGCTGGCGCAGCCGAAATCGAGTTTCCAGTTGCGGGTGGGTGTCGTAGAGACTGTTATAAAAGAACCAGGGCCCGATGTCGTCGCCATTGGGCCGGGCTCGCCCATCGGGCGGAGACAAGGTCTTGCCGCTGAGAAAGGTGACAATGGCGTGGACGATCATCTCGGTCGTCAGGCGCCACACCTGTTGGCGGAGTTCGGCTGGATCCCGAAACTGATAATGGGAAAACACCTCGAGAGCCAGCGACGCCGCTTCGACATCCCAGGGGGCATACTTTCCCTCGATGTGCATCAGGTCCGTGGGGGTGAGACCAGCCTTGCCAATGATCTCCTGGCGTAGCAGTTCCCGGGCACCGACCTGTGCTACGTGCAGCACGTCGAGATGCTTGACAATCTCTGGCACCGGCTGGGGACCGCCGCGCAAGAACTCGACCAGCGCCCTTTCCTGCGCCGTCCTCAATCTCTCCACCCATCTCTCGTCCTGAGGCTCGCGTAGCAGAAACCAATATTCCAGCCAGTCGGGGGTGGCCTGCGCCCACGTCCGCCGCGATAGCGCCTTGAGACGCTTCCCCACCTGGGGGTATTGCCAGGCCATGTAAGCCAGGGGGACCACCCGCTCGGGGCCGATGGCGAACGCCTTTTCACGGTTCAGGGCGATGTGGCTGTCACCGCCCAGAGCGATGGAGAGCAAGTTGGCCGCCTTGACGGCTGTCTTGTACTGGCCAACGATAGCCCCTTCCTCGCTGACTGTCACCTGTCCCTCCTGGATAAGCGCGATGTCGGTGGTGGTGCCGCCGACATCTACGACCAGCGCATCGTCCAGGCCTGAGAGGAAGCGGCCACCCATGGCGCTGGCTGCCGGCCCGGAGTGAATGGTCTCTACTGGCGTGCGGGCGGCGAATTCGTCACTCATCAGCGTGCCGTCGCCGCGCACCATCATAAGCGGCGCGTCAATCTGGCGGTGCTCCATCGCCCGCCGCACAGCGATGACAAAGTCTTGCAACACAGCCAGCAACGAGGCATTGAGGGCCGCCGTCGTGGCCCGTTCCACCGAGCCCAGCCTGGTCGAAAGCTGGTGCCCCAGCACGATGGGCAGGTCGCAGATGCTGGAAACGGCCTTGTACACGCGGTTTTCGTGCTCTGGATTGAGCGGGCTAAAGTAACTGGAGACGGCAATGGCGTCTACCTGGTCCTTGATCTCGTTGACCTGGGCCAGAATGGCCGGCAGGTCCAGCGCTTCCTTCTCCCGGCCGTAGAGGTCGTGACCCCCGGCGAAGTAGTAATAATGAGGGGTAGCAAAGCGGGCCTCCATTTTGAACGACGTGATAAGGTCTGGGTCGTAGCCGATCAGCAACAGCGCGACCCGCTTGCCTTTGCCCTCGGCGATGGCGTTGGTGGCCAGCGTGGTCGAGATAGAGACCATCTTGATGGCCGATGGGTCCTCGATGTGGATGTTCTCGATGACCCGCTCAATGCCGATAGAAAAGTCGCGCTTGGTGGTCAGGCTCTTGTGAGAAGCCAGTACCTGGCGCGAGTGATATTCCAACAGCACGCCGTCGGTGTAGGTGCCGCCGGTGTCTATGCCCAGCACCAGAGCGTCTGAGGGATTGTTGTTCGTCATTGGTCGTTGGTTGTGTTCTGTATTGGAAGTAAGAGTAGGAAGTAGAGAAGTAGGAAGTAGGGGCTGTTACCTACTCCCTACTCCCTACTCCTTACTCCCTACTCGGCCTACACAAACATCTGTACGTCCAGCTCTTCGTCCTTGTGGCGCGCGTCGGCCAACTCGCAGATGCGACGCAGTTCCTTGTACATCGCCTCATCCAGAAGTGGCTCGGTCTCGGTCTCGAGGATTTCGATCACGCGCTCGTGGACGCGCTCGCGGTAGGTCTTGCTGCCGGCCAGTTCCCAGTTCTCCCAGTTCCGGCGGTCCAGCAAACTGGGCCTCCAGATCTCGGTCATGAAGCGTTCGTAGGTGTGATCGTGATCGAGAAAGTGGCCGCCAGGGCCGACTTCGTCCATCACGTCCAGTGCCTTGGTCTCATCGGTGACAGGGATGCCGCGCAGGATGCGCTTGACCATGTCAATGATCTCGTCCGAGGCGACCATTATCTCCATGGAACTGGTCAAACCCTGCTCGATGTAGCCCACGTCGTGAATCATGTTGCCGCCGACGAGCGCGGAAGTAGCAATGTTGAAGGTGGCTTCCATAGCCGCCTGTCCATCAAAGAGTTTGGCGTCGGAGCAGCCACACGTCTCGTACTCGGGCACGCGCAACCATTTGGTGATCTGGGTGTAGGCGGCGCTGAGCAGCGCCATCTCCGGCGAGCCGTAGCAGTAGACAGCAGTCAGCATGTCCATGTTCGACATCAGGCCGCCGATGATGAGCGACGCCCCCGGCTTGCGCAATTGGCTGAGGACAATGCCGAACAGGCTCTCGGTGAGGGCCTGCACAGCCGTGCCTGCCAGGGTGGTGGGTGCCGTAGCACCAGCCAGGGGACAGGGTGTGTAGACGAAGGGAATGTCGTGGTCGGAGGCAAAGAGAAGCTTTTGCACCACCTCTTTGGAGTGGCTCAATGGCGACACCGGCTCGATGTAAAGCGAGAAGATGGGGCCTTTCTTCCACTCCTCTTCGCCGCCCACGCGGACATAGGCCATCTCAAGCTGATCGCGGACACCTTCCAGATCCACGGCCGTGATATTGATGGGCTTGCTGGTCCCTTCAAGCATCGCCAGGTATTGCCAGCGGTCGTAGGTGCCCACGGCAGTGTCCTGGGTAATGCCCAGCGACATGTGAAAGTCTATGTTGGGCAGCGCCTGCGCCAGGCGGGCAAAGTTCTTGACGTCTTGATAAGTGGAGCGCCGCCGCTCGCCAGTGTAAGGGTCAAGGGTAAAAGGCGTGTCGGAACCAGTGCCAAAGTAAATCTGGTCCTTGTAAAGCTCCATGCGATACTGGCGATCAGGGCCGACCACAACCACCTTTTGGGGAAGCGTGGCCCGCGCCTTGTCCACCATCCAGGGCGGCATCTTGACCAGGCTGCTGTCCTCGGTCGTGTCCTCCACGATCGCGCCGCCGGAGTAGGCGACTTCGACGCCTTCTTTTTCATACACCCGGACGCCCGTCTCGTACAACACTCGCAGGGCTGAGTAGTAGATGGCCTCGATCTCACCTTCAGTGAGCACCTCGAAAGTGGGCGTGGCATTCACTCGATAGTTGGTCTTTCTTACCTGCATGATCTGTTCTCCTGTTTTAGCGAATGGCGAATGGCGAATGGCGAATGGCTGGTGGCGGATGTTCTCTACCTCTCCAACCTGCTGATCGCCATCCTCCAATAGCCTTTACGCGGTACCGACGAATCGCTTGGCCAGATCGGTACCGGACGGCGCGTTAGAGCCGTAACCATCGGCGCCGATGCGCTCAGCAAAGGCGGCGTCCACAGACGCGCCGCCGACCATGATCTTGACTCGATCACGCAACCCGGCTTCTTGGATAGCCTTGATAGTGTGCCCCATCGCACGCATCGTGGTCGTCAGCATCGCCGACATACCCACGATATCGGGCTGGTGCTGTTTGATAGCCTCAATGAACTTTTCCGGCTCGGCGTTAAAGCCAAGGTCAATGATCTCAAAGCCGGCCCCCTCACACATCATGCTCACCAGGTTCTTGCCGATGTCGTGCAGGTCACCCTTGACGGTGCCCATCACAATCTTGCCGATGAGTTTGGCGCCAGTGGCGACCAACTGGGGGCGCAAGATTTCCAACCCGGCCTGCATCGCCTCGGCCGACATCAGCACCTCGGGCACAAACATGTCGCCACGCTTGAAGCGAACGCCCACTTCACTCATCCCGACAACCAGGCCGTTGTCCAGGATATCTTTGGGCACCAATCCTTTGTCCAACGCTTTTTGTACCAGCGTGTGGGCTTCTTCGCTGTCCCCTTCCAGGACAGCCGTTGACATTCGTTCGTAAAGCGAACTCATCATTCTTCTCCCTTGATTTCCTAAATCGCCTCAGGACTCTTTGACCCGATCCTCGGCCTCTTCCAAGACCTCCTGGATGACCTTCTCCGTCTCTGGCTTGATGGGAGACGGCTGATGCGTGACCAGGATGTCTTGCACGCGAGCGATGGTCCGGTCTTTCATGGTCGTCCGGCCCATCATGTCCCATTCCTCGAAGTTGCGCCGGTCACACAGTTTGGGATACCAGAACTCGGTCTTGTAGTGGCGGCGCGTGTGTTGCTCCTTCAGGTAGTGGCTATTGGGGCCCACGTCATGGATCACATCCACCGCCAGCGTATCCTCGTTGACTTCGATGCCCCGGGTGATGCGCCGGGCGTAGCCGATGGCCTCGTCCATCGCCGCCAGTTGGAAGACCGAACCGGTCATGGCGCTCTCGGTGTACCCCACGTCGTGGGTCAGGTCACCGCCCGTGAGGGCGGAGAAGAAGACAGAGAGAGAGCCCTCGATCATCGCCTGCTCATCAAACGTCTTGGAGTCGGTGCAGCCACCCGTCTGCCACAGAGGGAGACCGGCATAGTGGGCCAGTTCGGTGAGACCAGCCATCATCAGCGACAGTTCGGGCGCGCCGTAGGCCAGGATCATCGAACTCATGTCCATCACCGAGAGCACGCCGCCCATGATGAAAGGCAGGCCGGGCTGAATCGCCTGGGCGATGGTCAGCCCCATCCACGACTCGGCAGCCGCCTGGATGATGATGCCGGCGGCCGTCACCGGCGCGGTGCCGCCGGCAAGGGGACAGGGGGTGAAGACCAGCGGCACCCGATGCCTGGCCGCAAAGACGAGTTTGTCGAGCGCCTCTTTGGTGCTGACCAATGGCGACAGCGGCTCGCAATAGTGGACATAGGTGGGGCGCTTCTCAAAGGCCTCCTGACCACCCGCTTCAGCGACGGCGATTTGGTGGATACCGGCCGAGTCGTACTCGTCGTAAGACCAGGCCACGATGGGTTTGCTGGTGTTGGGGAACATGCCAGCGAATTCGTAGAGAGCGCCCAGGTCGTAGTGAACGTCGCTGACGGTGCCCAGCGACTCGCAAAAGTCAATGTTGGGCAGCGCATCTACCACTTTGGCCACGAGGGGCACATCGCTCTTGACGTAGAGCCGCCGTTCCAGGGTCTCCACGTCAATGAAATTGGGGCAGGTGGGGCCAGGGCCAAAGTGCGCCCGGCCGAGGCTAACGTGAATGTCATGTTTGGGATTCCCGTCGCGGGCGAACAGGGTAAAACTGCGCGGGGCCATCTCCAGAGAGCGCCTGACCAGGTACGACGGGAGGCGCACGCGCAGACCGTCCACCCAGGCCCCCGCTCTTTTGAGAATGTCCCGCGATTCTTCGTGATGTACTTCGAGGCCAGTGTACTCTAGCACATGGAGCACGCCCCAGAATAGCTCTTCCAACTGGTCCTGGGAGAGCATTTGAAAGCGCACACCTGAATTGATTCGATAGTTCGTCCTCATTTAGAGGGCCTCCTTACTTCCTGGTTGTGGAGAAACCCGGTTTCTGGGAAAAACCAGATTTCTAGGCTGCACCCACAAGCCGCTTGGCCAGGTCGACCGCCGAGGCGGCGTTCGAGGCGTAGCCATCGGCGCCAATCTGATCAGCAAACACCTGGGTCACTGGCGCACCGCCGATCATCACCTTCACCTTGTCGCGCAAGCCGGCCTCTTCCAGGGCCTTGATGGTGTGCTCCATCGAGCGCATGGTTGTGGTCAGCAGGGCGGACATCCCCACTATATCGGGCCCGAACTCTTTTATGGCTTCCACAAAGGCCTCCGGCTCGACGTTTTTGCCCAGGTCATCCACTTCAAAGCCAGCGCCCTCGCACATCATGCCGACCAGGCTCTTGCCAATGTCATGCAGGTCGCCCTTGACAGTGCCGATCACGATCTTGCCGACCATCTGGACGCCGCCCTCGACAAGCAGCGGCCTGAGGATGTCCATCGAGGTCAACATCGCCTTGGCCGAGCGCAACACTTCGGGCACAAACATGTTGCCAGCCTTGAACTCGACGCCAACGTAGTCCATACCGGGCATGAGCCCGCTGTTGAGGATTTCCTCAGCGTCCAGGCCATCATCCAGAGCATCTTTGGTCAGGTCAACCATGGTGTCCGGCTTGCCCTCGATGACTGCTGCAGAGATTTGTTCCAGGATTTCGCTCATTTTAGTTTTTCCTCCCTCATTTAGGCCAAATTGGTTTATTTGAATAGTAAAAATCTGCTAATTTGCTGGTTTACCTACTTACATATACTCTCTCCTTGTATATAGTGTGGTCCAGGTGTTGCTGCTACTAAGCGGTACCGTAGCCCTGCCCTCACGTAGGAAATCACCGTATCCTGCCTGGCACGCCGTCGGACGTCCAGCCGCGCCGCTCGTACACGGCATCGGTCAGTTACCCACAGGACTTAGGTTTCCCGAACGTCAAGTATTTCCACTACCAGAGGCTTGACCACCTCCACCAATTCATCCCTGGATATGTCGGCGACCTTGAGGTGGCACCCCCAATTGGAGGGATCTTCACCTAGAAAAACGTTGAGGGCCAGGATGTTCCCACCTCGTTCCGTGATCTTGGAGCTAATCTGGGCCAACGAACCCTTAACGTAGGGGGCTAGCAGCGTCAACCGCACGCCCTTTTCTCGCGCACCCAAGAGCTCGAGGAAAACCTTAAACAGGTCAGTCTCGGTGATAATCCCTACCACCATGCCGTCACGCATCACCGGCAGGCCGCCGATCTTGTTATCGGCCATGAGGCGGGCTGCCTCTTCCAAGGGAACGTCCTCCGTGACGGTGATCACCTCTTTCGTCATCACCTCTCCCACCGTTACCTGGGAAAGTAAGTAGGTCACTTCCCACACGCTTAAAGACGTGGCCGACGACGGCGCAGCGTGAAGCAGGTCCGTATGGGTGACGATACCAACCAACTGGCCCTTTTTGTCCACCACCGGAAAGCGGCGTAATTTTTCCCGCCGCATCCACTCCAGCGCCTCCGCGATCGGGAGGTCGGGTGTGACAGTGATAGGATTGTGAGTCATTCTTTTGCCAACTAGCATTACATTTGCCCCCCCTCTGCTGATAGTAACCGTGACCCTGGGGAGATTTCAAGTCATCTTGAGAATATCACAGCGCATGTTCCTCCACAAAGGCCCGCAATTGGTGCGCCGTCGCCTTATCCAAGGGCGGATCCTGGTGCTCGGCCAGCAATTGCTGCCAACGCTGGCGGGCGCGCACCACGACGTCTGGACGTCCGCCCGTCTGCCACGTCTCCAGGTCGCCCCGCTCGCAGACCGCTGGCTGCCAGAACTCGCTGCGGCAGCGTTTGATGGTGTGTTCCTCCATCAAGAAGTTGCCGCCAGACCCGACGTTGGCGATCACGTCGTAGGCCAGGGTATCGGGCGTGACGGTGATCCCGCGCCGGTAGCGGCGCATCATGCCGCACATCTCGTCATCCAGCACAAACTTTTCGTAAGAGAAGGCGAGATAGGCGCTGAGGATACCTGCTGAATGCAACACAAAGTCCACCCCGCTGTTAATGGTGGTCAGCAGGCTCAGCATCGCCTCGAAGCCGGCCCGGGCATCGGGACTGTGGGCGTCGGTCAGCGAACCGCCGCTGCGACAAGGGAGCCCATAGTGGCGCGCCATCTGCGCGGTAGCCGTGATGACCAGCGCCAGTTCCGGGCTACCGATGGCCAGGCCCCCGGTCTTCATATCCAGATTGGTCGAGGTAGAGCCATAGACGACGGGGGTACCCGAGCTGATGAACTGCGCCAACGTAATGCCCGCCAGGATCTCGGCATTTTGCTGCGCCGGCTGGAAACGCCGGGCATTACGATCTTGCCACTGCCCGACCAGCCGGCTAGCATACAAGGATTGACGTTGGTGACTCCGATTTTGATGTCCGCCTCGGCAAAACGCCGGTGCACCTCCACCGGGGTGCCGATGTCGGTCGTGCCCATGTTTAATCATCACAGCGTCGTTGTCGGGTTCGTTGGTGATAACCTCCACGCGGTCCAGCACAGTCTGGCCAACAGTACGCTGGAGGTCTGCCCGGCTATCCGGCGCGTGCATCCCCCCGCCGCTTATCACGGTAACGTTCTGATCGGGCATACCGGAGGTGTTGAGCAGATCAAGCAAGATAGGTACGATACGGCTGTTTGGCGTACTGCGGGTGCGGTCAGTGATGGCAATGCACGCTTTAACCCCCATCCCCGGCCCTTCCTCTTGCCAGGAGGAAGGGAGGCATTCCTTCATGCTGGCCTCAATGGATCGGCGTAGCAGTGTGTCTGGATCGGGGGCCGGCGGCATGGGGCGGGGGGAACAGACCCCCGCCACCTGGCTTTCGGGCACTTTCAGTTCCAACAACTCATGACCATAAGGAATTTGGACATCCATAATTCTACTTTTCTGGCAAATAGCGAGTGGCGGTATGAAGTTATAGGCATACGGACTTCGGCGAGCTCAGTCGAGCCATCCGTGACTACTGGTCAGGTACGGACTTCTCTGATCCGTTAATCCTGCGAATTCATGTTCTCGTGGTCTCTAACGGCGTCCTCGCAGGAAACTGTCGCCCGCGACGACGATGCCCTCTTCGTAGCGGCTGAGGCGTAAGGGGTTGTCCCGGGGATCCAGCGCCCCGGTGACCAGATCGGCCACCCGCTTGCCGGACGCCGCAGAGAGCATCACGCCGGCCCAGTAGCCACAGTTCAGATAGAAGCCGGGCAGTTCGGATACCGGGCCGATGAGCGGCTGGTCGTCGGGCGTGTAGACGTATTGGCCAGCGCTGGGGTGAACGTCGGCCTTCTTCAGGCCAGCGGCCACCTCCTCCCAAAAGGGGCAGATGTGCATCAGTTTTTCCAGGACGATGGCAGCGAAATACGGATCGGTGGGTATCTCCTCAGCCGGCTCCCTGACCGGCTCGTCGGGGTCCACCCAGGCGATGTACGCACCGCCCACCTCGGGCCGCCAGTAGGCGTCACGAACCAGATCAATGGTCAACGGCGCGTCCTGGGGAATCTGCGGTTTGGGAGCGATAAAGACTTTCTGGCGGCGTACCGGCTCCAGCGGCAGGTCGAGATCGGCCATACGGCCGACGACGCCGGCGAAGGGACCGGCGGCGTTCACCACGGTGCGAGTAGCGATGGCGCCACGGGTGGTCTCGACGCCGCACACCCCTTGCGCGTCCTGCAGGACGTCGGTCGCCTTGGTACGCAGCAGAAAGCGGGCGCTGCTCCCCTTGGCGAAGCCCTGGGTCGCTTCGTGGGACGAAAGCCAGCCGTCCCGCTGGCGGAAGGTAGCCGCCACCACGCTGGCCGAGAGGTAAGGGAAGCGGGCCCGCGCCTCGTCGCCGGTGAGGAACTCGGAATCGGTCACCCCCAGGCTGTGGTGCTTTTCCACGGCTGCCTCCACCTCGTCCACCATTTCCTCGTCGTCGGTCACGAACAGGTAGCCCTGATGGCGAATGGAGATGTCATAGTCCGGGATACCGATGACATCGGCAAAGTTATCATAGATCTCGATGCTCGGTACCGCCAACGCCGACATGGCTGGCTCGGTGAATTGGGCGCGGAAGCACTCGACAGAGTTGGGGGTGGTCAGGGTGGAGAGGCCGTCGCGCATCTCCACCACCACCGTGTCCAGCCCGGCCCGCGAGAGCCAGAAAGCCGTGGCCACACCGACGATGCCGCCCCCGATGACCGCCGCGTCGGCTGTGCGGGGAAACGTTTCTTCGGTGGGTATGAATACTCTGCCCATGCGACTCTTCTACCCTTCTTTCGAACGAGATGATTTTATCTTCTCCACAGCCCACCTGTAGAGGCCCGCCAGACCCTGGGGATAGAAAATCATCACCAGCATCATCAGCACCCCGTAGATCACCATGTGCAGACCGGGGAGTTCAGCCAGGTTTGAGCGGAGGAATTCTATGAGGAAGACGAAGGGGAACGCCGTGACTACCCCTCCCCACAGGCTCCCCCGCCCGCCAATGTAGGCCAGAGAGAGTACCTCCACTGTCTTTGACGTGTGCATGACCGTCTTGGGAGTCAGGCTGCCGATGTAGTGGGCATAGAAACCGCCCAGAAGGCCAGCAAAGACGCAAGAAAGGGTAAAGTTGATGATCCTGTAACGCGTGGGGTTGATACCCGAAGCCCGCGCTGCGTCAATGTTTTGGCCAATGCACCGGAATGCCAACCCCAGATGTGACTTGGTCACCAGCCTCAGGATGACGTACGTCAGCGCCAGCATGGCCAGGATGACGTAGTAGTAGGGCAGGTTGGACGTCGTCTCTATGAGGGGGCATGGACTAAACCCCAGTGAGCCACGAGTTATGTCGGTCAGGTTGGTCGCCAGCCCCATTAACGCGATGCCCACGAACCAGGCCATCACAGCAGCGTAGATGCCACGCAGTCGCAGCGTCAACCAGCCCAGGAGGAGCCCAAGCACGCCAGCGACCAATGCGCCGATCCAGATGGTGATCCAGGGTGACCAGCCCGGGTGAATCGCGACGATACCCAACTCGTTCGAGAGGATGGCCGACGTGTAGGATCCCAGGCCCAGGACAGCGGCAAAGCCAAAGTTGACGACGTTGATATAGCCGCCCGTGAAGTCGAAGGCAACCGCCTGTGCCCCCAGGAAAGCACCCATGATCAGCCAACGCAGTATATGTTCCTGGTCGAATGGCGGGATCAAAGGGAGCAGGGCAACGAGGATGAACAAAGCCAGCCCCAGTGGGGAGACCCCGACGTGGCCCAGCGCCGTCGTAAACCCCCTCCATGCGCC
>CAZZEX010000102.1:0-18036 GCA_964653285.1 uncultured Anaerolineales bacterium
CGGCGACCTGATCGCGGCCCTGCACCTCCATCTGCATTTCCTCCTCCAGCGGCAGTGCCGCACCGATGCGGATCTTGATCTCCTCCGCCGTTGGCTGGCCGATCATCATGTTGTACTTGCGGCGGATGTAAGCCGCGATGGCCTCATCCATCCGCAGGCCGCCTACGCGGACCGAGTTTGCCGTCACAATGCCGTTCACTGAGACGACGGCAGCCTCCGTCTGTCCGCCCCCCATATCCAGGACCATGTTGCCGGAGGGGTTGCTTATTGGCAGGCCCGCTCCCAGTGCCCCGGCCAACGGCTCTGGTATCAGGTGCGCCCGGCTGGCGCCTGCCTCCTGCGCGGCCTCGCGCACTGCCCGCTTCTCCACACTTGTCACCCCATACGGTACGCTGATCATCACGCGCGGTTTGAACAGACCTGATCCCCCGGCGGCCTTGTGGATGAAATATTCCAGCATACGTTGCGTCACTCGATAATCCGCGATGACGCCGTCGCGCAATGGGCGTATCACTTCGATCGCGTCTGGCGTGCGGCCGAGCATCATCTTGGCTTCCTCACCGACGGCCACGATTTTATATTCGTCAGACGAAATGGCGACGACCGAAGGCTCCTGCAAAACGATCCCCCGCCCCTGCACGTGTACTAATACGTTGACTGTACCCAGGTCAATTCCCAGTTGCTTCCCTAGCATTCAGTCTCCTTCTCGCTGGTGAATTCAGGCCATAACCGCCGGATTTGGCAATCCGGCTGGAGCGGGCGAGACACTGTCTCCCTGCTTTGATGTGCTGCGAAAAAATGATGAGCGGCGCGTGAGTAGAATGATACACGATTTTTAGGGATTTGTCCAGCGCGGTTGGGGCCGTTAGTTGCTGGAGCCATTAGTCATTAGCCGCGGCTGGCTGGATGAAAGGCTAGAGACGACCCAGGATGAGGCGCGCCAGGTCGCGCCGCCACGGACGCTTGCGACGCATGTAGTCGAGGCATTGGGCGAAGCGAGCGGGCTCAAAGCCAAAGTGACGCGGGATGGTCACCAGGTCCGTCGCGCTGCCCACGGTGAGGAGATCAAGCCACCAGGAAGGCATGGGGTTGCGCGGCAGTAACGCGTCGAACAGCGCGACCCCGCCTTGCATAAGAGGCATGCGCACGTGCACCAGCCGCCGGCGCATTCCCGCCGCTGCCAGCACCTCCGCCACCATTTGCTCGAGGGTGAAGTGCTCCGGCCCGCCGAGGGGGATGGTCTGCCCGATGAGATCATTCCGGTCCAACGTAGCCACGATGCACTTTGCCAGATCCATGACCCACAGCGGCTGGAAGCGGGATAGCCCTGTTTCGGGGATGGGCAGTACGAAGGGGATCACCTTGGCCAACATCACCAGCACGTTGGTCGAGATATCCTCCGGGCCATAGATGATGGACGTCTGGAGGATGGTGGCATCCAACCCGCTTTCGCGTACTGCGGTCTCCGCCTCCCCCCTGGCGCGGAAGAGGGGATAGGCGGAGGCGCGGTCGGCGCCCAGGCGGCTCAGGCAGATGAAGCGATGCACGCCGGCCTCCTGCGCCGCCGTGATGAGGTTGACCGTGTCTTCAGCGTAGGTACGCAGCGTTCCCTCGCGATCCAGGTCCTCCTCCCCCGTCAGGTTAACGACTGCTGTCACGTCTTGCATTGCCGTGCGCAAGGCCGGCAGATCGCTCATACTGGCTGAGACGGTGGAGAAGGGGATGCCGGTGGTCAGTTGCTGTTCGCGCTGAGAGGGGCGCAACAGGCAGCGCATCTCGCGGCGCTCGGCCGCTAGCCGATGTACTACGGCGCGCCCCACGAAACCCGTAGCGCCGGTGATCAGGATCATTGTCTCCCCCTTTACGCGGGTACGATTATACCACTGATGCCAGTGAAGGCCAAACAATCCCGCTGCCTGAGACCCAACTGGACCGCTTTCTGATGCGCATCCGGTTGGGCTATCCCGGCCCAGATGACGAGATCGCCATTCTCGATTCGCAGCAATACGTTCACCCGTTGACGCAGATCGAGCAGGTCGTGGATGTCGAGGAACTCACCGCAGCTCAGGAGAAACTGAAAGATGTCTACCGTGACTGGCGAGGCGGTGATGCGCGAGATCTTGTCCGCCTTGCCCGTACCCGGTGCGCGTGTGCGGCCAGACTAGGTGAGGAGCGAGACGGTACGGAGCGTTCCAGTGCTGCCCTCGATCTACAGTCGTTGAATCAGGCGCACCATCAGGCTCTCCAGCCATGCCTGATAGCGCCAGAAGACCCACGCCAACGCGGCCGCTCCACCGCCCAATGGGATCCACGCCCACCACGGCAACTCCGTCGCGTAGGCTCCCACCCAGCAGGAGACGAACACACCCGGTAGCCGCCCCAGCGTGGCCAGCACGACCATGCGCGGAATGGCAAGCGGGCTGAGGCCGATCAGGAAACAGGCGACGTCGTCGGGGACGAAGGGGAACAGAAACACGAGGAAGAAAAACAGCGCTCCCTGGTGGCCGGCGATTCGATCCCAGCGGGCCAACTTCTCCGGGTTCACCAACCGCTCGACCAACGGCCGCCCGAACCAGCGTCCCAGGGCCATCGCCAGCGTCGTTCCCAGCAGCAACCCTACCATGCTGTAGAGCGTGCCCAGCCAGACGGAGTACAGATAGCCGTTCACAAGCCCCACGAACTGGCCCGGCACTGGTGCCAACAGCACCTGCGCCACGTTGAGCGCGATGCTGACCAGCGGGCCCCACGGGCCAAAGCCCGCCACCCATTCCCGCATCCGCTCCTGGTCGCCAAAAAAGGCCCACAGTGGCTCACGCCAGTACCACAGGGCCCCGCCGCCGCCAGCAACCAGCACCACGAGAAGGGCGGTGTGTATCGTGGTCCAATTGCCTTCCTGTCGCTTGCTCACGGTTGCTTCTTCACCGGCGCGGCTTGCTGTGGCGGCCTCAATCCCAGGGTGAGCAGGAAGCCGGCTGTCACGAGCACCGCCGTCACACCGAAGAGCGTGGTGTACGAGGTCGCCTCCAGCAGCCACCCACCCGCCATCGGAACCAATGCCAGCACCCCCATGATGGTGTTGCCCAGGCCGACGTAGGCCGGGCACATTCCTTGCGGCGCGATCTCCAGCAGGTAGTTGAAGAAGCCCAACATCCACGCGCTGTTCACGACTCCTAGCGCTACGTAGACGAAGGGATAGGCCCGGGCCAGCCAGCCGCTGCCTGCCAGGTGCGCCGCCAGGGCGAAAAGTGGCCCTATCGCAGCCGCTCCGCTCCCGATGCGGGCCACGTATCGCGGCCCCCAGCGCTCGCTGACCAGGCCCAGCGCCACGCTGGCGACCATCCCTGCCAGCGTCTGGGCGACCACGAAGTCGCCGATGACACTCTGCGGTAGGTGCAGCACGTCGGCCGCGTGCACCACGTAGAACGAGGTTGCCAATCCCATCATGCCGACCAGAATCCGGCAGGCCATCAAGCGGCGAAAGGCCGGGTCGGTGGACAGAAGTCTCAGCCAGCCACTCTTCGCCTGGCCGTCCGTCTGGGGGCTTGTGTTCTCGGGCGGGGGTTCTCGTATCAGGGCCAGCGCGATCACTGAGGGGATGAGGGCCGCGCCCGCCAGTGTGAAGAGCAGCGCGTAGTCACCGGGGAAAGGGCGGCGGTCCAGGATCAGCCCCACCAACTCTCCCACTCCGACCCCTGCCAGCCCGCTGATGAACTGTCCTATCCCAATCAATCGCCCTCGCTGCTTCAGCGGGATGGCCCGCGCCAGGATGTCGAACCAGGCCACGCTGGTAACGCCGTCGCTGGCGGCGAAGAGGCCGAGACAGGTGAAAAACAGGGCCAGCATGACCGTGGGGTGGCGGGCCAGCCCGGCCCACAATGCCAGCGCGATCACCCAGAACATGACCCGCCCGCTCAGCCCGGCGAGCATATACGGCTTCTTGCGTGGCTTGTCGTTAATCAGGCGGGCCGCCGCCAGTTGAGGCAGCATCCAGCCGCCGTTGAAGGCCGTACCAACCAATCCGATCACGGGCGCTGAGTCGGTCAGTTGACTGACGAGCGCAGGCATCACACTGCTGATGTTTACGAAATTGAACGCCACCCCGAAACAGACGTAGTCCACCAGGAAGGCGGGGAAGTTCCAGCGGTAGTGGGGAGGCAGCCCACCAGGGTTTTTGCTCACAGCGCCTCTGCGGAGATGATCAGGTCGGCCGTCGCGACATTGGTCGCGATGGGCACGTTGTGCACATTGCAGGCGCGCAGCAGCGTCTGGATGTCGGGGTCGTGAGGGTGCTTATCTAGCGGGTCCACGAGAAAGAACACGGCGTCCACGTTGCCCTGCGCCACGCGGGCTGCGATCTGGGCGTCACCTCCACGCGGCCCCGAAAGCAGGCATTCGACGTCGAGTCCCACCTTTTCAACCAGCAGGCGGCCAGTCGTGGCTGTAGCGATCAGGTTGAAATTCCTCAGTTTTTCCCGGTTGAACGTGGCGAAGGCGACCATGTCCGCCTTTTTGCCATCGTGCGCGATCAGCGCAATGATTTTTTCTGACATAGTACCTCCTGGAGTTTTGAAGTGTACCACGAAGTGGCATACCGTCAAGCCAGCGGTATCTCTAGGCAAAGTGGCGCCACTTGATTTATCGCCTGATTTGTGGTAGGATGGAAATACTGGAATGGAGATAGGATGGACAATCGCTTCGAGGAAGTTGAACACACCGCCGACATCGCCATCCGCGTCTGGGGGCACGACCTGGCCGAGTTGTTCGCCAATGCCGCCTACGGCATGGTCTGCCAGATGGCCGACCCCGACGCGGCGGTTCGGACGGTCGAGCGTCTGATTGAGTTGGAGGCCTACGACGCCGAGACGCTGCTGGTGGCCTGGCTGGGGGAGTTGCTCTACCTGGATGAGCGGGATGGCTACGTCTTCACCGATTTCGACTTGCTCGAAGTTGCACCGACCCGGTTGCGGGCCATTGCCTGGGGCGGGCCGGTGCGTGATTGCCGGCGATACATCAAGGCGGTCACGTTCAGCGATTTGAAGATCGTGCACACTGACGAAGGCTACGAGACCACGATCGTATTCGATGTGTGAGGGAGAGTGTGAAGGAGGCGGAGAATGGTGCAGAAGAGGGACTTTCAGCAGGTGGACAAGTACATCTGGGAGCTGTCTAAAGACTTCCGGGACGACATGCGTGTTCCGGCACAGTTGTTTGGTGACGCAGAACTTTTTGACGCGGCCTTCCGCGACCGCACGGTGGAGCAGTTGGTCAACACCGCAACTCTGCCGGGTATCGTCAAGTATGCAATGGCAATGCCGGATTTCCACCAGGGGTACGGCTTTCCTATCGGTGGCGTAGCAGCTATGCGGACTGACACCGGGGTGATTTCCCCCGGGGGCGTTGGATATGATATCAACTGCGGCGTCCGCCTTCTAGGTACGCATCTCGAGCAAGACAAAATCGCGCCGTATCTGCGGGACCTCACGGCTGCCCTCTACCGGGCCTGCCCCAGCGGCGTAGGCGGGAAAGGTCGCATGCGGGTCTCCGAGCGAGAACTGAACGAACTGATGGTAGAGGGCGGGAAGTGGGCGCTGAAGCGGGGCCTGGCACGGCAGGAGGACCTGGCCCACACGGAGGAGGGCGGCTGCTTTCCCGGAGCCGATCCCAGTAAGGTGAGCGCCCGGGCTAAAGAGCGGGGCCGCCCGCAGGTGGGCTCCCTGGGTGCGGGGAATCACTTCATCGAGGTTGACGTCGTAGATGAGATTCACGACCCGGAGGCGGCGGAGGCCTTCGGCCTGTGGGAGGGCCAGGTGGCGGTACAGATCCACTGCGGCTCGCGGGGCTTCGGCCACCAGGTCTGCGATGACTACGTCAAGGGGTTGCAGCCGGTGGTGCAGAAGTATGGCATCCAGTTGCCGGACCGGGAACTGGTCTGCGCCCCCATTGACTCCCCCGAGGGCCGGGACTACTACGGCGCGATGGCCTGCGCGGTCAACTACGCCTTCGTCAACCGGCAGGTGCTGGTGATGGGCGTGCGCGAGGCCTTCGAGCAGGTCCTGGCCGGCAAGGTGAAGGACTTCGACCTGTTCCAAGTCTATGGCGTGACCCACAACATCGCCAAGTTCGAGGAGCACGAGGTGGACGGGAAACGGATGAAACTGTGCGTGCACCGCAAGGGAGCCACCCGCGCCTTCCCGCCCGGTCATCCAGAGGTGCCGGAGGATTATCGTGACGTAGGCCAGCCGGTGCTGGTGCCCGGCTCAATGGGTACCGCCTCCTACGTGCTGGTTGGCACCCAGAAGGCGATGGAACTGACCTTCGGCTCAACCTGCCACGGTGCCGGGCGCGTGATGAGCCGCCGCAAGGCGCGCAAGAGAATCCGCGGAAGTGAGTTGAGGCATGAGTTGGAAGAACAGGGAATCGTCGTCCGTGCCGGGAGCATGGAGGGGCTGGCCGAGGAGGCTCCGGCAGCCTATAAGGATGTCAGCCGCGTGGTCGAGGTGGTACATGGCGTGGGCATAGCCCACAAGGTGGCCCGCCTGCGGCCGCTGGCGGTGATCAAAGGGTAGAATTACAAAGTGCATCTTGCTTCTGCACAGAAAGAGACTGCCCGGCGCGAACGCAACCTTCTTCTTATTGCCATCGTCTTCCTCCTCGTCGGCACCCTAACCCTTGCAGTCTGCAATCTGCAATCTGCAGTTTGCCATCTACAATTTGACATCTATCGTTGGTCATTTGTCATTTGTTCATTTGTCATTTCTTTCGCCATCGTTCACGTCTTCCTGAACCGCTACCTTCCCCACCGCGACCCCTTCTTGCTGCCCACGGTGGCGCTATTGATTGGCTGGGGCCTCCTGCTCATCGGACGGCTGGCGATCAACTTTCTCCTGCGGCAAACCATCTGGCTGCTCATCTCCACGGTCGCGCTCCTGGCCGTCGTCCGGCTGAGCCACGACCTGCGCTGGCTGCGGCGCTTTCGCTACACCTGGCTTTTCGGGGGGCTGGCACTGCTGGCAGCCACGCTTGTCTTCGGCGTCAACCCCTCTGGCTATGGCCCGCGCCTCTGGTTGGAGGCCTGGTCCGTCTACTTCCAGCCCTCTGAATTGCTGAAACTCCTGATGGTCGTCTACCTGGCCTCTTACCTGGCCGAGAGAGGGGAACTGCTCATCTCAGAAGGACGGAGGGTTGGGCGCTGGCGACTCCCCCCACTGGCCTACGTCGGCCCGCTTCTGGCGATGTTTGGGCTGGCGGTGGTACTCCTGGCCTGGCAGCAGGACCTGGGCGCGGCCATGCTGTTCTTCTTTACCTTTCTGGCAATGCTCTACCTGGCGACCGGCCAATGGGGATACGTTGCCGCTGGATTGGCCCTCTTCATCATAGCGGGTCTGACTGGCTACCGGTTCTCTGACCGGGTAGCACTGCGGGTGGATGGCTGGCTCAACCCCTGGCCGGGGGCCGCCGACCGTGCTTTCCAGATCGTGCAATCGCTGCTGGCCTTCGGGGCCGGGGGGATCTTCGGGCAGGGGCTGGGGTTGGGTAACTCGACCTACATCCCCGCCGTGCACACTGACTTCGCCTTCGCCGCCATCGGGGAGGAGTTTGGCCTGGCGGGGGCGCTGGTCGTCGTCGCGCTGTACGGGGTGTTAACGTTGCGCGGCTTCCGCATCGCCGCCCGCGCTCCGCGTCCCTTTGAGCGCCTCCTGGCCGCGGGGTTGACGGCCGGGCTGGTCATCCAGGCATGGGTTATCATGGCTGGAAACGCCAAACTGGCCCCCATCGCTGGCGTCACCCTCCCTTTCGTCTCCTACGGCGGCAGTTCCCTGCTGACCAGTTTCATCGCCCTCGGCCTTCTCCTCCGCATATCCAGTCCTACGTCCGGGGCCCGAAGTCCGAAGCCCCACGTCCGAAGCCCCACGTCCGAAGCCCTACGTCTGGAGTCCACAGCCACCCCGTCCCCCTGTCCCCCTGTCCCCTTGTCCCCTTGCCCCCTTGCCCTTCCCTCTCCCCTTCTCCACCTGGCCTGCGCCCTCTCCCTGGCCCTGGCCCTCTTGGCCGCGACGTGCGGCTACTGGGCCGTCGTGCGCGCCGACTACCTGCGCGCCCGCGATGACAACCCCCGCCGCTTCCTCTATGAACAACGTATCGTGCGGGGGCGCATCCTGGATCGAGATGGGACCGTGCTGGCCGACGTGGAGACAGCGGGCGACGGCACCGTCACGCGCCGCTATCCCATCCCCGAGGCTGTGCCGGCCGTCGGCTACGCTAGCCTGCGCTACGGCACAGGGGGAATTGAGGCGACCCTCGACGCCGAACTGCGGGGGGAGGCTGGCCGCAGCATTTGGCAGGTCGCATGGGAGGAGTTGCTCCATAGGCCGCCCCATGGCCACGACGTGCAGTTGACACTCAACGCGGCGCTGCAAATCCAGGCACAGCGGGCACTGGAGGACCACGCCGGGGCCGTGGTTCTGCTTGACGCCACCACTGGCGAGATCCTGGCCCTGGCCTCAAGTCCCACCTTTGACCCGGAGCACCTGGACGAGCAGTGGGAGAGTCTCAGCGAGACCGCCGTCGCGCCGCTGGTCAACCGCGCCACGCAGGGCCTCTACCAGCCGGGGGCCGCCCTCCAGACCGTCGTCCTGGCCGAGGCGCTGACCGAGGGCCTGGTTGCCCTCTCCACCCCCACTTCCAACGCCACGGCAACCCTCGCCGTCAACGGCGCACGGCTGGGCTGCAGCACATCCCCCTCTGAGCCGTACGCGCTGGCCGACGCCTACGCCGCCGCCTGCCCGGCCCCTTTCGCAGATCTGGGTGAACGGCTGGGAGCCACTGGTCTCGTCGAGGCGGTGGCAGGCTGGGCACTCACCACTCCACCCTCGCTGGAGGTCCCGACCGAGGCGACCGACTGGGACGTAGAAGTGCTCTCGACTACGGCAGCCCTGCGGACCGAGGCCGCCGGTCAGGGGAGGCTGACCATATCACCGCTGCAGATGGCGCTGATAGCGGGGACGCTCGCCAATGAGGGGAAGATGCCCGTCCCCCGGCTGGTACTTCGCGTCCAGGATGCGGAGGGGGGCTGGCAGAAACGTCCCAGCGCCGCAGAATCCCGCGCCGTCCTCACGCCAGTCATCGCACGCGAGCTGCTCGGAGCCTGGCAACGCTACGGGGAGGACATCGCCGCGCACTGGGGGGTTGCCATCGCAGGGGAGGAACAGCCGCCGCACGCCTGGTTCATCGGCGTCGCCCCCGCTGTTAATCCGTTCAATCCGTTCCCAGAATCCGTTTACAGCGTCGCGGTTCTGATTGAACACGCTACCGCCCCGGAGGTGGCCATCAGCATCGGCACAGCATTGCTGGAGGCTGCTCCGGGTGGAAGAACTGGCCTTCCGTAGCACCTCTCGTTCTGGATAGATCGCTCTGGATGAGTTGAGATGCTCACCACCGCTCAGGCGATGGTCACCTCGTCCGACATGTACACGTCTTGAATGGCGTTGAGCAGTTCGATGCCCTGATCCATTGGTTTCTGGAAGGCTTTGCGCCCGGAGATGAGACCCATGCCGCCGGCCCGCTTGTTTATGACCGCCGTGCGCACCGCCTGGGCCAGGTCGTTCTCTCCCGAAGCCCCTCCCGAATTGATCATGCCGACCCGACCCATGTAGCAATTAGCCACCTGGTAACGAACCAAGTCGATGGGATGGTCGCTGGTCAGTTCGCTGTAGACTTTGGGATGCGTTCTGCCGAACTTGATGGCGGTGTAACCGCCGTTGTTTTGGGCCTGCTTCTGCTTCACGATATCGGTCTCGATGGTAACGGCCAGGTAGTTGGCCTGCCCGGTCAGGTCGGCGGCGGTGTGGTAATCCACGCCCTCGTGCTTGAAGGCCTCATTGCGCAGATAGGCCCACAGCACCGTGACCAGGCCCAGTTCGTGGGCATAAGCAAAGGCTGCGCTCACTTCCTGGATCTGGCGACGCGATTCAAGAGACCCATAGTACACTGTCGCCCCGACGGCCACCGCACCCAGATCGAAGGCCTGCTGCACGCCGGCAAACAGCGTCTGGTCGTGCATGTTGGGGTAGGTCAGCAATTCGTTGTGGTTGATCTTGACGATGAAGGGAATTTTGTGCACATACTTGCGCGACACTGCCCCCAGCACGCCTAGCGTCGAGGCGACACCGTTGCAGCCCCCCTCAATCGCCAGCCTGACAATGTTCTCGGGGTCAAGGTAGATAGGATTGGGCGCAAAGGAGGCTCCGCCCGAGTGCTCAACCCCCTGATCAACAGGAAGGATGGAAAGATAGCCCGTGCCAGCCAAGCGTCCGGTGTTGAAGACAGTCTGCATGTTACGCAACACAGCAGGGAGACGGTCGGTTTGGGCCATCACCCGATCAACAAAATCAGGCCCGGGCAGGTGCAGCATCTCCCTGGGAATACCCCTACACTCGTGATTTAGCAGGCTCTCGGCCTCCGCTCCTAACAGGTCTAGAATCTGAGTAGTCATATCTTCTCCCTATTTATATGATTTTCTTCTTTACCCGACTGCTTTTCCTCAACCGCCAGTTCCATGTATTCCTGCCTCACCAACTCCTGCTCCTGCACCTCGAACAACTCCAAGAGTTCGCCGATCAGTTCCGCCTTCCGCTCCGCGTCCTGCTTTGACCACGTCCGGCTCTTGATCTCCAGGAACACGCCCGGCAAATCCGGCTTCATCAGCCGATCCAGATTGATGGCGAAGTCCGTCCCACCGTAACGGATGCGATAGCGCCGCCGCTCCTTGTGCACTTCGACCGCGGCCACCGGCTTGAAGTACTCCCGGTAGAAGCGCCGGCTGCGCGTCGCTGGCGCATCGAAGCGGGAGCGCGAGAGCAGCACTGACTTGTCGTACTCCCGCTCCTTCGTCTCGCCAATCAGCGTCAGCCGGTAGACCACGTCCTGCACCTGGCCATCCTCACCCAGTAACTCATCCTCCCGATAACGGATGCGACTGTGATAGGAATCGTCGAACAGGAAGTAGGTATCGTACTGGCGACGGAGCGACGGCTTGAGGATCAGAATCTCCGACTTGCCCAGCAGGCTCTCGACCGGTGTATCGTCGGTCAAAAGCACCTTCACCTGAACTTCGAACGTTTTCTCCTGGGCTACCTGACCGATGACCAACAGTTTGCTGAGCACGCTTCCCTCGCGTTGGATGAGGAACGTATCAATCTTGCGCGCGATACCGGCTGCCTCGGCCATCAATGCCTGCTCGTCCAGCGTGAGCAACTGACGCTGGCGCATCAACCACCGCCCCTGGCACATCACGTCCCTGACATCGCTCCCCTTGGTGACGTAGATCAGTTGGGCGTACAGTGCCTCAGAATCGCGCATGAACTTGGGCGTGGTGTGGACGCTGCACAGGTCTACCACGGTGAGGTCGGCCCGTTTGCCCGGTTCCAGCGAGCCAATGAACTCGTCCATATGTAGCGCCCGTGCCCCGCCGATGGTCGCCAGCGCCAGCGCCTGCCGCGCAGGGAGGGCCGTGGGATCGGACGTCACGCCCTTGGCTAACAGCGCCGCCAGTCGCATCTCCTCCCACATGTCCAGGTCATTGTTGCTGGCTGGGCCATCGGTACCAATGCCCACGTTGAGCCCCAGTTCCAGCATATGCGTCACCGGCGCAAAGCCACTGGCCAGTTTGAGGTTGCTGGTGGGATTGTGCGCCACACCGACCCCGTGGTGCAGCAGCGTGTGCATCTCCCCCTCATCCAGATGAACACAGTGAGCGGCGGTGACCTTGGCCTCAAAAACGCCCTGCTTCTTCACCCACGGCACCATCGGCATCCCATACTCAGCCCGGTGCTCTTCCACCTCCTGCGCGGTTTCAGCGATGTGGATGTGGAGCGGCACGTCGAATTCCAGCGCCAGTTGTGCGCAGGCTCGCAATAATTCAGCGGTCGTCGTGTAAGGGGTATGGGGCCCTACCGCCGGCGTAATCAGCGGGTGTCCCTTCCAACGCCGGATAAAGTCGCGGGTGTATTCCAGGCTCTCGTCGTAACTCAGCGCGTCGGGTGTGGGAAATTTGAGCACCGTCTCGGCACAGATGGCGCGCATCCCCGCCTGAGCCGTGGCGTCGGCCACGGCCTCCTCGTAGTAGTACATATCGGCAAAACAGGTCGTGCCGGAGCGGATCATCTCAGCGCAGGCCAATTGCGTGCCCAGCCAGCAGAAATCCGGCCGCACGAACTCCCGCTCTACAGGCATAACGTAGCCCATCAGCCAGACGTCCAGCCGTAAGTCGTCGGCCAACCCCCTGAGCAGCGTCATTGGGGCATGAGTATGGGCATTGATCAGACCCGGAATGACAGCACACCCGCTGCAATCCATGACCTCGTGTGCGGTGTACGCGGCTGCAATCTGATCAGCCGGCCCGATAGCCTCGATACTTCCATCACGAATGGCAACTGCGCCAGGGTTAAAGAGGTCAAAGTCACCGTTCATCGTGGCGACGCTTCCGCTGGTCAAGATCACGTCAACCTCAGTCATAGCCCATCTTCCTCCATTCCTACGATGACTCTAAATTGATTCATTATAGTCCGAATTGCATCTCAGTGCAATTTCCCAATCCTTGCGGATTTGTGATATAATAGAGTATGCAGCAACATCACAAAATTGAGGTGACCCATGCATGCAATAGACGTGATTGCCAAGAAGCGCGACGGCGGCGAACTCTCGCAGGAGGAGATTGAGTTTTTCATCCAGGGATACACACGGGGCGAAATCCCCGATTACCAGGCCGCTGCCTGGCTGATGGCTGTGTACCTGCACGGTATGACCGACCGCGAAACTCACGACCTGACGCTGGCGATGGCCCGCTCAGGTGACATGCTCGACCTGACGGACATCGCCCCTTTCGCGGTGGACAAGCACTCCACGGGCGGCGTCGGCGACAAGGTCAGCCTGGTTATAGCGCCGCTGATCGCAGCCTGTGGGATGCCAGTCGCCAAGGTGACCGGGCGAGGGCTGGGCTTCAGCGGCGGTACGGTGGACAAACTGGAATCCATCCCTGGCTACCGGACCGATCTGAGCGAGGCCGAGTTCAAGGCTCAACTCAAGGAGATTGGCATTGTGCTGACCGGGCAGACCGCTGAATTGGCCCCGGCCGACCGCAAACTGTACGCCCTGCGCGACATGACGGCCACCGTCGAGTCCATCCCGCTCATCGTCAGTTCGATCATGAGCAAGAAACTGGCCGCCGGCGCCGATGCCATTGTGTTGGACGTCAAGACGGGCAACGGCGCATTTATGAAGACGCTGGAGGATGCAGAGACTCTGGCCGAGGCTATGGTTCGTCTGGGAAGCCAGGCCGGACGCCGCGTGGTCGCGCTCATTTCCGACATGAACCAGCCGCTGGGTTGGGCAGTGGGGAATGCACTGGAGGTACGGGAGGCGATCAACACACTGCACGAGGGCGGCCCCGCCGATTTTCGCGAGCACTGTATGGTCATGGCAGCGGAGATACTGATGCTGGGCGGCAAAGCCAGTGACACCAACGCCGCGCTCACGCTGGCTCTGGAGACTCTGGCCTCTGGGGCGGCCTGGCACAAGTTCAAGGAGTTGGTGGAAGCACAGGGCGGCGACACGCGCTGCGTTGAAGATCCAGAACGGTTGCCGCAGGCCAGGTTGATCGAGCCCGTGCCCGCGCCGCGCAGCGGCTATCTGGCCGCCGTGAACGCCGCCGAGATCGGGATGACCGTGATGGAATTGGGCGGTGGGCGGGAGAAGAAAAGCGACCCGATTGACCACAGCGTCGGGGTGATCGTGCACTACAAGGTGGGCGACCTGGTACAGAAAGACACGCCGCTGTTTACCATCCACGCCAACGACGAGGCGAAACTGGCGGCCGCGCGCACGCGAGTGCTGGCCGCGCACGCCTTCAGCGACGCTCCCGTCCAGCGTCCGCCGCTCTTTTACCGGCGGGTCGCGGAGTGATTTGTCTCAGTCGTCCCCCAACAATCCTTCGGCCGGCACGCCGACCCACCCGGCTAATACCTCGGCGACAGTGTGGGCGGTGACGACCAATCCCGCGCTAAGGTCGGCGGGAGCACTGATGGTGGGGATGCGGGCGCGGGCGCAGGCTTCGTCCAGCAGGTCCAGCGCCTTGTCGGGCAGGTGGCGTTCGGGGAGCCAGCCGACGGAGAGTTGCACCGCCGCCTCCAGCGCGTCCTTGGCGATGAGCACGCCGTGGTGGGCCTCGTAGCGCTCCTTGACGCCCCGCAGGATCGCAAGCGCCTCCTCCGGCGTCGGCGCCGGCACCCATACCGGCTGGAAACGGCGCTCCAGCGCCGCGTCCTGCGCGATGTACTGCCGGTATTCGTCGGGCGTGGTCGCGCCGATGACCCGCAGATCGCCCCGCGCCAGCGCGGGCTTGAGGATGTTGCCGGCGTCCAGCGCACCGCCTTCGACCGCCCCCGCCCGCAGGATGGTGTGGATCTCGTCAATGAACAGCACCACGTTGCCAGCCTGCTTGACCTCTTTCACCAGTCCAAGCAACCGCTCCTCGAACTGGCCCCGGTAGGTGGTGCCAGCGACGAGGCCGGCGGTGGGCAGTTCGACCAGCCGCGCATCCTTCAGTTCGTCGGGGATGCGGCCGGCGGCGATGCGCATGGCCAGCCCCTCGACGATGACGGTCTTGCCCACGCCGGCCGGGCCAACCAGGACGGGGTTGTTCTTCTTCTTGCGAACCAGCGTGCGCACCAGTTGGCGCAACTCTTGCTTGCGACCGATGAGCGGGTACAGTTCGCCCGCCTGGGCTAATGCGGTCAGGTCACGGCCTATGCGATCCAGGATGGGGGTGGCGGAGGTCAGGCTGGCACGCAGCGCATCAACGTCCACGCCGAGGGCCCGCAGGGCGCGCAGCGTGAAACTGGCCTCGTCATCGTCAAGGATGGCCGCCAGCAAGTGGCGTTCCTCGACCTGCGCCGCGCCCTTCTCCACCGCCAGTGCCTCGGCCTGCTGGAGGTTGGCGGCGGCGCGGGTGGTCAGTTGGGGCTCGGTGCCGGGCGGAGCCTCCCCCCGACCCAGCGCGACCCGCAGCCCGTCGCGCACCTCCTTGGGATCGTGCCCCTGAGCGCGCAGTGTGGCGGCAGTGGCCCCGTCCAGTTTGGTCAGCGCGATGAACAGGTGCGGCGTGCCCAGGATGGGGGAGTGCTGGTGTTGGGCTTCGGCTAGCGCCAAGGCAAGGGCTCTTTCGGCTTCGTGAGATGAATCAGGCATTGGTAGGGATCCTTTTCACCGCTCAGAATGGGATTTCCTCAAACGTCAGTGATCCGGTGCCCATGACTTCACACCACAATCTCCACTTCTTCTAGCAGCGTCGTATCAGCGAGTGGGACGTAGCGCAATCCATGAGTGGCTCTCCGGTCTCTGATATGCAAAACGACCGGCTGAATGTAATCCACGTGCTTTAGTAGTTCGAACAGCCACGAGCTGGCCCCATCCTCGCCAATCGGCTGAGGTACGTCGGTTTCCCGCACCGTCCCCCGCAGACGCAAAGTGTTCCACAAATCCTCGACGTCCTGGCGATAGACCACGACAGGTTCGCCTTCGCCATTCAGTGGCCGAAACAGGATGTGCTCTTCATCTATCTCTGCAACTGGCCCGAACAGCGTCAAGCGATATGCCTGACCAATCATTTCTCGCAAATCCTGCCACAGCCGTTCGGTGGAGACACGTCGCCGCTCCAAACGCACTTGCCTGGCATAGTCATCGTTCATGCGCTCTGGGATAAAGCCGGATGGTTTAGGGTAGAGATGGATATACACTGGAATAGGAAGGTCGTGTAAGTAGCGTTCCATCACCGGCTGTACCTGCTTTTCCCAATCCAACTCACCGTGTCCGCAACCCAGTTGGGGAAACGACACGCTAGAGATGCCATAATCTCCGTAATGAGTCACGAACTTTTCCAGGCCGGCCTCAATGTACTCTACCCGCGAGCGTTGGCGCCAGTGCTTCTTGGTGGGAAAGTTGACGATGATCTTGTTCGGTGTTCGATAGATGTACAACATTCCCACGTCCAGTTTTTCCTCCTGGCACAGGTGGCGATACCGCTTGTACATCTCCGGGTAGAGTTTCTTAAAGTCTGCAGCGATGCCCTTGCCCATCGCGCCGACGGTGTTGACTGTGTTGACCAGTGTTTGGGCCGGGGAATCAAACAGGTTAATGGTTACATACGTGAGCATCTTCTCTACTCCTCGTCTCAATACACCCTTGATTGTAGTCGAGGTTGGGGATATGGTCAAACCGGCGCGATGAGCAGGTGCAGCGTACTCAGAATGGGGGGGTGCTGGTGTTGGGCCTCGGCCAGGGCGAGGGTGATGACCCTCTGCATTTCAAGCGCGAAATCGGATGTCATTCCTTCTCGACAATAGTACTGTCCGGCATTCCAGCAGGTGCAGCAGCCCGCGCACCTTTCAAGCGCACCCGGATCGTGTAATCGCCCAGAATAATCTCGTCGTCGTGGACAATGAAGGGCAAGGGAACACCTTCGGGCGGGATGAACACCAGTCTGTCGCCCACGACTTCCCCCTCCATCTCAACGTGTTGTGGCGGGCGATGTGCACCGACTTCTTCCAGGGCGGCGAAAAAGGTGTCGGTCGGGATGTCCTCAAAGTCGCGCCCGGCCCAGGCGTCGAACAGTTCTTCGATTTCTTCGTGCGAACGGTCTTCAAACAGCTCTTTCACTGACATTACTCGGCTCCTCGTTGATATGCCAGAATCTTCGTTTTCCATACCTCATAGGCGACAACAACCAAGCGACGGTTGCGATGGTAGAAGTGAGATGCAGCGGGGAAATGTCGGTGGGCCTGGCTCAAGTCGACCGCTTCCGTCTCACCGTTGATGGCTGTCCAGATCCCCGGCTGTATGATGACCGCCCATACCCGATGCCGCCGTTCGTGGTCATACAGGCGTGTGATATAGAAATCGTGCCGCAGAATCTGGGTACGCGCCGTTGCCAGGAAGTAAGGACTGGTCTTGACGTCACCGCGCCAGCCACTCACGAGCATGTCAAAACTCAAGCGACGCTGTTCCGGATCGGTGATATCGTGGGCAACGAAGGCGACACCGGCTGCTTTCAAGTCACGGTAGACGGCGACCTCAAAGATGTAGCCTTTGGCGAAGCTATCCCACCAGAAGATACAGTAGGCACGCAGGTAAAGGCTGTGATGGGTCGCCGGGTTATACCAGCCCGACTTCAGCAGCCGGTCGGTGACGGTACGGGCATAGGCAGCCTTGAGCGGGATGCCCTCTCCCTCCGGATCCGCCAGTTGCAGCAGACGCGCCAGGAAGTCAGCAACGATGGGTTCTTCAACGACAGCATGGTAAATGGCCGCGAAGGCGCGGGTTTCGTCCTCTGTCTGAACTCGGGCCTGGCCCAACAGGTCGAATGCCTCCAGCACGTCTTGCCACCCGGACGGCGTCAGTCGGGCATCCCGGATGTATTGCTCCACGGCACGTCGGTGGCGTTCGGTGAATGTGATAGGCAGAAATATCTGGCAGCGCATCGTGGTAGATTATAGCATCTTACGAAGCAGCGGGCAATAGGCGACGTGCTGGCGCACAGGCCAGTAGGGGCTGCGTATTGGGAGGCGTGGCCTGGGCACGCAACGCGGCGGCGGTGACACCGTCCAGCTTGGTCAGCGCGATGAACAAGCGCGGCGCTCCCTGGATGGAGAAGCGCTGGTGTTGGGCCTCGGCCAGGGCGACAGTGATGGCCTGTTCAGTTCCGTGAGACGGATCAGGCATAGAGCGCTTCTATAGAATGGTCACAACTCTTCAAACTGGTTAAGGCTTTCGCCAAATCTACCAGCCCCACGTCGGTAATTCCTGTCTCAAACAGGTTAAGGCTTTCACCAAATCTACCAGCCCCGCGTCGGTGATCTGTTCGCACTGCGCGAGATTCAGGCTGGTCAGGCCAGTGAGGGCTTTCAAGTGTGCCAGCCCCACGTCGGTGATCTGTCGGCATGCCTCAAGATTGAGGCTGGTCAGGCTGGTGAGGGCTTTCAAGTG
>CAZZEX010000103.1:0-17902 GCA_964653285.1 uncultured Anaerolineales bacterium
AGCAGATGGAGATGGCGGGCGACTACCCGGACATCCTCATCGGCTGCGTCGGCGGTGGCAGCAACTTCGCCGGCCTCTTCCTGCCCTTCCTGAAGGACAAGTTAGACGGCACCAAGCCAGACCTGCGGGTCATCAACGTGGAGTCCACCGCCTGCCCCAGCCTGACGCGAGGCATCTACGCCTACGACTGGGGCGACACGGCCAAAACGGGGCCGGTGGTGAAGATGCATACCGTAGGCCACGGGTTCATCCCCGCCCCCGTTCACGCGGGAGGGCTGCGCTACCACGGCATGGCGCCCATCATCTGCCGCCTGCTGGAGGATGGCTTCGTCGAAGCCCGTGCCTATCACCAGAATGAGGTCTTTGACGCGGCCCAGAGTTTCGCCCGGTACGAAGGCTTCATCGTGGCCCCGGAGACGGCCCACGCCGTCAAAGCCGTCTACGACGAAGCCATGGCCTGCAGGGAATCGGGCGAGTCGAAGGTCATCCTCTTCAACAACAGCGGTCACGGCCATTTCGACCTGGCGGCCTACGACGCTTACCATCGCAAGGAACTCCCGGACTACGAGCTCGAGGAAGAGAAGATACAGCAAGCCCTGACAGAACTGCCCCAGGTCTAAGTAGACAAGTACATAAGGAAACGAGTAGACAAGGGGGATGTCTTCCTTGTCTACTTGTCTACTTGCCCACTTGCCTACCTGCCACTTCCGTGTACAATCGAAGCGTCAATGAGATGGTGGTGTGTATGAGGATCATTTACCGCGACAAAGAGTGGGAACTGCACGGGCGGCGGCGAGTGCGGGACGCGATCAAGGAGGTCGGGCTTATCCCCCACGCGGTACTCGCCGCCCGCGATGGCAGACTGCTCACCGAAGACGTGACGCTGGATGAAGGCGATGAGGTCAAACTCATCGCCGTGACCTCAGGCGGCTAGTGATGAAGTGTCACAAGTGCGGCCGTCCAGCCGTGTTCAACATGCGCCAGCACAAACTGGCGCTCTGTGAGGTTCACTACCCGGAGTGGTTCGTCGCCCAGACCCAGCGCGCCATCGAGAAGTACCGCATGTTCGACCCCGACGACCGTGTGCTGGTGGCAGTCTCCGGCGGAAAGGACAGCCTCAGCCTATGGGACGTGCTGCTGCGGCTGGGCTACCGGGCCGACGGGCTGTACATTGACCTGGGGATTGACGGTTACTCTGCCGCCTCACGCGAGAAAGTCGAGCAGTTTGCGGCACAGCGGCCCAACGCTCGCTTCATCGTGGTGGACATCGAGGCCGAGTACGGGGAAACGCTGCCGGAGGTGGCGCGGCGGGTGCGTCGCGGACATAGCAAACCCTGCTCTGTCTGCGGGCTGGTCAAGCGTCACGTGATGAACCGTATCGCCCACGACGGCGGCTACGACCTGCTCGCCACCGGTCACAACCTGGACGACGAAGTGGCGGTGCTCTTCGGCAACGTGCTCCACTGGCAGACGGGCTACATCGCCCGCCAGGCCCCGGTGCTGCCAGCCAATCGCGAGGGGTTGGCCCGCAAGGTCAAACCCTTTTGCCGCTTCTACGAGCGGGAGACGGCCGCCTACACGCTCATCACCGGTATTGACTACATCTACGACGAGTGCCCCCACGCCGTCGGCGCGACCAGCCTGCGCCACAAGGGAATCTTGAACCAGATGGAGGAGGAATCGCCCGGAACAAAGTTGCAGTTCTACCTGGGATTCCTACGGGCGCGGAGGGACGGGTTCTTCTCCGAGCAGGCCGAGGAGGTGGAACTGCACCCCTGCTCCAACTGCGGCCAGCCGACCAGTGCGCCGGGGCTGTGTGCATTCTGTCGTCTGTGGAGAGAACCGACGGAAGCGAGGGGCTGAGCTGGCGATGGGTGCTCGATACTGGATACTGGATTACGCCCACAAACGTGGTACCGTTTCCAGAGACCGCTGGGTCGCGGCATGGATGTACGGCTCGACACCTCCCCCGTCGTGGATCAAGGCCACGGCATCCTCCCAGTGTACGTCGTGTTGATGGCGTACCGCTTGTATCTCCGCGCTCGTTTTCCCTCCGCGTTTGAGCACCTCGAAATATGACGCGGGCGTGTTGCCATTCATCACGTGCTCTTTGACGATACCCCACATCGCTTGAAAAGCATCGTGCGGGACGTGCGTCAGCACGTCGGGTATCGGAGCATCATTCAACGCCGAGACGATGGCTGGAAAGTCAACCAACATCTTGCTACTCAAAACGTCGAACGCTGTCATTACGACCTCTCCCGGCACAGGCAGATCAACCAACGATGGTACCCCCAGCGCAAGTAGCATATTCCAACTGAATAGCTTCCAGGCCTCGTCCGACGCCAGGTGACAAAGGTACCCCGCAACAAACGCCTGCTCTCTCCCAGTCAGCTCACTCCATGGACGAAGCAGTAAGCCGTCGAGTTGGTTCAAGAAATTGGCACAACTTCTGTTGAACGCATCAACACCATCCTCGTCCAAACGTCCCACGAAGTGCGTCCTGCGCCGGTCAATGTTACTGAAGCTATTCACGTCAACCAGCACACAGCCAAGCAAGAAAGAGCCATAGTCCGTTGGATCGAACTGCTGCAACTGCACAAAAACACGCTCACCGATGACTAAGTGAGTGACCAGTGGCGCCATTTCACCTCCAATCCAACGCCGAGCATCCAGTATCCAGCATCCAGCCCGTCGCTACTCCCTGTCCCTTCTGCCGAATATATCCAGCCACTCTTCGACCTCTTCTGCCGAAAGATGCACGTCCTCCCCAACGTCAACTGTGCGCGGCGCTCTCAGGCAAGCAGCGAACTCCTCCGACCGCATCACCCGCGCTCCCCCTGCCTGCGCCGCCGCGATGACCTCGCGATCGGACGTGACCACTGTCAGCCCACGGGGGTCGCGCGCCCGGCGAACACGCTCGCGCAGGATGCCGTCGGCGACGTGGCCGGTGGAGGCGAAGACGACCTCCACCCCCCCGCCGGAGAGTTCCCAAGAGCGCCCTCCCGGTAGACCGCGGTCGAACACCACCGTGGCACGCTTGCCCGTGCAAGCGCAGTAGGTCCGCAACCGCGCCACCAATTTGGCCTCGTCGTCCGGGTCGTCCAGGCGCAGGTCGGGCAGCCGCCCGATGAGATTGTGCCCGTCAATCAAGAGTGGCATATCCGATGACCAATGAACAAATGACCAACAATAAATTATAACATAGATCAAACCGGAAGCCAAGATAATGCCGGGCCGCATTTCTGCTTCGACCGACTTGACTAATTGTGCGAGTTGCGCTATCCTTGAGTTAAACATGGGGGTGGTTGGGGCCCGGTGGCTTCCCCGGTCTTCAAAACCGGTGGCGGGTCGCGCAGAGCGGGCCGCGGTGGGTTCGACTCCCATCCACTCCCGCCAACAAGAAACCAGAGCCGCCGAAATTGGTTGGCGGCCCGGTTTTTTTACGCCACTGCTTCAATACGTAAACATAGCGCGGCTTCCCGCCGCAACTGAATTTGGGGACGCAGATGCACGCAGATTTTCGCAGGTAAAAACAGAAAAATCAGCGTGAACTCGCCATCTCCCTTACCTGCCTGCGCAATTGCACGACGTGCGCCTGGGTATCCTCCTCCGCAGGGAAATGAGTCAGACGACACTTGTTGAAAGCCAGTTCCGCTGCCAGGCGGTAGTAGCGGCCCAGGTTCCACCAGTGCCTGAAATCACCACCGAACAACACGTTCGCCCGCACTGCCACCCGCCTGACGTAGGAGCACACCACATCGTAATCATCCTGGCTCAACGTGCCTAGTTCGACCTCGTCAGCCAGGAAGGTAGCGATCCAGCGCTGCTCCCGCACCGAGGTCCAGATCATCACAGCAAGCAGGATCAACACGCCGCCCCAGTCTGAAGCAAAAGTGATCAGACAGGGCCACCACAACTCAGCACCCAACGTCACGCTGCCGTTGTGGATGCCGTGGGCTGTCATCCCCAGCAGCAGGCCCGCGATGGGTGCGCCGACCTTCACCGGCCAGTTGGGCGAGGTGCGCGCTAGCGCCAACCCCAGCCCGGTCAGGCCGGTGAACAGGGCATGGTTGAGGCCGAAGAGAAAAGTGCGCAATATCGTCAGCAAAGCGAGCCCACCCAGACCGGCTTCCATAAACCCTATGGCGAGATAAAGCGTGTTTTCTACAGCAGCGAAGCCGAACCCCACCAGCCCGCCGTAGATGATGCCATCGAGAGGGCTGTCAATCTCCTTGCGGAAGAAGAGCAACAGGAGCAGCAACGCCATCCCCTTGAAAATCTCCTCAGCGATTGGGGCAACCACCGTCGCCCCAACCAAATCGGCGGCTATCGGCTCTACGAAGTAGAAAATGGGGATGTTCAGAACAGATTCGGTGATGATGGAGAAGATGATAGCCGGGACCGCGCCCCACAGGAAGGCGGCGATCAGCAGGCCCAGCGGCTCCTTCTCATAGCGGTCGAACCACCACAGGATGAGCGCGTAGATGACCATCGGCAGGATGCCGACGGCGAGAATGAGGAGCATGCCGATCAAAATCCCCATACCAGACCCCTACCTTCGCAGGCAGATCAGCACAGTGAGCCACACCGCCGTCACACCCAACGTCAGGCAGAGCGAGGCGATCCTCAAAAGCCGCAACTCGCTCGCGACCACGCGCTCGCACACCGACCGGCTGGCCTCCGACGAGCGGAGGTTGAGCCGTGATCCAGTTCCGGCCTGCCCATCACAGCGGCCATCATGCACACTGCGGCCTCCAGCGCCTCAGCCAGCAGCGGGTGGTCAGAGGCGCGGGGCTATGGCAGCCACGGTTGGACGTTCCAGGTGTCGGAGGCTTCGTCGTAGGCCAGGGTGAAGCGGCGCCCGTCAGCCGCGCGGACGCGGAAGGTTGGTCCTGCCGGCGTGCGCCATTGCCGTTCAATCTCCTCTACCCCTACCTGTTCCCCCCCCCAGAGGAAGGCACGCGGCCGTTCAGGGTAGCGGTAGCCAGCGTAGCACTCGACGGTAGCGGCCATCACGATCACAACTCGAGCGAGTGAAGGTATCCGATCAATCCATCCCGCATGTCGTCGCGCCGGAGGGTCACCTCGATGCAAGCCTTCAATTGGCGCAATGGGTCGCCAGCGGCCAGCCACAAGCCCTCAATGGGCTGCACGACGACGGACGAGCGAGCGGCCAGCCGGTCCACTGCATCAGCGATCCAGAGTTCGCCCCCTTTCCCTAACTCCGAGCCATGCAGCACGTCGAACAGTTCCGGCGTGAAGATGAAGTGGCCAATCTGCACCCAGTTGGACGGGGCGGTGCCTGGCTCAGGCTTCTCAACGATGCGCGCCATCTCGTTGTCGGAGCCAGGCTTCAGTTCGATGCAGCCGTACAGATGCATCTCCTCGTCCGGGACGCGCTGCGTGGCCACGACGGCCGCCGGCTGGAACCGGTTGAACGCGTCGAGCATCTGTTGCGGCACCGGCACGTCAGCGATGATGATGTCGTCGCCGAACATGTAATAGAACGGCTCGCCAGGGGTCAGCCAGGGGCAAGCAGCCAGGGCCGGTGAGCCGTTGCCGTAGGGAAGGGTCTTGGACTGGCACACGAAAACGATGTCGGCCATACGGGAGATGCGCCGCATCTCCTCCAGCAGTTCCAGTTTGCCCGACTCCTCCAGATGTCGCTCCAGGTCAAGGCTGGGCGCAAAGTGACGCTGGACCACTTCGCTACCTCCACGCACAACGACGATGATCTCGGTGATGCCCGCCACCACCAGGCTTTCCACGTGATACTGGATCAGCGGGATGCCGGCGATGGGGAACATCTCTTTAGGAACCACTTTCGACGCTGGTAGGAAGCGGGTGCCGTAGCCAGCAATGGTGATGACACCTTTCATAATTTTACGAACCTCGATCCTTGTTTCTCAACGCTGGTTGCTGGATACTCGGTACTGGATGCCAGTGACTGGTTACTCGTTGTCGGCTGCTGGATGCGGGCCTTGGGCTTTGGAGTTTGGGCTTTGGGGCTTGAAGAACGGAGGACGCTCAACTCGCCACAGGCCATAGAGACCGACCAGGGCGACCAGGCCGCCGACAACGTAGCCCTCGAGTACAGAAGCCTGGGTGACGAAAGTAGCCAGCAGGCCCAGAATGAATGAGATAATGTAGAGGGTCAGAACTGCCTCACGTTGGGTCATCCCTGCTGCCACCAGGCGATGTGAGATGTGATCTCGACCTGGGGTGGTGGCTGGATTCAGATGCCGTCGCAGGCGCGAGATAATGACCAGCGTGGTATCAAAAACAGGCAGCCCCATCACCAGCACCGGCACCATCCAGGTAACGAAGGCAACGTTATCCGGGAAGCGTAGTTTGATGCCGATGGCGGCCAGGATAAAGCCGAGAAACAGCGCCCCCGAGTCCCCCATAAAGATGCTGGCCGGGTTGAGGTTGTAGAACAGAAAGCCCAGGCAGGCTCCCAACACGGCGACTGAGAGAGCGCCGACCAGAGATTGCCCGCTGAAGGAGCACATCAGGGCAAAGAAGGAGGCCGCAATGGCAGAAACCCCGCCAGCCAGACCATCCATGTTGTCGAGAAAGTTCACCGCGTTGGTGATATACCCGACCCACAGCACTGTCGTGACCAAATTCAAGACCGGATGGTGAAACGTGCCGACGTAGATGCCGCTGGCGTACAGCAGTAGCGCCGCCAGCGTCTGACCGAGTATCTTGACCAGCGGGCGCAAGCCCCAGCGGTCGTCTATCAGTCCCATGAAGGAGACGCCTGTAGCGCCGACGAGGATGCTCCCAAACTGGGCAAAGTTGTAGCGCTCTCCCAGGGCAAGCGCAGCGGCAATGACGGCCAGATAGATAGCCACGCCTCCCATACGGGGAACAGGACGATGGTGGATTTTGCGCGCTTCGGGCCTGTCCATCACACCCATTCGTGGGGCCAGCCAGCGCGCTACAGGAGTAACCCCAATGGTCAGCACCAGTGCGCCAGCGAAGACGAGTATATAGACGGTCATGGTTGTGGTGTTTCCAATGCCTGAAGTTGTGTGATCAAATCCTGTAACGCGGCTTGTTGATCTTCGGGGGCCAGTTGCAGAGCGGTGCTGGCATGCACGAGCGCCTGCTCCTGCTGGCCGACCTGGCTATACAGCCGCGCCAGTACGTGATGTACGTTCCAGATGTCGTCGGCGTCTGGCTCTAACTCCAAGACTTGCGTGAGTGCGCTGATGGCGTCCTCCCACCGCTGCATTGCGATGTACGTGTCCCCCAGCACCCTCCAGAATTGCGGGGCATGGGGCTCGAGTCTGAGTGCTTCCTCGTAGCAATGGACCGCCTCTTCCAGGTTGTCGAACTGGCGGTACGTCTCCCCCAGCGCTCCCCAGACTTGCGGGACATTGGGTTTGAGTTCGAGTGCTTCCTCGTAGCAATGGATCGCTTCATCCAGGTTACCTGATGCGCGGTTCACGTCGCCGCACACCAACCAGGTTTGATCAAACTCTGGGTCAACTTCCAGAGAATGTTGAAGCGTATGCTCATAACCTGCAACGTCACTCAGGCCGTAATATAGGAGCATAGCCCACTCGTTCCAGAGGATGGCGTTTTGAGGGCTAAGCGAGGTCGCGATGGCGTAATTGTCCGAAGAACGCTGCAGCATATAGTAGCGTGTCCCGTCATCAGAGGCAAAGTCGGCCCAACGGCGATACATGCGGGCCAGGTTGGCGCTGTGGTCGGTGTTGAGTGGGTTGATCTCGCGGGCCTGGGTCAGCGTCTGTTCCGTTTCACGCAGCACCACGTCTCGCACGGCGGGATCCTCGAGGGCTGAGGTATACTCCAAGTAGGCGCGACCCAGATACAGGTAATAGAAGTCCTCCCTGGGGGCCAGTTCAATCGCGTGCTTGTAGTGTTCAATGGCCACCAGCCACTGACCTTGTCGATCATAGGGATCGGCCTGCTTGTAGACGATGTCGGCCTGGATAGGCCTAAGGTTGGTCACGACAGCGATGGCAATGACGAGCACGAGCAGCACGACCAGGGCCAGCGCGCCCCAGGGACAGGCAACCTGATGGGGCAGTCGCTGCGTCCCCAGGAGGAACGCCACACCACCGGCAATCAGCACGAAGACAATGAAACCATAATAGCAGGTCAAGAGGCTGGCGACGTGGTCAGCGATACCAACCACATCCTCCAGGGTCTGGGCCTGGACGTGCATCAACGAAGCCTGGCGGCCGGCCAGTACCAGAGCGAACCCAAACCCCACCGTCAGCGAGATCAGCAGGTACAAGACTATCGCCAGAGTCCCGTCGCCCTTGCGTTCACGAAACGCTCCGCTCTTGGCCATTTCAGAGATGAAGACGACCGCGCTCATCAACCAGGTGAGGATGAAGATCATCAGTGCGCCGTAGGAGGCGCGGCTCTCCTGCGCCGGCAGGATGGTGAGTGCGCGCCAGATGATGACCAGGGGCTGAGAAAGACGCTCCGCGTTGGTGATGAAGTCGAAGGCCAGCGTGCCCAAGATGAAGCCGCCCACAGTCGCTACAGCCAGTGTAGGCCCCAGCCAGGCGAGCAGAGTGGGTTTGGCAGGGGTTGGCGGGACAACCTTGCGGCGCTTCCTGCGCCTCTTGCCTAATTGATTCCTCCCTCCTGCCTCCTGCCTCCTGCCCCCTGCCTCCTGCCCACTGCCCCTGGCCCCTTGTCCCTGCGGCTCCACCTCGCGTTCGCGGATCAGGTTCTGCCCCGCCACGACGAGCACCCCGGCGTAGGCCCAGAAGGTGGTGCGCGTCGAGGCGATGGCGATGCCGAAGTTGATCTCGACGAAATGAGCCACCACAGCAGCGACGAGAGAGATAAGGAGAAAATGATGGGGGTGCAATGGTGGCAACGCAGCCTCGTTCGATCTGAGGAGATGGACTGCAGAGATGACAGCCATAATCGCCAGATAAATCCCCAACCCGGAGACAATGCCCAGAGTGAGGGCAGCGCCGAAGAAATGCAACCCCTGCCACCACCAGAAGAATGCGACGCTGGATGCTGACAGGCCAGCCACGAGCCCGAACAGCAGATTTCGCTGCCTTTGACCGTTCACCAACCCAAGCCATTTGAAGCCGCAGTAGAACACGCTAACAAAGAGCCATAGGTACGCGATCAGGCCCAGCAGGCCCGTGACGGCCAGCGAATCCAGTGTCTCGTCGTGGGAACGGTCCGGCGAGGCGGTACGCGATTCGTAGTGCCCCAGCAACGGGGGATAGAAGCGGTTGTAGGCCACGTAGGTGGACTCAGGGCCGTAGCCGACCAGCGGTCTGAGGACGTTGAGCGGATCGGGGTGGCCGTCGGGGTATTGGATCGGCTCGTGGGGGGAGATCAGATCCACCATGCCCTCCCAGATCAGCGCCCGCACCTTCCCTGTACCGTGCTCGAAATCGAACACCTCACCGAGACGCCCCAGCCAGGGTGCGTGCTGGAGGGATTGCAGGGGGCTGCCGGGGATGTTGACGATGACCAGAAAGCCCACTACCAGCACGGTGGCAGTGACGATAGCCAGCGCCAATGCAGCCCCCCATTTGGTGCGCGACGACAAGGCCAGCAGAAGGAACAGGAAAAAGAATGCGGCGATGAGCCCTAGCAGCGGGCCACGGCTCTGCGCGTACCAGATGGCGATCAAATCAACGGCGGCGATGAAGATGTAGCCCGCCGCGCGCGGGATGTCGGCCCAGTCAGATTGCTCCTCGGTCAGGATGGCCTTGAAACTCTCCGCTATGCGCCCCACGGTGAGTGGGAAAACCATAATGAGGTAGGCGGCGACGAAGATGGGGTTGCCCATGTTGGAGGCCACTCGCCGGGTCACATCCCCGCCCCAGGGTAGTGGATCCAGCCTGTTGTGCTGGACGAGGCCGTAGAGGGCAATAGGGAGGCTGTTGAGGATAATGACTGTGATCAAACGGTCAAGTTGAGCGCGTGTGCGCAGTCTCTGCAGGATGACGAGGAATACCACGACGTAGGCCAGCGTCGTGTACGTACCTTGCAGACGCTGGTATGAGCCCAACAGGCTGACCCGGAAGGTGACGGATAGGATGGTGCTGAGGAGATAGACTACGACCGTGAAGAGGGTGGGGAACACCAACGGCGTGCGCCAGGTGAACCTAACCTCGCACTGGCCGCTAGTGCGTTCCTCAATCAACTTGACTACCCAGACGGCAGCCATGATGACGGCAACAGTACGCAGGGTGGTCAACTTGTCCGGCTCGAAGACTCGACTAGAATAGACGTCAAAAAGGAGCGGGGTGATAATCACCGCCAGGAGCCAGCCCATCTCCAGGACCTTATCACAGAACACACCGAGTTTGGTTGAATTCATTTCTACCAGTCCACCATCTCCCGATCTCGAAACCACTCCAGCGTCCGCTGCGCTCCCTCTTCGAGAGACGTCCGGGCCTCGAACCCCAGCACCTCTCGAGCACGACTCACGTCAGGCACACGGCGACGGGTCTCCTCAAAGTGGGGCCCGTAGGCAGAGAGGTAGGGCACGTGAACGATCTCTGAACAGGAGCCGGTCAATTGCCGGATCAACTGTGCCAGTTCATTAACGCTGGTCTCTCGGTCTGAGCCGATGTTGAAGACCCGCCCAGCCGCCTCCCGGACCGTGGCGGCCCGGATGGTGCCTTCCACGGCGTCGGCTATGTAGGTGAAGCAGCGAGTCTGTTCACCGTCGTCGTACACTGTCAATGGCTCGCCTCGCAGCGCCTGAGTGATGAACTTGGCGATGACGCTGCCATATCCTTTGGGGTCGAGCCGGGGGCCATGGACGTTGAAGTAGCGGACGACGGTGACCGGCAATCCTTTCTTCGCGTAGGCCAGTGCGAAATATTCATCAATCGCCTTGGCGTCAGAGTAGGACCAGCGGCCCACGGTGGTGGGGCCGAGCAGCCGGTCACCATCCTCCTGCAAGGGGATCACGGTGGACTTGCCGTAGATTTCGGAACTGGAGGCGATGACCGTTCTCACCCAATACTTGAACGCCAGTTCCAGGACATTCTCAGTCCCCCGGACGTTGGTGACGATAGCGCTCAGAGGGTCCTCCACCACGTACTTGACCCCTACCACGGCCGCCAGGTGGTATATTAGGTCGGCCTGGCGGACGAGCCGCTCCAGCGTGCTCACGTTAAGGATCGAGTCGTTGACGAAGTGGAAGCAATCGCTTTCCAGGTGATGCTCAATGTTGCTGGCCTTGCCTATAGACAGGTTGTCCATAACGGTGATCTCGTGGCCCTGCTTCATCAGGGCGTCCACCAGGTTAGAGCCGATGAAGCCAGCACCGCCAGTGATGAAAATTCTCATGGTTTAGATCCTATTGGTAGTTTAGCGACGCCCGTGGCTCTGACGCGACGGGCGATACTCACCGCTTCCTGGGCTTCAGCAGCGCCGCCGGATTCAAAAGCGATGTCGCCAGGATAGCGACCTTTCTATTCCTTCGTACTATCGGCGTGTAGCAAGTGCGTCACTGCTTCCAGCACTTGGCGGGCACTGTTCAGTGCTTGGTCCGCCTGGTCCGAGGTGTACACAGCGTATCTTACACCAAACGGGTGAAAAATCAAGCGGCCAGCACCCTTTCGTACACCGCCTGCACGCGGGCGATCATCTGCTCTGTAGTGAACTCCGCCTCCACTCGTGCACGGGCGGCATGGCCCATAGCCACCTGGCGCCGGGGATCGTCCAGGAGTGCCCGGATAGCATCGGCCAGCGCCTGGGTGTCACGGGGGGGGATTACCAGCCCGGTAATGCCGTCCTGCACCACCCAGGAGGTGCCGCTCCCCACCTCGGTGGTGATGCAGGGGAGACCCGAGGCCATCGCCTCCAGGAGAACAGTGCCGAAGGCCTCGGCGCGGGCGCTGGCTGGCAACACGAAGATGCCGGCAGCACGATAATAGCCGGGCAGGTGCTCGCCAGGAACTTCGCCGGTGAACGTCACGCGATCTTGCAGACCCAGCACATCGGTCAGCCGCTCCCATTTCTCCCTCATCGGCCCGTCGCCCACGATGAACAACTGGACGTCAGGCAGGAGAGAGAGGGCGCGGAGCAAAGTGTCCAGCCCTTTGTAGTAACGCAAACGGCCCACGAAGAGGAGATTCAGGCGGTCGGTGGGAAAGAAACCGGGTTTTTCAGAAAAAACCCGGTTTCTGGCCTCTGTCCTGGGCCGGTCGGCTGGCGGAGTGAAGCGGGCAGCGTCTACCCCCAGGGGAACGACGACGCATTTCTCCCGCACCGGCCGCAGCCAGGGAGAGGTCTCAATATAACAAGGGCTGGTGGCGATAATGCGGTCGGCGGCGCGGAGGACACGGCGGAGGAACGGGCCGTAGAGGCGAAGCCACCCTCGCTGGCGTACCACGTCAGAATGGTGGGTGATGACCGTGGCCCGCGCCCGGCCCAGCAGCCAGTTGGCGGCCTCGCCCAGGGGATAGGGAGAGTGGACGTGGACGACGTCTGGGCGCAGGCGGGCCAGGGCGACCGGCTGGCTAAGACTCAGGGGCATTGAGGCGGCAGTTGCCAGCCGCCCAGTCTTGATGACCTTGACTCCGTTCAGGATCTCTACACGGGTGCGATAGCCGGGATCACAGACCAGGACAGTGACCTGGTGCCCGGCAGCGGCCTGGGTTTCGGCCAGGACTTCGATGTGATTCTCGATCCCTCCTAGAACAGGGAAGTAATCCTTGTATATGTGTAGGATCTTCATCATTCATGGACACGGGCCGTCAGGTTTACGTAGATACACGATAAAGACGCCGTGCGTGAGACGAGTATAACATGCATCCAATGCCTGGAGGACTGCCGGATCCTCCAGAACATCAGGTGCACGATTCTCCTCTTTGGTCGTCCAGGCCAGCGCGTCCACACGCACGGAGTGAATCTTGTCCAGTAGGCTTTGCGGCGAACACGTGGGACACACATAGCTGTAGATCTCTTCGCCGGGCAATCCAGTGTAGTAAAGCACATCCTTGACCCCCAACACATAGCCTCCTGCCTGCTTCAAGTCGGCAATCGTCTGGCGCAGGTCGTCGTAGTTATAGGTGTATCGGTAGCGAGTGCTGTAGCCAGCGGGTACCTGAACGGCGGTCGTGCTCGCCGTATGGGCGAACGAAAGCACACCCAGCGTGAATACTATCGCGGGAAGCAGCTTGATCCTCCACCGCAACGCCAACAAACATACCACGGCCAGGCACACGCCGACAGGGATGAGTAGGTTGGCCACATCGCCGATGCCCTGGGTAAAACGCTGTGCCAAATCACCAGTGCTGGTTTCAAACGTCACTGCATAGAGTGACCAAAGCGGGTCGCCGATGACGGCGAGTTTGTAGACAAAGGCAGCCACTCCAAGGCCGATCAGGACAATCCGAGCATGATGTGGCAGAGCCTGAAGCACCGGGACAAGCACCGCCGCGACGAGAATAGCAATCACTGGCACAATGGGGGCCTGGTATCTTGGATACCCCCATGCAGGTGCGATGACCAAGGCATAGAATAGTGAGGTTGCCACAACGTAGATCACCAGAAGATCACGGTCTTCGATTTGGCGTCTAATCAGTCGTGCAACTGTGCCGGCTATTGCGACAAGCAGGAAGGCAACAAGAGGCAACGATAGCCACATTATGAATATTCCCATTCCCTGTGGAAACCGCAGGAGCATAACGCTATAGTCGCTGGATCCGCTGGGGGCTCTGCCAAAAGTGTAGCTAAAAATGTCAAGGGCGAACCCGGTCAGCTTGCTATAGAGCGCAAACGTCACTCGAAATACGACGCCGCCAGCAAGAGCAGCCAAAATCAGCTCACCTGTACGCCTAATATCGCCGCGAAGCAGGTGAAACACGCCCATGCAGGCCATGAGCAACACGGGTGTGGATAGCCTGACCCACAGCGTCATTACAAACATCAGGCTTAACGCAGCAACGCGCCGAGGGGGTGACCAATCTCGTATAGATTTCCACACCAATAACATGCCAAGCAACGCGGGCACCAACAGGGTGTTGTCAATGTCCAGCAACATCATGTTTTGCACAGTTATGGGGTTGAGAGCGTACAGCCAGACCGCCCCAACAGCGATCCAGTGTGCTTGTCTGCCACGGTCAAAAAAGGCATAGACGAGGGGGGGGATGAGCGCCAAACTAGCCCAAGCTGTTAATACACCAATCAGCCGCGCACTGCCAATACTTTGGCCGAAAATCGCGAAACTAAGTTGCATAAGATGGACATAGGTATGTGGGTGGGGGATAAGGTACCGGTCTTGAGACCAATGAGTGGCCGCTCTGTAAAAGTCCCATTCATCCGCCAGAATCGGCTGCCACCACATCATCGCGGCCATTCCGACAAGCAGGCCGCCTGCCACAAGCAAGTGGACTCCCACCGTCAGCCGGGCAGTGCGAGAGTTATCAGCCATCAACTACCTCCGCGATCAAAGCGCGGGCCGCATCCTAGCCAAGTCACCAGGCGATATCGTAGAATCAATGTGATCATGCACAAGCCTACCCTCACAGTTGTTTTGAACGACCCTGTTATCTTCGAGATACCTTGTCGGCCGCGATAATTGACAGGAATCTCGATCGTGCGAGCCCCCATCAGGCGGCCCAATATGACCATCTCCGGCAGAAAGTGTGAGCCACCCACAGTTAGATGATCTTGAAACCGCTGCGCCATGTGACGGTGGACAAGGCGCATGGTGCAGCCACAGTCAGAGAGCGAAGAGGTGTTGAACAAAAATTCCAGCATTTTGGCGACGACCCAGTTGCCAGCACGCAGGAAAATCCCCATGTTGGCTTCGGCCCAGATCAACTCGCGCGTCGTGCGGGTGCCCAACACCATCTCGGAGTCGTCGGAGTAGGCCAGCAGTTTCAGGACGTCCTTGCCCATAAAGGTGCCGTCCGGCTCAGCCAGGATGATCAGATCGCCTGTTGCCTCGCGCATTCCACGGCGGAGAGCAAAGCCGTACCCCTGCCGTGTCTCAGTGATCAGCCGAGCCTGGGTAGTTCGGATCAGTTCAGCGCTGCGATCTTGTGAGTTGTTGTCCACGGCAACGATCTCGTCCACACAGCCTGTGTTGAAGAAATCGTCAATAGCATCCAGAATACCTTCTTCTTCGTTGTAGACCGGAAAGACAACACTGATCGACTTGCCTTGCCACATAGGTTACCTCTTGTTAGCCCCGTGTTCCGCTATCAACGACCGAAGTCGTTACTACGGCTGAGCCAACTTGGGGGAAGATTCTTGGGAATCTCAATGTTATCGAAGGAACGGCTCTTGCGCGGGCCAGCAGCTTTAGCCCATTGCGCCATCCGGCCAAGCCCCTCCTCGAGCGGGACCGGAGAGCGTTCTCCGAAGACACGCCGGCTCTTTTCGTGAGAGGAATGAGCATGCACCACCTCGCTCCGAGGCGGTAGATACACGACGTCAGGTCTAACTCCCATTGCCTCAGCTACAGCTTTAGACAGACGGTTGATCGTGTAAGGTCTGTCTGCGCCCACGTTGAACACCTGATTGCGCGCGGCTGGTACCTCAACTGAGTGGGCGATGACCGGCGCTATGTCGGCGATGTAAGAGAAGGCCCGCGTCTGCGTCCCATCTCCAAAGATCGTCATCGGCTGGCCCTGCATAATCTGGTTCATAAAAATACCAATCACGTTGCGATACTTGTCCCCGATGTTTTGCCGCTCACCGTATACATTGTGCGGTCGAAACACAATGTAGTCCAGGCCAAACATGTGATGCGTTACGCGCAGTTCCATCTCCACAGCATACTTGGCGATGCCGTAAGAGTCTTCGGGCTGAGGGATCATGGACTCGGTCATCGGCAATTGAGCCGAGCCATAGACAGCAATAGAAGATGTGAATACAAAGCACTTGACCTCGTAGTTCACCGAGGCATTGATCAAGTTGACCGAGCCGATCAGATTGTTCTGGTAGTTGAAATGCTTGATAAAGTGACTCAGCCCTTCCGCAGCGTACGCAGCCAGATGAAATACGTAGTCAAACCGGTACTGTTCGAACAGCAATTTAATCCTGGCATGGTCAAGGATCGAAGCGACCTCAAGGACCGCTCCAGGCGGCACGTTGTCAACGTGGCCACCGCTCAGATCGTCCAGAACGACCACCTCGCTACCCAGTTGCAGCAGTCCCTCTGCGACATGTGACCCGATGAAACCGGCGCCACCAGCGACCAGACAAGTAATGCTCATAGTGACATTCATCCCTCAGGCTCTCTCGTTCGCTACTGCGCGGCCAATGACCAGCATTTGATCGGCGAACGGTCGCATTGGCAATCTCAAGTATATCCTTACCAGCCTTATACTCACTGACCCTCTTGTGTGTAGAGGAACAAGCCAGCCCTGTACTCGTAGGCTGGGCGTCCCAGCAGATAAGACTTGATGGCCCGATAAATAGGGTCCTGAGGAACATAATTCCACGACTCGGCCAACCGGAAGTGAGTTTGGAGCCACTCCTGGACGACCATTGGTGTACGGTGGCGGGTTTGGTCACGCCCGAGAACGACGAGCCAAACGCGCTTTACCCCTGCGCTCTCGAAGTAGTCCAACGCCTGGGCCGAATCAAAGAAATGAGGGTTCTGAGCTCCTGAGCGCTCATAGTAGTAGAAGAAACCACTGTCATCGGGACTGAGAATCGCATCACCGGGCTCCAGTTGGTCAAGAACCTGGTCCACCATCTCCCGGGCTGGGGTCAGGTAGATAGGGTTCAGGAACTGCCGATTGTGGTAATAGTTGATCAGGCTCAGCGACCAGGCAGCGGCAAGCATCACGGCGATGAAGCCCAGCAGCCGCAGCCTGCAGTGGTATCTGCTCAATAAAGTGCCGCTACCGAGGATGAGATAGAAGTAAGGAGTGGCGAAGAAAGTGCGGGCCGGTATGCTCACAAAAGGTGTCCGAGGAGAGATAAACGTGGTGACCAGAATCATCCCCACGAAGGGAAAGAGCAAAAGAGCCAAGATAGGAAGACATGAACCTCGCCCGCGCCACTGGGCCACCTCGACGAAGAATAAGGTCAGAACAGCAGCCCCGCCGATCAGCGCCAGAGGATGCCACGGGAACAGGCTCTCCCCCAGAGCCATAGCATAGGCAGGATAGGCCATCTTCATCACGATGCCCGCCGCGCTGTACGTGAGGTCAGCCAGACCGCCACCGGTGCGCACTGACTGGCTGGCAATCACGCCCGACCAGGGCAACAGACTCACGGTCACCGGAAGCATAGACATCAACCAACGAAGAATCCCCCTGCGTCCCTTCAGGTAGAGAGCAAGACATCCATGGCTCAGGAGCAGCAAACCGGTGAGGTAGAACGTGTAAAGAGCGGCCGAAGAGAACACGATGTAAGCCACCCCATAACACCATTTCCCTTCCCTCAGGGAATGCCAAAGAGCCCACGTGGAGAGAAGCCCCAATAGTGCAGCCAGGCTATAATAACGAGCCATGCGCCCGTATAGGATCAGCAGAGGGGACAGCCCCCAGAGTAAGGCACTGAGCCACCCCACGTCACGGTTCCCCCAGGCCCGGCCCAGGCGGTAAAGGACGGCTATGCTCAGCCACCCCGATGCGACGGAGAACCAGCGCAGGGCAAAGTCGCTATGCCCGGCACAGTCGGTCCATAGGCTGAGTAGCAAGAAATATAGGGGGGGATGATAGTCGGCTGCTGTCTTCTGAAGCACCTCCCGCAGGGATAGTAAGACCCAGTCAGCCGTGAATAACTCGTCAGTCCACAGGCTCTTGCCCTCCAGATCAAGATTGAGCAACAGCCACGATAGAGTCAGAGCGATGCCAAGGGCGAGCCAGGGAGTCTTGGCAACTCGAATTCTTCTGTCGCAAAACATAGGGAACTTCGTTCCAATGAACAATGAGACAATGAACAATGAACAAAAGCG
>CAZZEX010000104.1:0-17862 GCA_964653285.1 uncultured Anaerolineales bacterium
GAGGGCAGGTACAAGACCTGCCCCTGGAGGGCAGGTACAAGACCTGCCCCTGGAGGGCAGGTACAAGACCTGCCCCTACTGGAGGGCGCGGGGCGATGCTATTTGGCCGGCCGGGCAGAGCCCGGACGCGACCGGGGCCGGGCCGGGCTGGCTCTCTTTATTTTGGGCGCCGCCCCGCGTCCGTGGACGACGGGGTTTACCGGCCCTGTGCCGAGCGTCATGGAAGACCACCCGAAACCCGTTGTTGTCGTTAAAGGTGCCCTTGCCCACGCGACAGGCGTAGGAGTCGTGGATGAAGCGGGCCTCGAAGATGGGCTCGATGACGCGCACCAGCGCGTGGTGCACGACCCGGTCGCGGAAGGGAGCGGCGGAAATCACCCGTGGCTTGGGGTCACGGATGGGGAAGTGGGTGTAGGGGCCAGGCTGGTAAGTTTGAGTGAGCAATTCCTCCTGCAGGCGAAACAAGTTCGGCTCCAGGTACTGCTCGAAGGCGGCCACCTCCGGTTTGCCCCGCTTGCCCCGGGCGGCGGCATGGTAGGCCAGGAACAGGTTCTCGAAGGTGCAGATTTGTGGGTAAAGATTCTTGTAGGTCTTCATCCTGGGTAGTCCCCCCCCTTGGGTGTTGTTGACCTTCCCGAAAGCTTCGGAGAGGCGCTGGCATACGTGAGTGGCGCTTTTTGCGCCGCGCGCGACTGGGGGGCGCAGCCCCCCAGACCCCCCATCAGCAATCAGAAAACAGCATGCAGCAGGCAGAAAGCAGGATTCAGAATTCAGAAGGCGGAGAGCCAGGGAAGACCACCCGAAACCCCACACTGAGGTCGAAGCTGCCCGGGTGGTTGACGCCGCGGGACGCGCAGCGCGCGTCCCCCCTGTCGTCGAGCCAGGAGCCGCCATGCAGTGCCCGGACGACGTCCCGCTCCAGGTCCTCCCGGCCATCGTCTGCCCGATACGGATAGCCTGCCTCGGTATACCCCACGCTGCTACACCATTCCCAGACGTTGCCACTCATATCCAGGACACCGTAGGGAGAAGCACCGGCTGGGAAAGCGCCCACCGCTGTGGTGCGGCCCACATTGGCTTCAGACGTGTTGGCCCGGTCCTCGGCCCACGTATCCCCCCAGGGGTAGGTGCGCCGGTCGGGCCCCCGGGCTGCCTTCTCCCACTCCGCCTCCGTCGGCAGCCGCGCGATGAGGGTTCCAGGTTTTACGTCCCGGGTTTCAAGTCTGCCGTCAAGCCAGACTTGAAACCTGAAACCTGAAACCTGAAACTGCTCCGCCAGCCAGCGGGTGTAGGCCAGCGCCTCGAACCAGCAGACCCCCACCACCGGGTGGTTGGGCAGGTTCCACACCGGGTCGTCCCACCAGAACGGCCGATCCCGCTTCTCCGGCGGGCGCTGTGCCAGCCAGTCTTTCAGGCCATCGGGTGCCTTGCTGTCGTAAACACCGGTGCGCCAGGCCCAGCCGGCCTTGGTCCAGTACCTCCGCTCGTCGTACCCCCCGGCGTCCACGAAGCGTCCGTACTGTCGGTTGGTCACCGGGTACCTGCCGATGTAAAAATCGGCCACCTCGACGGTGTGCTGCGGCCGCTCGTCGTCGTAGGCTCCCTCGTCTTCCTCGCCGCTGCCCATGGTGAACGGCCCGCCAGGGACGAAGACCACCGCATCCAGGTCGCGGGGATCGCCCAGTTGGGCCAGGACGCGCCCGGCGGCCGCTCGCTCCACCGGCTTCAGCGCTCCTGCCTCCAGCAATCCCGCCAGCCAACCTGTCACCCGCTCCAGCCGGGCCGCCCAGGCGTCACGCCGCCGTAGCGTGTCCACCCCCACCTCCAGCAGCGCCTCCCCTGCCAGCCAGGCCCAGCGGTAGGCCTGCTCGTCCACCGGTGTTTCGGCCCAAGCCCGTGGGCAGAGGTTGTCCACCGCCGCCAGCGCCAGGTCCACCCGGTTCTCCGCCCGGGCGGTCTTGCCCACCGCCAGCAGGAACGGCTCCCGCCAGCGGGTTTCGTCGTCCCGCACCAGGTCGGCCACCTGTGAGGGAAAGTCGGTCTGCACCGAGAGGTGGCATCCGGCCAGGTACTCTTGCAACGTGCGGTGGGGGAAACCGTACACGCCCGGTTTGCGCTCTAATAACAAGCCGGCCCGCTCCCGGATGTAACGGATCATATCACCGGCCCGGTTCCAGTCCCCCTCCAGGTATTCCTGCAGCACCTGGCGCAGGAACGGCTCGGCCACATCGGCCGTGCCCTCTCCCTCCAGTTGCTGACCGTGGGCGGTGTAGGCCACTTCTTCCAGGGCGAAGCGCAGGTCCCGGGGGGAGAGGCGTGCCCGCGTCAGCGTTTCCCGCCCCAGGCGGGACTGCTCCCAGCGGGCCAGGAGGAGTTCCACGATCTCGCTATACAGTTGTACGCGGTCCTCCGGCAGCCGGCCCCAGGAGGAATGAAGAAGCGCCATCATTGTCAGGAGCAGTGGGTTGGGGGCCAGCGCGCGCAGGTCGGGCCGGCGCACCGCGTCGCGCAGCCGGGCGGCCCGCTCTCTGGCCTCGGAAGCGGACAGCATCCCCATCCGGGCCACCTCGGCGTACCAGGCCGCGATAAAGTGGTCCATCCTCTGCTCGTCGAAGGGAGCCAGCGTCGCCTCCTCAAAGTCGGGCAGTCGCCAGGCCGGCTCCTGGTAGGCGTAGACGCGGCAGGTGACCAGGATGGGGACGTGCCGGTAGGTGAGGGTCAAGTCGGCCACCGCCTCCAGCACCCGCTGGCGGGCCCCGGCCTCCACTTCGTCCAGCCCGTCCAGGAGCAGCAGCGCCCGCCCGTCCAGCCGCTCCCTTAGCGCGGGAGCAGCGCCGGCCAGGTGGGCCTCGGCCAACGTTTCCTCGACGAAGGTCCACAACCCGGCGGCGGTGCCGCCCTCGCTCAGGTGGGGGGAGCGGGCCAGGTCGCGCAGGATGATACGCACCGGCACCAGTGGGCTCCGCGTCCAACCGGGGAGATCTTCCGGCTCGTCCCCTCTCAGGGCGGCCTGGGCCAGCCGGAGGGCCAGGTAGTTGACGAAGGTGGTCTTGCCCGCGCCAGGGTCGCCCAGGAGCACCAGTTGGTCGAAGCGGGAGGCGGCCTCCCGCGCCGACATCGGCCGCTGTGGCCGCTCGCCGCGCCGTCCCTCGCTGATGACCCCTGGCGGTTCACGCCCCCGTTCCTTCAGGGCGGCCAGTTCCTCGTCGCTGAGATTCACGCGGCGGTTGGTGTCCAGCGCGGTGTAAACCGCTGCCAGCGACATCGTCTCCTGGCGGGTGACGTCGGCGGCGCGGGGGTCCATCCCGCGCAGATGCAGCACGTTGCACTCGCCCACCAGCCGCTCCAGGTAGTCGTGCAGGGCGCGTTCCCGCTGCCGGGCCTCGTCCCGACCACGTGCGTCCTCCACGAGGGTAACTGGGCTATGGTCGCCGGTCTTGATCACCGTGGCCTGGCTGCCGTCTCCAGCCACGTTGCCATCCCCCTGGATCGTGATGTGGTCCCCGCCGACGAAGGTGCTATCCCTGAGCGTGAGGTCGCCAGCGATCACACTCCCGCCCACAACGGTGCCATCTCCCAGCGTGACGATCAGGCTGGAGCGCCCCGGCAGCGCGGCCATCTCCCCGGCCAGTTGCCGGGCGAACCCGTCCCAGCGCTCCCCCAATGCCTCCTGGGCCGCCTCCAGCGTCCGCGTGGCCTGAATGATGGCGTCCAGTTCAGCGCGGGTCTGCGCATCCTCCCGGGCCTGGCCGGTCACCTGCTCCCCGCCGCGGGCGCGGTCGTAAGCGCGTTGCACGACGTTGGCCACCAGGTTGCTGCCCAGACCGGCCGTGATGCCCACCAGCGCGGTCATTGCCGGGCCGGGGTACTGAGCATAGGCGGCCAGGAAGGGCAACCAGGCGGAAGCAGCCAGCAGCGCGTAGGCAGAATCTATGGGAACGGTCTTGAGGCGGGGGCCGTGCTCGGCCCACCAGGCGCGGACTTCCGATTGCCAGCGTTTGAGGTCGAAGGTCATACTGGACTCCTTCAGGGTTCCACGCACAAGACCACTTGGGTGTGTTTCATTTCAGTTGGTGTCAGACTTCGGAAGTCTCCAGTCGAGCGTCTCGAAGGCAAAATCAGCTTGAAATCGCCTCAAAATTGTTGGGAGAGAGTACTTTTGAGACTTCCGAAGTCTTGTCTAACTCATTTGAAACACACCCATATCACTTCCTTTGCCTGGGGAGCGGCATACTACCAGAATAGTATACTGCAACTTTGCACAAAAATCAAAACCACCCATTCCCACCGTCGCAACCCCATCAACGCAAACTGCCCCAACCCCACCGGACACTTTTTGCCAAACGCACAGATTCCGGATGCCGCAACTTGTTGCGGTGGCTTTGCTGCCAGAACCAACAGCGCAAACCGCGTCTTTGCCAGCCCAAGACGCCAACAAGACTTCGGCGAGCTCAGTCGAGCCGTTGGCGCATCCATAAAACTGTCCGGTAGTGAATGCTCAAGCCTGGTCCGTGACCTGGCGCCCCACCGAGGTGATCTGCTTCGAGAACCCGCTCACGCGGGGACTTGCGCAGGAGGGCGGGACGGGGTACAATCGGTCAGCGTGAAGGGTAGGGTGTCTGTCAACTTGAGTAGTGTGGTCCAGCGGGCGGCCTGTGCTACATTAGCCCTACGATGGATAATAATCAACGGAGGAAACAATGTCAGGGGAAACTGGACTGCAAGTTCGGGCAGAGCCTCTAAAGGACTTCTGCGTGCGGGTGTTTCAGAAGATGGGTATCCCGGAAGAGGATGCCCGCATCACGACCGACGTGCTGGTGGCGGCCGACCTGCGGGGGATTGACAGCCACGGGGTGGCCCGCATGCGGCGGTACGTGAACGGCCTGCGGGATGGCATGATGGTTGCCCGGCCCGAAGTGCAGGTGGTGACAGAGACCCCGGCCACGGCGCTGATTGACGCCGGGGCGGGGCTGGGCCAGCCGGTCTCCTACCGGGCGATGGAGAAGGCCATCCAGAAAGCGCTGGACGTGGGGGCCGGCTTCGTGACGGTACGCAACTCCAACCACTACGGCATCGCTGGCTACTACGCGATGATGGCCCTGGAGCACGACTGCATCGGCATCTCGATGACCAACGCTAATGTGCTGGTGGTGCCGACCTTCGGGCGGGATGCGGTACTGGGCACCAATCCCATCTCGGTAGCAGCCCCGGCGGGCCAGGAGCGGCCCTTCGTGCTGGATATGGCCACCAGCACCGTGACGCTCGGTAAGATGGAGGTGTATAACCGGCTGGAGAAACCCCTCCCCCTGGGCTGGGCCACCGACGAGACCGGCACGCCGACGACCGACGCCGGGCGGGTGCTGGAAAACTTCAAGCAGCGGGCCGGCGGAGGGCTGCTGCCGCTAGGTGGGGCCGGGGAACTCTTGCGCGGCTACAAAGGGTATGGCCTGGCGCTTTTAGTGGAAACTCTCTGCGCGGTCCTCTCCGGCGCGGCCTACGCCGACCTGGTCTATCCCAAGGACGAGCAAGGCAACCCGCTTCCCTCAGCCCTCGGTCACTTCTTGGGCGCGCTGCGTGTGGACGGGTTTCGGCCCGTGGACGAGTTCAAGACAGCGATGGATGACCTGCAGCGGCGGCTGAAGAACACCCCCAAGGCAGAGGGCCAGACCCGCATCTACATCCACGGCGAGAAGGAGTACGAGGAGACAGAGCGGCATCTGCGCGACGGCATCCCCCTCAACCCTAAGGTGGCGGCGGACCTGCGGGCGATTGCGGGGGAGGTGGGGGTGGAGTACGATTTACTGAGACAGTAATGGCCAAGGCAAAAGAGCAATTGGCATTTTATTTCGCCAAGACTGCTGCCGACCCAACGGCACAGGGTATCCCCTTCCCTGAAGAGGAGGCCAACGCCCTGGCTGCCCTGGAGTCCTACAACAAGCATCTCTATCGCCCGAACACGTACCTCCACAAGTGGTGGGCACGGCGTTGTGGTACCACTTTCCGCTACATCCTCAAGCGGTTCGTCCCCGATGCCGCTGGCCGTGACTTCTACGCCCCCGGTGGCCTGGAAGGCTCTGTCGTCCTGGATCCAATGATGGGCGGCGGCACTACCATACACGAGGCGATCCGGCTGGGAGCCAACGTGGTTGGGGGCGACATTGACCCCATCCCGGTGCTCCAGGCCCGTGCCACGTTGACTCCTATCTCCGAAACGCATTTCCGGGCCACCTTTAGAGCCTTCTGGCTCTCTGGGAACTGCCGTGGCGGGCGCACTGGAGGCCCGAACTTGTTCGGGTTCCTCGCACCGCATCCCCAACGAGTTGGGGAGTCCGGAACTCAAACCACGGGAATTCCCAAAGACCCAGCCTTCTTTAACGCGCTGCGGGATGAACTGGCCCCTTACTATGCCACTCGATGTCCCGTATGTGGACAGACTGATGCCGAGATCCGTTTCACGCTGTATGCCCTGCGGCGGCATTGTGCATGCGGTGAGGTGCTTCTGGTAGACTCCTTCGTCCTGCGCCGAGAGACCCGCCGGACCATCCAGATTTGTCCCCACTGTCACACCGTCTTTGATGGGGAGCACACCTGCACCGCCACACCGTCCGACCAACGCCCCCGGCGTGAAAAAGGAACACGCACCTGCTCCCTCTGCGGCCAGCCTTACGCCGATTTGACCGAACTGCCGTTCCGTCAGCGTTATGTTCCCATCGCCGTCGTGGGTGAGTGTCCCCAGCACGGGCTGTTCTTCAAATCGCCCAACCCCGATGATCTGTCCCGTCTCGCAGACGCCGAGGCCTGTTTCGGAGGTCTGGACTTCGGCGACCGGGAGCAGTTCGCCGTTGTGCCCGGTCCCAAGTCCAAAGACCTGCCCCGTCTGGGTATCCACCGCTACCTGGACCTATTCTCTGCCCGGCAACTGGGATACATCGCAACGGCCCAGCGGCAATTGCAGGAGGTTGAAGAGCCCGCGGAGCGGCTGATCCTGGCACTGCTGGTCAACACCTCTTTGGAGTTCAACTCGATGCTCTGCGGCTACAAAGGGGGCGACCGGCGCCGGCCGGGGGCTATCAGACATACTTTTTCTCACCACGCTTACTCCTTCCCCTACACGGCGGCTGAGAACAACCCGCTTTTCCCGCTGGGAGGCTCCGGCACGCTGGTGGGGCTGTTTGAGAAGCGGGTAATACAGGCTCGACGGTGGGCTGTGTCTCCTGTGGAACGGCGGATCGAGGAAGGACGAGCACGCAAGGTGACTATCGTTGGAGAACGTGACCTGGGGCAGGAGGTCTTTTCGCCGGAGGAATTGCGCGAGGGGACGCGACGCTTCTTTCTGTACCAGGGGGACTCACGCCGCCTGCCATTGGAGGGTGCCAGCGTAGATTACGTCGTCACCGACCCGCCTTACTACGACAGCGTCCAGTACAGCGACCTGGCCGCCTTTTTCCGCGTCTGGCTGCGTCTCTTCCTGCCCTCTGGCTCGGTCGGAGACCAGCCAGAGCAGCAATGGGACTACGACGTGGGGAGTTCGGCCGTTGCAAGAGGGGACCGGCAAACATTGGGCCGATATGGAGAGATCCTGGGAGGTATCTTCGGTGAGTGCTGGCGCGTTCTCAAGCCAGGGCACGGCCGGCTGGCCTTCACCTTCCACCACTGGAAACTGCGCGCGTGGGCCGAGCTGACTTCTGCGCTTAAACGCGCTGGCTTTCATCTGGAGGAATACTACGTCGTCCGTTCCGAAAACCCGATCTCCGTCCATATCCGCACTCTGCGCGCCCTCAAGCACGACGCCGTCCTTATCCTGGCTCCCACTGCGACGGGACGCGCCTGGCCCCTTCCTGACCAGGTGAATATGGACGATAGTCGTTCCTTTATCACCGATTGCAGCGCGGCCTTGGGCTGGCTCCTCGACAGCAATTATAGCGAGGATGAAGTTTTACAGAGTTGGATTGCTTTGTTAGAAAGGGAGAACAATGGCAGCTCGTTACCCCGCTGAGGTTTTTGGCTTTCCCGTGGAGAACAGAAGCGCTGGAGTTGAAGCCGTGCGCCGACAGCACCGCTGCCCGTTTGTCAATGAACCGTGCAACAAACAGAGCCGTCTGATCTCCTACCCCATGGGTGTCTGCTCCGCCTATATCAATGGTCACGCTGTAGCAATCTGCCCACGCCGCTTTTTGGAAGGGCAAACCGTGTTCCGCAATCTGGTGCGGTGCTATCAGCCTGCCTTTACCCCCGGCTCCTCCAACATGAATGTCTTTGCTGTCTATGATCTCGTGCGGGGGATGGAGGCTTATGTGCTGACTCTGCAAAGATTCGCATCTTCCAGCGTGGATGCTCTGTTCACCGCTTTGCGCCAAAATCCTAACGTGCCGGAGAAGGACCAATTCGTAGCCAAACTTCAAGCCCGGATGGAACAACAACAGCCACACCTGCATCTTAGTTTTGATCACTAACAATCTTGTTCCGGTCTGTTGGAGGAAAAGAGCAGCCGTGTACCGTATCCCTTATAACAAAACCCACCTGGAGTTCGACCTGCCGCCGGGTATGCGCGGCACTGTGGTCGTGTCCAGGCCAGCGGAGCCGTTGGCCGACGTGGAGGAAGCCATCGCCGAATCGCTGGCCCATCCCATCGGCTCGCCGTCACTGCGGAAAATGGCTCACCCCGGCGACCGGGTGTGCATCGTCTTCACCGATGTCACCCGCACCAGCCCCGATTACCTGCTGGTGCCGGCGCTACTCGCGGAACTTGCAGCGGCCGGGGTGCGCGACGAGGACGTCACCCTCCTGTGCGGCATCGGCATGCACCGGCCCTCAACGCCCGAGGAGAAGGTCGCCAAACTGGGCCAGGCGGTGGTGGACCGCTACCACGTGATTGACAACGAGCCGCAGAACCCAGAGGCGCTGGTAGACCTGGGCGCTACCCCCGGCGGGGTGCCGGTCTCGGCCCACCGGGCGGCGGTGGAGGCGGACCTGCTGATCGCCACCGGGATCGTGGAGCCCCACCAGTACGCTGGCTACTCCGGCGGGCGCAAGACGGTGGCGGTGGGAGCGGCCGGGGAGCCGCTCATCGCCCACACCCACGGCCCCGCCTTCGTAGACCACCCTGGCACCCGGCTGGGTCGCATTGAGGGCAACCCCTTCCACGAGGCGATCACCGAGGCTGCCCGCCGCGCCAGCCTGCGCTTCATCCTCAACGTCGTGCTGGACGACGAAAAACGAGTCGTCTGCGTGAAGGCGGGGGAGCCGGTGGAGACGCACGCGCAATTGGTCGCCTTCGCCCGCTCTATCTACGAAGTGGATATCCCTCACCAGTACGATATTGCCGTCGGCGGGGTGGGCTTCCCCAAGGACGCCAATCTCTACCAGGCCAGCCGGGCTGCGTCCTACCTCTTCTTCGCGCCGACGCCGGTCGTCAGGCCGGATGGCTTCCTGATCGTCCCGGCCCGCTGCGAGGAGGGCGCGGGAGACGGCGTGGGGGAGCAACGGTTCTTCGCCGCCATGCGGAGTGCCCTCGACGTCCAGTTCATCCTGGACGACGCCCGCGCCCACGGCTACCCGCCGGGCCAGCAGCGGGCTTTCGTGATGGCGAAGGTGCTGGAGCAAGCGCAGGTAGTCATCGTGGGCAGCGAGCACCCGGACGTGGTGGCGGCCTGCAAGATGACCCCCGCCGCGACGATGGAGGAAGCGCTGGCGCTGGCCGCGAGCGAACTGGGGGACGACCTGAACGTGTTGATCGTGCCCCACGCGCTGTTGACGCTGCCGGTAGTACGACGACCAAAGACACTGGGAACACCCATCGGTATGACTTGATGGCATTCTCAAACGAAGGTAGACCATGCGCTCAGGTACAACCTGGGGCTATGATAAATGTTGAGCGAAACTGGTAGGAGTAACGAACCCACTACCAAACCACAACGCTCCGCCGAAGAAGAGGCGCTCCACTGCGTCCGCTGCGGACTCTGCCTGTCCGTCTGCCCCAGTTATCGCGAGAGCCTAAAAGAGACCGACTCGCCCCGCGCCCGCGTGGCCCTGGTGCGGGCTCTCAAAGAAGGTCTGCTGGAGGCTCCCACGGATGGATACTCGGCCGTTTTCTTCCGTTGCCTGCTGTGCGGAGCCTGCACCTTTGTCTGCCCCAGCGGAGTGGCGGTGGACCGCATCCTGGAACTGACCCGGGGCGAGTTGGCAGGCCTGGGGCTATTGCCCAAAGCCCTCTCCGACCTGGACGCCCGCATTGCTCAGTACCGCAACATATCAGCCGAGGAGAACGATGGGCGGCTGATCTGGGCCGATAACCTCCCTACTCCCCCCACCGGCCTGGGTAAGAAGCGGGCCGAGGTGGTCTATTTCGTCGGCTGCGTCAGCTCCTTCTTCCCGCGCAGTTACAATGTGCCACAGTCCTTCGTCCAGATCCTAGAACGTGCTGATGTGGACTATGCGCTGCTGGGCGGGACCGAGTGGTGCTGCGGCTACCCAATGTTCATCAACGGCGAAATGGAGAGCGCCCGTGACTTGATCCATCACAACGTCGAAACGGTGCGGGCGATGGGGGCCAAAAAGGTCGTGATGACCTGCCCATCCTGTTTTCACTTCTGGAAGCACTCCTACCCCGCCGCGCTGGGGGTGGAAAAGATGGAAGACCTGGGGCTGGAGATTCAGCACTCTACCGAGTTCCTGGCCGATCTATTGGAGACGGGCAACCTGGAACTGCACGAACTGCGGGAGAACGTGACTTACCACGACCCGTGCGACCTGGGACGCAAAGGAGGCGTGATCGAGGCTCCGCGCCGCGTCCTGGCCCAGATTCCCGGCCTGCGGTTGGTCGAGATGGCCGAGAACCGTGATAGTTCCCACTGTTGTGGCGGCGGCGGCAACCTGGAGAGTTTTGCCCCCGAGGTGAGCAAGGCAGTAGCCCGCAGCCGCATCCGCCAGGCCGCCGACATCGGGGCCGGGACCCTCGTCTCGGCCTGCCAGCAGTGCGAACGGACGCTCGCCAACGCCGCTCGCGCCGAGCGGCTCCGCATCCGCGTCAAGGACATCACCGAGGTTGTGCTGGAAGCGCTGGAGGAGTAAGGAACGATGACGGACTGGATTCGAGAATTAGAAGAAGCCATCGGCGCCGAAAAGGTGCTTTCCTCCCCCGTAGACCTGATTGCCTACTCGTTTGATGGCACCTTCGAGCAACACTTACCGGACGCGGTCGCGCTGCCGGAGACGAGCGAAGAGGTTTCGGCAGTGGTCAGAATCGGGTCTCAGCACGACGTGCCCATCGTACCCCGGGGCTCGTCGAGCGGGTTGGCCGGGGGCTCTATCCCCATCCGGGGCGGCATCGTACTGGCGCTGACTCGCATGAACCACATTCTAGAGATTGACGAGGAGAACATGACCGCCACCGTTGAAGCGGGGGTCGTCACCGCCAACCTGCAGGCAGCGGTGGAAAAACTGGGCCTGTTTTATCCGCCTGACCCGGCCAGCATCAAGCAGTCTACCATCGGCGGCAACGTGGCCTGCAACGCCGGAGGCCCCCGCTGCCTCAAATATGGTGTCACCGGCAATTACGTACTGGGACTCACCATCGTCCTGGCCGATGGGCGCATTGTCAGAACCGGCGGTAAAGCCATCAAGTACGTCACCGGCTTCAACATGAACCAATTCTTCGTCGGCTCGGAGGGAGCGTTGGGCATCGTTATCGAGGTGATCCTGCGCCTGATCTGCAAGCCTCCTTACGCCCGCACCGCCCTGGTCCACTTTCCCACCCTGGAGGACGCGAGCCGCACGGTCCACACTGTACTGACCCGCGGATTGGTTCCTGCCGCGATGGAACTGCTGGACGAGACTGCGATTGAGTGCATCGAGGAAGCCATGCAATTGGGGCTGCCACTGGATGTCGAGGCGATCTTGCTGATCGAATCCGATGGAGCCGACGAGGAGTCGGTCCAACGGGAGATCAACGCCATCGCCGATATCTGCCTCGAGACGGGGGCCAGCCGGGTGGACGTGGCCCGCGACGAGGAGGAACGGGCCAATCTGTGGCGTGCGCGCCGCAGCATCAGCCCCTCATTGGCCCGTAAGGCTCCTAATAAACTGGGGGAGGACATCACCGTCCCCCGTAGCGCCATACCCGAGGCTATACGCCGCATCAAGGCCATCAGCACCAGATTTGGCTTGCCCATCGTCATTTTCGGTCACGCTGGCGACGGCAACCTGCACCCCAACATCCTCTTCGACCGGCGCGACCCAGGGCAGTGGGAAAGGCTGGAGCCAATGGTGGAGGAGATATTCCGGGTAGCATTGGATCTGGGAGGCACGTTGAGCGGCGAACACGGCATCGGCACCTTCAAGCTGCCTTACATGCGTGAAGCGCTGGGGCAGGCTTCCATCAACATCCAGTGGCGCGTAAAGCAGGCATTAGACCCGCAGAACATTCTGAATCCAGGGAAGGTGCTGCCGGAACCCTAAGATTTTTCGTTGCTGATCGCTCTCGATGAACAAGCACACACGATGAATTATCGCCAGTGTTCCTCTGTCTCAACCCAATCATCCCCCGCCGTCAGTCGCTTGAAGGTCAGTGACGGCTGCTTGCTGCTCCTAGTGACGCTGCTAGCACTGGTGATCCGGCTACCCTACTGGCAGACGATCCCTGCCGTCGGCGATGAGGTCATTCATGCGATCCACGCCCTCCCGATCGCGCGGGGGCAAAGTTTCCCCCTGGTGGGATGCGACGCGTATGCCGGGCCTTTCTTCGCCTACCTGTTGGCGCTACTCTTCCGTCTGGGAGTTGCCGACCCATTTGTGGGCCGCACAGTGCTCCTGATTACCGGCACGCTGACCGCAACGGTCACCTACGCGTGGGGGTGCCAGCTACATGGAAATCGCGTGGCAAGTTTGGTGGCCACGGCGCTCGTCGCCGCCAATCCACACCTGATCCTCCTGAACAGCCACGTAGGGGGCACTACGTTCCTCCTGCCGTTCCTCACGACCTCGTTCCTCTGGCTCCTGTCCAGTGCCGTTGACTCAGATCATTACGGCTGGTTGATCGCATCCGCAGTTGTAGCGGGCCTGGCGGTCCAATCCAACCTGGTCGCCGGATTGCTGGTCGCCGGCGGTTGGATATGGGCTACCTTCCGTGTGCGCCGCTCTCCGCGCCTGGGCAGGCACTGGCCTTTTTGGCCTCTCATGGGCGGCCTCTGCGTGGCGCTTGTCTACAGTCCGGTCATCGTCTATAATGCGACATCCGGCATGAACAGCTTAAATGTCCTGGATCAGCGCTCGTATCTCTGGGAGGCCAACCCCACCGCCCGCATCTTCCTGCTTAACGAGTTGCGCCTGGCCACGCAGCTTGTACGGCAGGTCAGCGGTGTGCTGGTAGGAGATGAGACCTTTCGAACCCTCCTGGGAGTGCCTCTGCTTTACCTGGTGTGGATGCTGGCCGGATTGATATTTACTGCCCGCAGAATCTCTCTACTCCCGATCTTGGCGGTTCTCCCGTTTTTTCTTATACTCCCCTGCTTCAGCAGCCATTATGGCTTGGTTGACCCGGTTCGATTCACTTCGCTTTTGACGCCAGTTTTCGCCGTGGGTATGGGGTTTCTCTTTGCTGCGGTACTGGAGCACGTCATAAGACCTGGCCAATCCGCAGCCCGCTGCATACCAACTGCTGCTTCAGGAGCTTCACAAAAAAGAACAGATGGCCTAAAGGCCCCAGCGGCCCTTCCCCGCCACTTGATATTTGTCATTTGCCATTTGTCATTTGTCATTTTCCTGGTGGCGTACCCGCTTGTTCCGTTGTTCCAGTACTATGATTTCATCGAAAAGAACCACCTGAGTGGACATGCCTTGCTGTACCTGTCTCGCCAGATGGTCGAGGCCAACCAGGGAGAGCCAGTCTACATCAGCACTAGCATGCGGGTGATGGGCATCTCGGGGATCCCGTACGTGCCTCGGGCATATCTGCTCTTGGCGAACATTTACCAGGAATTCCTGCCGCCGGAACAGATCATTGGCCGGCTTTTTGAGTTCCCAGAGTCCGCAGTGATGCTCATCAGCGACGAAGACGCCGCCAGCATCCGGCAGGTCGCCAGCCTCACTCCGTGGCCCGGCGCGGCGAACGAAGAGGCTCACTGGCCAGGATACGGCCTCTATACTCTCGACACCGAGCCACCGTTGATCAAGCCTGACTTTGTGCTGACAGGCAATAGCGCGCTCGACGTCGCACCGAAGGTGCCTGTTGGAGTCCTAGTAGGCGGCGGGATAGAACTAATCGGCTACGACGCACCGACCAGCGCCGCAGCGGGGGAAACGCTGAACTTGACCTTCTACTGGCGGGCGACTGAGCCCATGCCCCACGGGACGTACATCGGGTTCGTTCACCTGTACAATCCGGCAACAACGACCCTCATCGCGCAGGACGACCACGTGTTAGGTCAGGATCAATATCCGGCCAACGCGTGGCAGCCAGACGAGGTCGTGGTGGATCGCTACGCTCTGCGCGTGCCGGACGACACAGCACCCGGCCAGTACGCGTTACGGGCTGGGGTTTACACCTGGCCCGATCTGACTCGTCTCAATGTCCCCGGCCACTCCGACGACGTCATTGAGCTGGGGCCAATGGACGTCGGGCAGTGATGAAACCCATTGTACTAAAAGCAGCACTTACGGAGCGGAGTGCGACTTTGCACAGGGTGTGGGGCATGAGGCGGGCATGGCTCCCAGGACTCATGGCCTTAGGAACACTGCTGCTCGTCTACAGCGGCACGTTGCAGCGTGACGTGAACGGCAGCGGTCACGATTATATGATTGACGTGGGAGAGATCCAGGTCGCACTGAACCTCTGGGGAACAATTCATTACACTGGCTATCCGATATTCACCATCCTGGGCGCTCTGTTGACCCACGTGCTACGGACCGTGGGCTTCTCCCCGGCTGCTGCCGCGTCTTCCGTGGCCACGGTGTGGTCGCTGCTGGGCCTTGCCGGCGCTTATGGGCTGATCGCCCGCGTCACGGAAGGGGCGTATGGGTTGGCGGCCCTCGCTGTGCTGGCGCTGGGCCTGACGGAGACCTTCTGGGTCCACAGCGTTGTGGCCGAGGTGTACAGTTTCAGTCTGCTTCTGACGAGCGCAACTTTGCTGGTGGGAATCGAGTTGGCCGATCACTGGGACGAGCGACTGTGGTGGTTGGCGATGGCTCTTGTGGGGATAAGCACCGAGCATCACCGCATGTTGATCCTGCTTACACCTTGCGTGTTCCTCCTGGCCGCACCTGCTTTGTGGTCAAGACGCTCCAACTGGCTGGCGCTTGGTACAAAATCCACGCTCGTATTTGCGCTCCCTTTCCTCGCCTATCTCTACCTGCCCCTCCGCGCTCTTCAGGGTTCTATCTGGGTGTACGGTCAGCCAGGCACGTGGGACGGCTTCTGGACTCAATTCTCCGGGCGAGAGACGACTCCCTATGTGCTGAAATGGCCCAGCAACCTCGCAGCCTGGCTTGACAACCTATACTTTCTCGCGAGCCAACTGCAGCAACAGATACCAGCCATCGTGCTGCTGGCGGGGATCGCTGGACTGGTCTGGCTGACCTGGCGTCGGGCCTTCTGGACAGGCCTGGGGCTCCTGACGGGGACTTCTGCTTTCATGATGTTCGTAGCAGTGTTTCCCTCGGCTGTGTGGGCTCCTGTTGTGTTGATGCCCAGCGTGCTGTTCCTGATGCTGGGACTGGCGGTTCTGTTGCACCGTCTGACGAGGATAATGTTCCCGTTACAATGGGGGGCATGGGCGGGCCTGGTACTACTCTCGCTGTGGCTGTTCCGCACCAACCTGCCGTTTGTCCATAGCCTGGTGAACGACCGGCGGGGGAGAGAGGTCATCCAGACGTTGCAGCCGCTCAAAGGCGCGGACCTTCCGGGCGGCCGTAATGTGGTTGTGTTACCCTGGGGAGGAACCTATTTTGCTGCTGCATACGGGCTGTACGTGACCGGCGAACTTGGTGGATTTGAACTCGTGGACCACAGGGTGGACTTCCGGCCTATTGTACAGCAGGAAGGGAAGGTCATCACTCTGGCATTCAACCTGGGCACCTGGCCATTATACTGGTGGGCTGACCTCCTGGGGGAGGCGCACTTCTCTTCGGCTGCGCCAGGCGTCGCGATGATCAGTCGAGACGTGCTGTATGAGAGTATTCCCCTGCAGACAGAGACCAGTTTCGATCTGAAAAACGGCGTGCGTGTCCGGGCTGCTGATTTATCCTGGGAGGGAGAAGATAGATTACGGGTTACGATCTATTGGGAAGCAACGCGGCGCGTGCAGTCGGACTACCGGGTGGCGGTCCACCTCGTCTCCAGAGACCCGCCGGAGAGCGCCCAGGATGTTCTGGCGCAGGCTGATTCTCTCAATCCCGTCGGAGGCTGGTACCCCACCAGCCTTTGGGCGAGGGGGGAAGTGGTGCGAGATGACTATGCCCTGACCGTTCCACCAGGCGCCTCTCCCGTCGTGGTGCGGGTCGCAATGTACCAACTGGAAGAAAAAGGTGGTTTCGTGAACACGGATTGGTTTTCTCTTCCCATTCCGGTCACTCCGGAACGGCTTAGCGAGCGTCCACAACCAGCGTTGGACTCGTAAGGAGACATTGGAGCAAAAAAGGAAGGAGGCTATAGGTGACAGAAAGCGCTCACAAGGAGAACCTGGCACAGGTTCTGGAACGACACCCAAATGTGCTGAACAACCCGGATCGAAGGAGCATGATCCGGGCTTCGGTGGACAACAAGGAGGCGCTCGTCTCCGCGAGTGGCGCGCTGGCGACGTGGACGCCGCCCGAATCCACGGGCCGCAGCCCCAAGGACACCTACATCGTGCGTCGCCCGGAGAGCGAGGAGAACATTGACTGGGACTCTCCCAATAACATTCCGATGGAGCCCGAGGCCTTCGACATGGTATTCGAGGACAGTCTGAAAACCCTCGCTGGGAAGCCGAGGCTGTACGTCACGGATCGGGCAGTGGGCGCGGATACCTCCTATGCCCTGCCCGTGCAGACGGTCTCGGACCAGGCACTGACTGCTCTCTTCACGGACAACATGTTCCGCCCCGTGCCCGACGACATCGAGCGCAGCATCTTCGCGCAGCGAGGCTTCATCCTGCTGGCCCTCCCGTACGATAAACTGGACCGAGTCCGGTACGAGGGCTGGCTCAGGAAACTACCCGACGGTAGGACGTCCAACATGGCCGTGGCGATGGACTTCGACCGCCACCTGGGAGTTGTCTACGGCTCGGCCTACGGAGGCAGCGTCAAGAAACTTATATTCACGGTCATGAACTACATCCTCCCCGGTGAGGGCCTCCTGCCCCTGCACTGCTCGGCCAATGAGGGGCCGGACGGCGATTGCGCGTTGCTGTTGGGGCTTTCGGGGACGGGCAAGACGACGCTGTCGGCCGACCCGCGCCGGGCGCTGCTGGGCGACGACGAGCACGGCTGGAGCGACGACGGCACCGCCAACTTTGAGAACGGCTGCTACGCCAAGCTGATCAATCTACGAGCCGACAAAGAGCCGGAGATCTGGAACGCTGTCCTCCACGAGGCCCACTATCTGGACCACGGCGCCATCGTCGAGAACGCCCTAATGTACCCCGGTGGCACGTTCGACCTGGACGACGACCGGCTGACCCCCAACTCCCGGGCCTCGTACCCGCTCACCTTCCTGAGCAACATCAAGCCTAACGCCAGGAGCGGCCACCCCAGGACCATTCTGTTCCTGACCGCCGACGCCAACGGCGTGCTGCCGCCCATCTCCCGGCTGGCGCCCGAGCAGGCCATGCTGTGGTTCCTGATGGGGTACACGAGCAAACTGGCTGGCACAGAGACGGGCATCGTGGACCC
>CAZZEX010000105.1:0-16995 GCA_964653285.1 uncultured Anaerolineales bacterium
CAGCATAAGCCCGAAACGCCGCCTTCATCGCCGGGCTATCGCGGCGGACGATGGCCCCCTCGCCGCCGAGTAGATCGTGCACCTCGACGGTGACCGCGGGTGGCGCGATCTCGGTCAAATAGTTTTGGATCAGTCGCGTGATCCCCGCCGGTTCCTGATCCGGCACCAGGCGCATCGAAATCTTGGCGAACGCCTGGCTGGGCAGCACGGTCTTGGCACCGGGCTGGATGTACCCACCCCATAAGCCATTGACGTCCAGCGTGGGCCGGGCCGTAGTCCGCTCGACGATGGTGTACGCTGGCTCGCCCCAATCGGTCTTCACGCCTGCTTCGTGGAGCCACGCCTCGCGCTCGAAGGGAACCTGCGCCAGTTCTGCACGCTCCTCGGGTGACAGTGGTCGCACCTGGTCGTAGAAGCCGGGAATGGTGATATGCCCGTTCTCGTCCTGCAACCGGGCGATCATCGCGCAGAGGGTGTTGATCGGGTTATGCACCGCGCCCCCGTAGACGCCGGAGTGCAAATCGTGGTCGGGGCCAGTCACCTCGACCTCGATGTAGGCCAGCCCGCGCAGCGCATAGACGATGGAGGGCGTATTCTGGCCCAGAATGTGCGTATCGGATATGACCGCCACATCGGCGGCCAACAAGTCCGTGTGCTGGCGGATGAATGGCTCCAGGCTGGGGCTGCCGGACTCCTCCTCGCCCTCGAAGAGGCACTTGACGTTGACCGGCGGTGTCCCTGCCGTCTCCTTGAACGCTTCCACCGCCTTGACGTGAATGTACAACTGCCCCTTATCGTCCGATGCCCCCCGGCAGAAGATGTCGTCGCCGGCGATGGTGGGCTCAAACGGCGGGGTATCCCACTCCTCCAGCGGATCAGGCGGCTGCACGTCGTAGTGCCCGTAGATCAGGACGGTGGGAGCCTCGGGCCCGGCCGCCAGCCACTCCGCATAGACGACAGGATGACCCGGCGTGGGCATCACCTCCGCCTTGGGGAACCCAGCCGCCAGCAGTTTGTCCCGCAACCACACCGCCGCGCGCCCGATGTCCGGCTTGTGCTCTATCTGCGTGCTGACGCTGGGGATGCTCAAAAACTCCTTGAGTTCCGCCAGAAACCGATGCTGATGTGCCCGTGCGTATTCTAAAGCCTTCATTTATCACCCCACTCCTCACCCTCCATCCCTGCCCTCCAGCAATGTCTGAATATCCCCCAGGTAGTCTTCTATCCTCGTTGGCAGCGGCAGACGACGAAGGTTGTTGGGATTATCCCGGTCCAACGCCCATTGAATCGGGTTGTCGCGGATGTAACGGCGGATGGCGTGCAAATCCCGTTCGTTGCGGATAATGTGTTCGTAGTAGTTGCGTTGCCAGAATTTGGCACGGCGCGTTGGGTCGTAGGACTGGACCCAATCCAAGTACACCGTAAACACCAATGATTTGAATGCACCAATCACATCGCTCAATGTGGGGTCTAGATTCACCGTTTCGGGGTCAGGGATGACCCAGGGAGCCACCACACCGTCCCCTGTCTCCACATCGGGGGCGACCGCAGGGTGGGCGACCGCAAGGGTCGCCCCTACATCGCCCATCGTTTCCGTAGGGGCAAGGCTTGCCCTTGCCCTGCCGTGTAACCACACAATGAGATGAACGTGATTCGGCATCACCACGAACTCATCCAAGGCGATGGTCGGAAACCATCCCGGCAAAGCATACCACACATCTGTAATGATCCCGATCACTACGGGGTCATCCAGAACACATTCACGCCCCCGGGTGCAAATGGTGACGAAATATGCCCCTGGCGAGCTGTAATCATACCCCTTCAATCGAATGGACCGACGATGGTGCTTCTCAAAGTCATATCGCTTGGTCATGACTATCCTCCTCATTGGGGGCGACCGCAAGGTGGGCGACCGCAAGGGTCGCCCCTACATCCGCCTTTTCGGTAGGGGCAAGGCTTGCCCTTGCCCCCCTTGCTCGCCCGTGCCACAAACTGCTCCACGTAGTCGCCGTAGGAGACGCCGTCGTCGCGCAGGACGTTGCAGTAGTTCCACAGACGTTGGACAATGGCTGCGGATTCGGTTGCCAAGTTGCGTTCTCCTTCTATGCCTTCTATGTCCTTGTTTGCTTCACAGTGCCCTGGTTTATCTTCACGGCAGGACGTCCGTGTATCATTCTCACGATGCCGATTCCCTTGCCACAACCAGGACAGGTGGGGCGGGAGCCCGTGGGCATCTCTGAAATCCCCACGTAGTCTTCTCTAATCTCGTCCAGATAGCACTTTATCAGGCGTCCTCTTCCGCCTTTGAAGTATTTGAAGAGGAGTTGACCACACCTGCATCGCACTTTGATGACACGCCCCTTCGACATACTGCTTCACGATCAGCGTGCTGGTTATCTTGTCGGGTTACGGCGGATACGCTTCCAAACCTGCGCGCATCGCGCCGACGACGGTTCCATCCACGTGGCCTGCACCTGGGAACATCCATTCTTTGGGGTCGTAGTGTTCATCGCTATACTTAAAGATGGCAAAGTCCCAATTGTCCATCGCTCCATTGTACTTTAGGCGACAGATGTGGACGATGCGCCCCCAGTCGCTTCTGTCCAGGTATAGGTAGCTCCCCCTGTAGCGCGGGATATAGAAACAGCGCGGACTCGGCATCTCTTCCCTGTTAAACCGTTCCACGATTGCGTCCACTTGCGCTCGAACTTCGTCTTTCATGTGTTGGGGGGCCTCTGGATCGCGAAAGCAGCGAAAGGCCGCGAAAGTCACGAAACCCTTTCGCGCCTTTCGCGTTTCGTGCCTTTCGGGCCCTTTCGTGTGTTTCGTGATCCAAACACCCCTGTTTTCGCTATCCTCTCGTCAGATTGCAGCCGGCCTTGAACCAGTGACGTTTATGCCGCTCCAAGCGGTTGCCGAAGAGATGGGATAGGTCAATGGGCTTGCTCCCCACGTACATCCTCGGACCTCCCGCCTCCTCCAGGCTGGCTCGGACCGGGAAGACGACGAGGGATCCTTGCCGGGCCATGTACTCGCTGCGCTTTGCCAACAGGTTGCGCATTACCTTCGCCGTCTCGGTCGTATCCCGAGCCTCCTCCAACACAGTGTCCAGGCCCTGGACGCGCAGTGAGACCGGCAGCCGTTCCTGGCGCTGTACCCGACGCAGGAACTCGATCAGTCCTATCGTCTCTTGACAAGGGAATTCGATTTTGTCCTGTTTTATCAGATTGTAACTCATCGTCTTCGCGCCTCCGTCATTCAGTCCGTGGAGCCCGAGGCTGAAGCCGTCGGGCTGAAAGAGCAAAGCCCTGCGGGCTCCAATCCAGCCCCCGAGGGGGGGGGCTTCGCCCCCTCAGCGCGGGGGTTCAGCCCATGCGCGCACTCCTCGCATACTGCATCCTCTTCAGATAATCGGCGATCTCCTGATACCCCTCGTCGCGTTTGATCCTGGCCAGTTCCTCCAGGGCAAAAATAATCTCGCGCCGGGCGAAAGGGGCCGCCTCCGCCATCAGGTCTCGCTCCTGGCGCACGTAGATCATGTAGTGCGCGCCGTCGATGGCCAGTTCCGGATCCCGGGCGTTGATGCTGTCTCGCCGCGCAACCGGGTGAACCACGTGCAGCCGGCCGCCCTCGGAGCGCAGCAGGTTCCGTTCGGTGAAGTCCTCCACATCGGCGCCGCGGCCGCGTAGGAGTTTGTTCAGCGCGTCGTAGGTGATAGAGTCGCGCCCGGCCAGGAAGAGCAGATAGAGCGCGGTCAGCGTGTCAGTCTGGCCGACCAGGGCCTGGAAGCGCTCCTCGATAAGTTGTTCAGTGACAATGGCGCTGGTGCGCTTGACCGCCTCCTTCACCGCCACCATCTGCCCCTCCTCCATCACGTTGGGGTAGTGCTGGGCGTAGAGTTCCAGGCACTTGGCCTGGGCCACCACGCCCATATCCGGTTCGCTGAGGTATCTGCCGTCGTGACGGCGGTAGTACTCGACGATCTCCGCCGCCCGGTCGTGGATCTGCTGGGCCAGGTGGTACCAACTGATGCGCCGTCCCTCCCCCTCCCGTCGGCGGGCGACGATGATGGTGTCGTAGGAGATATTCTGCTTGTCGTAGATGTGGGTGCTGGAGGACATCTCGGAGTGAATGGGCCAGGCGGCGGTGATGTAAAACCCGGCGTCCAGCAGCGCCTTCAACACTGCGCTCCAGGCCGCATCCTGTTTGTGGTGGTAGGTGAAGGTCATCAGGCCGTCCCGCTTGAGCACGCGGTGAGATTCGCGGAAGATATCGGTCAGGATACGCAGGAAATCGGCCTCTTCCTTGCCCTGGGCGCTGTTCTTGACCGCCTCCTCGGCCTTGGGCGTGAGTTTTGCCCGAAAGTGGGGGTAGCGCTCCTTGAGCGGCAGCCGCAGCCAGACGTAGAAGAAGTCGGAGAGCTCGGAATACATCACGTTGTCGTAGTAGGGCGGGTCGGTGAGCACCAGGTCTACGCATTGATCGGGCAGGGGCAGGAAGTCCGAGGAGCGGCAGAGGAGCAGGGCATTGCCGTTTTCCTCCAACTGGTCGAATGCAGCCGCTAGATGCCCCTCCATTGCTGTACTGAGAGCACACTCTTGAGTGACATCGTTGCCATTGATGTACTTCTCAAACGGGTGTTGAGCATACTTTTTCCCGTCCCGCAAAATGTCGAATTCGTGTGTGAACGTCCCACGGCCATACTTTGAGCCCCACAAATTGTTCTCAATGGGATCGGTTTTGGGATGGTAGGCGTGGCTGGCAAAAAGCCCTTCCGTCTTGTTGGCAGATAGGTTATACCGACAGAACATATTGTTGGGTTCAAGCGTCTGAGAAAATGCCAACAGCAGGGATTCTTCTACGTTTACACCTTCGATCTCCATAATCGCCCGCAACAACTTCCCCAAACACAGCAACTGCCGGGCGTTGAACATGTCGCGGAAGTTGTGGTAGCCCCAGTTGGGCAAGCGCGGCGTAGTCTCTTTCCCTTCGGGAATCGCCTGATCCGGCAGGGGCAGGGTGTCGCCGATTTGGGCCAATTCCCGCGCCGCCGCGCGGTAGAGTGCCCGGTCGTCATCGTCGGCGGCCTTGTAGCCCTTCAGGTCACAGTGGGGGCAGTAGTACTCTACGCCGTAAAGTCGCTCCGGCGGCTTGCCCAGTTGGGCGATACCGTCCACGATCTTGTACTTCTGGCGGCAGTCGGGACGGGGGCAGGTGTAGTACTGGCCGCCCGCGTTCCCCTCCGTGGCCCTGGAGATATGCCCGCAGTGGGGGCAGCGGTGCTGGGCGCGGTAGTTCTTGGCCTCGAAGGTGCCGCCGCAGAGCGGGCACAGGAGGTGGTAGAACTCGCTTTCGTCGAACTTCCAACCACATTCGGGGCAGTGCGGCTCCTCCTCGGTGGGGGAGAAGTCAGTCCCGCATTCGGCGCACAAGACGTGCGGATGGTGCTCCACCCCCACTGAGCGGGACGAGGCCACGCGGTAGTCCTTGAACAGCGGCATCGGTTGGCCGCAGTTGGTGCAGGCCAGTTCCTTGACCCAGAAGTAATACATCGCGTCGGCTTCGTTTCCGCAGACGGGGCAAGTGGTCTTGTAGTACTTGAGGATCTCCGGCGCGATTGATTCTTCGAGGTGCGCGAAGGCCCCGTCCAGCGCCTCCAGATCCACCGGCTCGATCTCTTTCTTGACCACGAACCAGGCCACGGGGTTGAGGTCGCAGCCGATGACGTTCGCGCCCAGGCGCAGCGCTTCGACGATGCTGGTGCCGCCGCCCATCATCGGGTCCAGCACCACCTTGCCCCGGCCCACCTGCGCATCCTTTAGATAGAGGTCCCAGATGCGCTCCTCCGTGCTCTTCTCGAAGGTGAGCAGGTCGGCGCCCACTTCCGATTCGGCCCGCTCCAGCGCCTCCTCGTCGGTGAGGGCATAGAGGGCGATGGTGCGGAAGACGCTGCCCAGCCGCCGCGCCCACCACTTGTGCATGGTGTAGACGGGGCGGTAATAGCGCTTGGCGTGGGCCTCCCGCTCGGCGATGCGGTTCACCTCGCTGATGGGGAAGGTGCGCTCAATGGGTTTTTGGTCCAGCACAGAATTTCTCCTTGATAAAGCCCGAGGCTGAAGCCATCGGGCTAAAAGAGCAAAGCCCTACGGGCTCGGATTCAGGCCCTGTAGAGAGCTTCGTTCCTTCCTTCAGCCCGGTGCTTTAGCCAATACTTCTTCAGTAAAAAAGAGATGAGTACAGCGATCAGAGTCTCTTTAGCTCCCACGTGAACGACTGAATAGGGATTCACACTCTGCTACAAGAGTTTCGAGTTTGGCTATATACTCCTCGCAGACAGTAACAACATCCTTCTCTGGCAAGTCATCTAAATACCATCGCCACTCCGTTGTCACCTCAGTCTTAGTAGGCTCAGGTGGTGGCATCAGCCCTGATTTTCTTCCTTTTTCAGGCGTCGGCTCTGATTCTATTCTTTCAACAGTGCCATCGGCATGAGTAACGACAGCCGAGATGCTCTTGCTACTAAGGATGACTTGCCCGCTGATACTTACATTGACGTGAGCACCAGGCTGAACGGGCTGTTGGTGAATTGTCATTACCCGTTTGTTATTGAAAAACGTCATCGTCTCGTCACTTCCGAGGTTCTTCTCATCGTACCACTTTTTAAAGCCAGGTGTTGCACTGAATTCTCTCTGCATAACGAAAGTTACACTACGACCTGCAGCCAAGAATGCACTAAGATTGTATTTGAAAGCATCTCGGTCAGGTTGATTCTCTTTCATGCGCTCTAAAAAGTACTTCGCCTCGAGCAACTTCTCTCTGGTATCAATTATCACAACTTCTCCTATCTCTTGTTTAGTTCGCTGGCTCTTTGGTCAGGACAAAAGCCCTGCTCCCTCGTGGCGGTTGACAAATCGCCGCATTCGGAACCGAATAACACTTGGTTACCCTTGTGCGTCCTACGCGGATCACAAGCCACCATCAGGCCAGATGTGTCTACCGACAATCTAACGACAATTTGTCGTTACCGTGACCATACGAACTCATATCGGGCTCATCGCTTTTTGCCAACCTTGCGAATGCGTCCCTGTTTCACCATCTTACTCAGCACACACCGTGTGCGCCTCCATCGAATCCTGCGGGAGACTCGGGCCAACCCTCGTTGATCGGAGACCTCGCCCAACAGTCACCTCTCCGCCGTGTCTCGAAGCAATGGACGAATGCGAATCTTATCCGCCTCTAGAACGACAAATGAACCAACCAGTCGCTCAACGCCTCGCTTCAGAAGATGACGCATACGCGGAATTTTCAGAACGCGGGCAGCAACATCAAACCGCAGCAACACGATTCCGTGCGCTGGCCGCCGGAGACGGTAGACTAACTCTCCAAAGTCCTTGTCTTCGGTGAGGAGAATACGGTGCTCGGAGTAGGCACGAAACAAGAGTTCGTCATCGGTTGCACCCTGCAGTGACTCGACAGCATAGAGGATATCGTGACCGTCACCGCGCAGCGCGCTCACCAACGCAGCATCGCAGCACTCATCGGCCAGGAACCTCACAAGCGCTCTCCATCGGCGAAGACGATCTCTTCTTGAGCCAGATAGTCGGCTGCAAAGGCTGCCGCAGCATAGATATCATCCGGCGTAAGATGTGGATGGTCGGCCATGATCTCATCAACCGTCATCCCCCCGGCCAGTTTGCGCAGGATGTGCTCCACAGTAATGCGCGTACCCTTGATAACCGGTTTGCCGAACATGATCGCCGGGTTGATCTCGACGTGATTGTGAGTCATTTGTTACCTCCCTCCGTCAGCAAATTGATAGACGACACTGATCCCAATTCTTCCTTTTCGCAATCCGCGTGTAACCTCCGGTTTCCTGCAATCCGCAATCAAAACTCAATCTTCAGCACCGGCACCAGGCACTCCAGCAGGCTGATCCCGCCGTGCAGCATCACCTTGTACTTGCCCCGCGCGGCCCAGGCGTAACGGTTGCCCACCAGATAATAGCCCCCGTCTTGGACGATGTACCCGGCCTCGACCAGTTCATCCGCCTTCGTGCCTGCTTCGGCCCAACGCGATGCGCCGAAGATGTTCTGCATAGCCCCTTTCCAACGCCTCGGCAGAGGCAGAAAATGTGTCTCGGTGCTGATGTAGCCGTGATCCGAGGTCACCAGAAACTCGTTCCCGTGCAACGCCTCGCAGATACCCAGCAGCACCTGGCGGGATTTCTCGTAGATGTCGGCCTGCGTCCGCACCTTGACCCGCCCCTTGATGTCCTCCAGTTCCTTGTCCGGGATGGGGCACCACACCCCCCGCTCGTCGCCGTCCAGTGACAGCCGGTTGACGTCTTTGATCTCCACCGTCTTAGCCTCCCAGGGGTGGAAAATTGCCTCTTTGTAGAAGATGGTCTCCGAAGGCAGGCGGGAATAGGCGAAGGAGAGGTCACAATCGGCGTCCAGGTCACGGCAGAGCAGCAGCGCTTCGCGCAGGCTCAAGCCATCCATCCATAAGATGGGCACTGCGACGGATGCCACGTCCAGATTGCAGCACGCGCAGCGGTGTGGTAGAATCTCGCGGTAGAGTTCCGGATAGGCCGCCCCCAGCACCTTCTCCAGGTACATCGTGCGCTTTTCGCCCTGTTTGAAGTAGGTCGCCGGCCTCTCCTCAGGCAGCCACAGGCGCTGCAGATAGTCCCATATCACCGGCACGGGATCGTCGGCCCGAATCAGTTGGTCCAGCAGGTCAGCAAGTTGTAAACTATCCACGGCGCACCACCTTCAACTGCAGCCGGATGGCCGTGCCCTCGGGCAGTCCGGCGATCAGCCCCTCCAGCGTGGCCTTGTCAAGCGGCAACTGGCGCTCATCAACCACGATGGCGACTTCGTGCACCTCATCCTGTGGTCCCAACTCCTGCAGCCCCAGCGGTGTGTAGCCGACGATGGAGAGAGGCTGCGGTGGATGCTCCAGGGTGGAGACTGGAACGCCCTCCACAGCCTCGCCCTCCCGGGCAGGCTTCCTTTCTTCACCCGTCAGCGAGTATATCAGTTCCGCTTCTCGCTCGCCAGCCGGTATCTCTTCTCCCCTTGCTGCCTTTGGCTCCCACTGCTTGAGGACCTCATAGCGGGCTACGGATAGCCCCTCGTGGACGCCCAATGGGAAAGCGTCACGCTCCGGTAAGTAGTTCTGCTTCAGGCCCTTGAAGCCAATCTCCCGGTTGCGGTAAAGTTCGCGGAGCGCCGCCTCGACGTCGTTCCGCTCCTTGACCATCGGATAGCGGCGGACGCGGAAGAAGTCTTCGATCAACAGTTTGACCTCGATGAAATCCTGCTCTTCGAGTACGTCCAGGATCTGATCGTAGGCCGCGTCTAAGCCGGCCACCGCCCGCTCTTTGATCGCCGCCACGTCGGGGTCCACATTGCGCCTGGACAACCGGCCGCTGGTCATCCACTGCACGTAGCGACCGTAAGCGCCCCGCAGATCTTCGATCAACCGGGGCATATCCTCATCGTTCTTTGTCGTCAGTAACTCCTCACGCAGTTCCTCAATGTCCCGCTGCTCACCCGTCAACAACCGCTCCTCGGCCACGACTCGTTTGGCGTTCCCCAGGTTGTCGCCCCACTCGTAGATGCTCTTCGTGCCCAGGAACGTCTTCGGCACCACCAGCACCACCCGGTTCGACCAATTCAGTCTTCCCAGTGCAGCGTTGATCTCCCCGTCATCCATATCGCGCGGGGCCACGACGACTTTCAGCCGGCTGTCATCAATATCCCCCAACTCGGAGAACAGGTAGACCCCTTTGCCAAACACCTTTTCCTTGACCAGTTGGTCCATCCTGGCTCGTGCCTCTTCATCCTCCACCCGACTGGCCTCCGCCCGGATGATGGCATAGATGTTGAGTTCCGGGGTGATGCGGAAGCGCCCGTTCCCTTTCAGATGAAATGCTGTTCCATCGAGTTCCTTTAGCGACATGGTGATCTCGTTGACGCTGCCTCCCGGTCGGAGCAGGCCCTGGACCAATTCCTTCACCGTCGCGCCAGGCACGGTGGGGCGCAGTGAGTAGAAGAAGATCGTCGAAAGCAAACCTCGAACGTTCTCGATCTCTCGACAGCGCTCGATGTCCTCTTGAAGGGCGGTGTGCAGTGTTGGATCAATGGAGAGCAGTTCGCGGGCGGGCACATCGGAGGCCAACAGCAGGTCGCGTTCGTCCCGCTGAACGGCCACCAGGTCGGCCAGCGTGCGCAGCGTGTCCCGGATGCCTTGTGCTCGACTGGCGTAGACCTCCTTGAGCGTGGTAAAGAGGCCGGGGTGGAAAGGGTATAACTGGACCATCGTCTCCACGGACAGATCCTCGGTGGCATAATCACCGTAGCAGGCCAGATATGCTTCCGCGATCTTCCGCGCCTTCTCCGTATCGCGGCCGGCAAACAGCCGATGTTGTACGATGGCCCACTGTTCTCCCACAGCGACCATGTTCTCGGCCACGGCGCCGGTACGCCGCAGTAACCTCTTGAGTTGGGGGGTTTGGTCCAGCAGCGAGATAAATACAAAGAGATTGTACCCCGGCTCGCTGGCCACCTCGGTCAAATCCTGCAGAAAGCCCCGGTTTCGCCCCCGTCTTACCTCGTCAGCGGCGATGCCGTCATACCAGTTCTCGATCTCGTCAATGAAGACGGCCAGTGTGCCATCGCTCACCAAAGCCTTGATCTGTGAGATAGTGGGATAATCCCGGACCTCTGCCAGCAGATCCTCTCGGCCCGCCCGACGAAACACCGGCTCCCACAAATAGTCGGGCTGGTCCTCCTGAGCAGAGATCATCACGGCTTGAGAATCGTCCAGTGGCAGGGCGGGAAGATTATGACTTTGCAGCCACTTTTGGCCCAGTTTGGGATAGGCGAACAGGTTGTACAACGCGATCAAAGCGTGTGTCTTGCCACTGCCCATTCGGCCGATGGGCAGGAAGGCTCCTTGAACCCGGTCGCCGGCGAGTTTTTGGTGTACCAGTTCGACCAAGCGCTGCAAAGAAGCGGATGGATAGGTGACGGCGAAGAAGAGTTCTGGGTTGTTTTCCAGTTTATCGGCATCGGCCTCGCGGCCGACGCGATAGGCCCGTAGATCGCCCTGGAAGCCCCCGGCCAAAACATCAGGTCGCGCTTCAACAATGTCTTGAATCAGCATTTCCTGCCCCTTCTCCAAGCAGTAGTGACGAATTCTCTCCTCTGGCAGTCTGCTCCGATTATAGCCCAACTGCGGCCCTTGCACAAACACACAACGCCCGCCGCCCCGCTTTCCTCACCCCGACCGGTGGAGCATTGCCCGCTCATCTTTCCCCCCACACGCGCACGTTCACAAACTGCACCGCCACGTCCCCGTCCCCGAAACCCCGCACCCACAGCCCCACGCCCCCCGCCAGATGGGTGTCGTCCTCGACGGCGGTGGCATACTCGTCGTTGACGTAGAAGCGGCAGGTCGCGCTCGTGCAGGTCACGCGCAGCCGGTTGGCCTGCCGGCCCCGATGGACGTGGGGAAACTGCTGCCAGTCCACCAGCGGCGTCTCCTCGTCCCCCGCCACGCGCAGAACGGCGTAGTAGCCGTCACTGCCGACGGCGAAGGCGTAGTAGTGGGCGGGACCTTGAGCGCGGTAGACCAGGCCATAGCCGTTGAAGGCAGGGCCGGAGAGCGGGACGGCCTCTACCTCCAGAATGAAATCGCTGCCGGGATGGCCCGGCAGCGTCACGGCGGCTTCGTTTGAGGCGGCCTCCAGATGGAGGGAAAGACCGGGAGACTGCCGCCCGAAACAAGCGATCTACGGAGAACCCTTTAGTCGGCCAGACAGTATCTTCCGTAAGCGATCTACGTCCACATCTGGCTCACCCGCTGACGCCAGTGAGACAACCGCTGTTGCAGATTTCTCCGCCAAGGCTTGAACGGTAACCGCAGGCTGAACCATCAGGTCTACTTCAGCCACCACATCGCCCAACGCCGTCTCAACGAGAGCCATAGCCCGACACAGGCAACGGTCTACCTTCAACATGTCCCGAGCAGAGAGAGCGCCTACGCGATATACTACCAACGAGTGTCGCTACTCACGACCACAGCCGGCCGCGTCTTGGACGCCGAGAGATCGGTGTAAGGGAAAGGGATCAGCACAACGTCACCGCGCTGAAACGCCATACAGTTCCCTCCAGTTGTCGTAGATGGCATCCTCGGCATTGTCCCAATCCCTCTGGAATGCGTCGAGGCTCATAGCTGACCAGTCGGCCTCATCGCTCGATTCGCCGACCAGGATACTTTCTAGCAATAGTTGGGCCAGGATCAGCCGTTCTATAGTCGTCAGTTGTGTGGCTCCATTGAATACCTCGGCCACCCGTGGGGGGGCAGTCTCTACGACTATCCTCATTCTCGTCGTCATTTCTCACCTCACCAGCCTTTCTTGAAAACATCCCGTGTCACGGGCAAATAGACTCCGTCCACGATTATACTCTTGTTCATAATTCCATACAAGCCAGCAGTTTTGCACTCTCTCAGTTTCCCCCCATACACGCACGTTCACAAACTGCACCGCCACGTCCCCGTCCCCGAAACCCCGCACCCACAGCCCCACGCCCCCCGCCAGATGGGTGTCGTCCTCGACGGCGGTGGCATACTCGTCGTTGACGTAGAAGCGGCAGGTCGCGCTCGTGCAGGTCACGCGCAGCCGGTTGGCCTGCCGGCCCCGATGGACGTGGGGAAACTGCTGCCAGTCCACCAGCGGCGTCTCCTCGTCCCCCGCCACGCGCAGAACGGCGTAGTAGCCGTCACTGCCGACGGCGAAGGCGTAGTAGTGGGCGGGACCTTGAGCGCGGTAGACCAGGCCATAGCCGTTGAAGGCAGGGCCGGAGAGCGGGACGGCCTCTACCTCCAGAATGAAATCGCTGCCGGGATGGCCCAGCAGCGACATCGTGGTTTCGTTTGGAGGGGCTTTCAGGTACAGAGGCAGGTCAGGCGCTTCCCAGTCGGGCGGGCGGGTGGGGCAGGGGCTGTTCCAGCCCAGCGCCAGCGCGACGATCAGCGCCAGCCCCCCGGCCAGCGCCAGCGCCATCAATCCCAGACTGGCGTCCCACAGCCATCGAGCAGGGACGTGAGATTGATCGTTGGTCATTTCGCGGATTGCAGATTGCTGCAAATTTCGCCCCACCGCTCCCGCTCCTGCCAGCGCCTCGACGTGGCTCTGGGTGAAGCGCAGGTTGCGCACTGGCGTCGCCAGTTTGTTTTCCCAGCGGACTGATTATGCCATCATGCAGCCATTTTGTCCAGCGCCTGCAGGCCGGGGAATGGTGCCCTTGGGCCAGCCAATGGTGGCTCAGTCGGGAGACCGGCCACAGCAGGCTGAATTACACTCTCTGCCTCTCTGTTTGTGGCCTCCTTTGCTTCCTGCCCAGACCACGTTATAATAATAGTCAAGATATGACGAAGCGATTTGAGACCACTACAGAGGAGATATCCGTTGACGAAGTCGTCGCCCGGCTGGCGGACCCGGCCATCGGGGCGGTGGTCACGTTCGTCGGCGTGGTGCGTGGCACGACGGATGGTCGGGAAGTGCGCTACCTGGAGTACGAAGCCTACCCGGAGATGGCCGAGGAGACACTGCGCCAGGTCGGCGCCGAGGTACAGGCCCGCTGGAAGACGATCCGGGAGGTCGCCATCGTCCACCGCGTGGGGCGACTGCAGGTAGGGGAGACCGCCGTGGTCATCGCCCTCTCCGCGGCCCACCGGCACGAGATGTTCGACGCCGTTCATTACGCCATTGACCGGCTGAAGGAGATCGTCCCTATCTGGAAGAGGGAAGTGTGGACGGATGGGGAGGAATGGAGGAGCGAGGGGGGGGAGTGACAGAGCGACAAGAGGACAAGGAGCGCGGGGACCTTGGCCCCGCGCTGAGAGGACAAAGCCCCTGCGGGGCTGCATCTTAGCCCGCAGGGCTTTGCTCTTTCAGCCCGGAGGTTTAGCTCCGGGCGGTGGCTCGACTCACTTGCCCCTTACGCCCCCAACATTCCCCCAAAATGCGCCGCGCGCGTCCGGGGGGCTTTGCCCCCCAGACCCCCCATCAGCAATCAGAAAACAGCACGCAGCAGACAGAAAGCAGAATTCAGGAATCAGAAGGCGGAGAGCCAGGGAAGACCACCCGAAACCCCACAGTGAAGCCGAAGCCGACCGGGTGGTCGTCGCTGCGGTACGCGCAGCGAGCGAACCTCCTGTCGACGAGCCAGGAGCCGCCGCGCAGCACGCGCGTTCCGCCCTCGACGTACCAGGGGCCGGTCCACTCCCAGACGTTGCCCGCCCCGTCCCACAGCCCGGCCGGGTTGATCCCCTCGGGGAAGGTCACCACCGCCGTCGGGGTCGGGTTGGCTTCCCCGAACTCGTCAGAACCCAGCCACTTGCTCCATTCCTCGCCATCCGGGAATTCACATCCCGCCCACCACTCGGCGCAGTTGAGCCGGGGGCGGTCCCACTCCTCCCCCCAGGGATACTCCCGGCCGTCGGTCCCCCGCACCGCCCGCTCCCACTCCTCCTCGGCCGGCAGCCGGGGGGCGTTCAGGCCGTCGGGGTCCAGCCCTGCCTCCAGCGCCAGCCAGCGGCAGTAGGCCTGCGCCTCGAACCAGGTGACGCCCACCACCGGGCAGAGGGGGCTGGCCAGCCTTTTGTCCCCCCACCAGTAGGGCCGGTCCCGCTTCTCCGGCGGGCGATTGGAAAGCCAATCCTTCAGGTAGTCGGGCGCTTTGCTGTCATACGCCCCGCTGCGCCAGGCCCAGCCCTCCGCGCTCCAGCACTCCGGCCGCTCGTATCCTCCCATCTCGACGAAACGGGCGAACTGCTTGTTGGTCACCGGGTAGGCGGAGATGCGGTAAGGGGTATGGATCACTCGCCGCTCCTTGTCATCGCCATCGCCGTACAGAAACGGCCCAGGAGGAACTTCCACGCACACGTCCAGCCCCCCCTCCGGCTCCCACCCCAACCGGCCCAGCAGGTGCCCGGCGTCGCGCCGTATCGGGGCGGGTGTCTCTTGATCCTGCATCACCTGCACCAGGCGACCGACGACGGCCGCTGCCGAACCCCGGTCGGTGCCCGATTCCCCCACGTCGGCCAGCGCCTCGCCCGCCAGCACGACGTTCCGCCCCCTGTCTGCGCCTGGCAGGTGCTCCGCACACAGTCCCCGCAGCACCCGCCCGGCCTTGAAGGGGCTCTGCTTGACGACGCCGAGCACGCCCACGGTGAGCAGCAGCGTCTCCCGCCACACGGGGTCCAGCCAGTGCTGGCAGACCACCTCCATCGCTGCCTCCAGTCCCTCCTGGTCCTCCAGCAGCGCGATCCCCTTGGCGGCCAGCATCTCCTCAAAGGTCAGATGCAGGAAGCCGTACTGCCCCTCCCCCCGCTCGACCAGCAGGTTGGAGTAGTGGCGGACGCCAGCGAGGAAGGCGCGGGCGCGCTGGCGGGCGGGACCCCGGGGTTCATCCCACTCCCGCCGGTAGTACTTGGTCAGCCAGCCTTCGACCTGTTCGCGGCTCACCAGCCCGGCGGTGGGGTTCTCCTGCCGCAGCCACAGCGCCAGCGGGGCCAGCACCTGCACCGTGTCCAGGTAGTTTATCCCTGGTCCGACGGGCCGTCTATCAAGCGCCCGCGCCTTGTTCCAGGCGCTGATCAGCGTCTCCAGGTACAGTTCGTACAGCCTCACCCGCTCGCGGGGCAGAGTAACCCGCTGGCGCTTGATGAGCGCCATGATGGTCAGGAGCAGCGGGTTGGAGGCCAACCGCTCGATGCCGGAGCCAGGGAGGATAGCAGCGAGCAGATCCTGCTGCTCCTCCTCGGCCGCGGCGCGGGCCTCGGGGGTGTCGCCGTGAGTGGCGACCTCGAAGGCCAGCGTCCAGCGGGCGGCAAAACGCTCGATTTCCTCCCGCCCCCAATCGGTGAGTGTGTAGACGGGCCAGGTGGCCCCCCCGAGCATGGAAACGAGCGGCGCGTCCCGGTAACCGACGATACGGCTGGTGACGACGAAGCGGTTGCCCCCCCGCCCCCGGTGGGTGGCGACGAAGTCCTCCAGTAACTGGTTGACGTACAGTCGCCGCGCCTGTACCTCGTCCAGCCCGTCGAGCAGCACCACCGCCTGCCCCTCTGCCAGAGCCGCGTCGAACAGCGCCCCCACTCCTTCCAGCTCCTTGCACCGGCCACCGTAGTAGCGGGCCAGGTAGGCCTGCAGGCTGATCTCCTCCCGCCCGAGGGCTTCGGCGTAGGCGTTGAGGGGCAGGAGAATAGGCAAGGGGCCATCCCCCTCCCCGTGGCGGGCCAGGTGGAGTGCCAGGTGCTTGATGAGCGTAGATTTGCCCGCGCCGGGGTCGCCCAGGATGACCAGCGCCGCCTCCTTGTTGAGCGTTTCGTCAATGGAGACCGGCCCCGCGCTCTCGGCCGGGGCCAGCATTCCCTCCAGGCGCAGTTCCTCCTCCATCTGACCCACTTCCCGGCCGGCCAACCGCAGCCGCCGCCAGGTGTCGGCCTCGGGGGCGGTGGGCCGGGCGTGAAGCGGCACAAAAACCTGCTCCAGCGGCAGGAGAGTGGCCACCTTCTCCACCTGGGGCACTCCCTTAAAGTCCAGGTAACGGTGGGCGCTGAGGAGATAGCGGGTGTAGGCCACACGCAGCGCGGCCAGGTCCGGTGGGGGTCGAAAGGGAGCCGCCTGGAAAGTGAAGTTATACTGCACCAGGTCTCGTCCGGCGAAGGTGCTGTCGCTCAGTTCTACAGAGCCACCAACGTGGCTGCCTCCTATGTTCAAAGTCTCGTCGGTCATTGTGACCTCCTGGTGCGTGGTGCGTATTGCGTGTCTGGTGTTGTTCTGCCAGACTCCCGTCTGCACTCCATAGTGTACCCGATTTCGTGCCCCGCGCCAACGGTCGAGGGCAGGTACAAGACCTGCCCCTGGAGGGCAGGTACAAGACCTGCCCCTGGAGGGCAGGTACAAGACCTGCCCCT
>CAZZEX010000106.1:0-16168 GCA_964653285.1 uncultured Anaerolineales bacterium
GGCACATGGTCTCATCAAGAAGGTTGGCAGACGGTACAAGTATTACCTCACCGAGCTTGGCCGTCACGTTGTTCTGATGGCTTTGAAGTTCAGAGAGTTAGTCATTATCCCTGAGCTTGCATATGGACAAGCTCAGGCCTGAAGTCCTTGCTTTTTGTGCCAGGATTTAATTGATAAGGTACTACTTAACGCTGATGAACGCTGATTTTCTGGTTTTATCGGCAGATAATCTGCGAAAATCTGCGTGAATCTGCGTCCTAAAAGATTTGTCAGTCAATCAGCAGTTGACCCTTTGACCGGGCCGAAAGGGAGAGCCAGAGGTTTCCCGTTCCGCGCATGAGCCGCTCTTTTTTTGTGCCTGGTGTGTACCGTGGCTGCAAGCATCTTTTCTTCCGGTCACAAATGATGCATCCCAAGCTGGCGACGGCGTAGCAATGCTCAAGAGGGAGATTACCGCATTTGCAAGATATTCGAAATGTAGACTTACAAAACAAGGAAGAAGGGGCACAGGTTGCTGTTGGGGCCCTCTCGTCTCCGATGCTGAGAGGCCCATGAATAGGGAATGATCATCATGTCGCCAATCGGCAGTGCGAGCAAGCGATTGAGCAGCCGCGACCGAATGTGCACCTGTGTGAGCAGGTACATCAGTAGCGGCTGTTTACTTTTGTAGGCACTTTCGCAGTGCGGCGTGATCATCTGTGGATGACGATGTAGAGCGGGTGACGATGGTGCAAATCAAGCCGAGGAAGAGCAAGCCGGGGGGAAGTGAGGCTTGAACAGTGGGCAAAACGACCAGGGGTGTCTGAATGAACTCAGATGACGTCCGCCAGCTCATCGCGCAGGGAGAAGGCAACACAATCGAGTTCAAAGAGAGCCTGCCCGTGCCGGCCGAGTTGGCCAAAGCGATGGTCGCCTTCGCCAATACCGACGGCGGTTGGCTGCTCGTTGGTGTGACCGACCGGGGTGACGTCCGAGGGGTGACGTTTGGCGACCGGGAAGCGCAACTCGTCCTCAACGTTGCTCGCAACAACTGCGTGCCCCATTTGCAGCCCAGGACGGCAACCGTCGAACTGGACGGTAAAACGGTTGCGGTAATCCGGGTGGAGCGCGGGCGGCAAAAGCCGTATCAAGCCAACGAGCGCATCTATGTCCGCATCGGCACTTCGACGCGCGCCGCCACGCAGGTCGAACTCCTGTCTATGCCTCAAGAGAGCGGGCTGTTGAGCTTCGACCAGTTGCCTGTGTTGAACGCGACGTTGGACGACCTCGACCTGGACAAGGCACGCGAATACCTGGCCCGGCAGACCGACCCGGCGCGGCTGGTTACCAATGGGGACGTTCTCGAATTACTGACCCACCTCAAGGCGGTTGTGCGTTACGAGGAGCGGCGCATCCCCAGCATCGGTGGCTTGCTCCTGTTCGGCAAAGACCCGCAGCGCGAACTGATGCACAGCGAACTGCGCGCTGCCCGGTTTCAGGGGCGCGATGTAGTCGGCCCGATTACGGACAAACAGGACTGCCGGGGCACGTTGCCGGAGATCATTGACCAGGCAACCGAGTTTGTGCGGCGCAACCGGTGCATCGTCCCACGCATGGAAGGCTGCCGGCCGTGCACGAGGCGATTGCCAACGCCATCGCTCATCGCGATTATGCGCTGACCGGCAGTTCGATTCGTTTGTTCCTGTTTGACGACCGGTTGGAGATCATCAGCCCCGGCCGGCTGGTGTTCCCGGTGACGTTGGAGTCGCTGAGCCACGTGCGCGAGACGCGCAACAGGCTCATCGTGCGCGTACTCCGCGACCTGGGATACATCGAAGATCTGGGCACGGGCATCCGTCGCGTCCGGGCAGCGATGGCCAGCAGCGGCTTGCGCCCGCCGATCTTTGCCGAAGAGCATCACCAGTTTATCATCACCCTTTACGGCGCGGCCGCCGAGGGGGGCGTCGCCGTTCCTCTCACTGACGAAGCCGCCCGCTGGAAGTTGAACGAACGCCAGGCCAGGGCATTGGAATATCTGAAAGCATACGGGCAGATCACGCGAAGCGAATACTGCACTCTGACCGGGGTGCAAAAAAGCACAGCCCATCAAGACCTGCAAAACATGATTTCCAAGGGGATCGTTGTGCGGCAAGGCAAGGGGCGTGGCACCCGTTACGTGTGGAATCGTCCGGCACCGGACGATTCGCCGGACGATTAGAGGACAATCCTGGGAACAATCTGTACGACATCTTCTACATCGAAAAGTGGGGCACCGGCATTGCCCGGATGCGCCGCTTGATGCGCGAGCACGGGCTGGCGGAGCCACACCTGGAGGATTTGGACGACTTTTTTGCCGTCACGTTTTACGGCCCCGGCGACCGTATCCTGGATTTGATCCCGGAAGAGGGTGTGACCGACCTGCGCGCCCTGGGACTGAATGAGCGGCAGATTGAGGCCTTGCGGTTGATGGTCAATGAAGGCCAGGAGTTGGGCAACGCGGACTACCGGCAATTGTTCAGTGTGTCCAAGAACACCGCCTCCAGAGATTTGCAGGCTTTGGTGAAGACAGGGTGGGTAAGGGTCAAAGGAATCGGCAGAGGAACACGCTACCGGGCGGTTTGATGGGGCGCAACGGCTACCGAAGGGCCCAACGTCTGCTGTCCGGCAGGGCTTCCTCCAGGAGCTGTGGTACCTGCAGGCACCGTCAAGTTCCTTGGACAAGATATACCCAGAGCGCTGCTCGAACGCGAGGGAAAGGTCAAGGCCGTGATCTACAACGGTGCGGACAGGATATATGCTGGTGATCGGGTATTTCTCGTCTCCTTGGGGGACTTTTCCGCCGATTACGACGCGGTTGACATTCCGGCAGCCCTGCAGACAGAGGCCGATGAGATTGTTGCATCGGTGGTGACGTTCGAGTCGTCCGTCGCTTTGGCGACCCCCACCCCCATTCCCACGCGGGTGCCGCCGACCCCGATTCCGGCGACGGCAACGTCGATCCCAGCGACCCTCGTAGCTGGGGCAGATGGCGCAAACGTCCGCAGCGGGCCAGGCACCAACTACCCACGCCTGGCGCATCTCGATCCGGGCACGGAGGTGCCGGTGGTCGGTCGTTACGGCGACTGGTGGCAAGTCGAGTACGATGGCACGCTGGCCTGGATTGCCGACCGGGTCGTCACCGCTCGGAACGTGGAAGGCGTGCCGGAGATACAACTGACGCCTTCGCCCGGGGCTTCGCCGCCCACAGCGGGCCGGGCACCAGCTTCGCACGGCTGGGACAGCTCGACCCTGGTGCGCAGGCCTCTGTCATCGGCCGATACGGGGATTGGTGGCAGATTGAATACGGCGGCGCCCCGGCCTGGGTCTCTGCTCAGTTCGTTACGGCCTACAACGCCGATAGGGTTCCGGAGGCACCATCGCCCCCCACGCCGGTCCCTTCTAGTCCGGAATCTGTTCCCACAGCGGCTCCGCCCCCGCAGATTGACGAAGCGCGCTGGATCGACGTGTACCTGACACAACAGCGGGTCACTGCCTACGAGGGACAATCCCCAGTCTACACCACACTGGCTTCCACCGGCCTCCCCAACACGCCGACGGTGGTGGGACAGTTCCGCATCTGGATCAAGCTGCGCTACGACGATATGTCGGGGCCGGGGTACTACCTGGAGGACGTCCCGTACGTGATGTACTTTTACAAGGGATATGGCCTTCACGGCGTGTGGTGGCACGGCAACTTTGGCCACCCGATGAGCCACGGCTGCGTCAACCTGCCCACCGACGCGGCGGAGTGGCTGTTCAACTGGGCCGACGTGGGTACGTTGGTGAACGTCCACGGCTGAGAGGCAAGATTATTTAGTTGTGCGGGAGTCGCAGAAAAGTATTGACGCGGGTCTTGTAGTCTGGTATACTGGTCATGCGCAACGAAGAAGCACGTAGGTACCCACGCAGTGACTGAGCTGGAAGCCGAGATGCATAGTTGTCCTACATTGGTGTGGGCAAGTAGGCAAACGTCTTCCGCGCTTCCGCCTCAGGTCGTCCAGAAGAAGAGATCCTCATAACGTGCATTAGATTATCGGGTAAGGGGATGATACCGGTATCCTGTTGCAGTAATTTCAAAAGGAGGTTGTGAAATGCCCAGGAGTATAGTTCGATGGGACCCGGCTAAGGAGATGATCTCTCTGCGCGAGGCGATGGATCGCCTGATGGGCGAGAGCTTCATCCGCCCCTGGTTCAGCCGGGAGCGGATTCTTGGGGGCGAGATGCTGGCGTTGGACATGCACGAGACCGGCAGCGAGGTGGTGGTGGAGACTGCGGTGCCAGGCGTCAAGCCGGAGGAGATTGACATACAGATCACTGGTAACGTCCTGACCATCAAGGGTGAGCGAAAGGAGAAGAAAGAGGAAAAGGAAGGTACGTACATCACGGGGAGCAGACCTTCGGCAGCTTCTCCCGGTCGGTAACGTTGCCTACCGAGGTGGATGTGGATAAAGCCAAGGCCGAGATCGAGCATGGGGTGCTCACCTTGACCCTGCCAAAATCTGAGGCTGTCCAGCCCAAGACCATCAAGGTCGCGGCCAAATAGCATCACCGCCGACACAGACGCACCCGCGAGATTAGGTATAGAGCGGATACCGGTATCTTCCTTTATCAACCCGGTGCGCCAGTTGCATCGATCAGGCGACCAACTCCTGTGCACAAGGGAAGATGTGAGTGTCAGTTCACAGAGACGGGAGGTGAGGATGCCCACAAATGATATGACGTTCAAGATTGGCGGGGAAGCCGGGCAAGGGGTCGAGTCCAGCGGCATCGGCTTCGCCAAAGCTCTGGCTAGAGGTGGGTTGCACGTCTTCGGTCTGCAGGACTACATGTCCCGCATTCGAGGTGGACACAATTTCTACCAGATTCGAGTTGGCGACAGGCCGCTGTACTCCCACACTGACGAGGTCCATTTGCTGCTGGCTCTTCAGTCAGAGACCATTGAGCGCCACAGGGGGGAGATTGTGGCTGGGGGTGGGATCATCTGCGACGACGGTCTTGAGGTGAACGGAGAGGAGTTGACGGGGCGAGGGATCAAGCTTTTCCGCCTGCCCCTGATCAGAATCGCCGAAGAGGTCGGCGACAAGATAATGAGCAACACCGCAGCTCTCGGTGCCGCCGCTGGAGTGGTCGAGTACGACTTTGAGCGCGTGGCGAGCGTGATACGCGACAACTTTGCCAAGAAGGGACAGCCGGTGGTCGATGCCAATTTGGGGGTAGCCAGAAGGGCCTGTGATTTTGCCCGGGAGCACTACGCTGCCAGCTTCGACTACAGACTGAAGTCCATCGATGCCCCGCCGCGGATGGTGATCAACGGCAACCATGCCCTCTGCCTGGGGGCTTTGCTTGCCGGCTGTCGCTTCGTCTCCGCCTATCCGATGACGCCCATCACGCCTATCATCGAATGGATGTCCACCCACGCGGCCCGTTACGGCCTCGTCGTCAAACAGGCCGAGGACGAGATCGCCGCCATCTGCATGGCCATCGGGGCCAATCACGCTGGCGTACGCGCCCTGACGACCACCTCCGGCGGGGGCTTCTGCCTCATGGTCGAGGGTCTGGGACTCGCTGGAATGACGGAGACACCGCTGGTCATCGTCGAGGGCCAGCGACCCGGCCCCTCGACCGGGATGCCAACCCGCACTGAGCAAGGGGATCTACTCTTCGCCCTGCACGCCTCTCAGGGGGATTTCCCGCGCATCGTGCTGGCACCGGGCAGCGTGGAGGAGTGCTTCGACGCCGGCTGGCGAGCTTTCAATCTGGCCGAGAAGTACCAGTGCCCGGTGATCGTGTTGATAGACACCTTCCTGGCCAATTCTGTGCGTACGGTAGACAGAAAGGACTTGCATTTCGAGGCAGTGGAGATAGACCGGGGTGCACTGTTGACCAAGGAAGAGCTTGACCGGTTGTCCGATGGCTACGCACGCTACACCATCACCGAGACCGGCATCTCGCCGCGCGCCTTGCCGGGCCATCCCAACGCCGTCTTCGTAGCTTGCAGCGATGAACATACCGAGAGCGGACACTTCGAGGACGAAGACCCAGATAACCGCGTCAGGATGGTGGAGAAACGGCTGCGCAAGCTGGAAGCAGCGGTCCGGGATATGCGGCCTCCTACTCTCTTCGGCTCACCGCGGGCGGACACCACCTTCATCGGCTGGGGATCGAGCTACGGCCCCGTGCGCGAGGCCGTCGACCGGCTGAATGAGGAAGGAGAGCGCGTCAACTTCCTGCACTTCACCGACCTGTGGCCTTTTGCAGCGGACGGGATTGGCCCTCGCCTGGAGCCTGCCGGCCGCCTGGTGGCGGTGGAGAACAATGCCACAGGCCAGTTCGCTCGCTTTCTCCGCGCCGGGACGGGCATCCGGGTTGACGAGATGCTTCTAAGACACGACGGACGTCCGCTCTCACCTGAGTATGTGTTGTCGGGGTTCAAGCGATAGCAGGAGGTGATGACGATGGTTGAACTCAGAGATTACGACGGCCCGGTGCGTCCCACTTGGTGCCGGGGTTGTGGAAACTATGCCATTTTGAATACCCTGAAACGAGCGCTGGTGGCAGTTGGGTTGGCGCCTCACGAAGTGCTCATTGCCACGGGAATTGGCTGCGGCAGCAAGCTCCCCGACTATGTGACCGTCAACGGGTTCACCTCTCTCCACGGCCGGCCGATCCCCATCGCCCAGGGGGTTCACCTGGCCAACCACGGTCTCAAGGTCATCGTCGTCTCCGGGGATGGTGATACCTATGGCGAGGGCGGCAACCACTTCATCAACGCCCTACGCCGCAACGCCGACATCACCATCATCGTTCAGGACAACCGCGTCTACGGTCTGACCAAGGGGCAGTATTCGCCCACCAGTCCCAAGGGTTTCCCCACCAAGACGTCACCTGCCCCTGCGGGGGTCATCGACCTGCCGATCAACCCCATCGCCCTGGCCCTGGCCCTCGGTGCGACCTTCATCGCTCGCTCTTGGTCCGGTGCCCTGACGCACCTGGCTGATACGATGGTGGCAGCGCTCCGCCACAGGGGATCCGCCTTATTGGACGTGTTGCAGCCCTGCGTTACCTTCAATCGCAACTATGCCTACGATTACTACCGGCCACGGGTCTACAAGGTGGAGGAAGAGAGTGATTACGATCCGGCCGACCGCGAGGGGGCCTGGAAGAAGGCCCACGAATGGGGCGACCACATCCCTCTTGGCGTGATCTACCGGGTGGAAGGGCTGCCCACTTATGAGGATCAGGTTGCAGCGCTGGCTGCTGGTCCCCTGGTCGAACAGGGATTTCGAGCGTGGACGGAGGCGGATTACAGGGCTCTGGAAGCGGAGTTTCTATAGCATGGACTTTCAACCGGTAGCCGCCGGGTTGCGCAACTGGCAGACCGTCGTGCTTTTGCCTCTCTTCTTGCTACTGCCTTTCCTCGCGCCGGTAGTGGGAATGCAGAAGGTGCTGAACAGCGTAGCCCTCGCCATCGTGTTCCTGCTATTTGTCGGCTGCCTATGGCTTGTCCCAGCTGGCCAGCTATCGGCATTCTATCGTTTCGTTGTCGGGGTGTTCTTCTTTGGATTCCTGCTCAATACCTGCTATGAGCTGATGCATTCGATCTTCTATACACACTTCACCGAGCCGGACTACACTTATGGAGAGTTGGTCGTCATGCTTTTCGGGGCGCCGCTGCGGATGGCTTCATCTCATTGACCCTGTTGTTTGCCGTCACCGTCTTTTGACGAGGGAGGTGGAAGTGGGCGTATCCGTGGGACTGGAAGAACGTCCTGCTTGTGATTGTCTTGGCCTTTGGGATGCAAGTCACCGGTGAGGTGGTCGCGCTCAACACAGGTGCGTGGGCCTACAACTCATATTCAGCCGCCTTTCTCAGAGTTTGTGAATGGGAGGCTCAGGGGCAGATAATCCGTACCACTCTTGCCTGAGCCAGGAACAGGATAGCTGAAAGGAGGTTCTGCGGAATGGGTAAGATCAATTGGACACAGGTGCTGGTCTTTGGACTGGTGGTGCTGGTCGTCTTCCTTATAGGCCTCAGCCTCTTGCCAATGTTCTTCGGCGGCGGATACTGGGGGATGGGGTCGGGGATGATGGGACCCGGCGGCATGATGGGCGGTTGGTGTCCCTGGTGTGGGGGAACCGGGCGCTTCGGTGGGGGTGGGATGCCCGGCGGCATCTTCGGCTTGATTCTCACCCTGCTGGGTCTACTGATCCCTGTTGGCCTGTTGGGGCTGCTGATCGTGGGCGGCGTCTGGCTGGTGCGCAGTGTGGGCAGGGCGACTGCACCACCTGCCCCGGCCAAGACCTGCCCAGATTGCGGTCGACCGACCGGACCCGGCTGGCGGCACTGTGCCTACTGCGGCGAGGAACTGGAATGAACCAGGAGAAAACACGCTGGTGGCTCGTCGTCGGAAGCGGCGTGCTGGTCGGCCTCGTGCTGGCAGCATGCGTGGCGTTGACCTTGCCCTGGGGGGGAAGCCGGTTCGCCTCCAACGGCGAGCAGATCTACTTCACCGCCACCAGTCAGCGAGGCACGCCCATCAGCTCGGATATGGGAATGGGGATGATGCGGGGCGGGAGGATGACATGTGCTTCCTGCCACGGCCCTGACGGCCGTGGTGGGCGCGTGCAGATGATGATGCAAGTCTTCGAGGTTCCCGACATCCGCTACCAGACGTTGACATCAGAGGAGCATGGCGAGGAGATGGAGCACGAAGCCTTCACCGACGACACCATCAAGCAGGCTATCACCGAGGGAATCGAGCCGAATGGCGAGTCGCTGGACTGGCCCATGCCTCGCTGGTCAATGAGCGATGAGGATCTTGACGATTTGATCGAGTTCCTCAAAGCGCTGAACTAAATGCGGATGACCAGGTCACAAGCAGACGTGATCCCGGTGCGATTGCATATGCCGGTATCCATCTTGTCAACGCTCTGACTGGCGCAGCATCTTGTCAACCCCCTGACTCGTGGGCAGTTGGCCCGCTGGGTTAAGCGAGAAGAAGTCTTATGCGTATCGCACCCCGCAATCTGTTGTTCGGCAGTCCGCTGCCCACAGCTGAAGAGGTGCACCAGCGCCTGACGAAAATCCAGGCGCTGGCGGTCTTCTCATCGGACGCCCTCTCCTCCGTGGCCTATGCGACAGAGGAGATTCTGCTGGTTCTAGTCGTGGCCGGAACCTCAGCACTCGGATTCTCACTACCCGTCTCGCTAGTCATCGTCGGGTTGTTGGCCATCGTCGCCACCTCGTACTATCAGACCATCCACGGCTACCCTTCAGGCGGCGGGGCTTACATCGTAGCGTACGACAATCTGGGCGTCTGGCCTGGATTGACCGCCGCCGCAGCCCTGCTCATCGACTACGTGCTCACTGTTGCGGTCAGTGTCACGGCCGGAATAGCGGCGATCACGTCCGCCTTTCCGGCCTTGTTCCCCTTCCGCCCAAACCTGTGTCTGCTCGCAATCGCCATCATCGCTTGGGCGAACCTGCGCGGCGTGCGGGAGTCCGGCACCCTGTTCGCCATCCCTACCTATGGCTTTGTGATTCTCGCCCTTGCACTCGTCGTCGTTGGGCTTGTCCGGCTGGTAACCGGAACCCTTAGCCCAGTTCCGGCGCAGGGAGTGCCACCCTTGGAGGGTGGCGCGCAGACGTTGACTCTGTTCCTCATCCTGCGGGCCTTCGCCTCCGGCTGTGCCGCCCTGACCGGCGTCGAGGCCATCAGCAATGGCATCCCCGCCTTTCGGAAGCCGGAAGCAGACAACGCCGGTAAGACTCTCATCGCCATGGCTGCTCTCTTGGCGCCGATGTTTCTGGGTATCAGCTTCCTGGCTCACTCGTTGGCCGTGGTCCCTGTAGAACATGAGACGGTGGTATCGCAAATCGGCAGACAGGTCTTCGGTGAAGGGCCACTCTATCTGGCACTACAGGTCGCAACGACTCTCATCCTCATCTTGGCGGCAAACACCTCGTTTGCTGACTTCCCGCGCCTGTCAGCGGTTTTAGCCCGAGATCGCTACCTGCCCCGCCAACTGACTAGCCTGGGTGATCGGCTGGTCTTCGCCAATGGTATCATCGCGCTGGCATTCCTGGCCTCAGTTCTGGTTGTCGTCTTTGGTGGGCGGACCCATCGGCTCATTCCGCTGTACGCGGTGGGCGTGTTTCTCTCCTTCACGCTCTCGCAGGCGGGAATGGTGCGTCACTGGCACAGGGAGGGCGGACGGGGCTGGCGATGGAAGGCAACGGTCAACGGATTAGGTGCGGCGGCGACCGGGGTTGTGCTGCTGGTTATCCTCGTCACCAAGTTCGTCCACGGCGCCTGGATCGTTGCCCTTATGATTCCCTCCTTTGTCTGGGTGTTCCGCGTGATCCAGCGTCACTACGTGTCTGTAGCAGAGCAACTATCGTTGGAGGGACTGAGTCCAGAAGAGTGGACAGGTCTCGCCTCCAACAGGCGGCACAAGGTAGTGGTGCCCGTTTCCGCCATGCACCGGGGAACGCTGGTCGCCTTACGCTTCGCCCGCACAATGTCGAAAGACGTGACCACAGTCGTCGTCGACGTGGATGCCCAAGTCACTGCCCGCGTGCGCGAGAAGTGGCCGGTGTGGGGGCACGATGTACCATTGATAGTTCTGGAGTCCCCGTATCGCTCAACCGTAGGGCCGTTGTTGGCCTATCTGGACAAAGTGGACCAGCGGGAACCGGAGCGAGGGGCGGCCGTAGTCGTGCTGCCCGAGTTTGTGCCCGCCCGATGGTGGCATCACTTGCTTCACAACCAGACGGCACTGCTCATCAAAATGGTTCTCACGTATCGACGCGGAAAGACTGGTAAGGCTCGCGTGATCATAGACGTGCCTTACTATCTACAACATTGATGATCAGGTGCCTTGTTGTTAGCCCTGATTCGACATCTATTGCGACATCTGACAAGCTTGGAAAGGAGATTGAACATGCCCCAGTTGCCAGCAGCTTATGTGAACATCATCCTGAAACTCGTCTTTTCACTATTGACCCTAGCGCTCACGTTGGTAGCCAACCACGTAGTCCTGAATCTGTTGAAAGCGAGGGTCAAAGATCCAGCCCACAGGCATACCGTTTATATGCTGGTCCGCAACTCGGTCCTCCTTGTCGGCAGCGTCGTCATTCTACTCATCTGGCTAGGCTTCGGCAGCAATTTCACCGTGGCGATGGGCATCCTGGGGGCAGGGATCGCCTTCGCCTCGCAGGAGGTTATCGGTTCCTTTGCTGGCTATCTGAACATTGTCACCGGAAACCTCTATCAGATAGGCGACCGGGTGCGAATTGGGGATGTGACAGGGGATGTGCTAGACATCGGCATGCTGCGCACGACGGTCATGGAGATCGGCGAATGGGTACATGCCGACCAATACACGGGCCGCGTCGTCACGGTCGCCAATCGCGTCGTCTTCTCGGATCCGGTGTTCAATTATACGCAGCATTGGCACTATCTCTGGGATGAGATCGTGATTCCTATCACGTACAATAGCGATTGGCAGCGTGCGGGAAAGCTCATGTTGGAACACGGTCGAGAGTATACCTCCCACCTGCAGGCGCAGGCGCAAGCTCAGCTCCGCGACCTGGTGAAACGCTATCCAGTGCACGAGACAACCGTGGAGCCAACACTCTATATCGTCATGACCGACAACTGGATCGAAATGACGTTGCGCTACATCGTGGCGGTACAGGAGCGTCGCAAGGTCAAGGGGCAACTCCACCACGAACTCCTACAGCACTTTGAGGCGGAGGCTGATATCACGGTGGCGTCGGCAACATTCGAGATCGTCGGCTTTCCGCCGCTGAAAACCGATATCGGAATGCCTGCCGAGGGGTGAAGAAAGCACGGATGCCCGCGTTGATTCCACATCCTGGGCACTGTTGCGCGAACACAATCTTAAACGATCAGGAGGTCACAATGACAAAGAGCAAGCGTTTCACCACCGAAGAGGCTAAGGGAATTGGGGAAACCCTGGGAATTGATTGGAGCGAGTTTGACGTCGAGCAGTTTCGAATGAGCCTCGATGTCGAGCTGGAGCACGGCACCGTGGACCCAGCGACCAACGTGACCGATGACGACCCGATACTGACCGGCAAGATTGCGCTGGCTCACCTGAACGAGTTTCCCGACTACTACACGAGGCTTGCCGAAATGGAGGCGGAAGCGGAACAATTCCACGAAAAGCGCTCGAATACTTAGCGCTGTTGGGCAACACCAAGAACAGCACAGTTTTTCAAGTCCGAAGTGACAGCGTCTCTGTCACGCTGACCGACAGTGGGGAGGCGTACCTCGACTCCGTCGCCATGATCACGGCGTTCATCCAGCATGCTGGGCAGCTACCTGGTCGGCCGGGCCGATGGGAAGTGTTTCGAGGCCGGAGAGGAGTAGGGAGTGAGGAGAATGTGATATGAGTCTCAAAGAGCGAGTATCCAATTTCCACTGGAGGTGGGCGAAGAGGCGGTTTGGTATCTGGGGGGTGCGGGACTACTACATCCTCCTTGAACAGATGGCCAGGGAAGGTGCAGAAATCACCTTTGGCTATTTCCTGATGACCGCAGCGGCCGGGCTGCTGGCAACGGCAGGGCTACTGCTCGACAGCCCCGCGGCGATCATCGGTGCTATGTGCGTGGCGCCTTTCCTCGGTCCGTCACGGGCTGTATGTATTGGGGGGCTGTTTCGCAATCGAAGGATCTTTCTGGGAGGGCTATTCAAACAGCTCCTTGGTTTGCTTGTGATTGGAACGGCTCTGGCATACATGATCACAATTCTGCTACGCGATAGCGTGCCAGGAATAGAGGTGACACGAGAAGTGCTCTTGCGCTCGATGCCCACCACGCGAGATTTCGTACTCACCGTGATAATCGCCGTTGGGGCCGGAGCAGCGGCCTCGCTCGCCTTGACGGCTGACCCGCGCATCGTAGCCAAGCCCTGGGGCCAGATCATCGACACGATGATCGGCGTGGAGATTGCCATCTCACTATTGCCACCGGCCTCGGTCATAGGCATCGGCCTGGCGTTCGGGCGGCTGGACATCAGCCGAAATGCCTTCTGGGTGCTGGTTGTCAACGTGATTGGGCTGGACATTCTTGGGAGCATGTTGATGTTGGCTCTCCGCGGCGTCCGCTCCCGCTATCTCGTGCTCGAAAAGGCGGTTCGTAGGGTGGTCGAAGACACGGTGGCGGCGAATCTGGACGCTTCACAGGGGAGGACGACGGTCAGTGTCGTGTTGCTGAGCGACGTCACCGCCGACATCCACGCCACCGTGCACAGCGCAACGGATTCGCCCCTACCGGAATCATTGGCCCAGACCGTTGTCTCTCAGGTCACAGCCCGGACAGGCTGCCGGAGCAGGGTGACGCTGGAAAAGATCCCCTGTCGAACCTACTCCACACTTGAGGCAGAGGAGGATGTGTCTGAGCCGATGTGTTGGAGGTGAGAAAATGAACCTGAATGAATTGATCTCACCCCTGGTCTCAAGTGCAATTCTCATCGCCTTGACAATCCTCGGGCTGGCCATCGGCCAGCTCATCAGCAGGCGAGTGGCACGCCTGATCCAGGCTACGAGTCGCTTTCACGAAGGTCGGCGGCAACAACTGCTTACCCTTGTCTATATCCTGCGATGGGCCGCCAGTGCCTTGATCGCGGGCATCGGCTTGCTGATGCTGCTAAGCACCATTGGTGTGGACATCACCCCTTTGCTGGCGAGTGTGGGCGTGGCCGGCCTGGCGATAAGCCTGGGAGCCCAGACGCTGATCAAGGACCTTGTCGGCGGTTTTCTCATCCTGGTGGAGAATCAGTACGCTGTAGGGGACACTATTCAGGTGGGGAGCGTGTTGGGCCAGGTAGAGTGGCTCACGCTGCGTGCTACCTACGTGAGGGACATCAACGGGCATCTCGTCATCCCCAACGGAGAGGTACACATCGTCTCTAACCAAACCCGCGAGTGGTCGTGCGCACTGGTGGACGTGGGTGTCGCCTACGAGGAAGACATCGATCGAGCACTTTGTGTTCTGAAAACAGCCGCGGAAGCGTTTGCACAGGATCCAGAGTTTGGACCCCATCTCTTGGAAACGCCAAAGGTGCTGGGGCCTTTGGCGCTGGCGGATTGGTCAGTCACAGTGCGTTTGACGGTCAAGACCAAGCCAGGGAAACAGTGGGAAGTCGCCCGTGGGCTGAGGAGACAGATACTCGTTGCTTGCAAACAGGAAGGGGTTACGTTGCCCTACCCGCGCCAGGAGGTGTGGGTGCGCGGGCAAGGGCCGGACCATCCCGAGTCCGGCAATGAGCGAGGCTGAACTGGCAAGGAGGTGCTTGGACATGCTGCGACTGGTGAAAAGTTCGAAAAAGGTTGGTCTTCCGCCCGGAACACTCGTCCACGTGGGAGAGGAGAGGATGGAGGCCGTGCGGCTCATCATGATAGCTTACGACGAGGCGCGTTTCCAGGAAGACGAGGTAGAGGCAATTGAAGCCTGTTTTCCCCTCAAAGACAAGCCGGGCGTGACCTGGATCAACGTGGATGGCATCCACCAGGTTGATATCCTGGAACGACTCGGTGACTACCTGTCGGTACATCCCCTCGTGCTGGAAGACATACTGAACACGGATCAACGCCCAAAGATGGAAGACTTTGACACCTATGTTTTCGTCGTCTTGAAGGTGTTTGGCTACGACGATCAGGGTGACAAGATGGAGGCGGAGCAGGTCAGCTTGATTCTGGGCCCGAATTTCGTCATATCTTTCCAGGAGAAGCCGGGCGACATTTTCGACCCGATCAGGAAACGCATCAGGAACAGCAAGGGTCGCATCAGAAGAATGGGCGCCGACTACCTGGCTTATGCCTTGCTCGATGCCGTCGTGGATAACTACTTTGTCGTGCTCGAACAGGTTGGGGAAAAGATCGAGTTCCTGGAGGAAGAACTGGTCACCAATCCGATGCCGGAGACGTTGCAGACCATCCACGACCTGAAACGAGACATGATCTTCCTGCGCAAATCGATCTGGCCCCTGCGAGAGGCTATCGGCGGTCTGGGAAGGGGAGAGACGCTGTTGATTGGGGACTCTATCACCATCTATCTCAGGGACGTCTACGACCACACGATTCAGGTAATCGACACGATCGAGACATTCCGGGACATGATCTCTGGGATGCTCGACATCTATCTTTCCAGTGTCAGCAACAGGATGAACGAGGTGATGAAGGTTTTGACGATCATCGCAACCATATTCATTCCCCTTACCCTCGTCGTGGGGCTGTATGGCATGAATTTCAAGTACATGCCCGAATTAGAGTGGCGTTGGGGATACCCCATGGTGTGGGCGATCATGCTGGCTGTCTCAGTTGCGATGCTGGTCTACTTCAGACGGAAGAAATGGCTGTGAGGTGTAACACGTGGCAGATCTGGTGACGTTGGCCTGTTCGTGAGTGAGGCAAGGCACGTCCTGGACCTGCCCTCGCATCAATCACATTAGCAGCGTGTTCTGGTATGAGGGGGATGATACCGGTATCCCTGTTGCGCAATTCCTTGATGAAAGAAGGAACATAGGATGACGCGAAGTCTGATTCGTTGGGACCCGGCCAGGGAGATGGTCTCCCTGCGTGACGCCATGGATCGACTCCTTGGCGAGAGCTTCATCCGCCCCTGGCTCGGCCGGGAGCCGTTTTTCGGGGGCGAGGTGCTGGCGCTGGACTTGCGGGACACCGGCAAGGAGATCGTGGTGGAGGCCGCGGTCCCCGGCGTCAAGCCAGAGGAGGTTGACATACAGATCACCGGCAACGTCTTGACCACCAAGGGCGAGCGCAAGGAAGAGAAAGAGGAGAAGGAGGGTACGTACATCTACAGGGAGCAGACCTTTGGCAGCTTCTCCCGCTCGGTGACGTTGCCAACGGAAGTAGACGTGGGCAAGGCCAAGGCCGAGATTGAGAACGGGGTGCTTACGCTGACCCTGCCCAAGTCAGAGGCCGTCCAACCCAAGAGCATCAAGATCGCGGCCAAGTAGTGAAGGATCGCTAGTCGCGGAGTGGATACCGGTATCTCTCTTTACACATGTTGGATCAGGTGTCAAGACGAGGAGGCGCTGAGGGTATAGTGTTCAACGACAACTATAATTACCCATTGATGACAATTAGAAATGCCCACTAG
>CAZZEX010000107.1:0-16064 GCA_964653285.1 uncultured Anaerolineales bacterium
TCCTGCTTCCTGCCTCCTGCCTCCTGCCTCCTGCCTCCTGCTTCCTGCCTCCTGCCTCCTGCTTCCTGCCTCCTGCCTCTTGCTTCCTTGTCAGCCGGCCCATCACCTCCCGCGCCCGCTCGGTCGCCATCAGCCCTGACGGAAGCCACGTGTACGTGGAGTGACGCCGGTGATATCGCTGATCACGTTGGTCAGTTTGACATTTGCCTCCAACTTGGGCAGCTTACATTCTTCACTTGACAAAGATGCCGATTGTAATTACAATGTGTACACTCTGACGGGCCGCATCTAACCAAGGAGGTGCCATTATGCCTGCCGTAGTGAAGACCCGCATCGTCAAGATTGGGAACTCCCAGGGTATCCGCATTCCAAAGCTCTTGCTGGATCAGACTGACCTGGGAGAGGAAGTTGAGTTGGAACTGCGAGGAGACCAAATTGTGATTCGGCCAGCATATCGCGCACGCCACAATTGGGAAGACCAGTTCAAGGCAATGGCTGAACAAGGCGATGACAAGTTGCTTGACGGTGATCTCGTTATCCCCACCGCTTGGGACGAGGAAGAGTGGGAATGGTAGTCGAACGGTTCGATGTGTACCTGGTTAACCTTGATCCCACGGTTAGCAGCGAGATCAGGAAAACGCGGCCGTGCTTGATCATCTCTCCAGATGAGATGAATCGCTGGATCGCGACTGTAATTGTAGCGCCGATGACCACGAAAGGACAGCCTTACCCAACGCGAGTGGCGTGTAAGTTCCAGGGGAAAGAGGGGCAAGTAGTGTTGGATCAAATTCGCACTGTTGACAAATCCCGTCTAGTACGGAAGCTGGGGCAAATAAGTGAGTCAGCGCAGAGAAGCGTGCTACAGAGACTGGCCGAGATGTTTGCGGAATAGGCAAGCATTCCGTGGTTCTCTTTTTACCTCTGCTTCGCACACTCTTCGGCGGCTTTGAGCCGCTGCTGCAACTCATTCAGCACCACCAGCGCCTGCACCGGCGTCAGGTTGCCGATGTCCAGCCCGAACAGTTCCCGCACCACTGCCCACACCGCTTCGTCGTCCACAGGCACCAGCAGCCGCTCCTGCGCCTGTCCCACTGGGTATGGTGCCCTTACCTCACGGAGTTCCCTCAGTCCCCCAGCCTCCTCCGCTTCCTGCTTCCTGCCTCCTGCCTCTTGCCTCTTGCCTCCTGCCTCTTGCTTCCTGCCTCCTGCCTCTTGCTTCTTGCCTCCTGCCTCCCGCCCCCTTGTCAGCCGGCCCATCACCTCCCACGCTCGCTCGACCACGTGGTCGGGGACGCCCGCCAGTCGGGCCACCTGGACGCCGTAACTGCGGTCGGCCCCGCCTTCCACCAGCCGGTAGAGGAACACTACATCTTGTCCCTGTTCCTTCACCGCCAGGCTGACGTTTCGCGCGCCGGGCAGTTGATCAGCCAGGCCCGTCAGTTCGTGGAAGTGGGTGGCGAAGAGAGTGCGGGCGGTGATCTGGTCGTGCAGGTACTCCCCCACTGCCCAGGCCAGCCCCATCCCGTCGTAGGTGGAGGTGCCCCGGCCCACCTCGTCCAGCACCACCAGGCTGCGGGTGGTGGCGTGGCGGAGGATGTAGGCGGTCTCGCTCATCTCGACCAGGAAAGTGGAGCGGCCCCGTGCGATGTCGTCAGTCGCGCCGGCACGGACGAAGATGCGGTCCACCAACCCCACCCGGGCCGACGCGGCGGGGACGAAACTCCCCATCTGCGCCATCAGAGTTATCAACGCTACCTGCCGGATGTAGACCGATTTCCCGCTCATGTTCGGACCGGTGATGACCAGGAGCCGTTGACCCTCCCCGTCCAGTAGCACATCGTTGGGGACGAAGCGGGTTCCCTCGGGCATCATGCGCTCGACGACGGGGTGGCGGCCTTCCTGGATCTCAATCACGCTGCTTTCGTCCACCGCAGGCCGGGCGTAGCCGTACCGGGCGGCCACCTCCGCCAGCGTCGTCAGCACGTCCAACTCGGCCAGGCCCCGCGCCGCTTGCTGAAGGCGGTTGGTCTGCGCCGCCACCTGCTGCCGCAGGTGCACGAACAGGTCGTACTCCAGTTCGTTGGCCCGGTCCTCGGTGGAGAGGATCTCCGCCTCGCGGGCTTTCAGTTCCGGGGTGACGAACCGCTCGGCGTGGGTGATAGTCGCCCGCCGCTCGTACTCCGGCGGGACCCGGCCGGCCTTGCTGCGAGGAACCTGGACGAAGAAGCCGAAGACCTGGTTGTAGCGCACCCGCAGGGTGGGAATGCCGGTGCGTTCCCGCTCCTGCGATTCGTAGGCGGCCAGCCAGTCCCGCCCCTCGGCAGCGGCCTGGCGCAACTGGTCCAGTTCGGCGTGATAGCCGGGCCGGATGAGGCCGCCCTCCTTGAGAAGAACCGGCGGGGCGTCCACCAGCGCCCGCGCGATGAGGGCTGCCACGTCCTGCAGTCCATTTTCGTCCAGGTCGTCGTCCAGCGCCCGCAGGCGGGGGGAGCGGGCCTTTTTCAAAATCTGCTTGACGCGGGGGATGCGCTCCAGTGCCCGACGCAGCGCCGCCAGGTCGCGAGCGTTGGCGGTGCCGAAGCCCACGCGCCCCACCAGCCGCTCCACGTCGTGGAGGCCATCGAGAAGGCGGCGCAGGTCGGCGCGGAGGAAAGGCCCTCTCAGCCCCCCCACCTTCCCCCCCAGGATTGGGGGGGACTGAGGGGGGGCTGAGAGGGGAGGGCACAGTTCCTCCACCGCGTCCAGCCGGGCCTGGATGCGGGCCAGGTCCAGGAGGGGCTGCTGGATCCAGCGGCGCAGGAGCCGGGCTCCCATCGGCGTGACGGTCCGGTCGAGCACCCCCAGGAGGCTCCCCTGCACCTTCCCATCCCGCAGCGTGCGGGTCAGTTCCAGGTTGCGGCGGGTGACGGTGTCCAGGCCGGCAGTGGCCTCGGGGTGACCGGTCGCCAGGTCTCGCAGGTGGGCCAGGCTTTGCCGTGAGCGCTCAGCCGAACGGTCGGAGATCTGGCTCTCCTGCAGGTAGCGGAGGGCGGCCCCGGCGGCGGCCGTCGCCAGGGGCAGGTTCTCGCAGCCGTAGGGTTCCAGCGAGGCCGCCCCCAGGTGAGCCAGGAGCCGCTGGCGGGCGGCAGCAGGATCGAAGCCGGACGGGTCGAGGGGGGAGAACCGGATGGGGTGGAGGGCCTGGAGGCGGGCCATCCATTCCTCGTCCTGGGCCAGGTCGGCGGGCAGGACGATCTCGCTGGGCTGGAGGATGTCGAGTTCCTCCAGCAGACGGGCCTGGGCCTGAGGCCCCTCAAACTGGGTCGTGACGAACTCACCGGTGGAGAGGTCCACCGCCGCCAACCCCCAGCCGCCCCCCCCCACCCTCCCCCGCTTGCGGGAGGGGGGAGAGGAGCGGCTGGGGGCCAGGGCGACCAGGAAGTTCTGCGCCTTTTCCTCCAGGAGAGCCTCTTCCACCACAGTCCCGGGGGTGATCACCCGCACCACGTCCCGCCGCGTCAGTCGCCGTACCTTGCGGGGCTCCTCCAGTTGCTCGGCGATGGCGACCTTGTGGCCGAGGGCCAGGAGTTTGGCGACGTAGGTAGTGAGTTGGCGGTAGGGAACGCCGCACATCGGAAGTTTGACACTCTTGGAGAAGCGGCGAGAGGTGAGGACCAGGTTCAGTTGGCGGGAGACGACGCGGGCGTCCTCCTCGAACATCTCGTAGAAATCGCCCAGGCGGAAGAGGAGGATCGCGTCGGGGAAGCGGGCCTTCAGTTGGCGGTACTGCCGTAGCATGGGCGTGAGTTTTTCCATAGTTCCTTCTACAACATCTCCAGGAACGCCGCCACGCGCTCCCGCACCGCCCCCTCGTTGTAGAGGCGTGCATCGCACTGGTCAGCCTCCAGGATGAGGACGGGGAAGCCCAGTTCGTCCCGCAGTCCGTCCCGGACGTCGCTCTGGGTGATGGAGAAGGGCTTACAGGAGCGATTGGCGTGCATCACCATCCCGTCCACCTGGAAGCGCCGGGCCAGGTCGGCGATAGTGCGCAGTCGCGTGGGCAGGTCCACATTGATGAACACGCCGGTGTAAGCCCGCGCCAGGCCGACGAAGGGCTCCTCCGGGTCGAGTTCGACGGTCCAGGCGTTGGTGTAGGTATCGGCGACGAAGCAGGCGCCGGCGTCCATAAAAGGGCGGAAGAAACGGTAGAGGCGATACCAGATGGCAATGTTGTCCCAGAGGAGGCGGTATCGCTCGCCGGGCACCGCGCCAATACCCTGCGCGACGCGCTCCTCCAATTCGGCCTTGAGGTGGCGGTAGCAATCTACCGCCCGGCGCGTGCCGCGCAGCGCGACGATGGGGGCCATGGCGACGAAGAGGTCAGGGGCGTTGATGGGCGAAGGCCGGTGCTGTCCGAACTCCAGAATCTCCTGCCACAGCGCGACTGCCTCGCGGGAGAGGGCCAGCACGGAGTGGAATTGGCTGGGTTTCAAGCGGTGGCCTGTGTGCGCCTCCAGCCAGGCGACGAACTCACGCAACTGGTCGGCGACATAGGCGACGATGTGGGGCTCGGCCGGGGTGGTGCGTTGAAAGGGTACGTCGAGGACGAAGAGGGGCACGTCGTAGAGCGCGGCCAGCGCCTCGTACCACTTGAATACAGTGCCACAGATGTTGTTACAGCAGACCAGGAGGTCGGGGCGGGGCATCCCGTTCAGCGGTGCACCCTTGGGCTGCAGCACCGCCCCAATGTGGCTGCGGGCGTAGGAGCAGAGGTCGGCCGGATAACCAGTCGCCTCGGCCACCTGGCACAGGCCGACGGCGGCCCTGCGCGCGCCACACAGCGCGCCGTAGTTCTCCGGGTAGAGCGTGAGAATGCCCATCGCCTCCATAATCTCGACCGGCGCGCCGCTGGTGACGTAGGCCAGCGGTTTGAGCCGCGCCAGCACCTTGCGCTGCACGTAGTAGCGCGTCATCACGCTGTTGATCTCTTTGAGGGACTGGAGACGCGGGTATTGGGACATATTCAGACCTCGGGCCGGTGATGGATGATCCAGGGAGTCAGGTTTTTTCTCACGCTCGAAGAACTGCACCTCCCTGCCCAGGTTGAAGTGCTCGTTACGGCCTGACCCATCTGCGGGTTTCTCCTCTCCAGGCCCTCAATTAACTTGTATCAGTAGATCCAAAATTGCTCTATCTGGACCACAGTCCAGCGGCCAAAACGCGGACTGTGGTCCGCTTTGAGCTTGAAATTTGGACCTACTGTGTATCGCTAACCAGCATCTCCACAAATGCCTCCACCCGCGTGCGCAGTTGGCCAGCCTGGGATGTCTGCTCCAGTTCGACCAGCAGGTGGGGCACGCCAGCCCGATCCAATGCGTGGGCCAGTTGCACGTAGTCGAAGCCGTGGGGCTCACAGAACTTCTGGCGGGCGAAGATGACGCCGTCTCCGCCCCGCTCCTGCACCAGCGATAGCAGATGGGCGGCGCGGGTGCGCTGGGGGTGATGCTTGGTCGGGGTGGGCACGAGCGCCAGCAGCCGGTCGGCCAGCGCTGCGAGCGGGTCGCCGCCCTCGTTCTCAGGAGCGTCCACGGCGAAGTATCGCTCCCCCAGGTCCAGCAGGTCGCTCACCAGACGCGCGCCAGCCTGAGCGAGGACGTCGAAGAGGACGGGATCGGCCAGAGCGGGGCCGACCAGAAGGACGCGGGGCGATCCCTCTCGCTCCCTCCCACGGAAGAGGACGAGGGGTTGTTCCAGCAGCCGGGCCAGATCGTCGTTGTATGTTTCCTTCGGCGTCTGGAAAGCGGCCCGCACGAGCCCGTACAGGTCGGCGCACCCCCCTCGGTCCCCCCCACGGGGGGGAAGGCCCCCCTCTGTCCCCCCACGGGGGGGAAGGCCCCCCTCTGTCTCCCCACGGGGGGGATGTCCCCCCCCTGTCCCCTCACGGGGGGGATGTCCCCCCCCTGGCCCCCCACGGGGGGGTTGTCCTCCCTCTGTCCCCCCACAGGGGGGAAGTCCCCCCCCTGTCCCCCCCACGGGGGGGGAAGCCCCCCCTTTGTCCCCCCCATTGGGGGGGAAGGCAGGGGGGGCGGCGGCGCGGGCGTAGAGGCGGCGGACCAGGGCACGGGTGCGGTTGTAGAGGGCGATGCTCTCCCGCACTGCGTCGTCGGGGATGGGGCGACCGGTCAGCGCCTGTACCCGCTCGCGCAGTGATCGGAGTTCGGCCAGGAGATAGGGACGGGCAGAGGGGCCTTCTAGTCGCAGCGGCATCCCGAAGTGGAAGAGGGGGATGTCGGGCACGTCCCGCCGCCACAGGTCGATCAGTCCTTGCACCGTGTCGCAGGTCTGGGCCAGGGCCATCCCGGTCAGGCCGTCCAGTTCGCCCGCCAGGGCCTGGTCGAGCGCGGAACCGGCGACCCAGCAGGTGAAGCCGGGCAGATGGGCGCGAGCGTGCCCGTGGTCATCTGGGGTGTGGAAGATAAACACGGGAGTGAAGCCCGCCGCGTGGAAAAGTTCCTCGGGAACGTAGGCGGTGAGAAAGCCGAGGGGGGATGGCGAATTGCGAATTGCGAATTGCGAATTACGGATTAGAGATTGCACGCTCCCCTCATTCCTCATTTACTCACGTACTCACGGGCAATGATGGCTGCGCCGATGGCGCCGGCCAGTTGAGCCTGCTCCGGCACAAAGATCGTGTGGCCCAGTTTCTCCTCCAGCATACGGGCCACTCCTGCATTGTGGGCCACGCCGCCGGTCAGCACAACCACGTCCCGTACCGGGATGCGCCCGACCATGGTGGCGACGCGGGCGGCGATGGACTCGTGGATACCAGCGATGATCTCGGGCCGGGGCGTGCCTGTAGCGAGGTGGGGGATGACCTCCGACTCGGCGAAGACGGTGCAGGTGCTGGAGATCCTGGCGCGACGTGGGGCAGACAGCGCCAACGTGCCGCAGTCGGCCAGGTTCACCTCCAGCGCGCTGGCCATCACCTCCAGGAAGCGCCCGGTGCCAGCGGCACACTTGTCGTTCATCACGAAGTCGAGCACTTTGCCGCCCGCGCCAACGGCGATGCCCTTGCTGTCCTGCCCGCCGATGTCAATCACGGTGTGCACGTCGGGGCAGAGGTAGTGCGCGCCCCGGGCGTGGCAGGTGATCTCGGTGACGGTGCGGTCCGCACCAGGAACCTGCACGCGGCCATAGCCGGTGGCAACCAGGCGGGCGATCTGCTCGCGCGTGAGACTCGCCTGTGCCAGGGCCTGGTCGAGCACCTGGAGGGCGGCGGCGGCCCGGTCGTACCCGGCAAGGATAATCGCTGTGGCGAGCGGTTTCCCGTCGCCGAAGATGGCTGCCTTGGCGGTGATTGCGCCAACGTCCACGCCTGCTGTGTACACAACGCGAATGGTACACAGATTGGGCGAGATGTCAAGCGAGGGAAGCCCTTCAGACTTCCAACCCAAAGACGGGGAAACTTGCGGGCAGCAGATTAGGGTGTGTTTCAAATGAGTTGGAGGAAAGGAGCGGACGCCCCGCTTCAGTGGGGATTTTCCGGCTGAAGCCGGACGTCCAACCGAAATGAAACACAGGCAGCAGATTAGGCGGCAGACCAGGCAGCAGAGTATCGCCCGGTCTGGTTCATCGCGATTCTTTGGATATGGTCGCGTGGGCTGCCGAGGCCCCTGACGAATCGAACGAGAGGGACGGGCTGGATGATGCCGTGGTCGTTGAGAGGCTCACGTCGTCCAGGAAAAAGTTGCTGTTCAGGCACCAATCAGTCTCGGCGACGAAGCCCAGTACCACCGTCTGCCCGCGCCAGCCCGTGACGTTGATTTGCTGGAATACCCATCCCCCTGTGTTGTTGTACCCGCACAGTTCGTAGGTCATCAGGTCGGTTGACCCGAAGCGAACGTGTGCGTAATCGTATCCGCAGTAGTCCTCCGAAACGCTCCAGTACCAGTAATTGAGCGTGGTAGCGTTGGAGGGAATGACCACCTGCTGAGAAAGGGTCGAGGTTTCGCTGTCGTCCCCTCCCAGCCAGGCTGCCCAGTCCCCTCCATGAGGGGATACAGGCAGGCCTGATGTGTTCAGGATGAGGGCCCATCCATTGCTGGAGTACTCGTTCCAAGAGCCATCGCGGCCGCTCTCAAAGTCACCGTTGGACAGAGGGCAGGTTGTCCCGGAGCCTTGCGCTACCAATGGCATGTAGACCCAGGCCGAGGCGACGAATGGTGTGTATGTGTATACGATATAGTTGGCCGAGCAGCCCACCTTGGACGTTCCGTAATGGATACGCATGTAGCCGTTCTCGCCCCAACTGGTACTCCATGAGTTCCGCAGGATCCACGCCTGCTGGGAATCGTCCCAGCCCACGAGGACAATGGCGTGGTTGGCTACGTCATCGCAGGTCTCGTTGGTCTGGAAAACTCCGCCCGTATATTCCTGGAAGGCATTGCCTGCACAGATTGCAGCCGCAACCGGCCCATGGTCATAGATGGCTTGCTTGATCGCGGCCACGGAGGGAACGTCGCCCTCATCCCCAACGTAAGCCCATGAGGTGATTCTGTACGGATGATCGTACGGCCCTGAGCAGGGAATCTTCGACGCCTGATAGGGAGACGCTGATTCCAGCACAGCCCCAGCCTGGGACTCGCTTGGCGGTTTCTTGTTCCAGTGGTAGTCGTGGGCCCACCAGCCGCCATCGCAATTCCAGCCATCGGTGTTACAAGAAAGCAAGTACTGCTCCGAGAGATCAGCGCTCTCTACCCCACCCCCATACTTGACCCACGCCTCCAACGGTGCTACCGTCCCAAAGGCCCAGCAACTTCCGCATAGTCCCTGATCCCTGACCGGCGGGCATCCGCCGTGCTCGTCACACCAGTTGTAGGCGCTGGGAAGGCTCTGAACAGAGGAGATGGAGGTGTCCTGCCGAAGGATTGGGCCGCGTCGCTCCTCCCCCTCCTGTCTCACGAAAGCGAAAGCAGGGGCCCGAGGGGGCAGAGGCACACTGAGGACCGTACAGGCGTCCGCAAGATCCAGGCCGTCGGGCTGGACCGAGATCACCACAGTTGGGGAGAGATCAGTCTGCCATGGGCGCCGATAGACTAGGCGAAAACCGGTCGGCCCTGTTTCCACAGCCCTGAGCCGGACGACCTGCCTGGCCGGGACCCCCAGCCCCTTCGACACCTGGTGTGTTTCTACGTCGTTCACCTGGGAAAGGACGCTCTCATCCAGGGCCTCTACCTCCCACGAATAACCGGTGGAAGGATTAGCCGATAGAGTGATCGCCAGTGGCTGGCCCTCGCGGACAGTTCCTCTTAGTTCCAGAGCAACCGGACCAGCAAGCCGTTCCACGACGCGCCCTGCATCAAGAGCCATCTCTGCGATTTCTCGCGCATCCTCCCCTTCCAAGAAAAAGATGTAATTGATGACCCCTTCCTCACTCAGGGGCTCATTCGGAGTCTCTCCCCATGTAGTGCGAATCCTGTAGCCTCCGAAGATCGCCGCTGCCTCCCGCTGTACCTGCGCATCCAGAGCCTCTTTCGAATCGGATGACAACGGCGACGGGGGGACGAAGGAGAGATGCGCCTCGCCTTCCCAGGTCTCGTTCGGGCCAACGACGATCGAGATTTTGATGGGTTCCAGGCCGCTCCCGGGATGGGGCGGGACCGGAGTTGGGGTTGGTGGTCCGGCGGCACACGTCAGGTACGCGCTGGAGACCAGCAGCACCAGCAAGAGCAGGCTGCTAGGTAGAGTTTTCCTGAGCACTTCTATAGTCTTCATTTCCTGGTATACCCCCCTGTTGATTGAAGGGATCGGTTTAGTCATGACACAGGATACATCAAAGGACGGATTCTTTCAATAGGAATTCTTGGCTATTGACTTCGATGCGGCTACGTCTGGGAACTCAGTAGTCGCGGGAGAGCAGGTGGCGATTGCCGATGCGCACGGTGTGCAGTCCGGCCGCGCGGGCGGCGGCCTCGGCCCTCTCGGCGTGGCGCACGGATGTGCGGGGCAGGTCGGGGAACAGGAAATGGGGGCCGAACCCGAGCAGGGCGTAGGGAATAGCCGGGTTGAGATCGGCAATGAAGCGGGCGATGCGGCCCACCTCCTCGGCGTCCATGTAGCCGGGTACCAGCAGCGTGCTGGCGACGACGGGGGGCGGTTGGGGACGCTCGTCGAAGCGGGCGGCAGCCCGGGCGAAGTTCGAAAGCGTTACCGTGTTGCTGGCCCCGGTGAGAGCGCGGTGCAGATTATCGTCGTAGGCCTTGAGGTCGAATTTGACACAACCACCGGTGGCCAGAGAGAGATCAAAGGCGCGGTCCATCAGGCGGGGATGGGCGGTGCCATTGGTCTCCCAGCAGACGACGCCCCCACGCTCGGCCAGGAGGCGGGACGCGGCCAGAGCGTGCGCCATCTGGCTGGCCGGGTCGCCGCCGAAATAGCACACGCAGTAGGTGCGCGGGTTGGCAGCGTCGGCTAACTCGCCAGCGGTCAGGCAGGTCGAGTTGAGCGGGTCGATCTCGCGGAAATGCCAGTTCTGGCAGAACAGACAGTCTACGGTGCACGAAGCGTAGAAGACGGCCAGGTTGTGTTTGCCACGCTGGGCGTGCCCGGCGCAGAAGGGGTCGGCGACGCAGTTAGTGGGCAGGGGGTCGCGGTACCAGTGGAGCAGGCCCCGGCCGGGGGTGCCGGCCAGGTGGTGGAGTCTGCCTTCGCGCACCTCGCGCAGCCCGCAGTAGCCGCGTTCCCCCTCGCCGATGACGCAGCCCTGTACGCATAGCCCGCAGCGGCGGCCCCCCTCGCTGCGCGGTGGTCGCTCCGGCAGGCCAAAGAGACGGCGGGCGGCGGCGTGGGCTGCGTCGGCAATCGGTAGCGCCTCCTGCGGCCGGTTGCGGATGCAATCCAGGCACACGCCCAGGTGGGCGGCGATGAGGCGTGAGCGGGCGCCGCACAGGACACAGGTCTGATCAGGGAGAGGCTCGGTTATCGGCAAGTGCCACATCGGTCAACGCTGCACGAAAGGGCGAGGCATCCCTGTCGAGAGCCGATGACAGGGTAGAGCCTTTGGCAGATGAACCCCCCGGGCTAGAGGGATACCCACGGGACGTCTCACCCCTACCGGGCGGAGCGGGAGATGATGGGCACAATCGTGATAGGTAATCATCTGCCCGGTTGATTGTGCGTGTCATTATGGTCATCTCCTTGACTTTCGATGGCGCCGGTCAGCGCCGCACGGCGGCAATGCGATTCTGGATGGCGTGATACTGTGAGAGAATCTCCGGTTGATCGAGCACCTCGGCGAACTGGGCCAGCCAGTCCTCCAGGTAGGCCAGGTCCAACTGCCCGTGCTGCTCGATCAGGACACCCTCGATGTCCTGCCAATCCTTGGCCCGGCCAGCGACGGCTTTCTGGATAATCAGATCTTCCGGCGCACACACCCACATTTGCAGGTCACCCAGGTCACAGTGCACGGCGCGGGTGATGATTTGCTCCTCGTAGCCGGGTAGGGCGAGCAAAAAGTCCACGACGACGCCTGCAATGTTCGCCGAGACGATGAGCGGATTATCTGGGGCGTGGGGGCGACCCGGCTCTGGAAAGGCGGCGCGGATGGCGGCGCGCACGGCAGCATAGTCTATGTCGGGGACGAGCACTTTCAGGTCAACGTCGTGGGTGGCGCGGATGATTCCCCAGACGGTGACGGCGATACCTCCGATGACGGCGTAATCATAGCCGTGCGCCTCGAGGAAACAAAGCGCCTCGCGCAGCGGTGGTTCAAGTTGCTGTTCCACGCCTGCGTCTCCGTTCCTCAAAGCGCCGTACCCTGGCGTAGTAGGTTTCCCACTCCTCAATGGTCTGCCTTTGCTCCCATTCGCTCGCTTGCGGGTTGATGCGCCAGCAGAACGCCATCAGGTCCAGATAAGCGTGCCATTTTTCTGCCAGCGATTGTTCGCCAGCCCTTCGCACGCGGTCGGCGAATTCGGCCTCGTTCCAGGCACGGTAGTGAGCCAATGCTTCGCGCCAGAGAGCTTTGTCCTCCGCCATATTGCCTCCATTCGTCATCGCGCATTGTAGCATCGGTTGGTAGAATGGTCAACTATCGTTTGACCGCTTCACCTGAATTGAGTATACTACAGGCGACCGTAAATAGTGCAAGGAGAATTGGAAAAATGGCAAAGGTTATCAAGAAGCCCACGACGGTTCTCTACCCGGTACCAGCGGTGTTGGTCAGTTGTGGCGCTGGCGAGCGAGCCAACATCATCACGCTGGCGTGGGTGGGCACGCTTTGCTCGGAGCCACCGCTCGTGGGTATCGGTGTGCGGCCGAGTAGATATTCGCACGGGCTGATCCAGGAGATGGGCGAGTTCGTGGTCAACCTGCCCGATGCGGAGCAGGTCGGGTGGGTGGACTACTGCGGGATGGTATCGGGCCGGGATGAGGACAAGTGGGCAGCCTGTGGCTTCACTCCGGCCCCGGCGGCCGAGGTGCAGGTGCCCCTCATCGCCGAGTGTCCAGTCAACATTGAGTGTCGTGTGCAGCAGGTGCTCTCGCTGGGCAGCCACGACCTGTTCGTCGGCCAGGTGGTAGCCGTGCAGATGGATGAGGCCGTGCTCGACGAGCGAGGGCAGCTCGACTTCAGCAAGACCAGGCCGTTCGCGTTCCTGAACGGGGAATATCGGCCGGTTGGGGAACGGCTGGGCAGGTTTGGCTATTCCAAGAAGCGATCCGGGACTGGAGTCTGAAGACTTGAACAGTGAACACATTGGTCGGGCATGCAATAGGGACATTCATTGCTCTTCCGAGCGTGACCATGTCGTAAGTTCTTCTTGACGCAGACACCCGGAGACGGCAGGACTCCGGGTGTCTGTCTCTCTGTGTTCTACAGACCCAAGACGCTATGCCTCGGTTCCCGTCCGCCGCTGTATCCGCAGCACCAGGAAGGTGAGCCAGGGCGAGGGGTTTTTCTTGTCGGCGAAGGACCAGCCCTTCCAGGCGCGGTACATCGAACCGGCGGTGTAGCGACCCTCCTCGTCAGCCTGGACGGTGATCGTCTCTACCATCTCTCGAAAGCGGGGGTCGGCGTGGACGAAGGAGAAACGGCTGAGCACGTCCACCACGTGCAGGACGTCGTACCAGACGAAAGGGTACTTGAGCCAGCGGAAAGTCGTGCCGATGCCGAACAGGTAGATCTTGCGCTCCGTCTGGTGCTCCCAGTGCCGGAGGAGCATCTCGGCGCCGGTGTGCGTGGCCGGGCTATCGAGCAGTTCCGGCACTTGCGATAGCGCCTTCAGCGCATAGACGTTGACGATAGGGCAGGGGTCACCCTTGCGCCCCGGTCCTCGGAACTTGCCCAACTCCGGCGCACAGACGCAGCGGTAGCCGTTGTCGTCTACCAGGCCAACCAGGTGCTCCACCACCCGCTGCACACGCGGAGCGTCGCCCAGGCCAAAGCCCAGCAGGGCGTAGAGCAGCGCCGGCGCGTCGCACAACATCCACGTCCACGTGTCCGTGCCCGTCCCACCGTACCGCTCGGGGATGTTCATCAGGGTCTGGAAAGCCCCCTCCGGCGACTGGTGGGCCATCACGGCCTCAATGCCAGCGGCCATCCCTTCGGCTACGCTCAGGGCAGGGCCAGGATCGTTGGCCCGCACGCCGAAATCGGCCAGCAGGCTGAATTTGTAGATGGGATGGCCCGCATCGTTGTGCCGCTTGAGGGCATAGCCGGGCCAGGCAGCAGCCTCGGCGATGAGCGCCTGCACCCGGGGGTGGGCCAGCATCTCTGCGCGGGCGGCCTGCACCTCGGGGTCGTCCTCGGGCCGGTCGAGCAGGTCCAGCAGGGTGCGATAGCGGGTCCAGGGTTCATCGAATTTCAGCAGCCATTGAACGGTGTGAATCATGGGCCAATTTCCTTTAAACCGACAAAACGGGTTGCACGGATAAACACAGAAAAATCGTATCTACCCAGGCCAGCGACTGGCTTCAAGCCCCCTGCGAAGCGGGGGGTCTGTGACAGCCTACCCATGCTTCTACCTACATTGCTTCTACCTACATCTGGTACTCTGTACTTGGCGTAGCGGTGACCTCACCCCCGCCTGCGACGGGGGCTTCACGCTGTTAGCCTGGGTAGTTACGAAAAATCAGTGAAAATCCATCCGAATCATCCTCAGCACCAGTTCAATGGCTCCGACAGGGTTTCTCCATCCTGGATGACCTGTACGCCCTCGGTGATGCCGTAGAACGATTCGAGCATCGCGCCGGTCTTCTCAGTGCCCAGGAGGGTAACCTGGGGGGCCATCCGGCGCAGGGTGCGCAGTATCCCTGAGTGGTCCGGTTCCATATGGTTGACGATGACGTAGTCCAACTGGGGGACATCGGCGACCTGGTCAACCTGATCGAGAAACTCGTCCGCCTTGAATGCCTTCGCCAGTTCCACGAGCGCCTTCTTCTCGTCGTTGATCAGGTAGGCGTTGTACGAGACCCCTTCCTGGGTGATGGGCCACACTACAGCGTTCCCGCCAGCCGGCGCAGGTGCTTCTTCTCCTCGCGGATAATGTTGGAGATGGATGCTTTGTTCGGTTCGCTCACCATCTCGCGCAGGTCGTAGAAGAACAGAAGCGTATCTTTCTCGAAGCCCATCGCTGCCCGCAGAGCAGTCTCCCGGTCTCCGGCCTGCCTGGCCAGCGTCAATGCCTTGTCTGGCCCGGCGAACAGCGCGTTTTCCAGGGCGACCTGGAGATAGGCCTCATACTGGTCGTACTCGACAGCAGGCAACTCAGGGGCCGGCCTCACATCTCCCAGCATCTTCTGAAATACCCCGTAGTGTCCCCGCTCCTGGGCGGCCAGGTCCTCGAAAAGTGCCTTGACTTCGGGGGCGGCGCTCTTCGCGGCCACTTCATGGTAAAACAATTCTCCGTTCTTTTCGATCTCCATTGCCATCTCAAGCGCTTCAGTAGCAGTGAAAGCAGCCATTTCTATTTCCTCCTTGCTCGCGTAGTTATGCTTGCTCAACAATCGGCTTGACGTGAGAATCCGCCCGCCCGCCACAGTCCTTGCTGCGATTGGCCTCAGAGGCGCAGGCTTCGCAGCAGTAGACCTTGTCGCCACGGCGAATGGGCTCATTTTCGGGCTCAATCTCTTCGTGACAGTTGTCGCACATCAAAGTTCCTTTCATTTTGTCTACCTCCTTATGCCTTCCGATAGCGCCTCCGGGTTGGTAGCCGGACGATGGCATACGAAATCAACGCATACGTAAGCGGTGGCCTGCCCCTCAATCTGATCCCGATCCCGTAGCAGTGGGACGGTGAGTTGCCCATCATCGGGAACACCCACCGCCAGAACCTGGTGGGGCCGGTAGCCGGTCGCGCAGACGTCCAGCATAGCGCGGGTGTCGGCCGCGTCTGCCTCGCCCACGATGGCGATCTCACGGGGATGCGCAAGGGCATAGTCCAGCGCAATCAGCCATTGGCCAAAGCCCAACGGATGTCGCGCCAGCAGCGGCTGCATCGGCCCCAGCGCGGCCCGCGCCAACTCTCCGTAGCGCGGCTCGACGGCCAGCCCCGCCAGGCGCAGCAGCACGAAGGCGGCCATCCCGTTGCCCGAAGGGACTGCATTGTCCTGCAACTCCCTGGGCCGGACGATCAACGTCCCGTGATCGTCACTGGTGTCGAAGAAGCCACCGTCAGGTGCGCTGAAGTGCTCAATCATCGCCTCGGCCAGCTCACAGGCGGCGGTGTACCAGCGCGGATCGAAGGTGGTCTGGTAGAGCTCCAGGAGCCCTTCGGTGAGGTGGGTGTAGTCCTCCAGGTAACCGTTGATCTTGGCCACGCCATCCCTTCGGCTCCGCTCAGGACAAGCCTTCCACGTATGCAACAGGCGGCCATCGGTCGTCCTCAGTTCGCTCAGCAGAAACTCGGCGTTGCGCTCGGCGACCTCCCGGTAGACTTCGGCCCTAACCCCCCGGCCCTCTCTCCCACTTCCCCCCCATAGTTGGGGGGGACCGAGGGGGGGCGAAGGGGAGAGCACCCGCGCACCCTCGGCGAAGGCGGCCAGCATCAGCCCGTTCCAGGAGGTCAGCACCTTCTCGTCGCGTGCCG
>CAZZEX010000108.1:0-16056 GCA_964653285.1 uncultured Anaerolineales bacterium
CGGCATGGGCATTTTTAATTGTCGTCGATGTCCATTTCTAATTGTCGCTTGACACACCTCTCTCCAAAACGTAAAACGGGGAACGTAAGACGTAACTATCCCGTGTCACACATTGCATTTGACACACCATGTTTTACATTTCTCGGACTTCAAGCGTGCCTGGTGTACAAGGAAAACGCCCACAGATGTGTGGCTCTGAGGGCGTTCGGCGTTTCAGCAAGATGGGGTTACCGTCCCAGGTGCATCGGCATAATCACGTGGGTGAAATTCACATCGCCCACGGGCCGGAGGACACCAGGGCTGGAGGACGTGGTTGTATCCAGTGCGACCTGAGGAGTGCCGATCACCGAGAGCACGTCAATCAGATACCTGACGTTGAAAGCGATCTCAATCTCGTCACCCTCGATGTTGGCATCCAGTTCGCTCACGTCGTCGCCGGTCTCGGCTGAGGTGGCGGAGACGATCACATGGCCTGGGGCCAATTCGGAGGCGGGCTTGATATGCACGCGGGCGATGTGGGCCGCGTCGCGAGCGAAAATGAGCGCCGTCTTGCACGCCTTCAGGAACGCGGCCGTATCCATCACCGTGTGCGTCGTGTAATCGCGAGGGATGATCTGCCGGTAATCCGGGAAGTTGCCGTCAATCAACTGTGAGACCAGCACGATGTCGGTGAGTTGGAAGAGCGCCTGGTTGCGAGCAGGGGTGACGGTGATGACAATGGGCTCCTTCTGCTCACCGCTAATGCGTCCCAGTTCAACCAACGCCCGGGCAGGGATGATGATGCTGAAGGGATCGGGGACAGGTCGGGGCAACGGAACGGTACGCACCGAAAGGCGGAACCCGTCGGCGGCGGCCAGCGTGAGCCGCGATTCCTCGAACTTGGTCAGCACGCCGGTAAGGATAGGGCGGCTTTCGTCGGTGGCGGCAGCGAAGGCGACCTGTTCTATCGCCGTGCGCAGCACGTCGGCCTCGACGGGGATGCCCCCTTCACCCTCGGGCACCGGCACGATAGGGAACTCCTGTGCGTCAATGCCTTTGACGTTTGCCTCGCTGCGACCAGCGTGCAGATTGAGCGTCTGCGTGCGCACGACCAGTTCCAAGTGTACTCGCTCCGGCGGTAGCGCATTGACCAGGTCAACAAAGGTGCGAGCCGGTACGGTGGTCGCTCCCTCCTCCTCCACCTTGGCTCCGATCCAGCAGTTGATCCCCACCTCCAGGTTGGTGGCGGAGAGTTTGAGCCGTCCGGCATCGGTCGCCAGTAGCACATTGCCAAGCACCGGCAGCGTAGAGCGGGGTGAGACCGCCCGTCCGACAATGCTCAGGCCTTTGGACAGGTTTTCCTGCAGGCAGGAGACCTTCATTTTTCAGTATCCTCTCTCTCTTTCTCGGATCGAGCCTGTTGCCCGGTAACGGGCAAACGCGGACGGGCGGCCGTATTCCACCAGGAAGCGGTACTTCTCCGCAGTATAGGCAATTTTACCGTACTTCGGCCCAACTGTCAAATCTCTGCAAGCCACGCAAGTGCAGACTACTCGTATTCCCCATTCTCCCAACCGGGGACATCAAGCCGCACCACATCGCCATGCACATCTACGGTAGCGCGGAAGCCCGTCATCCACAATGCGGTGCGCAGTTCATCTACATCCACGCTGCCTGGCTCAAGAATGCGGTCCATATGCTCGATGGCGTGCTCAATTGAGGCCCGCGTGAACAAGTCATCCTGGCCTAGCATATGGATCATCCCCTCGGTGACAACATCGCGCATCGCCAGGATACGCTCCTGCATCAACGCCACAATCTGGCGATCCACGCACTCGGCCTCGATGTGGCGCAGGAACTCTCCATCGGGCACGGCGTAGTGGGGGACTCCACCGATGTAGACTGCTTTCGCCGGCTGCCCCTCCTCGTTGAAGACCAGGTCGGCAAACAACGCTCGTCGAGTTGTGTCGCTCATCTCGCGCCTCCCTCAAGTGGCGCTTTGAAATCGTGGATGGTATCGCGCACTGCGAAGCGCGCACCGCAATCAGTGCAAGAAAGTGCCCCCCCTTCATCCACCAGGTTGGTCGAACCGCAGACAGTGCAACGGAAGAAAGCACCCAACGGCGCGGCGGGTTTATCGTCGTGGGCCACACAGCGCACAAAAACGCTAGGCGTCAGTTGCCACAGCGGGCCCGTCGGCTGCAGCCGCCGGTCAAGCGATACGAGCAGCCTTGCAGGTACCACGCGCTTGAGCAGGCCGAGCCGGAAATGGGAGACGGTGCGCTGCTGCCGCACCTGCAGCCCGACCTCGGCCAGCCGCGCCCGCATCCAGGCCGGATGGAAGTCGAAGTTCAGTTTCGCAAACTCCACCGGACTCTGGTCAAAGGGGGACCAGGCCTGCCGGCGCACCAGGTAGCGCAGGATTGCCTTCAGATTGCACTTATTGGCGAACTCCAGCACGAACGTACCACCGGGCGCGAGAATCTGGGCCACGCCGCGCAGCACCGCTGGCACGTCGGCGGCGTGGTGAATGGTGCGCACTATCGTCACCGTGTCGAAAAGGCCAGGGACGAAGGGCAACTTGTAAAAGTCTCCGGCGACATAGACGTAACGGGGCTGGCCGCCAGGGCCGGCATCCCCCCACAATTCCCGGGCCTGCCGCAATTGCGAGAGGGCGTAGTCGAACAGCACCACCTCGTCGTAACCGCTGTAGAGGTCGGCCAGGCGCCCATAGCCCCCGCCGATCTCGACCAAGCGACGACCGGTGGGGGGCAGCAGATGTCGCAGCGCCACCCGTTCAACAGCATCCTCATACTCCCGCCCCTGCTCCCAGAACTCGGTGCGGTAGGCGGAGCCCTCGTAGTCGCAGATCGGAAGATCAGTTGCCATGAAACAACACCGTCATGTGGGGCGGCAACTCCTTCAACCAGGCTCTCAACTCGTCGGTCACCTGCCCGAAATCGGGGAGTTGGGCCACCAACGGGCCCAAGTCACTCTCCCAGGTCGCCTCCGCTTCTGCTAACTGACGGAGCAGAGCAGCGCGGTCGTAGGTCCGGCCCACGGTAGTCAGTTTCGCCGGCAGAGGGAAGTGATGCCTCTGGATCAGCACCGGGTGGGCGCGGTCCATCAGACCACCTCCCGGCCACGGCGGAGTTGCGCCGGCTCTACATTGACGATGAGGTGCCACCATCAGGACGACGAGATAGCGGCCCCGCTCAATGCGTGCCAGCCAGCCCTTCTCGTGCAGCCGGGAAAGAATGTGATGACCGTTCTCACGGGGGGTACCCAGGATGGCCATAGCCTCAGCAGGCGTGACGATCTTACGGCCTTGCAAGGCCAGTTCGGACATCAGGGCGTACTCTTGCCGGGAGAGATTACGCATTTTATGTCACATACCTCCCTGAACTTGAGAGGATTGTAATACGCAACAGCGAAAAGGTCAATTCCGAAAGCCAGGATCAGGTAGCGCAAAGTTTCGTCGTCGCAGATGGGGCGCTGAGTCATCCGCCAAGCGTACTCCGCAGCAGATTGGCCACGCTGATCAATGTCTGAGGATTGGACAGCCAGTCCACGATGAACTGGCGATATCCGGTCTTGATCTGGGGCAAGATCTCGCGGACCTCGTCGCGGGCTGAGCGAGAGAGACGTTGCACTGTACTCTGGTTCGCCTCCAGCCACTCCTCATACGACTGTGCGTCGACCATCACGTCCGTCAATTCGGCGACGATCCAATCTCCGAACACGGTGGAAAAGAGCCTGTATTCCTCCTCGCCAACCGTGACCAGGGCGCGCTTCTCCAGCCGCGAAAGGGTCAGATCGGAGCGATTGTAGAGTTGCTTCAGTCTGTCCGGCGAGAACCGTCGTTCCCCTGCCTTCCCCTGGCGTGCCAGCAGCGCCAGCGCGGAGAGTACGATCTTCTCACCGTCGTCCGAGTGGTGCCAGTAGTCGGCCAGGCTCGGAACCGCTTCCTCCTCGAACTCCCGCAGCAAAAACTGCTCTCGCTGCTCTGCCGCCATCCCTCTGGCGTGTGCGGCGAAAAGAAAATGCGCGGCGGCCTGGAGGAAGTAGGGATGGGTGCCAGCGACGTTGAACAGCAACGTCAGTTCGGCCGGGGTAAAGCGCACGTTGGTCTCCTCCAGCGACCGCTTGAGCAGCCCCCTGGCCTCCTCTCCGTCGAAGGCGGGCAGGTTGATGTTGGCGAAGATGTTGAAGAAAGGGGAGGCCCGCACGGCATCGGAGTGGCATAGGGTGATCAGTTCCTGTCTACTGGCGGTGATCAGGGCCAGGTTGTGGTGAATCGCCAGAGCGCGCAGTCCATAGAAGAAATCGGTGCCAAAGTTGGTGTTTTCGGTGACGTTCTCGAACTCGTCGAGCAGCAGGATGAAATGGAGGTCGCGCTCGTCGGTGAAGTAGAAGAGGTCGTCCAAAGTGTAATTGTCAATCTCCTCCTGCCCACCGGCCTGCTTGAACTCGGCCTTAAGTTGGTCGTCTTTTACCTTGCGGGCGATGCGGCGCAAAATTCGTGCCCAGAAGCGAGTTGGCGTGGTCTTTTGGTCTACCATCTGCAGATCGGCATAGACAAAGAGATAGCGGGTCGAGTCCAGCCCATGGGCACTGGCGATAGACGGGTGCGCGATGTAGTTGAGCAGCGAGGTCTTGCCCGTGCGCCGCTCGCCGACGATGGAACTGCTCTCGAACTCGGCGTTGAGCAGGCGGGTGTAGACCTGCTCCACCTCGGCCCGCCGTCCGAAGAAACGGGCCGGGTCGGAGATGGGATTGCCGTATGTGAAGGGGTTGGTGGACATATCTACCCTCCTACACAAAGTCCATCATGTAGTTTGCTACCGGACACTTTTACGATCTCTGTCTGTCTCTGTCATTCCGAGCGACCGCAGGGAGCGAAGATTCTCACTTTCCACCTGACATCAGGGAGATTCTTCGTCCCTTCGGCTACGCTCAGGGCAGGCTGCTTCGCTCCTCAGAATGACAGTCGTACAAAAAGCGTCCGGTAGTGAGTCATGCAGTCGGCGGTGGACAGGGGACAAATCACTTATTCAGAACCCCTCGCGCAACAGAAACCCACGCGGTCGTTCCGGTAGTCAGGACTCTGAAGCCAGCATGTCATTCAGTCCGCCCGCTATTAACCCTGTGGCGACGGCGTTGGCAACGGTGAAGCAAAGGGATTAAACCAGAGCATCCATTCTATCGAGGTGGCTACCTCTACCCCGCCCTGGATCACTGCTACCCTCCAACGCCACTCGCCAAACCTCTCAGCCGGTAAGTTAGTAGTCCAGCTTAGGGTCGTAAGCAGACCGCTCTGCTGCGTGTAACCGCTTGCCACCTGGTAGACGGTAACCTGGTAGGTTTGCCCCGCACCAAGAGAGCCCTGCCATTGAAAGGTAATCGGACTCCGATACGTACGCCCCTGTGATGGCCACAGCAACCTCGGTGGGTTGGCTCTGGAAGCAGGTGTAGGAGTAGGAGTAGCCGTAGGTGTCGGGCTCGGCGTGCGCGTCGGCGTCTTGGTCGGCGGCGGGGGCGTCGGCGTCTCGGTCGGCAGCGGTGTCGGGGTGGGCGTAGCGGTCGGGAAAGGCGTGTTGGTCGGAATCCCTTGAGTCGCCTGTGCCTCCGCGATTTGGGTCTGAGCCAACGCCATTCGCGCCTCAAGGGTTTGCCGCTCAACGTCACCGGCAGCACCTTGCGCAATCGCGGTCTCCAGAGCCGCAATGGTGCCCGACATCGCCGTTGCGGTGGCCTGCCTCGCGAGTCTGGCCGACTCTGCGCCACGCCAGATGATCACAGACAGACCAATCAGCAGAAACAACAGCCCGGCCGACACACCCACCAAGATCATTCGCACCCGGTCTCGCCCTCTTGCTTCTTCAAGAGGCGGGATTTTGCCCTTGACCCATTCGAGCCGCTGGTACTGCTGTAGCCAAAGCCGCATCAAGTCCACGGTGAACACGTAGCCACCGTTGGCGGTACGCAGCACCTCCCGTGTCACCAATTCCTGCAGCGCCCCGCTGACTGCGCGGCGAGAGAGGGCAATCTCCTGCGCGGCGATGGTCGCTCTCAAGTCGTTTGGGCTGACCGGCCAGTTACCGTCCACCATAAGTTCGGCCAGCGCTGCCAGGACGACTTTAGCAGCGCCCGAGACCTCCTCCCAGGTGTACTGCAGACTGGCCATGCCCTGCTCGACCGCCTCCCCAAGGACCGCTTCCACATCGGAAACCGTCACCTCTTCGCCGCGCTGGCGGACCCAGCGGGCGAATAGCCGGTTACACACCAATTGGGTGTAGTAGGGCTGCCCATGTGTGGTCTCCAGAATGCGCTCTACCGCACCGGGTGCGTACCTGTAATGTTCCTCCACTGGTTTGGTGATGAGCGCTGTGCTTGCGTCCCGGTCGAGGAAACTGATCTTCCGGTACTGGCACAGGTTGAACAGGAGCGCATACTCCTGACGCATCTCTTCTAACCCACTGCCAATGGAAAAGACAAAGTTGAGGCGAGGGTGATACTGGATCAGGCTGCGCAGGAAATCGAAGACGCGGAGCTCCAATCGACCAGCCTGCACCTGCTCATAGAGCCGCGTGGCCTCGTCCAGCATCAACAGCAGGTGACTATCGCCCAGGGCTTGCAGGGCCGGGTCGAGGAGGCCCTCACAGAAACAGCCTCCCGGGTCGCCGGCAAACTCGTCACGCGAGGGAACGCTCAGCCTGATCCCCTTCTGCTGGCGTAGCGTCCGCGCGATCTGGCGAGCGATTCCCCATAGCATCTCGCCCAGCCCTTCCAGCGAAACCCCTTGCAGGTCCACGAAGACGGGCATGTAGCGCGAGTCCAGGTGGCGACCCATCTGGTAGAGAACTGTGGTCTTGCCCGTGCGCCGCCCGCCGTAGAGGACGATGGCATTGTCCTGGTAACGCCCCACCAGCGTCTCCCGCACGAAGCGGAAGACGTCCTGGCGGCCAAAGAACATCTCCGTACCAGTGATGGGGTTACCAGCGATGTATGGGTTGGTTGGACTACCCATAAGCCGTCTCCTTCAGGGCACCCCGGCCCGCTGGCTCACCGAAACTCTATCCCGTCCGGCAGGCTCTCGATCTGCTCCTTCAACGGTTGAAAGACCGCGCGCAGATCCCCAACCGCCGAATCCAACCCCGCTTCCCCCAGTTTGATGTGCACCGGCACGGTCATCTGGATGGGGATAGTCTGGCTGACCGGCACGTTCATGCGCACGGGGATGGTCTGGCTGACCGGCACGACCATGCTCAGATGGACTGGCAGACGTAGGCCGGCAGGCAAGGAGAGAGAAACGTAGCCATTGATTATACCGCCGCCGGCGGGCAGATCGAACCGAGCAGGCAGGCCGTTAAGCGGCACCGACTGTTGCAATACAACGGCTGTGTTCTGTTCGATAGACAACTGAAAGTCTATCGGGAGTGGTTGGTCAAGCGGCAGGTCGAACTGGATGGGGATGGACTTGTCTATCTGAACGGTGGTATCAATCGTAGCATCGCCCAGCCCGACGAAGGCGGCGTCCAGGTCGTTGAACAGCGGCTGGACTAAGCCGACCTTGAGGGCAAAGACGGTCCGGAGGGCTGGTATACTTATCACGAGCAGCAAAACGACCAGAACGAAGTTGACGATGAACGAGAAGGTGATAGCGATGTTCCTAAAGGCATTCCAGAAACGCTTCAGTCCTTCCATCACACGACCTCCTTGCACTGGCAAGTTGGGAGACCCTGGTAGATTGGTAAATTGAGAAACCGGGGACCAGTCTGCCAATCATATTAGGCAATAGCGCAAAACTCACCCTGTCACCCTGAGCGGCCTGCCCTGAGCGCAGTGAAGGGAAGCGAAGGGCCTCCACCAGAGCAGAGGGAGATTCTTCGCTACGCTCAGAATGACGGCTAGCCGTCAGGGCGACTTTTGCGATACTGCCATATTAGCATCATTAGGCAAAAAACACAACCGATGGCACCGATGAGTGGCATCAATAGCGGCGTGGCGAAGAGGAAGAAGAGCGTCCGCCGGTCGCGCAGCAGATCAAGCGCCTCCTTGGCAAAGATGATAGCACTTAAACATCCGTCCGATCCTCCGAGTGCTCCCGCCGCCAGAACTGGTACCAGCGGCGCTTGCGCTTCTGTTCCCGCAGGTCGGCCCACAACTGTTCCTCGCCCACGACGCGCACGAACGCTTCCTCCAGGTCGGCCGCGCCGGTCCGAGCGATGAGGGCCGCTGGCGTGCCCACCGCCTGTAAACGTCCCCTGTGGATAATGGCAATGCGATCGCACAACCGCTGCGCCTCGCTCATCAGGTGAGTGGAGAGCAGGACACAACGCCCCTCGTCGCGGAAGCGGGCGATGTCACTGCTGCCAATCCTGTCCGTTATGTCAACGTTTCACGTGTTACATTGCCACCCACGGCAGTCAAGGGAAACAGGGCCACAGTGTCCCCAGCGCAGTCCCCACAGCGATGCCGCTGCAAATGAAGAGAGTGAGCGCCAGGTGTGAGATGTGGCCTAACTCCCAGCCGCCGCGCTGTCAACGGCTGCCTGCTCTTGCCAGCGCACGTTGACCAGGTAATAGGCAAAGACGAGCAGATCGGCGTCCACCGGACCTATGATCGTCAGGTAGGCACCCCGGCGGAAGATTCCCCGCGGTTGGATCTCCAGCAGCGTCGTCCCTGCCTCGTCAATCAAATGCCAGCCGCGGGACCAGAAGCCAGCAGGCTCCAACTCGTACACCTCCCAAACTCGACGACCATCTTACATCGCCCAAAGCCAGGCGGACGAGCCACGCCCATCGTGCCAACTCCGCCACCCGCTTGTCTGCCGCACCACCAACTCCCGCCCACCAGAGGAACGAAATATTCCGCCTGTGCTGAAGGCGGGCAAAGTCAACTCCCCCAAGACTGTCGCCGCCGTCCGCATACGGTGATGGGTGGTGAAGAAACCGGAGACAGGGATCAATCACCGTTCTCTTCTCGCCAGCGCGCCAGTTCCCCTTCAAATGCCGCGGCGGTCTCGCCTGGGGCATACCCCAGCGTGCGCGCCTCACCGAGGGCCGTGCGTGCAATGACCTGCAGTTTCTCCTGCCGCATGCGGGCCATCTGCCCCTCATCTGGCACACCTGCGACGAAGGTGCCCCGACCCCGTTGGGTTGAGATGACGCCATCGCGGTCCAGGTCGAGGTAAACGCGGGCGACGGTGTTGTAGTTCACCCGCAGGCTGGCGGCCAACTCGCGGATGGTGGGGAGTTGGTCGCCGGGCCGCAGTTGGCCAGCGGCGATGAGGGAGCGAATCCGCTCCTCGACCTGGACATAGATGGGAACTTTACTTTCCGATTCGATGCGTAGCTTCATATCTCGTAGTATACTAAATCATTAATTCAATAATATTATAGTACAATCTCTGGGGTTTGTCAAGAGGACGAGGGGGATTGGAGATTCGTTGCTGGTTGCTGACCCGTCGCTTGTGTTATGCACGGCCTGACGTTATACTGTATGCGGAGTGGGAGTGGCCCCACCAGCGGCCTTACCTGGGCGTGTGTGTCCACCAACTGGAGGAGGACGCGGAGGTGCTGGAGGTTGTCCCGGAAAGCCCTGCTGAAGAGGCAGGCCTGCACAAGAGAGACTTGATCCTGGCAGTGGACGGCGATGAGATAACCCGGGAGACGCCGCTGATGATCCTCATCGCTGCCCACGGACCGGGCGACACAGTGATGCTGACCATCGAGCAGGACGGTCGAGAGCGGGAGATCGAGGTCGAGTTGGGCAAGTGGCCAGTCCCGGAGGAACCCGGGGAGATGCGGGGAGGGTAACAGGGCCGGCAAAATGCGTATACTGATCACCCCGACTCGTCGAGAAAGCCAGACGGTGCTCAGATCGCTGCCCGGCGCTGCACTTGATCCGGGATGGGACGTCCCCGCCTGGCGGACGGACAATCTGCTGCTCGTCGAGCCGGGTATGGGGCCGGAGTTGACGGCGGCCCTGCTGCCGCGCATCGAACCGCTGGATCCCCAGGCGGTGTGGCTCTTCGGCTGGTGCGGCGGATTGACGCCGGAACTGGGACTCGGTGACCTGGTGCTGGCCGACGCGACCATCTTCTCCAATAGAGCCGACGGGCCCACGGCGCGGCTCCCACACCCACCGCCCGCCCCCCTGGTGGCGCAGGTGCGCCACCACGCGGAGGAACTGGGGCGGCGGATAGCCGTCGGGCCGGTGCTCACCTCGGACAAGGTGCTGGCGAGCGTGGAGCAGAAACGGGCCGGGGCGGCCGCAGGCGCAGTGGCTGTCGAGATGGAGGCCGGGCCACTGGCCCGCTGGGCTGTTGCGCGAGGTGTGCTATTCGTGCACCTGCGCGTGGTGCTCGACCCACTCACGTCGCCGCTGCCAGTGACGCATCTACCCACCGACGCACACGGCAACACCCCACCGCTGAAGATGCTTCCCTACGTGCTGACTCACCCTCCTGAGTTATCGGCGCTGTGGAAACTGATGCGACAGGCAGGTGTGGCTGGCCAGACGATGGTGGACGTGATAGCGGCGTTGACCCGGCCCGGCGGCCCGCTGGCCCCAATGCCGCTCGCCTGATAAGGGGTGCACCCTTCCCGCTTGCCTTCTCCCCAACCATCGAGTAGAATAGACCCACCAACCCACACGACGCTCTGGTCGGTCTCTGATCGAGCCAGAGGAGGAGGACAAATGCCCAAGTACCGCATCGCGCTGATGCCCGGCGACGGCATCGGCAAAGACGTGATGGACGCCGCCCAGATCGTGCTCGATAAAATCAGGCTCGACGCCGAATACGTCCCCGCCGACATCGGCTGGGAATTCTGGTGCCAGGAGGGCGACCCGCTGCCACAGCGGACAATTGACACCCTCAAGACCTGCGACTGCGCCCTCTTCGCCGCTATCACCTCCAAGCCCAAGGAGGAGGCCCAGGCCGAACTGACCCCCGAACTGCAGGGCCAGGGGCTGGTCTACCGCAGCCCCATCGTGCGCATGCGCCAGACGTTCGATCTCTACGTCAACCTGCGCCCTTGCAAAGCCTTCAAGGGCAACCCACTCAACTTCCGGGACGATATTGACCTGGCCGTCTTCCGGGAGAACACACAGGGCCTCTACGCTGGGATCGAGTTCCACCCACTGCCGGAGGAAGTGCGGGCGGCGCTGGAGGCCCACAGCCCTCGCATGGCCGCCTTCCAGTCCGTGCCCTCGGAGGACATCGCCATCTCCTGCCGCATCTTCACCCGTGATGGTTGCCGCCGCATCGTGCGCCGTGCCTTCGAGTACGCCCAGGCCCACGGCTACCCCACCGTCACCCTGGTCGAGAAACCCAACGTCATTCGCGAGACCTCCGGGTTGATGGTGCGCGAGGCACGCAAAATCGGAGCCGAGTTCCCTGGGATCGAGTTATGGGAGGCGAATGTGGACGCGATGGCAATGTGGCTGGTCAAGAACCCGCAGGACTACGGCGTGCTCGTCTCCAGCAACATGTTCGGCGACATCATCTCTGACCTGGCGGCGCAGTTGGTGGGCGGGCTGGGGTTCGCCTCCAGCGGCAACATCGGCGCCGACTTCGCCATCTTCGAGCCCACGCACGGCTCGGCCCCCAAGTACGCCGGCCTGTATAAAGTCAACCCCACCGCTATGCTGTTGGCAGTCAAACTGATGCTGCAGTGGCTGGGGGAGAAGGAGACGGCGCAGGCACTGGAGCGGGCCATCGCCGACGTCATCGCCGAGGAGAAAGTGCGCACCTACGACCTGGGGGGGAGCAATACGACGCTGGAGGTGGCGCAGGCAGTAGCAGAACGATTGTAGTCAGGAGGCCGGAGGCAAGACGCAGGAGGGGCGAGTATGGCTGTAGCGCCCCGGCACACCTCCTCTGCCACGGAGGGGGCTACATGGCCACCTCCACAGGGGGGAATGGACTTACGAAGAGTATCTGCACTACCGACCTCTGGACGATGACGATGGGCACCCCGCGCAGACGACAGCAGGCGGTTCAGAACCAGAAACCAGGTTTTCAGGAAAAAACCTGGTTTCAGACATCAAGCCAGCGGCATCATCGCCACAAGGGCCGCTATGTCGGTGAGAGCCCAGGCGTAGAGGGCACGGTAGAAGCCGCGCTGCTCGTAGGCCACGTCCGCCTGCTGGCGGCGGAGGTACCAGGGGATCAGTACCACAACCCAGGCCAGCAGCGCCAGAACCAGCCCCGCCGACCGCCAGGCCCAATACCGCTGAACCACCTCCAGGGTCAGGAAGGCGAAGCCCATTCCCACGCCCAGGATGCCCAGGCGCAGCGCGTTCTGCTTGCCCAAAGCCAGCGCCAGTGTATAGTCCCCACGCCCGGCATCCTCCTCCATCTGGTAAATCTGGGTCAGCGGATAAAAGCCAACGAAGAAGCAGAAGAAGGCCGCGGCCACGTTGACGATGGGGGGCACCAGGGGTTGGGCAGCGGCAGCCCATCCAGCGTAGATGGTCAGCCCGCCGAAGCCGGTAGCGTTGATGAGAATGTCTAGCCCGGCCCGGGCCTTGAAACGGAAGGGAGGCACCGAGTAGAGGAGAGACATCACGACACAGATTCCGTAGGCGACGGAGAAGCGCCAACCCAGCGCCAGGGCGATGGGGATGCCCAGGGCTGTCAGGACCAGGGCAAAGGGAGCCAGATAGCGCGGAACGAGAGGTGGATCGTCCAAATAACCGATGTCTCCCTCGTCCCTGTCGAAGACGCTGTTGAGCGCCAGCGTGCCGCCGTTGCCCAGTATCCCCCAGACCAGCGCAGCCAGCGCCCAGCAGGCCAGACGGTCGCCGGAGAGGTCGAGGCCGATGGCCAGTAGGAAGCCGACCGACATGTGAGCGGTCACGATGGCCCAGGCCCGGGGGCGAAGGTGCAGCACATAGGGTACCCAACTGGCGGGCAGGATACGGGCAAAAAACTGACGGGCACGATACTGGTGCATAGAAGACTCCTTTCCGAGAGAAGAATGGACGTAGTGTACTCAGATTTCACGAAACGTCAAGAAGGAGTATGGAGTACGGAGTAGGAAGTATGGGGAAGATGCTGCATTACTCCCTACCTACTCCTTACTACCTTTCACCCACACGGAGGTACCGATGGACAGTATCACCCACACAATGGCCCGGTTCGCCCTGGGCCTGCAGTACGAAGACGCCCCCACCGACGCAGTACACGAGGCCAAGCGCTTCCTGCTTGACTCCGTCGGCTGCGCGCTGGCTGCCGTACTAAATGAGGACATGCAGGCCGCCCACCGCTACGTCGTCGCGCTCGGCGGCACGGAGGAAGCGACGGTCATCGGCAGCGACCACCGCACCAACGCGGTCAACGCCGCACTGATGAACGCGCTCCTGGTGCGGGCACTGGACTACAACGACATCTTCTGGGAACAGGACCCCTCCCACCCCTCCGACGTCATCCCCGCCGCGCTGGCCGCCGGGGAAGTGGCACATCGGGACGGGCGGGAAGTCCTTGTCGGCATCCTCATCGCCTATGAACTGGAGATGCGCTGGTGTCTGGCCGCCACCCCCGGCATCCGCGAGGTCGGCTGGCACCACGCCACCCTGACGCAGTTCGTCTCCCCTTTCGTCGCCGCCCGTATGCTCGGCCTGAGCGAGGAGCAGACGGTCGCGGCGGCTGGCATCTCCGCCAGTTCCCACTTCACCCTCGGCGGTGTCGTGGCGGGTCACCTGACGAATATGAAGAACACCGCCGACCCGATGGCAACCGAGGCCGGCGTGCGCGCTGCGCTCCTGGCCCGCGAGGGCTACACCGGCCCGGTCGAGGTCATCGAGGGCAAAGAGGGGCTGTACGAGGTGCTGAGCAACGTCGAGTGGTCCACCGGTGCGCTACTGGACGGCCTGCCCGTGGTGAGCGCAGTCGAACCACCTGTGGTGAGCGCAGTCGAACCAGGGGAGAAGTTCCTCATCACCCAGTGCTCCTACAAAGCCTTCCCCACCGAGGCGCTGACCCACCAGCCCATCACTGCCGGGCTGAACCTATGCCGCGCCCACGGTATCACAGCCGAGGATGTCGCTGAAGTGCACGTGCGCACCACCACCCGTGGAGCCGACATCCTCTCTGACCCCTCCAAGTACCAGCCGACGACGAAGGAGACAGCCGACCACAGCCTGCCCTACTGCATCGCCGCCGCCATCGCCGATGGCAACGTCCTGCCCAGTTCGTTCGAGGAGGAGAAGTTGCGCGACCCGCGCATCTGGGCGCTTCTGCCAAAGATCAAGGTCGTGGCCGACCCGGGGGTTGACGCGCTCTTTCCGGCGGTGAAGCGGGCCATCGTGCGCATCACCACCACCGACGGAGAGGTCTACGAGGAGCAGGTGGACCACGCCAAGGGCAGCCCGGAGAACCCGATGAGTGACGACGACATCGTCGCCAAGTTCCGCGCCAACGCGGCGGCGGTGCTCACGCCGGAGAAGCAGAGGCAGGTGATCGAGGCCACCTGGGCGCTGGAGGACTTCGCCGACATCGGGGACTATATGCAGTTGCTGATCAGTGACCGGTAGTAGAAGCCACACCCTGGCTGACTGCCTGGCTTGGCGTGAAACGCGAGGCGTGAAACATGAAACAGGTGTCTGACAGCCATAAGGATCCAGGCCCGATATCTGCGGGTGGCCCGCTCCCCCTCCGACCTGGCATCCTGGAAAGTGCACTCCGCAAAGGTCCGCAGGCTGCGCCACAGCGCCAAGCGGAAAGAGCCACTTCGCCTGCACCTGGCCCTCCGGTGAAAGGATCGGCAAACCGGTGGAGGCCGCGTGCACTTGGGCCATCGGGAGGTGCACGAGATGAAAGATGAACATAAGACCAAAGAGCAACTCATAAACGAATTGGCAGAAATGCGCCAGCGGATCGCAGAGCTGGAAGCCCCAGAGACCGAGTGCAAGCGGGCGGAGGAGACGCTGCGGGAAAGCGAACATAACTATAGAGTCCTATTCGAGAGCACGATTGATGGTCTGGTTGTTATTGACGCCGAAACGATGAAGATAGTGCTTGCTAATCAACCCACTGCGCAAATCTACGGATTTGATTCTGTAGAGGATGTATGTAAGATCAATCTATTTGATTACATTCATCCAGACGATAGAGAACGGGCTCTCAGGACTATTGCAGAAGACATGTTTGAAAAAGATCTGCGGCAGGTCAACGAGTTTCGGACAATCACCAAGAGCGGTAGGGAAAAATGGGTAAGCTGTGTTGGTACAAGAATTGAATACCAGGGGAAGGTAGCGGGTTTGTGTTCATTCAGAGACGCCACCGAGCGCAAGCAGGCAGAGGAGGAGCGGGACCGCCTGCTGGCACAGGTCCACGAGCAGGCCCAACAGGTGCAGCAGATTGTGGACACGGTGCCGGAAGGGATGCTTCTGCTGGATGCCGATGAGCAGGTCATCCTGGCCAACCCGGTGGCAGAGGGAGACCTGGCCGTCCTGGCCGGGGCCGGCGTGGGGGATACGCTCACCCACCTGGGCGACCGCCCACTGGCGGAACTGTTGACCTCGCCTCCTAAGGGACTGTGGCACGAAGTAGCGACGGACGGCCGCCGATTCGAGGTCATCGCCCGGCCGCTGGAAACCGACCCCACGCCCGAAGGGGCCTGTCCTGAGCCTGCCGAAGGATGGGTGCTGGTCATCCGGGACGTGACCCGGGAGCGCGAAATCCAACGCTACAGCCAGCAACAAGAAAGACTGGCCGCCGTGGGCCAACTGGCGGCTGGCATCGCCCACGACTTCAACAACATCATGGCGGTGATCGTCCTGTACACCCAGATGTTGTCACAGACGCCAGACGTGTCCCCCCGGAACCGCGAGTGGCTGGCCACGATCAACCGACAAGCCCGGCACGCGACTAACCTGATCCAGCAGATCCTGGACTTCAGCCGGCGCGCGGTGCTCGAACGGCGACCACTGGACCTGTCGCCGCTCTTGAAGGAGCATGTCGAGTTGTTGAAGCGCACGCTGCCGGAGAACATCCAGATCGTCCTGGCCTACGGGCCGGACGAGTACACGGTCAACGCCGATCCGACGCGGGCGCAGCAGGCGCTG
>CAZZEX010000109.1:0-15672 GCA_964653285.1 uncultured Anaerolineales bacterium
GGGTAGGCATTTCACCATCACCAACAGACCTGCCCCAACTTATTGAGATGATACGAGCGTACCGTCCTCGTCATCGTGGTGGTAGGCCACCCAGCGACCGTCGGGCGAGACGTCGGCCACGCAGAACCAGCAGTCGGGCCGTTCGTCCAGGGGTATGACTGTGCTGACCTCGCCCGTCTCCACATCGAGCCGGTAGAGGTTACCGTAACGGCCCTGGAATGTCGGGAGCACCCCGCCGTTTCCCTCAACGACCAGCCATCGCCGTGCGAAGAAGAGCGCATCGCCGGCAGGCGTCCAGGCGACGAGCAGGATGTGATACAGGTCGTCGTAGTGCTCGTCCAGCACTTTACGCTGTTCGCTGCCGTCCACGCGCGCCAGAAAGAGGGTGCTACGGCTGGTGCCAACGCCGGTCTGCCCGACGCTCCAGGCGATCCGGTCTCCGCCGGGGGAGACGAGGAAGTCGCCATACTGGTAGCCCGGCGCCCTGGTGAAATCCAGGCGTTCCAACGTGCCACTGCGGGCGTCAAGAACGTGGGTAGCCTCGGCGGCGGTGATATCGGACCGGTAGTAGATGTGTTCCCCGACCACCTGGCACCTCTCGGATGACCAGGGAACGCCGGCCGGGGTCAGGGTACAGCGCGCATCCCCATCCGGGCTGGTGAGGGTGAAGCTGGCGGGATCGGTGCGCTGCGCCGGCGATGGGATCAGCACCAGGGCCGGGCGGCCGAAACCGGCGCAGTCCGATGGAACGACGCTGGGCACGGACGTGGGTGTGGGGGTGCGAGAGGCGGCGTCTTGGCTTTCCACGGGCCAGGCGGCCTGGTGTTGGGCCAGCCAGGATGGGTAGTTGGGATAGCCGGTGACTTCTTCCAGTGTGCGACCGCGCAAAGACCATCCGACGCCTGTGGCTTCCAGGGCGTACAGCCACCCGCCGATGGGCTCGTCCTGATGCAACACGACCGTGGCTGCGAACTCTGCGTCAGCCATACTTGCCAGTTCATCACGCAAATCCACCACATCCTCCCGTGCGACGCGGAACCTCATCAATGTCACGTCCTGGCTCAGGTAAGGTTCCAGGCTCAGGCCAACGTCGGTCGAGAGCGCGTCCCGGATTCCCCATGGGGGTTCACCTTCGACTATCCGCAGGCTATCTGGCAGGCGGACGACCTGGCGCTGGATCTCTCCAAGCGATGTCAGTCCCCATAGCTCAAGCAACGCAAAGGCGTTCACGCAGGTGGGATCACCGGCACATTCAATCACGATGGGCATAGGCGTTGCCGTGGGTAGCTTCATCCCAGAACTGCCGCAGGCGGCGAGGAGCAGCGCTAACAACAGCGACAGTAGCAAAAGTGATCCATTCAAGATTCTAGCCATCATAGCGCCTCCTTCAATCATCCTCAAGAAGCCGTAGGGTCTCCACCATCCGGTCGAACAGAGCCGGGTCTTGACGGGTGGAAAGCAGCAAGACCCGGTCCGGCAACTGCACCAACACCCCTGCTCGCATGACCGACCATCCGCCAGGTTCCAGACGCAGCGCAGGCAAGCCGTTCACCTCGATGTCCTGTTCCTGTGCCACGGGGCCAAAACCAGCTCGCGCTTCCTCCAATGTGGTGACGTGTTCCGTCGGAGTGGGATACAGTCGCACGCGATAGAGCGATGGATCATTCCCGGTCAGCGGCTCGAAAACGTCGGCGTTATGGAAGTTCTGAAGATAGACTGCCGACGCGTCAGTGTCTCTGCCGAGCTCGGCTGCCCAGCCGGCCGGATAGTTGATCGTGATGCCCAGGTGGGTGTCGGTATATACCTCCGTCAGCGGCAGTGTGGGGTTGAAGGGATCGGCTGCCCCGCTCTCATGCAGCACCATCAGCGTGGGGGGATCCAGCGAGGTCACATCTCCCTCAAGGGCCGTGAAGGCACACTGTTCGCACGGCCCCAGGAGCGGGCCGGCGCGAGCCCTTGACCACCTGGGCCTGGCCCGTGGCCGGGTCGGCGGCCAAAAGCGCCATAGTGTCCTCCTCGCGCTGGACGTAGTACAGGATCGCACCGTCGCCGCTCCAGGTGGGGGCGTCCTGGAAAGTCTCGGTGTCGTTCAGTCGCCAGTGCTGGCCGGTCGCCGGGTCCAGCAGGTAGACCCGCCGCCCGGCGATGGCGGCGTTCTCGAAGACCATCCAGTCGGCCAGGTCCGGGCCGGTCTCTGCGGCCGGCACCGCAGCGTAGGCGATCTGGTCACCCCGGGGCGACCAGGCGACGATGCCGGGGATTTGTTCGGTCTCGCTCACCACCGTCGTGACCCGGCCGGAGGATACGTCGAACAGGTTGAGCCACTTGTTCACCTGGGCGGAGCGATACCCACCAGCGGTGAAGACCAGGGCGGAGCCGTCCAACGCCCAGCTCTGGTACCTGGGATTGAGTAAGGTCACGTCAGCCAGAGGAGTGACCTGGCCTGTCTCGACGTCCAGCACCCACAGCGCCAGTCCGTCGGCCAGGATGGACGCTGACAGTGGGCCGAGCCAGAAGAGCACGTAGCGGCTGTCCGGCGACCACTGGCCCAGCACGATTTGCTCAGGAGTAACGGCGTGCTGCGAGCCTGACTGAAGCACAGGCTGGAACAGCAGAGTGGGTTGTTCAGCCCGGTCATCTTTGACGCGAACCCGCCAGATTTCTACCGGTCCGCTGGCCTGGACGCCCGCACGAGGCTGAGGAGGCAGCCAGTTGGTCCGTACCACGAGCAGGTGGCGGCTGTCGGGCGACCAGTTGACTGTGCCCACGGTGCTGCCCGCAGGGAAAACGGTGCGGGTCTCGCCCTCTGCGCTTTCTAGGTCGAGGCTGCCGGCGGTCTCATTGACCACGGCTGTCCAACGGCCATCGGATGCTGGAACGCGACGTAACTGATCAGGCTCGCTTGGCGCCGCCGTGGCCACCGGTGTAGGTGTTCTGGTCGGTGGTAGTGTAGCGGTTGGAGCCGGCGTGTTGCCTGGCGACGGTGTGGGCATCACCGTGGCCGGTGTGCAGCCGGCCAGCAGCCACACCACCACGAGCAGCCCGCCTAACCAAGGGTGAGGGTTGTGCTTCTTCAATTTGCCTCCTTTTCCCTGCGGACGGCCGCGGCCGGCGAGAATGCGTAGGCGGTGAGGAGAGCAGCGGATAGCAAGACAGCAACGGGTTTGAATGGTCGCTTCATCTATTCCTGTGCAGTGAAGACCAGTGTTCGCCCGTCGCCCGTTTCCAGCCAGAGCTGGCTGCCATAGATGCGGTAGGCGGTCGCATCATCGAGCAAGCCCAGGTAGCGCTGCTCCTGCTCCATGACGCCTGCCGGGCCGCTGCAGGCCATCTCTGTGGCGATGGGAGGGTCAAAGGTGAGGAAAGGGCCATGCAAGGTATAGGTGGCGTTGTAGGCGTTGCAGCCCGCCGACCCGCTCGCCGAGCCGTCCTCGAAGGTTGCCGTGATCCTGGTCTCCGCCAATACATCCGTGGGCATCAGCAGAGGTATGTCCATCCCCTCGGCCGTCTTTTCCTCGATAAAGGCGGTCAACACCCAGGTGGTCCCCTCCAGGCTGGCATCACCGTCCTCTGGTAGCGGTTCAAAGACGAGCACCTCACCCCGCGCGGTAAGGATCTCCAACTGCCCTTCGCTGAGGCGGTAGTTGGTCGCCCACCCGAGGCTCGTGGTGTACTGCCCTTCCTGCTCCAGCAGCGATTCCGGCCCGGTGCAGATGTCCCCCATCATCGCGAGCCAGGAGAACCTGATGTCGTCCCCGCTGGCCTCGTAGGTGGCAACGTAGCCTCTGCACCCGGCAGATCCGCTGACCTGGTTCTGGTTCTCATCGTGAAAGGCGAAGGTGATGGTTGATCCCTCCACAGGGCTGCGGCCGTCCATCGAGACGAGCTGCCACGCAGTGCCCACGAGGTCACGGGGGTCCATCAGGAAGTTCTCTTTCATCGCGAAAACGAGGGTCGTTTCGCCCGCGGCATTGGTGATCTCCAGGCGACCATCCAGCAACCGATAGGCAGCAGCGTTCCTGAGCGCCTCGGTATAGGCATCCTCCTGCTGCATGACGCCTTCAGGCGACGGGCAGAGTTGACAGGTAATCATCGTCTCGCCGATCGTCAGGGTGCCCTCGTCTGCCGCTGTGTATTCACCGCCATAGGCGTTGCAGCCCGCGAACCCGCCGACTTCCCCTCCAGCAAAATTCAGAGTGATATTGGAGCCTTCGAGGAGACTGCTGCCGTTCAGCGAGGTAAGCACCCATTCGGTGTCGTCGAGGGCGGGGTCTATCGAGGGTTCCTCCTTCATGGCGAACGTCAGGATCGTCTCGCCCGCAGTATTCTTGATCTCCAGGCGGTCACCCATCACCCAATAGGTAGCAGCGTTCCGCAGGGCCTCAAAGTAGGCATTCTCCTGCTGCATGACACATTCCGGCACGTTACAGTCCATATCCGTCTTATCAATGCCCCGCGCGGAGATGTTAAAGTCATTGCCGCTGCTGATATAGCGGGCGCCGTAGTAGTTGCAACCTGCATTCCCGCTGATCTCGTCCTCGTTGTGAAAGGCGAGGGTGATAGTAGAGTCCTCCACGGGGCTGTTGCCGTTCAGTGACGTGAGCACCCACTCTGTACCTTCAAGGGTGGTTCCCTCACTGGCGGGTTCGTTCCTGTTCCCTCCGCCGGGCGGCCCGACAGGCTCACCGGATCTGCCGCACGCTGTGAGCACAGCCGCCAGCACCAGCGCGATGAGCGTGGTTAGAATTGTTTGCCTGCTGTACAGCATATCTTCTTCTCCAGAGCTACTTCATGCTTGGCGTAGCGGTGACCTGACCCCCGCCGCAGGCGGAGGCTTCATTGTGTCACCGGCGGCGCCAGGTGAGACGCGCCAACGCGACGCCGGTGCGCTCAAAGTACTCTAGCCTCACGGTGTGTGTGCCCTCGCTCAGGCTGAGCGTACCGCTGCGGTAGCCACGCATAGGCCGCCAACTGTCAATCACCAGTTGATCGTCCACGTAGAGCCGCACGCCGTCGTCGGAGTAGGTGGTGAAGGTGTAACGCCCGCCGCCGAACTCTACTGAGCGCGTCCAGACGGCGGAAAAGTTGTCGGCGGGCACGGCGGGATCGGGCGAACCCCGGCCCCAGTTAAAGTCCAGCGCCGCGTCCTGGCGCGTGAGGGCTGGACTGCCGGAGAGGTCACGGTTGGCGTAGTAGGCCACGTCCCACGGCCCGCCCGCGCCCTGGTCGCCGGGGGCGACGGGGCCTGGTGTGGGGGTCGGCGCCGGCGCTGTGCCGGTTCGCTGCCAGGTCGCGCTGGCCTTGGCGGCCTGGGTGCGTTCAAAGTACTCGAGACGCACCGTGTGGTTCCCTTGCGAGAGAGTAGCGTAGCCGGTGCGCGTGCCCCGCATAGCACGCCAACTGTTGATGATCAGCCGGTCGTCCACGTAGAGCCGCACGCCGTCGTCGGTGGTGGTGGTGAAACGGTAGCGACCGCTCTCGAAGGGGAAGTCGCCGCTCCAGCGCACGGAGAAGTCGTCACGGTTCACCCCCGACGCGGGGGCCTCCCAACGCCAGTTGAAGTCCACGGCGCTGTCGCTGCGCACCAGGACGGGCGAGCCGCTCAGATCGCGGTTGTTGAAGTACTCCCCTCGCCAGGGGCCGGGCATACCGGGGGCGGGAGTGACCACTGGCGTAGGGACGGAGGTAGGCGCAGAGGGAGGGGCGGGGGTACCGCTCTGCTCCCACCAGAAGCGGATGCGGGCCCCGCCGGCACGCTCGAAGTACTCCACCTTGAGAGCGTGCGTGCCTGCCAGGTAGGTCCCGTCCACGTAATGCCACTCGTAGTCCATCGGCTCCCAGAAATCCATAATCAGTGACTGGTCGAGCCAGACGCGCGCTCCGTCGTCGGAGCGGATGTTGAAGCGGTAGTAGCCGGGGGTGAAGTAGACGTCGCGCGTCCAGACGACGGAGAAATTGTCGCTGGGCATCCAATCGGCGGGAGCACCCTCGCCCCAGTCAAAGTTGATCTCGGTCTCGTCGCGGATCAGCGCCGGGCCGCCGCGCAGTTCGGGGTTGTCGTAGTAGCGGCCCTCCCAACCGCTGAAGGCGCCCAGCCTGTTCCACCACACGTGGGCGCTGGCCTCGCCACCGTGCTCGTAGTACTCGACGACGACGGTGTGCAGGCCGCTGGCGAGGGTGACGTCGCCCCAGGAGGTGTTGGGCAGTTTCTGGTCGCGCCAGGTGTCCACGACGCGGTTGCCGTCCACGTAGATGCGCACGCCGTCGTCGCAACTGGCGTAGAAACGGTAGGTGCCGGGGGTGAAGCCCAGGCTGCGCGTCCAGCGCACGGAAAAGTTGTCAGCCGGGACGGCGGAGTCGGGGCTGCCGTTGCCCCAGTCGAAATCAATGGCCGGGTCGTAGCGCACCAGGACCGACGCGCCGGAGAGGTCACGGTTGCCAAAGTACTCGGCCCGCCAGGTGTCGCCGCCGCTGACCCGCTCCCATCCCACCTGAATGGCCGCGCCTCCGTCGTGTTCATAGTATTCGACGCGCACGCGGTGGGTGCCCCGGGAGATGACGTGGTCCACGGAGGACCAGGCGGCCTAGCGGTCGCGCCAGTCGTCCAAGACGAGCGTGTTGCCGACCCAGATACGGATGCCGTCGTCGGAGCGGTAGGAGAAGCGGTAGGTGCCGGTCTCGAACCACTCGTCGCGGGTCCAGCGGGCGGAAAAGTTGTCGGAGGGGACGGGGTCTCCGGGGCTGCCGGTACCCCACTCGAAGTGCAGGGTGTCGTCGTAGCGGGTGAGCGCCGGGCTGCCGCTGAGGTCGCGATTGGCGAAGTACTCGGCGTACCAGGCGCTTTGAGCGGTCGCCGTAGTCGCTGCCGGCCCGAAGCTCAATACAGCCAACGCAACGATGACGGCGATGACGAGACTCCATATTCGATTTCTCATTTCATTTCCCTCCACTCGAATTGTATTTGCCATACTGCCGAACTGGCAAGTGAAAACGGACGTCTCCCCATCTTCCCAAGGGAGTGTCTCTAGCGTAAGGATGTCTGACCGCATTCGCCAGCGGTTACCTTAGCGCGGCTCCCATTTCACGGCGTCAAATCCGATCAGGCGCGTCACACGCGGCTCAAAGGTGACGTCGGCCAGCGAGACGTAGTCGGCGCGCGTGCCTCGGAAGCGGTACGTTCCCAGCGACACCCAGCGGTTCCCGTTGACCGACTGGCTCACGATGCGCCGGCTGAAGCCGCCGGCGTGTGATATCCAGTAGCGCGCCTGCGAGGTGGTCGTGTAGCGCTCCGGAATGTACGCGAAGACTTCGTATCGCCCCGGCGCCAGGCTGGGATACCAACGCGCCCAGTTGTAGTTCGGCCGTACCCGGTCGTTGTTGCGCGTCCAGGTCAGGTGACCTCCGTAGCCTTCGAGCGCAGTGCGCCAGCCGGCTGGTGCTCCTCCTTTAACAAAGCCTGCGTCGGTGTCGTCAACGATCACCGCGTCTGACGGTGGCGGTGGTGGAGTGTCCACGCGGTCCCACGAGAGTTGGGCGACGGCCCCGCCACCGTTCTCGTAGTATTCCATTTTGATCGGAATAGCGCCGCCGGGCAGGTAGATGTCACCGGTGTACGTCGTGGGGGCCTGGTCCTGCCACTTATCAATGAGAAAGTGGTGGTTCACCCAGAGACGTCCGCCATCGTCCACTCTCATGGTGAAGCGGTACATACCGGCCGGCAGGTTGAGATCCCGCATCCAGCGGACCGAAAACCTGTCCGCTCCTATGACACCCGAGGCAGGTGAGCCGATGCCCCAGTCGAAGTTGATGTCGGCGTCGTCGCGCACCAGGGCCGGGCTGCCGCTGAGCGTCACGGTGTTGAAGTACTCGCCGCACCAGTTGGTGATCGGCACGGATGTTGGCGCCCACGAGACCCTGGCAACGGCCCCGCCGGTGTTTTCGTAGAACTCGACCTTCACCAGGTGATGACCAGTACTCAGGTGCTTCTCGACGCTGACTGTTTTCGGCGGGTGGTCGTACCACTCGTTGATGATCAGATCATCGTCTATCCAGACCCGAATCCCGTCGTCGCTGGTGGCCGTGAAACGGTACGTGCCGGGCTCCTCGTAAATGTAGCGGGTCCAGCGCGCAGAGAAGTGATCCGCGTTGACGCCGGTACCCGGAGAGCCGGTTCCCCAGTCGTGGTCCAGGCTGGCCTCGCTGCGCTGGAGCACTGGGGAGCCAGAAAGCGCCATATTGTTCCAATACGACGCCTGCCAGGTGGGGTCGGAGTGTTGAGGCCAGACAGGCCCCTGGGCTAACGCTGTGCTGGTCAGCATCAGCGCGACGAGCACTCCGATGAGCAAACGAACTCGCTTAACCATCGTGCACCTCCTTCTCGAACATCAGAAACGTTACCTACCTATCACTCATAAGACGTCTGGCCGCGCCCCAAGGTTCCACGTCCAGGCGATGGGTTACGGGAGCGATGCCCAGCCCAGTACGTCGCCGTCAGATGGCAGCAGGATCTCCTCCGCCTGACCGGTGGCGACGTCCACCAGTTGGTGCTGCTGCTCGCGAGAGAGACCGTCCAGCCACTCCACCAGCAACGCTTTCCCATCGGGCATCCATCCGATCAGCCGCGCTTCGGGCTTCTCCAGTTGCAGTAGTTCGCGGACCTCCATCCGGTTTTTTACATCCAGCAACCACAGGCCGGACGTGGGGCTGACTGCCAGATCAGGCTGCCCCTCGGCTAGCAGATAGGCCAGGGATGCTCCATTCGGCGACCAGCGCAAGTCAACGGCGTGACTGCGGGGCGGCAGGTCGTAGACGGCCGGAGTCAGGCCCTCCGCCATCACGTCGTACAGCTCCAGGCGAGACTGGACGATGTCGCTGCCGACGTGGCAGAGGGCCAGGTGGGTCAGGTCGAGCGAGAGGGCCAAGGCCGAAGTCTGGTCGGGCTGGTGGAGCGGGACGGTCGTCAGCCGCTCACCGCTGAGGGTATCAATCAACCACACGCCGGTGTGGCTCTCGCGGCCACCTACCGGTATGGCAGCGAGGGTGCTGCTGGCGCGGTCGAAGCCCAGCAGATGCAGGTTGGCGAAGCCAGGACCAGGCGGTATGGGTGGCATGGCAGGTGGAGTGGGCGTGGGACCGGCGAGGCGGGCCGTCAGGACGGTCACGACCTCCTGCCGGTAGCCGTCCAGCGTGCCCAGTTCTACCATGCGGCTGCCGTCCGCCTCCTCGTAGGCCAGAGCATAGGCTAGGACGCGCCCATCTGACGACCAGCACAGGTCAAAGTCCGGGGTACGACGACCAGAGGCCCCGTAGAGCTCCCGCGTGGTGCCATCGGCCAGGTTGACCATGTAGATGGCGTCGTCCAGTACGTAGGCCAGATAGTGTCCAGCTACTTCCCGATGCCCGGCGTGTGATGGCAGCGTGAGCACCCGGCGATCCGCGCCGCCCGGTTCCAGGACGTGGATCTCGCTCTCGGCCTCGGCTGGAATGCGGTAGACGAGCGCGGCGGGCAGCGGCTCGACGGCGGTTGCGGACGTAGACGTGGCGCCGCCAGGCGGCCTGGGCGTGGGCGTTGGGGGAGGCGGGGGTGTAGGCGTCGCAGCGGACGGGAACCACTGCGTGGGTGTGGGCATGAGGGTAACGGTGGGTGGTGGAGCGGCGTTGCGCGCGGGGTCGTCGGGCTGCCCTGCTGAACCACTCCACCAGTCGAACAACTGGTCCCAGGCGATGTAGCCATAGTTGCCGAACCACTCCGGCGCTGGCGTCAGTTCGTCCACCACCTGTTCGGGCGCGCCGCCTGCCGCGTCCATTAGCCACAGTGACGCACGCCCGTCCTCGTCCAGCCGGGCGAAGAGCACGTGTGTCCCATCCGCCGACCACAGCGGCTGCTCGTCGCGGTAGGCCGGGTCGCCGGTGAGCGGGTGCTGATCGGAGCCGTCTGTATTCATCACCCAGATGCGGCGCTGGGCTGCGCTGGTTTTGGCCTCGTCGCCGCCCCATACGTGGCCGACGTCGGGCGCGGCCACGTAGGCGATGTGCCGGCCGTCGGGCGAGAAGGCGGGGGAAAAGGCTGACACGCTCTCGCCGGTCAGGTATTCCCCTCCGGCCGTCTCCATATCCACCAGGAGGATGCGCTTGTTGATCCAGGTCTCGCGTCCGGCCCCCACGGTCAGCGCCATCTGTTGGCCAGTGGGCGAGCCGCTCCAAAAGTCGGGGTGGAGCAGCGTAAAGTCGGCCACTTCTACAGGTTCGCCCCCGTCCAGCGGCAGGCGCAGCAGCGGCAGACCGTCGGCTGCGGCCGAGGCCGAGAACAGCAGGTCACGCCAGAAGAGGATGGACTGCCCATCGGGCGTCCAACCGGCCAGGATCAAACCGTCCTGCGGCGGGCTGGGAAGTGCGTACAGTTCGCGGGGGCCGGATTCCAAGTCGACGTATCCGATGCCCACGTGGTCCGGCAGCGCCTCAGGCTGGCCAATTTGCAGCACGTAGGCCAGCCGTCGCCCGTCAGGGCTCCAGGCCAGGTCCGTGAGGGTAGGCCCTTGTTCCTCAACGTCGTGCCGGAGGAGCACGTGTCCTTCGCCCTGTGCCAGGCCGTTCTCTTCGATGATATACAGGTTCGACTGGCTGTCAATATAGGCTAGCCGGTCAGCCACCGGCGACCAGGCGTAATCCCGGAGCGAGGCCATTGGAATGCGGCGAGCGCCGGTACCGTCCGCACGCATGACCCACACGTCGTTTTCTTTGCGGAAGGTCAGCCATTCGCCGGAGGGCGACCAACGCGGAGTGGCGTTGCGGCCATCGTCGGTGAACCGCTGGGGCTCCCCATCGGGCAGTTCCTTGACCCAGACGTCGCCGCCCTGGACGTAGGCCAGTCGTCCCAGGTTGGATTGCACCTCTAGTTCGGCCACCTGCGTGGCCAGGCGGGCGTTTTCGGCCTCCAGCGCGACCAGCGTCGCCTCGGGATCCGGTGTGGTCTCGACCGCCAGGTCAAAGATGCCGGTGCAGGCGGTCAAGAAGGCCAGGGCCAGCCCGATCGAAAGCATCACGAGTCGTTTCAGGTTCAGCATACGCGACCTCCACGATTCAAGCACCGCAGGTTACGGCATGGCCGCAGCGACTGGACGCCAGGACAGCCCCTCCAGGCCGTAGGGCCAGCGGCGGACGATGGGCTCTGCCGCCGGCTGCCGGGCGTCCACCAACAGCAGACGCCCCCGGTCGTCCAGGTCAATGGCCGCGATCCAGCGGCCGTCGGGCGACCAATCGGCGTCGTAAGCCGGCGCGGGCAGGGCGGTCAGTTCATCGCTATCTGGATCAGCCAGCCACAGGCTCGCCTGTCCTGCCACACGGGGTGCGGCATGTACCTGGATCAGTAGCAGTCGCCCGCCGGGCTGCCAGCGGAGCGAGGCCAATGCACCCGCGAAAGGCCCTTCCCATTCGAGGAGTGTCCGGGCAGTCTGCGCTTCCAGGTCGAGCAGGAGCACGCCCTGGCCAACGTCCGGCGCTGTGCCGGCGCCGAGGTCGTTCCAATCGGCCAACTTGGCGCTGCGCGAGAAGTAGGCGGCGACGAAGCGCCCGTCAGGCGACCAGGCCGGGCCATCCAGGTAGGACACGTCGGCCAGACCGAAGTCTGATGGAATCAGCACAGTTCGCTGGTCGGCGTTCAGGTCATACAGGCGCAACTCGCCGTCGGCGGCGTAGGCCAAGCGCTGGCCGGTCGGAGCCCAGCTCGGCGTGGCCGCCACGTTACCCTCTTCATCCAGGATACGGAAATCGGCGCCGTTGGCGCCTATCACGGCCAGGGGCCCGCCCCACGTTCCCTTTCCCCAGCCAGTCTTGCTCTCGTCCGGGAGCAGGGGACGGCTGGTGAAGGCGACGAGCGCGCCATCCGGCGACCAGGCGGGCAGCAGGTCCCAGCGCCTGTTATTGATCAACTGCTGGCTCTCGCGGCTCTCTGCGTCCAGCAGCCACAGGTCGGCATCGGTGCTGTAGACGATCTTTTCGCCGTCGGGCGACCATTGGAAAAACAGCGCCCCGTACGTTGCCATGTTCTCGGCCCCCAGGGTTCGAGGTGGCCCTCCGGCCAGGTCAATCAGCGACACGGGCGGCCCGCCGACGAGCACGGCCAGTTGGCCCTCTGGGCCAGCGGGAGCAAGCGTTTCCCCGGCCACCGGCATCAGTTCTACGATGTACAACTTTCCGTGGAAGGGGCCAAAGCGGTGGTCGGTTGCGATGGCCAGTCGCCGGTCGTCGGAAGACCATCGCAGAACAGGGTTTTCGCCCAGGGATGGCAACAGTCGCTCTGCCTCACCCGTTCCGCCGGCCGGCACGATCCAAATCTCACCCTCGGGCGAGGCGAACGTGATGTGAGTGCCGTCTGGCGTCCAAACCGTCGGCGGCCAGGCCGGCTTTGCCAGGCGACGCACCTCACCGCTGGAAACGTCCAACACGGCCAGCACTTCCTCGTCACCCTCGCCAAGTTGCACCTCGACCTGCCCGCTGGTAGGATTCCAGCCCCCTGTGAAGGTATCCACCGGCGGCCCCACCTCGGTCAGTTCACCTGTGACGACGTCCCAGAGGTAGTTGGTGTTGGTGAACTGGTCCAGGTCGGCTACGGTGATGGTGACGTGCGTTCCGTCCGGTGCAGCGTGGTAACGATAGTCGCCGTGTTCCGGGCTGGGCAGGTCAAGCGTCACGGCGGCGTCGTGCACAGTTCCATCCTCCAGGCTCACCAGGGCCGGGCCGTTATCGGGATAGACTGGCGCGTTGAGAAAAAGTTGATTATTCACCAGCCAGATCGGCGGGACGGGCTGGCCACCAACGATGGGTGTCTTGGCCAGAGGGGTGGCAGTGGCCATCGTCGCGTCCACCCGGTAAGTGAGCCCGTCCTCGTGCCACAAGGCCACCTGGGTGCTGTTGGGGGACCAACTCCAGCCCCCATCGCCACCGGGGAGACTGGCCACGGCTCGCGGTGTGCCGCCGCCAGCAGGAATAAGCCAGTACTGTTGCTCGCCGCGGGCCAGCACGGCATGTCCATCTGGAGCCAGAATGAAGGCTGTTATCGCCTCGTGCATCGCTCCGGTGAGCGACCGCCGGCCTTCACCGTTGGCCTGCGCCCGCCAGAGTTCGCCGCCGACCACGAAGAGGGCATCGCTATCGGGCAGCCAGGCGAAGCGGTCCTGGTACGGCCCCGTCCCTCCCGTGCTCCAGGCGGTTCCGCTTTCCACGTCCACGACCACCGGCTCAACGTCGGGGATTCGGCGCCCTTCCAGAGGGCTGGCCGGGGCATAGAGCAGCAAGTGGACGCCATCCGGTGCCCAGTCGCCCAGGGCGATGCCCTCATAGTCGTGGAGCAATTGGGCGATGAGAGCGCCGGAAGGGCCGCGTTCGATGGTCTTGAGGTCTATCGTGGAGACGGTTCCCGGCGTGGCAGATGCCACGGGTGTGGGAGCCGCCGGTGGGGGGGTGAGTCGCGCACTCATCCGGGCATTCTCGGCCTCCAGCGCGGCAATGGTCGCTTCGACTGCCGGTGTGGTCTCAATCTGCAGGTCGAAGGTGCCGTGGCAGGCGGCCACCAGCAAGCCTCCCAGGGCCAGAATGGTTTGTGGTTTCATTCCAACGATCTCCTCACGATACGTGGTACTCACCGGACTTTTCCGGCGGCAGTCTCAGTATACCACACACCGTGTTACACCGTGCGACAGACCTGTAACCACCCTGTCACACGATGTAACAATCTCGTTACACGGGCTGGGCAGATGTCCCGCCGGCGTCTACGCCAGCGGCAGGCGCAGCATGAAGGCGGTACCCTCTCCCTCGCGGCTGCGCACGCTGACGCTACCGCCGTGATGTTCGGCCACGGCGCGCACCAGCGCCAGCCCCAGCCCGCTGCCCTCCACCCCGCGGGCGTTCTCGCCCCTGTACAACTCCTCGAAGACGTGGGGCAGGTCGTCCGCCGGGATGCCGGGGCCGGTGTCGGCTACCTCGACGACGACCCAGCGCCCGTCCTCGAAGGCGCGCACTTCAATCGCGTCGCCGGGGCGGGTGAACTTGCAGGCGTTGTCCAGCAGGTTGTGGCAGGCCAGGAAGAGCAGGTCGCGGTCGCCGGAGACGGGCGGCAGCGGCCAGGGGGCCTGGGGCAGGGCCAGGATGACCGCACGGTCAGACGTCTCCTGCGCCAGTTCGACCGCCTCGGCCAGCAGTTCGCCCACGTCCGCGGGCGTGCGCTCCAGCGGACGGCGTTCCAGTTCGGCCAGTTTGCGCAGGTCGGTCGCCAGGCGGGACAGGCGGGCCACCTGGACCTCGACGCTGGCGCGGGCGGCGTCGCGCTCGGCTCCGGCGGGCAGGGCGGAGAGGTTGGCCAGCCCGGCGCGGAGGGCGGTGAGGGGGTTCTTCAGTTCGTGGTCGAGGCGGCGCAGGAAGCGGCGCCGGTCGTCGGCGCAGGCGGCGCGGACGGCGTCCAGGTCGCGGGCGCGGCGGCGCACACCGTGCATCCCGACTGCTGCGGCGGGCAACGCCAGTAACGTCAGCAGCACGCCGGCCAGCAGGAGCAGCGTGCCCACGTCAGCCCGAAGGCGCAGCACCAGCACCGGGTTCGGGAGGAGGCCCGCCTGCCAGAGCAGCGCCGCCAGCAAGCCCAGTCCCAGCGGAGCCAGGCTCGCCAGCAGCGGCCACCACTTGCGCCACCATCCCCGGGTCACGACACCACCTCCACGGGGCCGACGAAGCGGTAGCCCTGCCCCACCACCGTCTCAATGAAGCGCGGCGCGGCGGGGTCGTCGTCGAGGGCACGGCGCAGTTCGGCCACGCGGGTGTCCACGGCGCGAGTGCCGGCGGGGTAGTCCCAGCCCCACACGGCGTCGAGCAGCCGTTCGCGGGTGATGACCTCGTCAGGGTGGGTCAGCAGGTAGTCGAGCACGGCGGCGGCGCGGGGCGTCAGCACCAGGTCGCGCCCGCCGAGCAGCGCGCGGCGGGCGGGCCGCTCGAAGGTCAGCGGGCCGCTGCGCAGGGTCCGGGCGGCGGAGAGCGGGGGAACGCCGGGCCGGGCCCGGCGTAACACAGCGCGCACGCGGGCCAGCAGTTCCTGGGGGTCGAAGGGCTTGTTGAGGTAGTCGTCGGCCCCTTCCTCCAGGCTCAGGGCACGCTCGCCGGGGCCGCCCACCTGGGTCAGCATCACCACGGGGGTCCAGTCGCCCCGCTGACGCAGGCGGCGACAGACCTCGCGCCCATCGGGACCGGGCATGAGCACGTCCAGGATGATGACGTCAGCGTCACGCTCGGCGGCCAGGCGCAGGGCGGTATCCCCGTCGTGGGCTATGCTGACGCGGAAGCCGGCCCGCTCGAAGAAGGGGGCCAGGTTGTCAGTGATGGCCTTTTCATCGTCTACTAACAGGATTGTCGAAGATGTCATATTCTCCTGCCAATGAGGCACGAAAAAGCGGGTCTACGCAGATTTGTGGGGTGAAAACTGGACTGGAGGCCAACTTGAGTTAGAATACACAGCAAACTGACCCAAGGAGGCCCGATATGAAAAAGCCCCTCCAGCTGCAGCAATGAAGAACACGTTTTTTCGCACAAGGGCGTACTGCGACATCCTGGCCACCACGGCGTTTTCCCACGTGAGCAATGAGTTAGCTGCCCGATTTTTCCCAGCGCCGCCGTTCCATCCTCCGCACACGA
>CAZZEX010000110.1:0-15201 GCA_964653285.1 uncultured Anaerolineales bacterium
CGGCATGGGCATTTTTAATTGTCGTCGATGTCCATTTCTAATTGTCGCTTGACACCCTTTCCGCAGCTGGAAATTGGTCGGGGGTGATTAGATAGCCCGCGTAGGTGGAGGCCACAGAGTTGCCTAGTGCGAAAAGCAGGAAGACAAAGAACAAGCCGATAGCTCCAGCGATCAGAATGTTAGCGCGATCTTCTTTGATTTGCTCTTTGAACGTGCTAGCGAGAACATCACCGTGAAAGACTGCATTGGCGACCGTACGGGAAAAGTCTCCAGGGATCAGACGGCGTTTTGACTTTACGTAAACTATGCCATTGCCTGGGGGCAAATCTGTGAATTGAACAAAGGCTCGATCATTTTGAAGCACGATATCGACCCGTTGTTTGATGTTTACCTGTTGACCAATCTTCTGGTACAAGGCAACAAACTCGTCAAGCGATAGATCTGTTTCATCGCCGAGCGGCTGTCCCGTAACAAGTCTCTCGCAAATCTCATCAACTTTGTGGTCAGCACCTTCAATCATCGTTGGCATCCTGCTTATCCTCCCCCCAGTCAAACAGCGGGCCTAAACTGAACTCTGACTGCACCAAGTGCTCAGGGATGAAGTATTCCGTTCTCACGATTCTGACCAATCGTTCTACATCTGCTTCCTGGATCGGTTCCCCTGCCTCGGTGCTAAACTGCATAGAGAATCGTTCTCGCTGAGTCTTTCGGAATGTTCTTTCCTGTCCTCCTACGATAGCCCGCACTTCCCTAGGTTCTCCAGTGAGTATGGCAGCTCTAACCGTTATCGCTGTCCGGAGATCACTTCCTGTCTCTGGTTCTCCCGCCCTCGCTTCAAGTTCGTCCATATGCTGATAGTCGCTGTTAAGCACTTGCTTGAGGACTGAATCCTTGTCGATATCTGGATTGAAAAGCCTCACGTCCTCAGGGATCCTTCGGCCCAATAGATCGCCTACTGAGACCTGTACAGTATGGTACGTGTCGAAAATCTTAAGTAGGTCACAGAAAGTTTGTCACACTTTTGCTGGAGGCTATGTTCCTATCAACTGAGCCCAGACAAGGCCTTTTGACCTAATTTGGGCCGGAATTTGCCCACTTTGGCGTATTTTCGGCCTTGCCACACTGCCGAGAAAGTGAAGGGAACTTTCTACTACCTACTTAATAAGATAGTCCTTTTGACGTTCCTCACGGAACAGTTGTGGCACGACACAATCACTGGGCAAGCCAGCTCGCTGGAATACTACTCCCAGTAGGTCAAAGAATTGACGTCGCATTACGGGCATATTGATTGTGACATACTCGCGACCCACTCTCTTGTGCTGAAGCACTACCTGTGCTTGACCGAGGACCAAAGCGAAAAACAGATGCTCGAATTCTGCAGCCTCTCTATCTTCTCTGTTCCAATACCTGTCATACTGAACCCCCAGACGGCGATCCTCGTGGGCGAAGAACCCTGCAATAATATCCTTAAACCTAGTCGTGCCCACGAAGCCTCTGCGGCTAGGAGGCTCTCCCTCCTCAACCTGCTGACTCATCACTTGCCAGATATTCTCTTTTATCTCATCGGTAACCAGCGACCAATCAGGCCAACTAATCCGAAAGACCTCGCAGCGAATCTCTTCACTCATTGGCTTCTCCTTTTGTTCTTCGAGTTCTCACCCCTTCCACAACTGCGATCTCCTCCTCCGTCAACCCATACAACTCATACACCAGTGCCTGGATCACGAAACGGGCGAAAGGCCACGAAAAGCACGAAACCCTTTTGCGCCTTCCGCCTCTTTTCGCGTCATTCGTGGTCCAAACCCTCCACAATCGCAATCTCCTCCTCCGTCAACCCATACAACCCGTACACCAGCGCGTCAATCTGCGCGCATCCGCCGAACCACTGACTCACTGAAACCCCCTGAGAGCACTGAAGCCTCTTTCAGTGGACTCACTTCCCTCCCCGCAGCGGATAGAAAACGGATAATCGGATAACCGCCGCCCTCATCCGCTTATCCGCTCGCATCCGTTGCCTCTATCACCCCAATCTCCCCCTCCCCTGGCCCATACAACCCGACTTGCAGGTTGCCTCGCCAGCTAAATGCCCTCTATCATAGGATGTTCTCTGGACAGAATGTTTATTTTGATCTCCGCATCATCAAGATACTCCCGGATCAGCGTTTCCTCGATTGTGGTCACAATGAGTTGCTTGGGATAGCCACGCTTTGTCGTATCTACTAGAAACTTGATCAAAGCCCACCTGTTTCTGGCGTCAAGGTGCTCAAGAGGTTCGTCTAGCAGCATGAAGTCGGTGTTAGAGAAGTACTTGCACAGCAGTATTTGAGTGAAGATCAAGAGGGCAGTCTTTTCCCCCCCGCTCAGTTGGGGGAATTCTAAGCTAGTTCCGCTTTGCTTGTCAACCATCATGATCTGCGCATCGTCTTTCAACTCGACTCCAACGTCTATGTCCAAGAAAGCACCCCACATCGCAGACAACTCTTCTGTTAGTGGTTCGAGCAGAGTTTTGCGTTGCTCCGCCAAGGCAGATGTCAGTGATTCGAGGAAGAGCTCTGAGACATACCGCCCTTTTGTGGCACACGTTAGTGAACGCATCATCTCCAGCCTTTCCTGCTCATCGATTCTCTTGCGCAGTTCAGTCGATTCTCGCTCTCTGACCCGTATTTGCTCGTTCTTTTCAGTGATTTGGCCCTTGAGTTTCCCTACCTCTTCTTGCCTGGCATTCCGCTGCCCCTCAAGTTCTACAAGGTGAGATTTCAAGATAGGAATGGAAAGGGTCTTTGGCTCCTGTTCCAAGATGCGCCGTACCTTTGACTCAATACCAACCAGTGCTCGTGATCTAGCATCAATGTTATCGATCTTGGTTTCAATGATGGGCAGTTGTGCCTGCTTCTCCTTTTTCCGTCCCTCAAGCTCCGCGAGCATTCTGAGGCATTCATCCTTTATATTCCTCACCATCTCCGCAGTTAACGGCCTTTTGCAGACCGGGCAGGCTATCTCTTTGCGCTCTCTTTCTAATGGCTCAACAAGCTCAAGAATTCTTCTTTGTGAGTCCATCTGTGCAGCTAACCAACTCAGTTCATCTCTGAGCGAGTCTCTCTGCGCAAGCAGGCTAGTTCTTTCCTTGCCCAGGGATTTCTGTAAAGCCTCTATTGCACCCAAGAACTCGTAGTTCTGTGGTAGATCACCAAAGGTTTGTATCCACTCCTGCACTACTGAGTTCGCTTGCGCGATGAGGTTTTCTGTTCTCTGTATATCTGAGGCGAGGGACCCAATTTGCTTGTTCAGCGTATCTATGTTCTCAGAAATTCTATCTCTTTCCTCGTGCAAGGCTTCTAGCTGACCAGTTAGCTCTTGAGCCTCTCTCCTATCCTCTTCGGTCGATTCTCTCATTCCCTCGACCTCGACTCTCCAGCCTTTGGCTTCCGCCTCAAAATCCCTGTGCAGTCTCCTGAGACTAGACCGAAGACTTTCCATACGGTTGATCCCTAGGACATTCTCAATGTGTTTTGTCAACCCTTCACCAGGAGGCTGAGTAGAATAGGCGAACGTGTCACCTTCGGAAAGAAGGACCACTCTGCGAAGAAACAAGTCGCTGGTGTCATACAGTTTGAGTATTTCTGCTGTCGCTTCGTCCCAACGTCTTGTCACAACGGTGCCATTCGAAGAAAGGGTGCATCTCTTTCGGTTGGTACGGGCCGAGTGGGTGCGCCTCACGGTGTACTCGCCCCTCCCTTGCGGACAGAAGGTAAGGGTAATCTCCATATCCCTCTCGGGATTCCTGATCAAATCCTTGTAGGTCAAACTCCGGTAGATAGCAGTCGCTTCAATATCACCTAGCAAGGCAAAACAAATCGCGTCGAGTATAGATGTCTTGCCTATTCCGTTTGGCCCTACGAGGAAGTTGACCCTCTCTCCAAAGGAAAGGTGCAATTCTTCGTGGCCTTTCCAGTTCGTTATGCTGACGGATCGTATCATTGGCTTGCTCCTATCGAGAGTCTTGTTCTAGCTCTACGTTCTCGCAGATAGCTGCAATCCGTGCTTTTAAGTCGTCGAACTCTAAATCCTGCATCTGGCTATCAGAGAATAGGATCTGGATTTGCTTTTCATCAGATTCTGATATCGACCGAATTGCTAGCATTCTTTCACGTGCTCTTCTTCTCTTAGCCGAGTCCCTCAGTTCAGCGAGCTTTGCATCAAGCATCTTGGAGAACACCTCCGAAAGGTCAAACTTGATCTTTCGCATTTCTCGAATATCTGTCGGTTTTTGAAAGATCGGTCTGTGCCTTTCAAACGCAGCCATAATTGTCTCTTTGAGTGGCCCGAGTTGTTCCTTTGCAATCCTTATTGGTTCTGCTTTCTGTTTCCAATGTAACAAATAGTTTCGTATGTCGTCAAGGCCCAAAGCTATCGAATCTAGGTCTTCTGTAGCCCAAACCAACACGATTTCTTCGGTCTTTGAATTTGCCCCCAGTATCCTGTGGTACTGCTCAACACTCTGACCGGTTATGTAGAAGCCGTTCACAGGAGGAAGCTTTACTTCAAGCTGAAGTTCGACGTTGTCTTTTCTGACGATATAATCCAGGGTATAGTGTGTGATGGGCACTTCCTCTCCCCGTCGGCTCCTTTCATACTCCTCAACAACATCAGCACCTCGATAGACTTGAATGCCGTCTTCTTCTCGTAGGGAAGCAAGCACGCTGTCTACCCTATCGAAGGCCAGCAACCTCAGTCTCATCTCCTCGAAATCCTTGGACTTTAGCTCAATGGATAGATCTCTTAGAAAGGTGCCGAGGCGCGGAGTGCCCTGCTGCACGCCTGACTCTGACATAGCTCATCCCTCCGTATCATCTCTGGGCAAGTAGCTGCTCTCTTGCAAGCTCAGGCTCCAGCGACCTTGTATTGCACAGACCTGGTATGAATCTTCCACATTTCCTGTAGTTCATTCGTGACCCTTCTGCCAACATCATTCCTTCTCAATCCCGGCAGGCGCTGAACCTGCGCATTGAAGTACACTTCAGCCAGGGGTTTGTATTTGTCCGAGGTTAGGTTGCAACAGTCGTGCAAACGCAGCAGAAAATGAAAATAGCGTCGATTCAGAATTCGGTCTGTCGGAAACGTATGCCCCCCGCTAAGGGTCACAACGCCTTGCTGCATTAGCCACCTGATCGGTGCGATGAAATCCGGATCACTCGTCAGTACAATTGTTGGCTGTCCACTGGCTGCCAGATCACATGCTACCACTATCAGGCTCGCATCCCTATCGTGGGGACAGATCTCAGGGTTGGGGAACAGCCCACGCATCGCTCGTATCTCTTGCTCAGAAACTACCCTCGGCTGGGGAAAATGGTTCCGCAGAACTTGCAGCATCTGTCTACGCTCTGCTTCGTTGTATTTCTTGAGCTGTATGAGCCCTTTTCGGACTATCTCCCTTCGATCATCCAGGGAAACTTCATCAAAGACCTGGTCTGAGATATGGAGTGTCCCATCTAGGCTACAGCAGCTTTTAATGGTCTCCAAATAGCTATTAAGCTCTTCCAAGATGTGAGGCAGCCGGCCAACGTTGGTCAAGTCTGGGTACAAGGCTTGGGCATATCCTATCGCCCCTTCTACAAGGTAGAAAATAGAATTCGCATCTAGCGTCAGTATCCCTCTGTTGGGACAATCTGGATTCGGGCACGTTGTGTTAGGCGACATTCTTTTGCCCTGTCTGCTCAATCCCTGTAATGTTACCCCTGTTTCTCCAGCGACCGCCGAGGTTGCCTCACCTCTGCCCCTCCACCACCGAAATCTCCTCCTCCGTCAACCCATACAACCCATACACCAGCGCGTTCAACTCCCGCTCCCACTCTGCTACCTGCGGCCCCTGGCCTTCCGCGTCCAGCAACTCGCGCACCAGCGCCTCGATGGCGGCGCGTTGGGGTGGGATGGTATCCGGGATAGGTATCTGAGTTACGTAGATGGGCTTGTACTCGAGAAAACCACCTGCCCGCTCGGCCGCGATTCGCTTCATAAACCAAGATGTTACTGATGAATTCAGGATGCCCACTAGAAACAGATTGTCCAGTGCAATGGGGAGAATGTTAGCAGGAGCGCTGACATAACGCCTATCGAGATCCAAAGCAAAGCGGGGCTCAATACATAAATTAGGCCATACGATCTTCGGTCTATCAAACTCCAGGTAGTACTGAGAAGCATAACGGCTGAGAGCGTACCAAGGGAAGCGTCTATCCCTGACTTCTGGCCTCTTAGCTAACGCCTTTTTGGATTGCTTGAGGTGTGCCAGGACAGTAGGATAACGCCTAATCTTGCAATCCCAACCCACGTATAGCAAGTATAACTTTGGCCAATTCACTTGCCATCGTTTGATATCCCGACCTTGCAGCCACGGCTTGATGATCTCGGCGCTGCGGGGGTCCTCAGCGATAAGCTGGTCCCGCGTGGCCTGGTCAATGACGAAGGCTTTATTCAGCCCGGTCACAATGCCCCGATAGAACTTCCCACCCACGCACTCCCCCAACGGCGTCCCGCTGAGGCGCAGTTTCTCCAGCAAGGCCAGCACTTCGGGCCGCTCCAACGCCCACCCGTCACGCCGCAGGCTGCGCTGCGGCTGGGGCCAGCCCTCGCGCTGCACAGCGCCGGCCAGACGCTCCAACGTCGCCATACTACGGACGTTCAGCGCTTGAGCCGTCGCTTCGCCATCACCGGGACGGCGATTGGAAGCCACCAGCACGCAGGGGTAGGTGGTGGCCTCAAAGATAGGCAGGTCGCCAAAGTCAATCACCGTCTTCAACCAGGTCTTGTCTCGCAGGTAGGTGCGCAACGGCTTGCCGTAGCCAGCGCGGAAGAACTTGTTGGAACTGATAAAGGTCAACACACCCCTGGGCCGGGCCAGGGCCAACCCCTGGCGGTAGAAATAGACGTACAGATCGGCCACCCCGTGGTACACGTCGGGGAAGGCTGCCCTTAGCAGCGGCTTCTGCTCGGAGAAGCGCTCCTGGCGGATGTAGGGAGGATTAGCAATCACCACGTCAAACCCGCCCTTGTCGGCAAAGACCTCGGCAAAGTCCAGCCGCCATAGGAAGGACAACCCCAGTTGGGTGCGGAGAGCATCCACGTCGCGGGTCCCGGCGGGCAGTTCACCGGCCTGCATAGCCTGTACCCGCTCGTACACTGCCTTAACCTGCTCCATCATCTCGTCGTAGCGGGCCAGTTCGGCCTCGGCCTCCTGCTTGGCCTTCAGTTGCCTCTTCGTCAGCAGCCCCTCCCCAAAGACGTCGAACAACCCGGGCACCTCGGCCGACATCCTGGTCAGCACGGCGCCTCGCTTGGCTCCCACCAGTTTGGCCGCCAACTGGCACAAGAGCCCCAGGATGCGCAGTTCGCGCCGCTGCTTCTCCCACAGGTCGGGCTCCTTGAAATAGCCTCGCTTCTCGGTCTGGATGCGGTCAATCAATTGGCGGGCCATGGCCTCGTCGGCCAGTTGATCCAGTTGCACCGGCTCGCCAAAGAACCGCTCGATGAGGCTGTCGCCGACGCGGATGCGGTAACTGAGGTTGGGCAGCGTCGGCACGGGCTCTCCGGCGCGCCGCTCGTAGTCCACCATCAGGCTGAGCCACAGGCGCAGTTCGCAGATGCGCACCGCCTCGGGCTGCACGTCCACGCCATACAGATTCCGCTCAATGAAGGTCCGCTTGAGGTCGTAGTCGTAGTTGCGGCGTCGCACCCGCTTCTGGCCGCGCAACCGCACGTCCAGCAGTTTGGTCAGCGCCACCATCTGGTAGAGCATCCCCACCAGGAAAGCGCCCGACCCGACGGCGGGATCGAGCACGCGCGCACCCGCCACGAGAGCGCGCAGCAGGCGGGCCTCCGGCTCGGCGATGGTGTCGCGCAATTCGGCCACCTCTTCGGGCGTCAACTGCTCGGCCGGGCCGACGCCCATCAGGGCCTCGATGCGGGCCGGGTCAAGGCTGCTTTCGGCGGCCAGGTACTCCTTGAGCGCCTGGCGGCACATGAAGTGGACGATCACGCGGGGGGTGTAGTAGGAGCCGGTGGCCTTGCGGCGGTCTTCCGCTGTCTTCTGGCCCCGCTCCAGGCCCAGCACCAGGTTCTCGAAGATCTGGCCCAGCATCTCCGGGTCAATGGCCACCTCCACGTCCAGGGGGGTGTCCTCGCGCACGGTGAAGTTGTAGCGCTCCAGGAGACCGTCGAACACCTGGCAGAAGACACGGTTGCCCACGATCAGTTGATCAGCCAGGGGCGCGCTGGCGTCCACCTCGAAGAGGCCGCCGTTGAGGAAGGGCACATCGCCCAGACTGGGGAAGGCAACGCCCTCGTTAGATAGGGCCACGAACAGGGGAAAGAGGAAGTCGCTGTAGAAATCGGTGCCATCCGGGTCAACCCGGTAGTGGGCCTGAAAGTAGCGGTGGAGATAATCGCGCTGGTCGTCGAGCCAGCCTTTCTTCTGGATGAAGTAGAGGAACAGGAGGCGGTCGAGGAGCACCTGGGCCTCGGTCTCGGCTTTGCGGCGGGGATTGCGCCGGGCGATGTCGTCGCACAACTGGCTGAAGACCTGCACGTAGTCGCGGTAGAACTGTTTGGTGACCTCCTCGACGTCGAAAGCCCGGTCGTGGAGGCTCTGGAGTTCGAGCGCACTGGTGTCGGGGGCAGGGATGGCCAGAAGGGCCATACGTTGGGCGGCGGTGTGCAGCCGCTCGGCCGGCCCGACGTGGATGCGGCGGAGGCGTGCGCGGCGGGCGCCGTCCTCGGCGCTGTACTTGACGTTGACGAAATCCCACAGCGTCAGGTCGCGGTTGGCAAAGACGAACAGGGCGTAGGGATGGAGCCTGTGCAGGGTGTGCTCGACGATAGGCCGCTCGACGGTGCGCGAGAGGTGGTCGGTGGTGAGGTGGGTGTAGACGACGCGGAAATCGCGGTGCTGGGCCAGGTAGATAGGGAGCTCGGCGTTGCGGTTCACAAGACGCCGGACGCCAGCGGGCCAGTTGCGGATCGGGAGGGGGAGTTCACCGGCGTACTGGTAGCCCAGCGCGTCAAAGAGTTCAAAGGCGGCGTCGAGGGAGCGGAGTCGAGGGAGATCGGACAGGTGATGATGGATTGTTTCGGGAGCGACCGGCATGGCAGGCTCCTATAGGTGAACTACGTATCACATATGCGCAAGAGGTATCATCTCAATATGTAGGGGCGAACCCTCGTGGTCGCCCTCTTGGGCAGGTACAAGACCTGCCCCTACCCCGGTTTATTGAAAAGATAGCGCAAGAGCGCCCGCACCACACTTGACAGTGACAGATAGAGTGTATCACACAGCGCGCAAGAGTGCAACCAAGCGTATTCATTCACGTAAAACGTCACTTCTTCGTCACACAGCCCCCAGTGGGTATGGCGTATTCCCCGCTCATGAGCCACCTCGGTCCACAATCTCCCCCCATGCCGACAGGAAACCGAAATGCGGGCGCTCCTCTGGAGACAGCAGCGCAAACGCGGACGGCACGTCCGCTCAAAGCACCCCGCGAAATCCTAAAGAGCCAATATCAACCTGTGCGATGCGGTCGCCCCTGGCGGGGCGACGAGAACCGATTTGCGTTGTCCGACTCAATCTGCTAAAATCGGCTCTACGTGGAAACGCGGGGTACGTATGCTCAAAGGGGACATGCCGTCCCCGTATGTGGTGTCGAGACAATGCACTACCCGGCAGGTGTGGGACGCGGACGACACGTCCGCTTCGAGCATCCCACTAATCCGCGTAGAGTCCATTTGCGTTGTCCGCGAGAATCATGATCTGCTACTCGCAGACTTGCAAACTTACAGACTTGCGGCTTTGCCGCGCTATGCATCAACCTGGTGGGCATTCTATCACACGCAGGAGGTCGGTCGTGCATCGTGCTGCGCAAGCGAACACAAATCATAACGCAGCCAGCCCCACCCGCCAGGGGCGCGGCCGTCTGTCCACGCGCCTGGTCGTCATTTTGCTGTTGACGCTGGGAGCGATTGCCGTCCTCTCTGCCTGGAGGGTACAGAAGGTGATTCTAGCGCCCTACGAGACCCGCATATACCCCAACGTCTACGTTCTGGACGTAGACCTGGGCGGGCTCACCCCTGGCGAAGCATCGCAACGTCTCACAGAGGCCCTCAGCCACTACGACGCTGGCCGGCTCACCTTGAGCGATGGGGAGCGTACCTGGACGGTTCCCTGGGCGCAGGCGGGGCTGCGCCTGGATGTAGACACCACGGTCCAGGCGGCCTTCGCCGTGGGCCGCGCGGGCCAGGGTCTGGAGAACCTCCTGAGTATTCTGAGCATGCAGAAGGGGCGCTACGAAGTCGCCCCTGTCTTTGCCATTGATCCCGATAAGGTGCGTGGTGTGTTGGAGCAACTGGCCCCCGAAGTGTCCGTACCTTCCACCGACGCAACACTCCGCCTGGAGGGAGATGAACTCATCGCCGTGCCCGGCCAGCCCGGCCGGGCGCTGGACGTTGATGCCACCTTGGACAACATCATCGCTACCGTTACCCATCTGGGTCCCGACAACCGGTTCGCTCTGACCTTTCAGGTCGTCCCGCCCCGCCTCGCCGACACCAAAGCGGCCCAGGCCGAGGCCGAGGAGATGTTGAACGCCCTGGTGGATGTCACTACCCACGACTGGCTGACCGGCGAAGCCTTTGCCTGGACGCTGGGGCGCGACGCGGTGGTCACCTGGCTGCGCGTGGAGCAGATGGAGGATGGCAGCGGCCCCAGCATACAGGTCGCTGAAGAAGCCGTGCAGGCGACGCTGGCGAGCCTGGCTGCGGAGTTGGGGGATGGCCGAGGCTTCCGGCTGGAAGAGGCCACCAGGCAGGTGCTGAACGTATTTGAAGCGGGGGGCGGGGCGGTGGAACTCCACCTGACGCATCCGCCGCGCACCTGCGTCGTCCAGCCAGGCGACGATCTCACCACCATCGCTGCCCGGTTCGGAATGCCTCCCGGGCTCATCGCCGAGGCCAATCCCGACACTGACCTCAACTGGCTGTACGCTGGTCAGGAGTTGACGATTCCCTCTGAGGACGTTTTGAGGCCCTATCCCCCCGTGCCGGGCAAGCGGATCGTCATCAGCATCGCCGAGCAGCGGCTGCGCGTCTACGAGAACGGCGAACTGCTCTCCGACTGGCCTGTCTCGACGGGCATAGCAAGTTCGCCCACGTACACCGGCGAGTTCCAGGTGCTCGACAAGAACGAAAACGCCTACGCCAGTCAGTGGGACCTGTGGATGCCTCACTTCATAGCCGTCTACCGTGCCGGCGGAGACACCTACAACGGCATTCACGCCCTGCCGATCCTCTCCAGCGGCCAGCGATTGTGGGCAGGGGCGCTGGGCTCGCCGGCTTCCTACGGCTGCATCATACTGGGCATTCAGGAGGCCGAGACCCTCTACAACTGGGCCGATATCGGCGTGCTGGTGACCATCGAGTAAGGTCGGGTGGTTGGCTGTGCCTTCACGGATCCGATGGGATGGGTTGTGCACCAACATCGTTAAGGAGGTCAATCTTGAGCAAACGTAAACGTAAGAGGCAGCGCCACGCGCCGCCCACGCAGAAGTCGCACCGACATCGCCAGGCGACAAACAAGTTGCAGGCGATCTTCGGACAGGCTGACAGCCTGATTGACCGCGGCCGCACCCAGGAAGCCATCGCTCTCCTGGAGCCACTGTTGGCGTCCTACCCGCGCGTGGCCGATCTGCACTATTACGTCGGTTACGCCCACGTCAAGGCTGGCGACATCTGGGGTGGGCTGGCAGGATACGAACGGGCGATGGAATTGAGCCGGGATCCAAGCTATTGGCTGCCATTGGCCTCACTCTACCTGGAACTCGAGTTGAACGCGCATGCCCTGCACGCCTTTCGCCAGGTGCTAGAGCGACAGGCCGACATCCCGATGATTGACGAAGTGCGCGGGGCGGCGGCCGCGCTGGAGGAAGACGTTCTGGAAACCGCACACGCTCTTGGACTTCCTGGGGCACAAGTCGAAAAAGGCCTCCATCACCTGGAGGACAGTCAGCGCGCACTGCGCAAGAACGACTTTCCAGCCGGCATCGCCGCCAGCCAGCGGGCCATCAGGCTGCTGGCCGATTGGCCCCCACCTCGCAACAACCTTTCCCTGGCCCTGTTCTACGATGGTCAGCCGGAGAAGGCCATTGCCACCGCACGCCAGGTTCTCTCGCAAGCCCCGGACAATGTCCAGGCGCTGAGCAATGCCATCCGTTTCCTGGCCTGGACGGGACAAGAGGCAGATGCGCGGGCGTTGTGGGCGCAGTTGAAGGAAATCATGCCACAAGGGAATAGCGAGCGCCTCAAGATGGCGGAAGCGGCCGCCAGCATGAACGAAGACGAGAGTGTATACCGCCTGTTACGCCCCTTGGCCAAATCGGAAGGGCGGCGGGAGGGAGTGCCTGGATTCTCCTGGCAGACACGGCTATTCCTGGCCGTCGCCGAAGCCAATACCGGCCGTCGCGCGGCGCGACGCCGTCTGAAGGCATTGCAGAACAACATGCCGTGGGCCGGCGAGTTGCTGGCGGCGCTGGAAGCCGGGCAACCGGGGCCGGGTTGGGCCAAGCGTTTCCCCTATTTCCACAGCACCGAACTCATGCCTATGCAAAGGATAGACGAGTTCGTCACACTGGTCAGTCGCGAGGATGAGATGCCGCCCCAGAGATTTCGCAACCAGGTGGCGCGCTTCGTCGCTCGTTTTCCCCAAATCGTCCTCATGGCAGAGAAGATGATCTGGGAAGACAACCAACCCGACGCCGGGGTTGCGATCCTGGCGACCGTCGCCACTCCAGCTGCTCGCGCTGCCCTGCGCCGCTTCGGGTTGAGCCAGGCCGGCGAAGACGAGGTGCGCATGCAGGCGCTGATCAGTCTTATGCAGGCGGGCGAAATCGCACAAGATGAAACGCTGCGCGTGTGGGGTAGAGGAGAATGGCGGGAGGTGCAACTGCGCCAGTACGAGATTTCCGACGAGCCCAAGACGCAGTATACGCCGGATGTGGCAAGCCTGTTGGATCGAGGCTTGAGCGCTTTCCAGCGGAACGACTACGAAAAGGCCGAGCGACTGTTCCGCCGCATGTTGAAATCGGAACCCCGCGCCAAAGAAGCGTACAACAATCTGGGCACGATCCATGCCCGTCGCGGAGAGCACGCGCAAGCCAGGGAGATGTTCCAGGCGGCATTGGAGATAGATCCGACCTACGTGTTTCCGCGTTGCAACCTGGCCATGTATCTCCTGGACGAGGATGACGTTGAAGGGGCAGCCGCTATGTTGGAGCCTTTGGCCAACGCGACGCGCTTTCGTCCGCAGGAGATGGCGTTCTACTCCTATACCCAGGCCCGCATTCTGGTGCATCGGAAGGAATACGAGGCGGCCCGCCGCACTTTGCAGGCCGCGCTGCAGATATCGCCTGGCTACGAGCCGGCCGAGAGCCTGCTGGAACGTCTTACCTCGATCACGCAACTCCAGACGGGCTTTGAGTCCTTCTGGGAGCAGCAGCGCAAGCGTGACCAGGCTAAACGCGCCCGGCTACAGGCCAAACTCTCCACGCCGGAACCGACGCTCGCCGAGGCACTATCCATCTACACCAAGGACGCACTCACCGGAATGGCGCGCGTGGTCGTGCGCTGGGGTGGATGGTCGGCATTGCGCAAGGCAGAGTTGATCGAACGGATCGTCATAGAACTCAGCGACCCGGACAATCTGGAGCGAGTGGTTGGCGATCTAAGCGAAGATGAACGCGCTGCGTTGCGCCAGGTACTGGTGCACGGCGGGGCCATGCCCTGGCAGGATTTCGACGCTACCTATGGAAACGACCTGGAGGAATCTCCGTATTGGCAATGGCACGTACCCGAGACGGCCATGGGCTGCTTGCGGCTGCGCGGCCTGCTGGTGGAGGCGACGGTAGACGGCGAACTGCTGGTCGCCGTACCGTCTGAATTGCGGCCGTTCTTGGGAGAGACGCTGAGGCGACAGGGAAGAATGATGTGAACCGTGATGATCCCTTGCGAGAATGGCTTCTGTGGAGCAAACGCAGCACGCCCCCCAAGATTGTCGCTCAGCATCAGTCCGAGGTACACGTCGCACTCGACTGTCTTTGATTACGGGGACAGTCATGAGTTTGAAGTGGAGGTGGTGGATACCCGAGCCCAGGCCGAGCCGAGGGAGCACCCGCGTGTAGTCGTCAGCCGGGGAGAAACGCCGCCGCAGTACGGATGGTAGGACGAGGAATCGAGGTTTCTTGGCTCTACGTGGAAACGCGGGGTACGTATGCTCAAAGGGGACGTGCCGTCCCCGTATGTGGGGTCGAGACAATGCACTACCTCCAGGTGTGGGACGCGGACGACACGTCCGCTTTGAGCACCCCACTAATCCGCGTAGAGCCGGTTTCTTTAAATGTAAGCGTCCAGGCCCTGGCGAGATTCCGCCGATTGAGTAGCCGAAGGCGTATCGAAATCAAGGAATCTCACCTCCCACGGGCCAAACGTGGTTTCGATACGCCCCTTTCGGGGCTACTCAACCGACGTTTGGCCTACCCTCTGAACGCTTACTCTCAGTGATTCAAAACGCGACGCAACACGCACTACGAGGAGAGATGCGGTGAACCCGATCCGAGTCGCCATCGTCGGCTGTGGCCGCATCTCTGACCTGCACGAGATGGGCTATCGTGGGCGGGAGGACGCCCGCATCGCCGCCGTGTGCGATACCCGGCGCAAGCGCGCCCGGACAAACGCCAAAGCGTGGGATGTGGGCAAGGTGTACACCGATTACCAGCGGATCCTGGCCGACCTCGAGATTGATCTGGTGGAACTCCTGGTCCCCCATCACCTGCACGCAGAGATGACCGTCGCCGCGTGTGAGTTCGTCTTCTACCCACCACACGTGCGCGCCAAAGAGATAATCGAGGCGGGGGAGATCGGCGAGCCGCAGATGATCCGTCTGCACGCCAACACCGGCACAGAAGTGCGGCCCGACGAGGTGAGTTAGAGATGACCGGGCCAGAAACGATTCTGACGCTTACAGAAGTCGCCCGGCGGCTGGACAGCGCTGGGATCACCTGGGCGGTGTTTGCCGGAGCGGCGGCGGCCGTTTACGGCGCGACCCACCCGCTGACCGTATCTTCTCAATATTTCGGGGCAGTGCTGGATACAAAGGAATTTCTGACAATT
>CAZZEX010000111.1:0-15121 GCA_964653285.1 uncultured Anaerolineales bacterium
CCTCCAGGGTCTGGATCTCCCGCTCCAGTTCCTGGCGGTTCTCGGCCACGCTGAGGGTTTCCCAGATCTCTTCCTGCCGCCAGCGCTCCTCCTCGCTCAGGTCCTCCACAGCCTCGAAGTCCAGGCTGCTTGCGTCCATCCGGCGCCCTTCGACAGGGCTCAGGGCAGGCACTTCTTCTGCGCCCTTCAAGAGTTCTTCCAACCGCTTCTTGCGCCGCTCCAGGGAGCGATAGAGGGCGTATGTGCTGGAGGCCAGCCGCCGCTGCAGGATGACCAGCGCGAAGGCCACGTTGCGGTGCCGATCCCGGGTCAGCGCCTTGTTGTACTGCTCGCTCACGTAGCGAGAGAGCCCGTTGTACAGGTACTTCTCCGCGACCGACTCGCGGCCTAGATCGAAGGGCTTCGTCTCCACGTGACGGGGCAGAAAGAGCGGCCGCCCCTCAAAGTCCCTCATGTCCTCCTTGACCCGGCGGATGAAGAGGGGATTGTCCTGGTTGCGGATGGACGCCGCCAGCATATCGGTCGTGGCAAAGAAACCGGGCTCGAGCAGGTCCAGGAAGAGACGAAAGTTCTCCGGGTCGCCCTTGTGAGGTGTGGCGGTCAGAAAGAGCAGATGGGTGGCGATGCGGGAGAGAACCTGTCCCAGCCGGTAGCGGCCGGTTCTTTCCAGCTTATTGCCGTAGCGGTAGGCGCTCATCTTGTGCGCCTCGTCCACGATCACCAGGTCGAAGTGGACCGAGGCCAGGGAGGGAAGGAGGTCGTCCTGCTTGGCAAAGTCCATCGAGGTGATGATCTGCATCTCCCGCTGCCAGACGTTCTCGCTGTACAGGGCGTCAATCACCCCCCGGTCTATGACGACGAAGGTCTCCTCGAAGCGCTCCTTCATCTCCCGCCGCCACTGGTCCTTGAGGTGGCCTGGCACCACGATGAGGATGCGGCGGGCCAGGTGGCGGAGTTTGAGTTCCTTGAGTACCAGCCCGGCCATGATGGTCTTGCCGGCGCCGGGGTCGTCGGCGATGAGGAAGCGGATGCGGGGCAGACGCAGTACGTACCCATAGACCGCCTCGATCTGGTGGGGCAGGGGGTCCACCTTGGAGGTGTTCATCGCCAGCAGCGGGTCGTAGAGAGAGGCGAAGCGGTAGCGGCGGGCCTCCAGGCCCAGGAAAACCTCACGGGGCGGGGCGGTGAAGTCGGTCTCCACCCGGGCGATCTGCAACTGGGCCAGTTCCTGGCGGGGGATGAGTTGATCTATGTGTTCGCCGGAGCCAGTGGTCGCGCCGACGAGGTGGACGTAGTCGCCCCAGTCTTCTACCAGTTTGACGTCCACCGGCTCGGGCCAGCGGGGACCTTGGACGATGTGGCCGGCCTTGATTTCGGGCATTTGTTTCTCCCATGGTAACTACTCACAGCCGCTCGGCCTGGATTGTCAAATCCAGTCTCCGGTTACTAAATCTGACCCGGATCGGGTTCAAAACATCGCTCAAGGCAGGCGTGTCGCCCGCGTTGCCAGCGGCGGACGGCGCGTCCGCCGCGAGCCTGAGTAGTTACCTCCCGTGTTTTATTGTGGGTTGAGTATCGCTTCTCTGCCGTGGTTGACTCTCCAGCGCGCTGACGGTGCTTAGTCACCCGTGAACCATAGGACTTTGTCTAGTAGTTTGAGGAAAGAGCAAGGCAGGCTATTCAGTGGATGACTGCCGATGAGCTGAGAGTTCTTCTGTTCCAGAAAGGCTCTCAGAGCATCGAATTCCTGGTCGCGGAACAGATCGTCGAGGAAGCGTCCGAACCCAGGAAACGACCCGGGATACGCCCAGAACTCCAGAACTGCCATCACACGGCTGTCAAGGATCCAGAATGAGACAGGGTGAACAAAGTGGAGCAACTTTGAAAGACTAACATCCGGCAACGGATAACTGCGCTTCAAGTCCTGTGAAAACGCTTCTCTGAGTTCCTCGAACTTGCTACAGATGATGCCGATTGAATCTATGCTGGCTTCGGGCAAAGCCCGTATCTCGTCCAGGTGCTGAGCGAGGATTGGAGCAAATCGCTCACCGTTGAAGACCGCTCTGCGCTGAAGCCCGTAACGCGTGTTGAGCGAATCAATCAGTGAGGGAAGTAGTGAGTCAACATCGTGCGCGGCCGAGAAACCTGCGAGCAAGTCATAATCTGCATTCAAGAGGTTGCGGCCTGCATTGTACCCTGCCAACTGCTTTGAACAGTCTATGGTCAAAGAGATGCCTCCGCGCCCGCCAACCAGCAGGAAGTTGCCGGATGACCTGACGATTTTGACTGTCATTGCTGTGTCTCCTCAGAGGCAAATGCCTTGCAGCTTCTTGGATGGCGCACGTGATTTGTGTGTCACCTTCAATCGCATCCAGCGCATGCCGGTGCGCGACGCCCCCGCCGCCAATCACCGTCCCCAGGTCAGCGGCCGCGCCGTCCCGGCTGGGCGCTGGCGCTCCGCCGCTTCAGCGGTGGTGATCCATTCGGTGGGGTTGAAGTCGTCAGAATCCTATTCGCCCTGCTTTTGTGACGACTGTTGTTGTCCTTGTTGTTGCCCCTGTTGCTGTGACTGCCGAGGCGGCGGTTGTATCGACGATTCCGTTGGAAGTACTTTAGGACGTGTCGGCTTGGTCCCCTGCGTACTCTTTATATTAGTCGACACGCTTTCTGTAAGTCTATCCTCCTCACCCATCCTGCACCTCCTTCGACTCTCTCTAGCTGTCAACGAACTCGATATGCGATATTTCAAGACCTGGGGTTATCAGTACACCGTGAACACCCGCTTCCACAAACTGTCCGTCCTTAAACTTGAGTGGATCTGTCAAAAATATGTATGGTTCTTCTGGGTCGTCGGAGTAATGCTTCGGCCACCCACACACCCGACTTTCGTCCTTGAAATAGACGATGACATATTTTCCTTGTTCAGCGAACACGTCATACCACAAAGACGATCTCGATGTCTTGTTTGTGATCCTAAGCTTACGCGCGATCCGCATATGCCAGTCGTTCGTAACGAACAAGCTTATTACCAGCGGGAAAACCAGGCTCAAGCCGACCAAAATCAGCAGAGACAATGGATCATATATGGGAACACTCTCTGAATCTGGAGATACCGGCTGCCTACCAAAGAGTGAGTAGATGGCATATACAAGCATCGAAAAAACCAATGCTTCCACTACTCTCTGAAGTTCCTTCTGTTCACCCTTTCTCACCACAAGAGCGTTCAAAACCACGGATGAGATGAACCCTGGAATGAGAAACACCAGGATGTTCAAGACCTCAATACTGTTAGGCATTTGGTATCCTCACGTACTTGTGCTTTTCCACTATGACACCCCCGCCGCCGGGTGGGGCCTCGTGCGCCTGACCAGCTCAGACAATGTCTCAATCCCACCAGAGCAGCCCCACCACTCGGCCAACTCGGCGCACTTCCCCACCACAACAGAAACAGCCGCCCAACCTTGACCGGGCCTTGTGCTAGAATATCGCCCTCCAGGGCGCCTCACCGTCCTGGCCAACGCCTCGGACTGGTCAGAGCCGCGAGGCGTTTCTTACTGGATTGGTCAGGAACTCCCCACAGTATACTTGACCTTGGGCGAAAGTCAAAGTCTTGTACAGCCGACGTGCCTTCAGCGTTGCCTGAAACGAAAACCGGGATGAAATCTTTGTCAGACGAAATCAAAATGGCCACATCCCAGGCATCTTCCCAGGCCAGGCTAATCATATCGGTGGCGATGGCTGTATCAATGCCCTTTTCACCTGTACCAGTCATGCGGCCACCACAGTGAGGGCAAGTCTGTACTGGGGTGTGACAGATTGGACATTTAGGGGCTGTTTTGACCTGCCGTTTCTTGGAGATCACTTTGATACCCGGGAAGCGGTCAAGTGTGTTGAGACTCCAGTCGCGCAAGCGATGACCGGCCGCTGTTCTCGGATCATACGAAAGGTAGACATTGGTGCCATCAAATCGTAGCGTTGAACTCAAGTAAGGTTCTGCCTCGGTGATCAAGCGTGGTGATAATGCACGCCAGTCAATCTTGAAGTTGTGCCCTACGCATTCATTGATGGTAAGTTGTAGGTTCCAAAAGTCAACAAAGATCCGCGCACGCATAGTGCCTCCTCAATAATAATTCGGGGAGTGCACAGAGTGCACTCCCCGGGGCAGTAATTGCGAACATCGTGAGCACCCGGTGAATTCCTCACCGGCACGCGTTCGCGGGTTATTACACTTCTAATTATAGGCGATAATCGGGCAAATGTCAAGGCTTTTAAACGCAAAGTTTTTCACTCACCGCACCCACCGGCCTGTACCCAGACACTCAATCTGCCCTTTCTCGCGCAGTTCCCCCAGCACTCGTCGAATGGTTGCACGACACTTGTGCGCACCAACAAACTTCGCAGCGCCAGCGGTATCTGTTTAGCGCCAGTATCGCAAAAGTCGCCCTGACGGCTAGCCGTCATTCTGAGCGTAGCCCGTCATTCTGAGCGTAGCGAAGAATCTCCCTCTGCTCTGGTGGAGGCCCTTCGCTTCGCTTCACTGCGCTCAGGGCAGGCCGCTCAGGGTGACAGGGTGAGTTTTTCGCTATTGCGTTTAGCGCTTGTCCGGGACGCCGAAAACGAGGGGGCGATTTGGACAAGCCAGGCAACGGGGGTATACTCAGTCAGGGGGAAAGGAGACGCATGAACCGACGGCATCGGTTATCGCGGTGGCTGGCCCGACTGGTGGTCGGGGCGGTGTTCTTCTTCAACGTGACCTGCGCGCTTTCGTTCGTAGCCTGGCCGGACCGGTACGCGCCGGCCTTCGAGATAAGCAATGTGCCGGGGCAGGTGCTGGTGCGAGGGATAGGGATCCTCTTCCTGATGTGGAACGCCACCTACCCGCCTGTGCTGGCCCGGCCAGACCGGAACCGCATTCTCTTCGCGGTGATCCTGGTTCAGCAGGCCATCGGACTGGCAGGGGAGACCTGGATGTGGGCCACGCTGCCTCCCAGCCACGCCGCCCTATGGGCCACCGGCTTGCGGTTCATCGCCTTCGACGGGGCGGGCCTGGTGGGGATGGGGCTGGCCTTCTGGTTGCTGGGGCACCGGGGCGGCTTCACCCCGCCTCAGCGCCCTTGTGTCTCATCCCTATCATCCAGGGATGGCTCTTGACAGTCTGACCGGATTCCTGTAAGATTAGGATGCAAGTGGGGCCAAGGGGGGAAATTTCCTCCCGCTGCAATTTGTGATATACTTCTCCTCGTTCCAACCTTGCCCGGCACTTCACGAGGCGGTATGAACGACCAGGTAAGATCAGCCGATGGGCCCTATGAGCGAGAATGAGACCGTCCGCACGGAGACGTTACCGGAGGGCGCGCTTTTCGTGAGTCCCGACGGTGTGCTCTACCGGGTGGCGATAGCGGGGAGCGCCGGTTTCCGCAAAGCGGAACCGTGGCCCTGGCCCCCTCACAGTTGGAGCGGTGCGACCGAGAAGCCGAGGACGGTGGCGCTGGTACCCGGGTCACTCCTGGCGCGCAACTACCCGGTGGTGGCCGAGGGCAGGCCGCTGCCCGTAGTGAGCCGGTCCGACTTCTTGGGTCCCGATGGTCAGCCAGGCCATTACACCTTCCCCGACGAGCAACTTGCCAGGCTGGCAGCGCAGTTGGACGAAGCACTGGCACACCAGTCGGGTCTTGCAGTGCGCAAAGAACGGAAGCGTTGGATCCTCAGCGACGGGCGGCGCATCTTCCGCGTTTACCATTACCAAAGCGACAGCCAGGGGGGAGAGATAGACCTGGTCACCCGCTTCGCCGAGGAGCACATCGAAGCCCTGGCGTGCGAACAAGGGCCGCACTATTGGCAACACGTACCCGCTTGGGAGAAAACTCTGAGTGCGCCAGCGCAAGCCACAGAACTCTCCTCTCTGGAATCCGCGATCGAGGCAGTGATAGCAGAGGTGGCGGCGGTCACACTAGAACCCACTGCCTCACCAGCGATAGGAGTGGCAGAGAGGCCGGAGGCACAGCCCGTCACGAAAGCGCCACTGGAGCCCAAACTTGAAGTGGCGGCACACGGCGCGCCTGTGGCACTTGCGACATCCAAAACAAGGAGAACTCCAGCGATGATCCTCTCGATTGATATCGGATATGGCTACACCAAAGGCATCGGTCCCGACGGCCTACGCTTCTCGTTCCCCAGCGTGATTGGCACTGCTGAGGACATCCGTTTCACCACCGACCTGATCCATGGCGGGGAGGAGCGACCGGTCAAGTACGGTAACTGGCGTTTCTTCTACGGCGAGCAGGCCGTGCTCCAGAGCCGGGTTCAGTCCACCATCTTTGACCGCAGCCGAGTCCATGACCACACCTACAAGATGCTCTTCGTCGCGGCGCTGGTCGAACTGGCCAAGTTAATGCCCGATGCCGAGCGCGTCAAGGTGGTCACAGGATTGCCGGTGGGGTTCTTCGGCGACCGGCCTGAAGTTGTCAAATCGTTCGAGGGTGTCTACCGTGTCACCGCCGAGCGCGCGATCAGGTTTGCCGTCGAATCGGTAGTCGTCGCGCCACAGCCCTTCGGCTCCCTGTTCCAGGAACTGCTGAACAAGCAGGGCAAGATCGTCAGCAGCAACGTAGAGAGGGGACGAGTGGGCATCATTGACGTGGGCACCTACACCACCGACTTCGTCGTCTCGGACGAACTGCGCTACGTGCAACGGTTGAGCGGGTCTGTCCGCATCGGCTGGAGCAAGGTCATCAGCCAGGTGCAGCAGGCGCTGGGGGACTTATACAGGCTGGAGTTGATGCCCCACGAGGTGGACCGGGTGGTGCAGGCCAGGCAGGTACGAGTGCGCGGCGAGCCGGTGTCCCTGGAGGCATTGATCGAGCCCGCCATCACCGATATCCAAACGGCGATCATCGCCCGCGCCCGCGACCTGTGGGGCGAGGGCACCCGCCTGGATGTGATCCTGGTAAGCGGTGGGGGCGGGCCGCACCTGTACAACGCGATTCACGACGTGTACCCCCACGCGCGTCTACTCGATAACGCGTTTTGGGCCAACGCCGAAGGACTCTACCGCTTCGGCCAGCGGCCAGCGACTTTTGAGAGTTAGCCAGCAAATGACGCTTACCTTCCACCTGGAGTTCAACCCACACGATGCCGACCACCGCCGGGTCTCTGACTGGCTGGCGGCCCAGCCGGACCCGGCTGAGGCCGTGGTGCGGTTGATTCGGGCCGCCAACGAGGGGGAGCGGCGGCTGCGGCAATGGGAGGAGTTGGCCACACTGCTGGCGAACGAGGTGCGGGATGTACGGGCTCAATTGAAGGGCCAGCCGCCAGAGGCGAACCCCGAACCGGAGGCGCACGAGGACCCGGAGTCGGCCCGGCGGCTGGATTCGATGCTCAGATAACAGCGTCAGAGGATTAGACCATGCCCCACGCCACCATCGGTTGGGAAAGAGCCGAGCCGCCAGGCGACAGGTCGTTCAACGCCTACCTGCACGCTCGAAACGGCCACCTTTACTTCGAAGACCTGAATCTGTTTGAGTTAACGCAATCCGGCGTTGATGAACAGCCGCTGGGCAGTCCCCTGGAAATCGTTCACCTCCCCAAAATCCGCGAGAAGATCACGCGCATGAACGGGATCTTCAAGCGAGCGCGGGCGGCGCTGAACTACGAGGGCTGCTTCTATTACGCCTACGCTTCCAAGGCCAACGCCGCCGAGGAGGTGACGCGCACGGCTGTCGGCGCGGGCGCGCACCTGGAGATGTCCTCCAGCGTGGACGTGGACATCGCCCGCTACCTGGCAGCGCATGGCTATCTGAAGCCGGAGCAGATGGTCATCTGCAACGGTTTCAAAGGCCCCGGCTCCCTCTACGCCGAGAAAATCATCGCCTTCAAGCGGGACGTCCACGCCAACGTCATTCCCGTGCTGGAAGACTTGCCCGAACTCCGCCCCTTCGCCGAGTCCGGTCTCTCTTTCGCGGTAGGGCTGCGCCAGAAAATTGATTCGCACGTCCACACCGTAGCCGACGTAGACCGATCGCACATCCGGTTCGGGATGCAGACGGACGACCTCTTCGAAGCCGCACGCCGCATCGAGGCCCATCCCAACCTCACGCTCACCCTCTACCACGCCATGGCCGGCACCCAGATTGCGGACTGCGCCGCCTTTGTGGAACGTCTGAGCGCGGCGCTGGAGGTCTACGCCCGTCTCAGACAACAGCAGCCCAACCTCAGCATCTTCGATTTCGGCGGCGGCACGCCGGTGGGCATGACGCTGGATTTTGATTTCGACTACGAGACCTTTGCCCACGAGTTGCTGGCGGCAGCCCAGAACATCTGCGCTCGCCACGGTGTGCCTGTCCCTCACGTCATGGGCGAGTTTGGCCGCTACACTGTCGCCGAGCACGGCGCGCACCTCTTCAAAGTCATCACTGCCAAGGACAACGGCTCACGCCTGCCCTGGTACCTGATCAACGGCAGCATCATGACCTCCTTCCCCGACATCTGGGCCATCGGCGAGCGCTTCATTGCGTTGCCCCTCAACCACCTGGATGAGCCCTTCCGCCGGGTCCTCCTGGCGGGCATCACCTGTGATAGCGACGACTTCTATCCCCTCCCCAACAGCCCCGCCGTCCTCTATCTTCCCACCGTCACGGAGAATCTGTACGTCGGCTTCTTCGCCATCGGCGCTTACCAGGAGATGCTGGGCGGCGTGCGGGGGGCCAAGCACTGCGTCCTGCCCGAAGCGATGGAACTGATCATAGATCGAGATGAGGCCGGGAATTACCAGTTCACGGTGCTCAAGGAGCAGACGCCTGAGGATGTGTTGAATATCCTGGGGTATAAGGGATAGCAGAGATGTCCGATGGTCTGCAATACCCTCGATTGGCTTTTGGCCTCCCTCCCCATCCTGACCATCCTCATCCTGATACTCCGCTTCCGCTGGGGCGGTGCTCAGGCCGGGGCGGCTGGATGGCTCGTGGCGCTCCTGGTGGCCGCGCTCCGCTTCGGCGCGGGGTGGCAGGTACTCGCCTATGCCCAATTGAAGGGCCTCCTGCTGACCCTCTTCGTGCTCTACATCGTATGGGCCGCGCTCCTCTTCTACCGCGTCACCGACGAGGCCGGCGTGCTTGCAGCCATCGGAGCGGGGCTCCCCCGCCTCACGCCCGACCGGGGACTACAGGCGCTGCTCCTGGGCTGGGTCTTTAGTGCCTTCCTGCAGGGCGTGAGCGGTTTCGGCGTGCCGGTGGCAGTCGTCGCGCCGCTGCTGGTGGGGCTGGGCTTCCCGCCTGTGGCCGCCGTCGTCGTCACCTCGGTAGGCCACTCCTGGGCCGTCACCTTTGGCTCGCTCGGCTCCTCCTTCTACGCCCTCATCGGAGCGACGGGGCGCACCGGAGAGGAGTTGGCCTCCTGGTCGGCGGTGATGCTCGGGCTTGCGTGTCTGGGCTGCGGGGCAGGAACACTATGGGCAGCGGGAGGGAGACGCGCGCTGCGGGCGGGCCTGCCCCCCCTGCTCCTCATTGGGTCGGTGATGGCCGGAACCCAGTTCCTCGTCGTCACCCACGGACTGTGGTCCATCGGCAGCATGATGGCCGGGCTGTCCGGGCTGGCGGTCGGGGTGGCCTGGGCCCGCTGGCGAGCCGTCATAGAACACAGACGGGCAGGATTGGCGGATCGGACAAGCCCCCCACGCAGTGGGGGGTCTGGTGACAGCCCACCCACAGTACCCAACCTTCCTCCCAGGGACATGCTTCTCGGTGGGGCACTGTTCCCCTACGCCCTGCTGGTCGCCATCGTGCTGGCCGCCCGGCTATTCCCGCCCGTGTACGATTTCCTCGGCCAGGTAGTCATCCGCGTGCAGTTCCCCGAACTGACCACCACCCGCGGCTGGGTGACGCCGGCCGGGCCGGGCCGCACCATCAACGTCTTCGGCCACGCCGGGGCACTGCTGACCTACGCCTCCCTCGTCACCTATGGGCTGTTCCACCGGCGAGGCCGCTACGCACCCGGAGCGGCGCGCCGCATCGCGCGAGCCGTCATCCGGCGGGCGGTGCGCTCCAGCCTGGGGATAGCGGCCATGGTGGGCATGGCGGTGACGATGGAGCACGCGGGGATGACGCACCTGCTGGCCGACGGGGTGGCGCGGGTGGCTGGGCCAGCCTTCCCACTGGTCGCCCCTTTCATCGGCGTGCTGGGGGCCTTTATGACCGGCTCCAACACCAACTCCAACGTCGTCTTCGGCAGCCTGCAGCAGCACGTGGCGGCACTGGTCGGCGTGAGCCCGCTTATCATCCTGGCCGCGCAGACGGCGGGCGGCGCAGTGGGCTCGATGTTCGCCCCGGCCAAGGTCATCGTAGGATGCAGCACGGTGGAATTAGGGGGCCAGGAGGGGCCGGTGCTTCGAGCCGTGATGCGCTACGGCCTGGTCATCGCGGCCAGCCTGGCCCTGGCGACCGGCGCGGCGGTTTACCTGCACGGGCGTTGAGCCCTTGCCTTCCCCTTCATTTCCTGTTATACTTTCGCTATAAGAAAAATGGTATCTTCTCAAAATGTAGGGGCGAACCCTTGCGGTCGCCCTGGTGGGCAGGCGCAAGACCTGCCCCTACCCCAAATTATTGAGAAGATACGAAAAATGGTAGTAATGAGAGACGAGATACCTATGCGTGCCTCAAGACACGAGGTCGCCCTCTACATCGAGCATGCCCGTCAAATGCTGGATGTAGCCGCCCACAACCTGGCTGACGGCTTCTACGGATCGGCGATCAACCGGGCCTACTACGCCATCTTCTACGCCGCCAACGCGCTATTGGCGACCCAGGGCATCACCCACAGCAAACATTCAGGCGTGATTGCCGCTTTCCGGCAGCACTTCGTCAAGCCCGGGTTGATCGAGGTCGAATACAGCCGCATCTATGGACGATTGATGGACAATCGGCACGTTAGCGACTATGAAGTCCAACTTCCCATAGACGCACAGGTGGCAGAAGACAACTTGCACGACGCACGACGCTTCGTTGAGCGCATTGAACAGATCCTGCAGCAAGAAGGCTGGCTGTGAACGAACAGTCCATCGCCCATCTAAAGGCAAAAGAGCATCAGGCCGTCGGAACCTTTCTCGACCGGCTACGCGAACGGTTTCCAGGACAGATTCTCCAGACCATCCTATTTGGGTCGAAGGCCCGTGGGGACAGTCGCTCCTGGTCTGATATAGACATTTTGATTATAGTCAGGGAAGAGAGTTGGCCGTTACGTGGGGAGATCAGCACCCTCGCCGCCGACGTCTCTCTGGAGTACGACGTGCTCATCGGCCCCCGCGTCATCGGGCAGGAGCGGTGGGAACGGATGAAGCAACGCCGCTTCGGCCTCTACCGGAACATTGTCTCCGAGGGTATCCCTCTGACATCCGCTGCGACACACTCCTGATCCACTTCCCCGACCTTTGCGGCAGCAAAACGGCAGGTAGGCCGCTCTTTCGTTTTCCCTAACACGACCCGGTGCTTACTATGGCCCATCGGTGTCCCACCGCCTCTGTCAAAGTCGCGGCCAACCTGCCCTACGAAATCGGGAAGTTATTCTTGGCTCTCTGGGAACTGCCGTGGCGGGCGCACTGGAGGCCCGAACTTGTTCGGGTTCCTCGCACCGCATCCCCAACGAGTTGGGGAGTCCGGAACTCAAACCACGGGAATTCCCAAAGACCCTTATTCTTTTATGAGCGCTAAGTGAACGTGGTTACCAAAACCTCATCGCCGTAAATCTCATGGCGGCGGGTAGTGTGAGGGTCGTCGTCGGGCCAGAGGATCTCCAGCAGTTGGTCGGCGGGGACGACGTGGCCCCGGCGGGCCAGCAGCGCGGCCGTGTGCCGGCCCAGGACAGGGGCGGGGCCCGGGAAACGGGCCGGCTGGGCCGAGAGACGCACTGGCGAGAGCAGAGCCCCGGCGTCGAAGGACACCAGGGCTCTGGTGCGCGGAGGGCCAGCACGAACTCACGGCCCTGACACATCGTAGGCCGAGCTATAGACCTCCATCCCCCGTAACAGAGCCAACTTCCTGGCTCTCGGGTCGAACATCGGGGAGATTATGAGCATCCGCTCGACCTTTACGCCCTCCTCTTGTTCGTAGAAAGCGACCTTGCGGTAGAAGTGCTCCACGTCGCCCCGGCTGATGGAGGACTTGATCTCTATCAGTGAGTGCGTCCCGTCGTGGATGACCACGTCAATCTCCACCTGGTCGGGTTCTGCGAAGACGATCCCACGCGTATCCATCTTCCGATAGTTCTTCACCTGCCAACCGGTCTGTCTCAGGACACCGATCAATCCCTCGCGGAAGGCACTCTCGGCCATCATACCCCAGCGGGCACCCAGTGCTCCGAGGGTTGACTCCATCCGGTCAATCCTGCCAGAGAGGTGAGCGAAGCCACGGTTGAAGTCCTCTCGCAACTCGTTCATCCGCTGTGAGAACTCATCCATCCGCCGCGAGTGTTCCTCCTGCACTGCGGCAAAATGATCCATCCGCCGCGAGTGCTCGGCAAACTGGCGATTGGAGTCTTCCCTCAACTCGTCCATCCGTTGTGAGAACGCATCCATCCGCTGCGAGAACGCGTCCATCCGCCGCGAGTGTTCCTCCTGCACTGCGGCAAAATGATCCATCCGCCGCGAGTGCTCGGCAAACTGGCGATTGAAGTCCTCGCGCAGTGCCTCGATGCGCTCGCCCTGAGCATCTATGCGCTCGCCCTGAGCATCAATGTGCTCCAGGACTGCCTGCAGGTCGGTGCGCTGGGCAAAGGTATGCGCCATCACCCCAATCAGTTCGTACTGAACCGCCGGAACGCTGGTCAGCAGACGACTCAGTTCCTCTCGGACAAGGGCCGGAAGTTCCTCTCTGGTTATGGTCATCCGTCTCTCCCGTATGAACAGGTAGTGGTCTGAGTATATTATACACCAGTTGGGCAACAAAATCAATCCGCCGATGTGCCTACGGCTCTGTCTCTTCCTCCGGCGGCTCGTAGCCGGGGCCGTAGTGGTAGGCAGCGCGGCGGGGGGCGTATTGGCTGACGAAGGTGTCGTGGTAGAGCAGGTCGCCCGCCGCGTCATAAACCCATCGCTCGACCGTCGCCGTCAGTCCGTTCACCGCCGACTGCCAGCGGATCACCGTCCCTGGCTCCAGTTCCTGGTCCAACTGGTAAATGGGCGGGCCAGGCTCGGTCTCGTCGCTGACCACCGCTTCCTTCTTCTCCACCCGCCGCCCATCATCGGTAGAGTAGAAGCGGAACACCAGCCGGTGAGCCCCCTCCTCGATCTCAGTCTCGATCAACAGCGGGTAGGGCTGGTCGTTGGTGAAGCGGAAATCCACCTGCGGCGAGTAGACGGTGGCATCCATCCCCACCCCTGCGTCCATCAACTCGTAGTAGCGCACCCGATAGTGATGGTACCAGCGATTGACGATGGGATAGCCGCCCCAGAAAGCGGCCCGGAAAGCGGTGGTAGAGACCTGGCAGATGCCGCCACCGACCTCGATGGCCAGTTGCTCTCCGGCCGTGATGTAGGACTCATCGTATCCCGCCTCGGCGCTCACCTCCCCCAGATAGTGGTTGAAGGAGAAGGTCTCTCCCGGGGCGACGACGATGCCATCGAACTTGGTTGCCGCCAGCCGGATGTTGTGGTCGCGCCCGGAGGGGGAGCCGATGAAGTAGGAATCCCCCTCAGCCACCAGTTCGACGATGCCCGACTCTTCAGCGGTGGCAGTGTCGGGGTAACGGGGCGGGACGGCCTGTACGACGAGAGGGATGTAGCGATTGCCCGCCCTCAGTTCCTGCACGATGCGTACCAGGCTGGCCCCCACGTCGAGTGCCCGGCCCTCCCGGCTGGGGCTGATGGGTTCCAACTGGCCCGTTCCCTCGTCGAAGTGGAAACGGGCATCCACCGGTTCCACCACCAGCGCGGGGGCCAACTCCTCCAGGTAGGCCCGCAGCGCGCCTTCGTCCAGTGCAATGTGTAACTCCCCACCCTCCGCCCGTACCACCAGCATCGTGACCAGTTGCTCCGGCGGCAGCACCCACGGACCGGGGTCGCCCTCGCGCGGGTGGGCGAGAACGAGCGTGAGCGGGCTATCCAGCAACGTCTCGGCCTCGGCACGGGCCGGTTCGGCGTCGGCGATGACGGGCGGGACCTCGCGGACGACCAGTTCCACCTCGGCAGGGGCCAGGCGAGTCACGGCCGGGACCAACGCCGCCAGTGTCGCCTCCACGTCCAGGTAGCATCCGGGCTGGGCCGGGTTGACGACCGGGGTGACGCCGTCGAGGGAGAGAGTGGCATCGGTGGAAGGGAGGTTCACCTGTTCGGCCAGCGTTTTCAGGTAGAGACGGGCCACGCGCTCGTCGTAGATAACGACTGGGGGGAAGTTCTCACCGTAGGCCAGCAGCCGCAGATGGGTCAGCAGGTTGCCCGCCCACGAGGATGAGCGCCGGCGCCCCAACTGATGTGCCGGCGCCAGCGTGGCCCACGGGTCGAGCCGGAGTCCCAGGTCGGTGGGACGGACGGACCAGGAACGATCCGGCCCGCGCAGCGTCACCAGCGGCGCGTCGAGCCCCAGGCCACCCTCCAGCGCCGTAGCGGCCTCCTCGGGTCGCATCCCGCCCACGTCCACGCCCCATACCCACACGCCGGGGTAGATGCGCTCAGCGTGGTAGAATCCAAAAGCCAGCACCGAACCGAGCAGGAAGGCGAGAACGATACAGAAGAAGATAAGTAAAGCGCGGAACTTCATAGCAGGTTTGGCAGTCAGCGGTCAGCAGTCAGCAGTTAGTGATTGGCTGTCTACCATTGGTCATTTTGCCATGGTCGGTACTCGTCAGCATGAGTACGACTGGGACGAGGGCAGATGAGCCTGATCACCGCCAGCCCGAAGACAAAACCCCCGATGTGCGCCCACCAGGCCACGCCTCCACTCTGCAACACATCGGTGGCGGCGGCCAGGGCGAAGAGGCCGTTGAATAACTGGGAGATGAACCAGAAGCCCAGGTAGACCAAGGCCGGGATCTCGATGATGCGGATAAAGTAGAACACAGGCACGAGGGTGACGACGCGGGCCTTGGGATAGAGCACCAGGTAGGCCCCCAGCACGCCCGCGATGGCCCCGCTGGCCCC
>CAZZEX010000112.1:0-15120 GCA_964653285.1 uncultured Anaerolineales bacterium
AATCAATGAACAATGAATCAATGAACAATGAATCAATGAACAATGAATCAATGAATCAATGAACAATGAACAATGAACAATGAACAACAACTGATTGACTGTCCACTGTCCATTTGTCCATTGCCCTGTTGTTTCATTGTTCATTGAACAGCGGCCTGGGATCCACATAATGATCCTCGAGCCCCCACGTCTCCTCCGGCAGACCCAGTGCCACGGCCATCAGTTGAGTGAAATAAAGTACCGGTATCTCGTTGCCGGTGCGGCCGGCCTCCGTCTCCCGCTGCGGATAGTCCAGGTTGAACTGGCAGAGGGGGCAGGCGGTGATGATGACCTGCGCATCATGCTCCCGCGCCGAGGCGATGACGTCCTGTGAGAGCGTCTCGGAGACCTGGGGCTCCTTCACCGTCAGGTAGGAGCCGCAGCACTCGATATTGTAGGGGAAGTCCACCGGTTCTGCCCCCAGCGCCCGCACCAGGTCGTGCAGGATGACTGGGTCCTCCGGGTCGTCCAGGCCAATCTCCTCGTAAGGGCGCAGGAGCAGACAGCCGTAGTAGGGAGCGACCCGCAACCCGGTCAGCGGACGCACCACGCGCTCGGCCAGCCCCTCCCAACCCAGGTCGTCCCGCAGGATCTCCAGGAAATGCACGACACGCACGTCGCCGTGATATTCCTGCTCGGTGAACCAGTTGATGCGCTCCAACATCTCCGGGTCCCGCTTCAGCAACGCCTGGGAGCGGCGGAGGACATTGAAGCAGATGGCGCACAGCACCGCCACACGATCACCGGCCTGCTGCGCCTGATAAAGCACCCGCGTCGGGGCGATCAGCGCCATCGAGTCGTCCAGCATCAAGGGGAACGTCGCCCCGCAGCACTGCCACTCGGGGAGTTCCTCCAACTCCAATCCCAGCGCCGCCGCCACCGCCCGCCCGGAGCGGTCGTAGTTCTTCGCTTTTGTTGAGAGCGTGCACCCTGGATAGTAGGGAATACCCATCGTGATCCTCAGAGCATGTACTTACGGTACCCGCCAACGATGGCCAATTGCGGCACCTCCCGCAACAATTCCGACGGGAGGGCGTTCAGGTCCAGTTTTGCGACTCCCTTGCGCAATGAAATCTGGCGCAGCGCCTCCATCAACCGGGGCAGGTCCACCCCCTTGGGGCAGCGGGTGGCACAGGTCAGGCAGGAGGCACAGATCCAGATAGTGTTGCTCTCCAACACCTCCTCCATCCCCAGTTGCGCCATACGGATGACCTGGCTGGGCAAGAGATCCATCGCCGCCACGACCGGACAGCCAGCGCTGCACTTGCCGCACTGATTACAAGCCAGCAGATCCTGACCACTGATCTCCTCCACCTGGCGCACGAAAGGACCGCGCACCGTGTCAATCGAGATTTGGATTCGCATATCATCTCCTGCTTTCTGCTCCTCGCCTCCTGCACCTCAGTCCACCAGTCCTGCGGCCCGCTTGGCCGAGGTGAGCGTGTTCTGCAGAAGCATCGCGATGGTCATCGGCCCGACGCCACCCGGTACAGGGGTGATGTACCCCACCACCTCTTTCACCACCTCGAACTCCACATCGCCGACCAGCCGGTAGCCCCGCTTGGCCGTGGGGTCGTCCACGCGATTGGTGCCCGTGTCAATCACCGCCGCTCCGGGCTTTGCCCACTTCGCCTTGACCATCTCCGGCCGCTCCATTGCCGTGATGAGGATGTCAGCACGGCGGCAGACGGCGGGCAAATTCTGCGTCTGCGAATGGCAGATAGTGACCGTGGCGTTCCGTTTCAGCAGCAGCATCGAAACTGGCAGACCCATGATGTTACTGGGTCCCAGCACCACCGCTTCTTTGCCCTCGATCCTGATCCCGTACCGGTCAAGCAGTTCAATGCAGCCCAACGGCATGCAGGGCGCGAACGTCGGCTCCCGCCCCTTCATCGCCAGTCGCCCGATGTTGACCGGGTGGAAGCCATCCACGTCTTTGTCCAGCCCGATGGCTCCCAGCACCGCCTCCTCATCCAGGTGCTTCGGCAGCGGCAATTGCACCAGGATACCGTTCACCTCCGGGTTACTGTTCAACTCTGCCACCAATCCCTGGACCTCCTCCTGGCTGGCGCTTTCCGGCAGCGTGTGACCGAAGGAGCGGATGCCGACCTCGGCACAGCGCTTCTGCTTGGAGCGCACATAGAACTGGGAGGCGGGATTCTCGCCCACCAGCACCGTCGCCAGCCCCGGCACGATGCCGTGTTCTGTCTCGAGCCGCTCGACCTCGGCCTTGATCTCCGCGTGGATCGTGGTCGCCGTCGCCTTGCCGTCAATCAGTTGTGCTGTCATGTCTCTCCTTAATCAGCGGTCAGCAGTTAGCAATTAGCAGTCAGCGGCTGTCCGCTAACGGTTATCGGCTAACGGCTATAAACGCAGATACGAATCTGCATAGATGACCTTGTTCAACAGGATTTGCACCGTCTTCCAGATGTCCGCCTGCTGCGGGTCCGACACGTCCATGTCCTCGGGCTGCAGTTCCTCCATCGCCGCTACCCGGTCGTAGAGTTTAACCAGCAGCCGACCAGCGGGGGTGTCCTCGTCCCGCTCCTCTACAATACGGATGAACTCTTTCATGTTTTTGTCAAGCGGATTGGCGATCACCATGTCAATCCCGGCCCCCATCAGCATGACCATGTAGACGCGGTTAAGCAGCGGACGAAACTCGGCCGGCACACCATTGGAGACATTGGAGACACCTCCATTGGTCAGTGGCGGCGGATCCCAGGCGTACTTAAGTGTGCGCACCGCCTCAATGCACTCCGGGCAGTACTCCTGGGTACCGGAGACGGTCAGCACCAGCGGGTCAATAATCAAGTCACTAATGGGGAAATCAATCTCCAGCATACGGGGGATCAATTTCTCCAGCGCGATGTTGACCCGCTCGTCGGCCTTGACCGGGATCATGCCCCTGCCCATCGTAAGCGCGATGAGGCGGGTGCCGTACTTCTTGGCCACCAGCGGCACCTTCTCCAGCCGCTCCTCCTCGGCGGAGGTGGAATTGATGATGGGTTGGGCTTTAGTGACCACTTCGCAGGCCGCCTCTATGGCCGCCAGGTTGGTGGTATCGAAGCACAGCGGCACGTCCACCACTTCCTGCACGACTTTGGCCAGCCAGGGCAGGATCTCGTAACCGTGCTTCTTCTGCGGGCCAATGTTGAGGTCTACCACGTCTGCTCCGGCGTCCACCATGCACACCGCCAGGTGCTGGAAGAACTTTGCATCCCGCTCGGCGATGGCCCGCTTGACCCGAGGGGAAATGATTTGGATGTTCTCGGCAATTATGTACATTCTGGCTACCTCCTTGTTCTATTGAACGATCTTCGGGTACACTCACTCATAACTACGCCGATGATGTAGCATTTATGCCATAAACGTGGCATCATCCCTACACGTCACGTTTATTTCGCTCCCACAATCTGCTCTGCAACCTCCCGCACGGCCCGATAGACCGCCGTCTCCGCCGGCAGTTCCACCAGCGGCCGGCCGATGAACTCGAACTCGGCCATCGCCGGGTCATCGGGCACCGTTCCCAACAACTCCAGTCCAGTCCGCGCGATAGCCTGAGCCAACGACGCGGGCATCTCCCCTCCCCTCGCAGGGGAGGGGTCTCGCAGCCGGTTGACGACCAGGTAGACACGGCCCACGCCAATGTCCAGTTCGGGCACCATCTCCGCCATATGCTGCGCGGCGATGAGCCCCCGCTGCGTGGGATCGGTCACCAGCAGCAGGACGTCCACGTCGCGGGTGGTGCGGCGGCTGAGATGCTCCATCCCGGCCTCGTTGTCCATCACCACGTAGTCGTAATTGGCCGCGATGCGATCCAGAATGACGCGCAGCATCTGATTGGCCGCGCAGTAGCAGCCAGGGCCCTCGGGCCGCCCCATCGCCAGCAGGTCCACCCGATCATCCTCGACCAGCGCCATCTGGATCTGATAATCGAGATACTCCTGCTTGCTCATCCCGCCAGGCATAGAGCCGGCCAGCGCGCTGCTGGACTGCACCAGGGTGAGCATACCCTCGCGGATGTCCCCAACCGTCGTCTCCACCTCCATCCCCAGCACCAGGTTGAGGTTGCTAGAGGGATCGGCGTCAATCGCCAGAATACTCCCATTTCGCTCTTCGCACAAGTAGCGGATGAGGAGCGCAGCGATAGTCGTCTTGCCGGTGCCGCCTTTGCCGGCCAGTGCAATGGTCGTCGTCAATTCAACCTCTCAGGTATTCGTAGACTCGTATCTCCGCCCTACCGCCCCTCCAACAGCGCCGCCACCGAGGGGAACTTCCCCATATCCGTGTGCGGCAGGAACAGCGCGGCGTTGAACTCGTCGAAGAAGGTATTGTCCGCCGAGAGTTCCAGGTAGGTCATCATCTTCGCCACCTCAGTTACCCGCTGGCGCATCTCCCGCGAAAGGAGCGCCACGTACGCCCCCCGCACCGAGGTGTTGCCCAGGAAGTGAAAACGATCATAGGGTATGTCGGGCAGCATGCCGATCTGGACCGCCTTCTCCACGTTGATGTACTGCCCGAACGCCCCGCCGATGCGTACCTGCTCCACATCGGAGAGATCCAGCCCCACACTGCGGGCCAGGACGGAGAATCCAGCGTAGATGGCCGCCTTGGCCCGCATCAAATTATCAATGTCCACATCTGTGATGACAATGTCCTCGCCGGTGGCAGTCTCGCAGGCCATGGCCACCACGTACTCCGCCCCGTGCTCCCCTTTCCGTACCCGCTCCGTGGGCAGGTCCAGGTGGATGTTGCCGCTCTTGTCCATCACCCCAGTGACGAACATCTCCGCCAGAAGGGAGATGAGACCGGAGCCGCAGATGCCCCGGGGCTTCTCGTCGCCGATGACGCGGTAGGTGGCCTCGTAGGTCTGGCCGTTGACCCACACCTCCTCGATGGCCCCCGCCGTGGCACGCATGCCGTGCACCACCCCGGCCCCCTCGAAGGCCGGGCCCGCCGAGCAGGCGCAGGCAATGAGCCAGGTGCAATCCCCCAGCACCATTTCCCCGTTAGTTCCAATGTCCACGAACAGCGTCAGTTCCCCGGTGCCGCACATATCGGAACTGACCACGCCCGACGTGATGTCAGCCCCCACGTAGGACGCGATGCCGGGCAGACAGTCCACCGTCGCTTCGGGGTTGATTCCCAGACCGACCAGCCGGGCCGGGAAGGGAGGCGGCTGATTGACAGCGGTGATGAAGGGCATCAGGCGGATGGATTCAGGCGGGATGCCGGCGAAGAGATGGATCATCGTGCTGTTACCGGCCACCGTCACCTTGTAGATTTCGTCGGTGCTGATATGCCGCTCTCGCGCCGCCCGCTTCAGCAACCGGTTGAGCGTCTGCATCACCAGCCCCTGCAACTCCTCCAGGCCGTTCCCCTTGGAGGCATAGATGATGCGGGAGATGACGTCCTCGCCGCGGGCGATCTGCCCGTTGTAGTCGGCCTTCTGGGCCATCACCTCGCCGCTGATCAGATCCACCAGCCAGACGGTGTTGGTCGTCGTGCCGATGTCAATCGCCGCCGCCCACAGGCTCTCCAGGTGCTCCCCAGCCAGGACGTCTATCAAGCGGGGCGGACCATCGGGGCGGTCCCAGGCGTCCAGTTCCACAACTACCGTGACCGTCCACTCCCCCTCCCGCAGCGCCCGGCCCAACTTACGCAGCACCGGCAGGGAGGCCTGCGGTGTCCGCAGGTCGTAGCGGCGGGCCAGTTCCCGCTGCAGGCGAGACCAGTCGTCGGTCTGGTCTTGCAGGGAGGGCGGCTCCAGAGTGACGGAGTACTTGCGCAGCGGCTGGTCGTGCAGGTCGTAGGGGAAGGGCAACACGACCCTTGCCGCCCGCTTGCCCTCCTTCAGCCGCCGCTCAATCTTCTCCTGCGGCGGCACGAAGACGACAACGTCCCCCTCGACAACCGTCTGGCAGGCCAGGGCATAACCGGCCTCCACGTCCGCAGGGGAGAGGCGCTGCGTGGTACGCCGCCGAACCTTACCCTCCTGGACGATGACCGCGCAGCGGCCGCAGCGCCCCTGACCACCGCATGGCATGTTGAGCGCTACCCCAGCCTGCTGGGCAGCGTCGCCGATCAACGCCCCTGCAAGAACCTCTACTTCGCGGTCGAGGGGTAAGAACCGAACCCTGTACGTTGCCATCACAGCAATCAGCCGTTAGCCGTCAGCAGGAAGCAGATAGCAATCAGCACATTCAGCCGTCCGGCTAACTGCTAACGGCTACGAACGGCTATGGACTCCATAGTTTCAGGTATCCAGTCAGATCCACCGCCTCGCGCGGACCGACCTGGATCTCCCAGCCCGGAAGTTCCTCCTCCAGTTCACCCATCAGGACCGCCACGTGACCGGGGATGATCAGTCTGCGATGGCTGATCTTCCCCTCAATGCCGGTCGTCTTGACCGATTTGGCGATGCGCTCGGCGTCGAACTTGCCGGCCGCCCAGGCAGTCAGGACACTCATGCCTTCTGCGTCGGCCACCAGCAGCCAGCCCGGCATCCCACTTCCGTCAACCTCGTTAGCCACGGAGAAGTAGGTAATAGAGAAGTTGGTCGTCACCATCAGCGGCGAATCCGGCTTGGGTTCGTTGATCTCGTAGATGCCCGGCTGCACCTGGATCGGCTCCTGCGGGTTGGTATAGATGTTCTCCCTTAACACCAGCAGCGCGTAGGCCGAAGCCGGAGTGAAGTGGTCCAGAACGACGAAGCCACCGTACTTGGCGATGTGTTGGCCGGCCAGCATGACCTCTTCCACCGGATCAGACGCCCCATCGCCGGGGAAGGTGATGATGGGATAACCCAACGGTCGGAAGTTCTTCTTAAGGGCCAGACGGCGCAATTGCGTCAGCCTGACCAGCGTGCCGACGGGGTCGCGCACACCAGGATCCAGTACCATATCTTGCACGCCCTGGCCCTTGATCTGCTCCGTCATCTCGGCCAGGTCACCCAGGCCCCCCCCTCCATCCCCCCCCTCCAGGGGGGGAGTGCGCACCGCCAGCGGAGACTGCGTTTCCTTCGCCAGTGCCGTCATCGGTTCCCAGTTGTCGGGAGTAGCAGCATAGAGGAGTGGACAGGTATCCTCGGCGGCCTTCACCCCGGCCTCCATGACAGCCGGATCATCAGCGATGAGGATCAGTGGCCGGTCGGTCACCTCCCGCACGGCTTGCACAGCAGACTGGAAAGTCTGCCCCACGCCGGAGGCCGACTCGACCGCGATGCCGTCCAGGAACAAGTCCATCCCGACGTATTCCACGCCGAACCCCATAGCCGCCTGCACTGCTGCCTTCAACTCATCCAGCGGCATCGTATCACGGACGCGCACGAAAAGGCCAGCCTTGTGGTAGAAGGTCTTCTCGTGGCGAAAGAGGATGGTCTCGTTGCCGACCTCGACTTTGTGCCCCGGCCCTTCCACTGTGACCAGCCGGATGGGCGGGGTGGCCGCAGCCGCCAGTTGCGCCTTTGCCTCCTCCGAGACATAGGGACAGGCTGATAGGTTCGCCTGCTTGGCCGCTAACTTCATGGCGAAGGCCAGGCAGGTAGGATAGCCGCACTCTTTACAGTTAGTTCGCGGCAAAAGTTTGTAGATTTGTAATCCGCTTAAAGCCATTTTATCCCCCTACTTCCCCATCAGTTTCTCGATAAATGTTCGTACCCGCTTCACCGTCTCCGGGTGGCGCAGGACGAGCACGTCGGCTCCCGACTCGACGAGGGCGGTCGCCGTCATCGTCTCCCACAGCACCCCCCGCTCGCGCCAGTCGCCCCACGCTTCCGGCACCCCTTCGCCCACCTTGGCCTCCTTCTGCCGCCAGGCTTCGTAGCCGGGGGTGACCAACATAGGCAGTTGGGTCATTGTGTCACCCTGGAGCGCCGCGATGCGCAGCCGCTCCATCACGGAGTAGCCGTACTCCATCCCGTAGCCCAACCCCGCCGTCGTGGGGTCCATCAGGATACGCTCCAGCGGCAACCCCATATCGGAAATAAGGATGTTCAACTGCTTGGCCAGGTTGACGTCCATTGCCGTGCGTCCGTTCACCAGGTGGCCATGGGCCAGTGCCGCTGCGACGATGGTGCGGTAGTTTTTCTCCTCACAGATACCCAGCACCAATCGCTCGCCCGCCGCTTCCTCGGCCACGGCCACCAGGAGTTCATTGTCGGCGTCCACCTGGCCGGGCCCGAAGACCAGGATCGGCATCCCGACCGCTTCCAGTACGGCGCGAGTGACGGATTGAGCATCGTCGGCGGTCGTAGGGGTACCCCCATCGCGGGTCAGGCTCAACTGCACCATGATCAGGTCTGCCCCGGCCTCCTCGGCCGCTTTAGCCCAGGCCGCCGGGTCGTCCACCACATCGCCCCAGGCCTCCATCAACAACGGCGACCAGTCGTCGGGCCGCCGGCTCGCGATCTCGACGGCGATGCGTGGCGGGTTGGGTGTCTCTCCCTCGAAGTGTAGGAAGGGCAACGTCGTCTCGCCACCGACAGTGACGGTGTGGCTGCGGGTGCCGCCATCGTCAGGCGTCGCGCCCAGCGTCACCTCCCGCACCTTCCCTCTCCACTTCTCGACCGGAATCTCGACTGTGACAGGCATACAATGTCCTCCTTAAAACTGCTTGCTCGGGCTCAAGGTGGTCTCTGACCATCATCAGCCTCGGTTGTAATGATAATCCTTAACTGACCAGCGGTCAAGTGATGGTCATAGCGCCTCGCGAGTGACATTCCTCACAAGACGCAAGGAGCGGGGGCCGCCACCAGGCACGACGGCCCCCGGAACTTCGACCGGCAGCCCCTCCCCTACTCCGCCATGTCGCGCACGACGTCGCTCATTGAGAGGATGCCCACCGGGCGCTGCGTGGCGGGCTTTTCGTGCATAATGACCAGACGGGAGACGTCCCTGTCCAGCATTATGAGGGCTGCGGCCTCCACGGGAATGTCTGGGATAATCGTCGCCACGCCAGAACTCATCACATCCTCGGCCACCATCTGCTTATAGTCCTGATTGTAGACTTTCACCAGGTCCTCGCGGGAGATGATGCCGCAGACCTCGCCGCCTTCGTCAACGACGACCACCGCCGTGATCTTGTTCTCGGCCATGCGCCTGGCTACCTCCGGCAGCGGAGTGTCCGTGTGGCAGGTGATCACTCCACGCCGCATCAGGTCACGTACAAATTTGACCATCTTTGGCCTCCCGAATGTATCGAAAAAGTCGAATGGAGGCCCGGCTTTAGCCGGGAAACCCCCGCTGAAGCGGGGCCTCCGAAGCACTTTTCGTGCTTAGAAAAGCGGAGGCATCGTCAGCGCCGGATGCCCCTTCTCCTCCAGGAACGGGAGCAAACCCTCCACGTCGGTGCAGACAGTCTCGTCGGCGATCTTACCCAGCAAGTCGGGGTCGCCCTCCCGTTCGCAGGCCGCCTTGAATTCTTCGGCCATGCTCTCCTTCAGGAAGGAGGACATCCAGACGATACGCTTGAGGCCCCCATCGGCGGAGATGAACTTGGGACTGATGAGGTAGTACTTGCCGATACCCATCACGCCAGGCGTCTGGATGCCGCCGCCGCACATGCCGGCCAGTGTGGAGAAAGTCATCCCGGCTGGCGTCATGCTGGGGTCCTCCCGGCTGACGATCATGAAGCCATTGGCCTCGGGGATGATCATCATGATGCACTCGAAGCACCCACACGCCGTCATGGGGTTGTCCATGATGGAATACATCGAGACCGTTTCCACCGTGCCGTGGGACGCCGACCGCGCGTACTCGTTGACCCCGGTGAAGTAACCCTTCTCCGGGTCCAGACAGGTGCCCTTCTTGATCGGCTGGTTGGGGCCGGTGGGGTTGATCTGGTAGGAAGCCTTGCAGTCCAGCCAGTTGTAGGCTCCGCACAGCCCCAGCCGCTGCGGGCTGACGACGCAGACGTGGTTAGGAGCGAAGCTTTGACATAAAATGCACGAGTAAAACGTATCTACCGCCTCGTCGGTCAGGTCGGCCATGCGCCGGTTGCGGAAATCGTAGGCCACCCGCGCCTTCTCCAGCCACTCGGCGTGTAGATCGGGCTCGGTGATGATCTTCACCTGCACCTTGTCCACGATGGCCCCGAAGTCGGCGTGGAACCTGGCGTAGAGGATGTCACCGAAATGCTTGAGGTTGAACCCCTTGTCGGCCGCGGTCTTGCTGATGCGAATCCAGGTGATGTCACGCTGGCCGATGTGCTGGATGCCGGAGGCAGCGTTGATGAAGTAATGGAACTGGCGCTCCAGCACCGGCTCGAAGTCCTCCTGCATCTTGCGGCCGGCCACCTCGACCAGCAATCCTACGTCCATCGCGCCGCCGACCTCCACGTCCTCGAAGCCGTCGCCAATGACCTCGATCTTGCCATCCTCAACCTCATCCATCGGACGCATCGCCAGGTACTCCCAGGCGCGGCTGTGCTTACCGCCGAACTCGACCCGCATGTCGGCCCGGCGCACGACCTCGCCCTCGAAGGCGGAGCCGTAGGGCACCGGCACCGGCACCTCGGTGATCTTGACCTTGACGCCGCGCACCTCAATGCAACGCTGCACCAGTTTGGCCGCCCGCTCCGCGTCGTTCTCCGCCTCAATCTCGTTCCACGGCATCGAGATGATGTGCTCGTAGCGCGTCACGCCGGTGGGCAGAATCTCGGGCACGACGGTGTCGGCGATGGCCGGGAAGCCATAAGAGAGCGCGCCAGCGCCGGTGGCGTACTTGAGATCGTCCAACTCACCCAGCACCAGCGCGAAGGCGAAGACGCGGAACTTGTTGTAGAGCAGGATGTCGCGCCACTGGCCACCCTTCATACCGCCGAAGGTCAGCGCCGACCGCGTGGCGAAGCCGGCCGCGTAGATGGCAGAGATGGTGTCGGTGCCGAAGGGCACGATGTAGGTATCGTACCCCATCTCCACCCCTTCCTCCTGCAACTGATCAATGATACAGCGCCCATTGACGTTGCCGGAGAGGAAGATGAGGATGTTGCGGCGCTGCAACTCGCGCACGATGCTGACCGCAGCCTCGTTCGTGCGTGCAGCCCCGATGACGGCGGCAAAGCCCGGCATACGGCCGTCCACCAACTGGATGCCCCAGGAGCGGAGTTGGATGTCGTCAATGGGGCCATTGAGGTGACCGTCGCCGGCCGCCTCACCGAACTCGGGGCTGGTGAAGGAAGTGCCGCCGGCCAAGACGAAGCCGGGGTAGGGCTCCGGCTGCTGCCCCAGGGCGAACCTTACGCCCTCAATGGTCTCTTCGGCCAGAAGGGTGGCTTGGCCGACATCAAGCGTCTCGCCCAGGTAGGGGGTCCACAGTTGCTCGCCAGGCACCGGGTGCAGGAGGTTCTTGGCGTGATCCAACACCGGCCGCAGATCGCTCAAGGTGGTGACCTCGCGCCCCAGCATGCCGTAGATGACCGGCAGGTAGTAGGCCGTGTTGGGGAAAGTGACCGCGCAATCGGCTCCTTTCTCGGCGATGGCCTTTTCCAGAAGCGCATCTGCCTCAGCGACGATACCGTTTGCGCCACGGATTGCTCGTGTTGCAATGTATCTTGACATTTCATTTGCCTCCTACACCGTAGACCGCTTCGATGCGCTCTTCAAACGGCAACGCCAGCAGTTCCGGCATGCGCCAGTCACCGCTCTTGCCCCACTTGCTGGGGTCGTATTCCGGCAGACCCAGCGCGGCCCGTTTCTTGTCAATGTGCTCCAGGGACTTGCGCAGGATCTCCTCCGGGTCGGTGATAAACTCCAGTTTACCGCCGATCTTCTCCTCCCAGCCCGCGCTCAGGATGCGCAACACTTCTTCACACCCGCTCACCGGGTTGGTGACGCCCATGATGACGTAGGCCCCGGAGGCGACGCAGTAGGTGGCGATGGAGATGGCCTTCTCGCTCATCCACTCCGGCGCCAGCCCGACGGCCGGGATGTCGGCGATGTCCTCGCCCAGCCCGGTCTCGGTCGCCATTTCGCTGAGAACCGTCAGGATGCGGGAGTTGTCCACGCAGGAACCCACGTGGAGCACCGGCGGGATGCCGGTCGTCTCACAGATCTCGCGCAATCCCGGCCCGGCGAACTCCAGCGCCTCACCCAGCATGCTGCCATCCTTGGCGCTGGCGATGGCCGCGCAGCCGGTCTCCACCACCAGCACGTCGTTTTTGATGAATTCCCTGACCAGGTAGCGATGGAGCGAGTCGTGCTGCACGCGCGCGTTGTTGCAGCCGACGTTCCCCACCACGCCACGGATACGGCCCACCATAATAGCGTCGTTCAGCGGGCGGAAGGAACCGCGATAGAGGCCGCCCAGCGCGTAGTTGACGTACTCGTGGGAGAAGCCAGGCACCAGTTTGCCGGTTATGTCAGGGATGCGGGCCTCGCCCCGGTTGGGGAAACGGTCAATCCCCCGCCGCACGATCTCCCTGGCGATCTCCATAGCCCGGTGCTCGTCGAACTCGATGTGCGTCGCGCCGGTGATCTTCGCCTTGGGGGAGGTGGTGATCAGTTCGGTGTGGAACTGGTCGGCCAGGACCGCCAGCCCCTGCATGATGCATTGGATGTCCACCACCATAGCCTCGACTGCACCGGTCAGGATGGCTAACTCTTGCTGCAGGAAATTGCCGCCCAGCGGTATGCCCTGGCGCATGAGCGTCTCATTGGCAGTACAGCAGAGACCGACCAGATTGATGCCCGCCGCCCCCTTGCTCTTGGCGTACTCGACCAACTCCGGGTCCTGCACCGCCGCTACGATCATCTCCGAAAGCGTCGGCTCGTGACCATGGATGATGATGTTGACCTCATCTTCCTTCAACACGCCCAGGTTGGATTGTGCGACGACGGGGCTGGGGGTGCCGAAGAGGATGTCGGAGAAATCAGTTGCCAGCATTGAGCCACCCCAGCCGTCGCCGATCGCGCAGCGCAGCGCCTGGTTGAGGATATGCTCCGCGTCCTGGTCGTTGCCGACGTGGGTGCGGTGCATGATCTCGACGATCTCGCGGTCAATGCCGCGTGGGGCGACCTTCTGATCGCGCCAAATCTGCTGTCGCTTTGGCGGCGCTCGCTTGATACAGGCAACTTCCCCTTCCTGCTTGCCAAACTCGGCCAGCGCGGCCTCGGCCACGGCCAGCGCCAGTTCGTCAAGCGCTCGCCCATCCGTGGGGACGCCTAGATATTTCGCCACTTCCTTCAGTTTGAAGGGATCGCGCACGCCGTAGTCGGGCGCGTCCCCCTCGACGGCGGCCTTGAGCGTGAGCGCCAGGTCGCGCCCGTGGTCGGAGTGAGCGGCCGCGCCGCCCGCGACCATACGGGCGAAGTTGCGGGCCGCGACCGTCTCCCGCGTCGCCCCACATATACCGGTCGCGCCCTCCTTCGTCAGGCGGCAGGGGCCCATGGAGCAATTCCTGCAACAGAGCCCCTGCGCACCAATGGGGCAGGGGGCCAGGGCGTCGGCGCGGGAGAAGGCTGTGCTGTACCCTTCCTCTTGGGCCCAGGCCAGTATCTCGACCGCAGCCGGATCTACACTACACTCCTGTGGTGTTCGTGCTTTCTTCTTTGCCATGTTCGTATCTCCTTAACTTACAGCGGTTTCAGCCGCTCCGTCTGTGACTGAATGAAACGTAGTGACTACTCAGGCATCGTCATTCTGAGCGACCGAAGGAGCCTGTCCTGAGCAGAGCCGAAGGAAGCGAAGAATCTCGCGTTGGCAATGATTCGACGCTCAAAGAACGAGATTCCTCGTCCCCTCGGCTACGCTCGGGGCAGGCTGCTACGCTCCTCAGAATGACGCATCACGGGCAGCCTGAGTAGTAACGAAACGTGAAACGTGATCAGTACCGCCGGAACTCGCCGGACATCTCGAGGTCGGTGCGGTTCGTCTCGGTCACGCGCATGCCCAGCACGTCCCAGGCCGGGTCCTTGAAGCGCAGGCCAGGCTGTGCCAGGACGGGGGGGGCGCCCTCGCCGACCGGGTAGCCGGCGCCAGCCAGGGCCTCCTCTATCGCCGGTGGCTCGATCTTGCCGGGGTCGTAGGAAACGAGCGCCTGCTTCCAGCCCGAACTGGCGTAGACGTCCTCCACGCCGTCCAGCCCGGCCAGCACCTCCCGCACCGCCTTGACGTGATGGTCGGCCCAGAGGGCAGGTAGGTCCAGCACTACTTTCTCCATATCGTCACCTCCATTGTGGTTGGTAGACTGGTAGATTGGTACATTAGTAGGTTGGTACATTGGTAACAGAGACCAACGACCAATCTACCAATTTACCAGTTTTCCAGTCTACCATCCGTTAATCCTGCCAATCCGTGTTCTACGACAGCCCAACGACCTTCCCCGTCTCCACGTCAATGTCAATGTCCGTGAAGACTGGCCGGGTGGGCAGGCCAGGCATGGTGCGCATCGTACCGCACAGCGGGAAGATGAACCCGGCGCCAACACTGGCCCGCACGTCGGTGATGGGCATCCGCCACCCGCGCGGCGTGCCCTTGATCGCCGGGTCGTGCGTGAACGAGAGGTGCGTCTTGGCCATGCAGAGCGGCAGGTGCGCCAGCCCCATGCTGGTGAAAAGTTTGATCCTGGCCTCCGCCTCGTCCGTGTAATCCACTCCATCGGCGCGGTAAATCTCGCGGACGATGGTCTCGATCTTTTCCTTGATGGACATGTCATCGGAATAGAGGAACTTGAAGTGGTTAGACTCCTCGCAGGCCTTCACCACTGCCTCAGCCAGCGCCGCACCGCCCTCGCCGCCCTTGGCCCAGACCTCGCTGAGAGCGGCGTCAAAGGCACCGGCCTCCAGGGCCGCCTGGCGGATTACTTCGACCTCAGCCTCGGTGTCGGTGATGAAGTGGTTGACAGCCACCACCACGGGGACGCCGAACTTGCGGGCGTTCTCGATGTGCTGGACCAGGTTGGGCAGCCCTTTCTTGAGCAGTTCGATGTTCTCCTCCTTGTAGGCCTTGTCCAGCGGCTTGCCGGCGACGACCTTGGGGCCACCGCCGTGCATCTTGAGGGCGCGGACGGAGGCAACGATGACCACACAGTTGGGCACCAGCCCGGAGACGCGGCACTTGATGTTGAAGAACTTCTCCATCC
>CAZZEX010000113.1:0-14692 GCA_964653285.1 uncultured Anaerolineales bacterium
ATTGTCAGAAATTCCTTTGTATCCAGCACTGCCCCGAAATATTGAGAAGATACCAAGATAACGACTGCAGGACGTATCACGATCTTAACGGGCAAACACCAGGTCGTCACCGGCGAACGGCTGTCGCTCCGTCGCCTGGCTCAGTTAGCCGGGGTGCCCAAAGACCTGGTTTACCGCCTGGACGCAGGCCGGGCGCGCTATGTGGACCTGGTGGCCCTGGCGTGTTTGTGCGACGCACTCCGATGCCGGGTCGGTGACATCCTCGTCTGGGAGGAGGAAGCCGCAGATAATGACCGCTCTGACGAACCCCTTTGACGTTTTGCCAGCCAATCTGTTCAATCTCCTGAGTTCCCAGGCAGGCGAACTTCAGTCTCACTACATAGCCGTTCTGCTGCGCGTCTACGAGATGGCCGAGTTCAACCGCTTCGGCTTGACCCGCGAGATGGTCATCGCCGAAATCGCGGACTATTTGACCGGCGATGGCGCCGGCGGCGTGAATGCCTTGGCCGATGCGGCAGAGGACCTCCGGCGAGCCCAAGACGTGGAATGGAACGATAAGAAACTTGTCCTGAGCACGCCGAAGGAAGAAACCGACCTATCTGCCACCCGCGACGTGCAGGAATATGCCAGTTGGATTTTGCGCCGCCTGGTTGACGCCGGGTGGCTAGAGCGAGAGCAGCAGGTCGACTATACCGAATTCATCATCCTGCCCGACTACGCCTTTACGCTGCTGGAGGCGTTTCGGAGCATCCAGGAACAGAAACCCCGTGAGTACACCGGTCAACTGTACGCTGCCCGTCAACTCCTGACCAATGAAAGCGATGATTTCTCCCCGGCGCTGGCCCTGACCCAAGCCTATGAGAATGTACGCCAGGTCGTACGCGGTCTTAACGAACTGAACCAGAACATCCGGCGCTACACCGACCGCGTTACCCGCGCGTGTCCTGTGGCCGAACTGCTGCGTTTGCAGTGCGACGACTATGCCCACGCGCTGGGCCCGGCCTACCACGCCCTCAAGACCTCGGATCACGTTTCTCGTTACCGGCGCGACATTGTGACTCGGTTGCAAGAGTGGCAACTCGACAGCGATTGGCTCGACCGCGCTGCCGACGAACTGGCCACCCAGGGCCGTCTCTCGCCGGCCCAGGCGGTGAGTGAGATCAACCACTATATGCGCTTCATCGTCAACCAGTTGGAGAGCCTTGACCCGCTGCTGGGCGAAATTGATCGCCGCCACGCGCAGTATCTGCGCACCTCGTTGCGCCAGATTCGCTACCAACTGGTCGGCACCGATGGCGGGTTCAAGGATCGGCTGGCTCTGCTGGCTCGAGGCCTGGCTGACCTGCAGGCTGAAGGAGAAGAAGTGCTGCCCGACGAGATGCCCGCCTTTCAGTCCGTTCCTGTCCGTCACCCCGACGCCAACAGCCTGTACACGCCGCCGCGACGTCGCGCCCCCTTTGCACCAGCGCCGGTCGTTGCCTCCATGCTCAATCCATCGGACCTGCGGGCTCTGCGCGCCGTCACCCTGCAGCAGTTAGGTTTGGCCATCACACCGGCCAAGATTCAGCGCTTCGTCGGCCAATTCTTCAATGGGCATCGGGTCATCCACGTCCGTGATCTGCCGCCCGACGCTTTTGAGAAGGAAGAGGACTTGCCCTGGCTCATCTACACCATTGCCTACGGTAACCATCCCGAGGTGAACTACGGCATCGAACCGCTGCTGGGGGAGGCGGTGGATTTGGGACTGGTGCGGGTGAAACCGTTTCAACTCGTGAAACGTGAAACGTGATGCATGTTACGCGTTACGTGTTTTGACACGCAGCTCGTAACACGCAACACGAAATACGCAAGGAGAGCGTAATTACCCAGCCCTCGTCATTCTGAGCGACCGAAGGAGCCTGTCCTGAGCAGAGCCGAAGGAAGCAAAGAATCTCTGTTTCGGTAGCACCATGCGAGATTCCTCGTCGCTACGCTCCTCGGAATGACGAATTCGAGAGTTTACTACTCCTACGCCTGGGTTAGTGCAAAGAGAGTGAATAGTTACAGGAGAGCGAACTATGGCATTCAGCACCCATACGATTCTGGAATCTACCGATTTGCCCGAGAAGGCGCGCCGCGAGGTCCCACGCGTTATGAACCGGCTGCTAGGAAGGACGTTCCTCTACCAGGGCGACGAGGCTGACAAGGAAGACTATTACCTCGTCCATCGCCACCGGGATGTCTTTGCCGCGCTGTTCTCCGTGGCTGGCTTCACGCTGCTGCACGACGACTATCACCGCATCTTTCAGGTCGTCTCCGATTTTGGCTATTGCCGCCAACGGTACAGGCTCGACGAGTCGCTGATGATCGTCGTGTTGCGCAAGCTGTGCGAAGAACACTCCGAGAAACTCAGCCTGGCGAAGGACCCGGTCGTCACCATCGGCGAGGTTCGCGAGGAATATCGCACCATCACTGGCAGAGAACGCACCCTGGGGATTGTCCAGTACGAAGACATCCTGCGTCGTCTGCGGCGCCTGGGGCTGATTGAACTGGTGGACGGTCGCTCATTAGACGTGCACGATAGCGAACTCCGCCTGCGCCTGCGAGGTTCGGTCAAGATGATCTTGCCGGTACAGACGGCGGAGGAAATGGAGGCGTGGTTGCGCAAGTACCGCGTGAAACGTGATTCGTGACTCTTTCTCACGTTTCACGTATCACGCATCACGTGTCACGCAACACGCAACAGGAGCATACCATGAAGCAACTAACTCGCATCCGTCTAATCAACTGGCATTTGTTCGAGAACACGACCATCACCTGCCAGGGGACCACCTACTTCATCGGCGTCAACGGCGTGGGCAAATCCACGATCCTCGACGCCATTCAGTTCGCCCTGGTTGGCGGGCAGCGGGACGTAAAGTATAACCGGGCAGCGATGAATGGCAGCCGGCGCACGCTTGCCGGCTACGTCCGGGGGGAGTTGGGCACCGAGGGCCAGCGCTTTCTGCGCGGCGATGCCACGGCTGTCGTCGCCCTGGAGTTCCGCAACCCTGACGAGAGTCACTTCGTCCACGGGGCTGTCGCTGACGCGTACGAGGATGGCCGCTCGCCCAACATCGTCTACTTTATCGTCAACAACGCTCGACTCAACGATGCGTGGTTCTTCCGTGGCGAAGGGCAGGTTTTTGACAGTCGCGCTTTTCGGCGCCACATGGAGAACTTCACTCTGCCTCCCATCGCGCGCGCCCGCCTCTTCACCCGCCTGGAGGACTATCGCTTTCACCTGCTCAATCGCCTGGGCCAACTCAAGGAGACCTTTCCAGCCAAGATCGTCAAGGGAGTGGCCTTCAGCCCGCTGACTAATATCCGCGACTTTGTCCACAACTACCTGCTGGACGAAGACCTGGTGGACGTCAAAGCGCTGCGAGATCAGCTTGAGACGATGCGTCACTTTGAGACTCTGGCTGCCGACGTGCGCCAGCGCATTGCCGACCTTGATCGCATCGAGGAACTGGATCAGGAGCGTCAGGCCAATCGGCGGCGGCGCATTACCAATGGCGTCATCCGTCGCCGTGCGTCGGCCGATACGCTTATGGCCAAACTCAAACGATATCGCCTCGAACTCGACCAGGCGCGACTGGATCTTAGCCGCCTCGGACTCCAGCGGGATGATCTGGCCGACGGCTTGAACCATGCCCGCCAGACGCTCGTGGATGCCCAGGTGGCCTTACGCACCAACACCACCGCCATGCACGAGAAATCGCTCCGCGAGGAGAGTGCCCGCGTCGAGGTCGAACTGGCCGACCTGCGTCAGCGTGAAAGTCAACTGCATGAGACCCTTACCCGCGAAGCCCAAGACGCCCAGCGCCTCCGAGACTTCTTGATCGAAGACAATCTGGAAATCCCCCTGTCTCTGCAAGCATTGATCGAAGAACGCGCAACATGCGTCACGCAACACGCAATACGCAATATGCAGAATGACCTCGAATCTCTTGGTCGCCACTACACAGAACAACACGCCCTGCTCAAAAATCAGAGCGACCAGTTGCGCCAGGAAGCCGAGCAACTCCAGCGCGAGATCGTTCAACTGCGCACCGGCGACCGGGACGTCAGTTACGAGGCTGCCGCCCCCCAGGCCGCTCGCCTGCGCCGTCTGCTGCGGGCTGAGTTGGGCCTGGAGGCCGATCAGGTGATTTATCTTTGCACAGCGCTCCACATTCCCGACGAGTCGTGGCAGGACGCCATCGAGGGAATTCTGGGGCGCAGCCGCTTCGACCTGCTGGTGCCGCCCGAGCACTACGACGCTGGCTTACGCCTTTACCACCAACGCCGCCACAAGGACGACCTGCACGGCGTCGGTCTGCCTGACGCGGAGCGCATCCTCAGGAATGCCTCCTCCCCCCAGTCCCCCCCGCATGCGAGGGGGACTGAGGGGGGGAGCCTGGCAGCCGAGGTTCAGACCGATCACCCTGCCGCCCGCGCCCTGATCAACATGCTGTTGGGCGGCTACGTCAAGTGTGACACGCTGGAGCACCTGCGCGACCACCGGACTGCCGTCACCCGCGATTGCTTTGTACGCCGCAACTACACCAGCCGGCACCTGAACCCGCGCACCTATCGCCGTTGGTTCATCGGAGATAGGGCCATCCCTCGCCAAATCGAGCAACGGGAGACACAGTTGGACAGTATTCGGCAGGAACTATTGACCCTGCAAGCCCAGGATACCGCACTGCGGGCCCGTTTGGCGCTCACCCAGGACAAGGTGCGCCTTTTTTTCGCCCTGGAGCGCGATTGGCCTGGCCTGGATGATATACCGGCCCTCGCCGCCAAACTGGACACACTGCACGACGAGTTGGTAGCCCTCGACACCCAGACGCTCGAAGCATTGCAGGCCCAAGTCGAGCAGCGACAGGCGACGGTTGACGCACTTCAGACCAAAGCCGATCAGCTTGAACGGGACATCGGCGGGCTTCAGACACGCGTCGAAACCCTATCGGAGGAGACCATCCCCAACCTGGAGCGAGAGGCCGACCAGGTCGTCCAGGACATCAAGCAATTCCTGCTTCAGGAAAATACCGAAGCGCTGCGCGACGAAATCGAAAAGGAATACGAGCGCCGTCGCCAGCGCCAGCCCCTGGAGACGGTGCTGACCAACGCTACCCGCTACGAAGGTGACTATTGGACTGCTGAGGGCCGCAGTCGCACCAAACTGCGCGAGGCGAAGCAATCCTACAGCCTCACCTACCAGTTCGGCTATGACGGTGACAAGGACGCCGCTCGCTACCTGACCGAGCGAGACCGCTACGTCGAGTCGGAGTTGCCCGAGTACGAAACGCGCATCGCCGAGCAGCGGGCCCTGGCCGAGCAAGAGTTGGTCGAGAACTTCGTCCACCGGCTGCGCGAGCAGATCGAGGATGCCCGCCAACAGTTGGCCTATCTCAACACTACCCTGGCCGGGCTGCGGTTTGGGGGCGAGCGTTTCGAGTTTACCGCCAAACCTGAGCCCTCGCTGCATCACGTCTACGACATGATTATGGATAGCCAAAACATCCTGGGTGAGTCGCTGTTCGAGTCCGACTTTCGCCAGCGCCATCAGCAAGGGTGGGACTCGCTCTTCGAGCGACTCACCGCTGCCCCTGGCGAAGAGTTGGTTCCCGAACTGCGTGAATTGCAAGACTATCGCAACTACCTGCGCTACGACATCCGCATCCATTACCCCAACGGTGACCGGGCCTTGCTCAGCCAGATCAAGGCCAAGAAGTCGGGCGGCGAGACCACGACACCCTTCTACGTCGCCATGGCCGCCTCTTTTGCCCAGGCTTATCGCCTCAACCAGCCGCGTCCTTCGGACACCATCCGCCTGGCTCTGTTCGACGAGGCCTTCGGCAAGATGGACACGGCCCGTACGGCCAGCGCTCTGCAGTTCATGGTAGATAGCCGACTCCAGGTGTTACTGGCGACTCCGCCCGACAAAGCGGCCGGCTTGCTACCCCACGTGGACTCGGTGCGTACCGTCGTGCGGAAGAACAACCACGCCTTCGTGATCGAGATTGACAAGGCGGAGATGATGAAGGAGCTGGAGGCGGCGTGATACGTGTCCCTGGTTCTCTTCTTTTGCTTAACCAGGTAACGTGGTATAATTAGATGCGCTTAAAGCTGGAACTGTTGGAGAAGCAAACGATGCCTGCTCAGACTGTTACCCTGACTTTACCTGAGACGCTCTATGAGCGCGCCAAGGAGACGGCTCAAGCTGTTGATCGCTCCTTGGAGCTGGTACTGACTCAGTCCATCGCCCTCTCATTACCGGCTCTGGAAACAGACCTGCCGCCAGACGTGCGGTCAGAATTGGTCGCCTTACCACTGCTCAGCGACGATGAATTGTGGACTATTGCCCGCAGCATAATGGATGAACGCCAACAGGACCGCCTGCAGTACCTGGCTGAGGCGCAAAAACACCGTTCGCTGACCCTGGCAGAGCAATCAGACCTGACCCAACTGATGGACGAAGCGGAGCGGGTGATGCTACGCAAGGCAGAGGCGTACCGCTTGCTCGCCCGGCGTGGATATAGAGTCTTCTCTCCACCGGAACCCTCGGTCGACTGATCCCGATGTCTGTCCCCGTTGTGCTGCGCCGCCTGCTCGCTGAGCGCGATCAACGCCGCTGTGCATACTGCCTGACGCCCTGCGGTCGGGCGACTGTGGTTACGTTGCAGGTGAATAATCCGACCGTCGTGCGCGCCCGTCGTCGGTGAGTCAGCGCTGGCTGGCACCCACCTGAAGTGTGATATCCTGTCCACCTCCGTCACAATGCCAGCCAGTGCCTTCCGCCGGCCCACTGCCGCTGATCGCCCTGCCGTGCGACAAATCGCTGAAGCAGTAGTGGCATAAACGTGATGCGTGAAACGTGATACGTGACGGCTGGCTGCAACGATTCACGATTTACGTTTCACGTTTCACGTTTCACGCAGTACGCAATACAAATCAGATGGCTATTCCCTTTGTCCCTACCCCTGACGTTTCCTCTATTCTCCACATCCTGCTCAGCGTGTACGAACGGCGCGGAGGGGCTCCCAGGCGTGCCGTCCGCGTCAACCTGGACGACGTCGCCGGCACGCTGCCCGGCTACTACAGCCAGACTGACCCGACCCCTCGTGTCACGGCCAACGAGCAGTTGGCAGAACTGGAGAAGTTTGGTTTAGTCCACCTGGCCTGGCAACCGGGACAGAAGGGCCACCTGCTCGACGCGGTGACGCTGGAGCCTGGGCACGTGGAACAACTCTACGCTCTGCTGGGGCGCGAACCTTTGGCCGAACGACGCCAGCGTCTGCGTGCTCTGCTCCTGGGGGACCGGTTTCGGTTCGACGGCTGGCGCAGGCGGGCTATAGATCGCTGCCTTGATCAACTCAAGGCAGGTAAATCGCCCACCCCTTTTGACCTGAATGACGACGGCTGGAATCGGGATCTGTCGGCTGCCCTCCTCGTTCTTCCCGATGATGCGAAGGAAGAGATCCCATACCGTGTTTTCAGCGTGCGGGTGTTCAACGACAGCAAGCGCTTTGAAGCGCTCAAGGGAGCAATCGCCCGGCTGGCCCGCCGCCACCAGCCTGAATGGCGCGCCCTGTCCAATCAGGAAACGCTGCGCGAACTGGGGCTCGTTGCCAACCCCGGCCACCTTTACCTCTATGGCCCCTGGCAACTGGTGGATGGTCACGGCCAGGTGATGTCACTGTCCGAGTTCTACCCGTCTGTGGGGATTCCCACGGCGCTGGCTGGACGTGTGGAACAAGTACGGGTAGATGTCGCCCGCGTGGTCTGTGTGGAAAATCTGACCTCGTTCTACGAACTGGTGCACCGCCGTAAACAGGCGGTGCTGGGGCGTGACCAGAGCCTGGCCGCTCTGTGCCTGTGGGGCAACCCATCGCCCGCCAGTCGTCACCTGCTGCGGTGCCTGGCCGATGACTTACCTTCAGATATCCCCCTACTTCTCTGGGCTGATATTGACTACGGGGGGCTCAACATCCTGGCCCAGTTGCGCACGCAGGTCTCGCCTCGCTTTGCGCCCTACCGTATGGACCGGCGTACATTGGACACCCACGCTCACTGGGCCCACCCCCTTTCCTCTGTTGATGAGCGCAACCTGGCCCGCTTAAGACACCACCCCGCCCTGTCCGACCTGGTGGCTCTGATTGACTACATGCTTCTGAAGGGAATCAAGCTAGAGCAAGAAGCGGTCGCTCTTGACTAGACTTCCGCAGCAAAGCGCATAACAAACGGTCGTTCCAACACCGCCTGCGCACCAACTTGCGCGGACAGGCAAGGTAGGATACAATCCAGATGCTGAAAATGTCCCGGCGGCCCGGGTCGCCGTCTCGCTCTTGAGCAAACCAAACGACTACCATTCCGCAAGCTTGCAGAGGATAACGTGTTCTACTCATCCGACAGAGTGCTTGTTGCCATTATGAACAGCCGACGCGACTTTGAAGTCGCACGGGATGATGGCTGGTACCGCATCCCTCTTGAGCATGCACCGAAAAGCGTTATCGAAGCAGTCGTACTGGCATTCTACTTCACCCGGGGTTTCGAAGATGATAAGTGGTCCATCTGCTGGTATGCTCCGGTGCGCGGTCACGAACTAGTCCGTCGTCGTGACCTGCTCCCCGATCAGCACAACCATCCCCGCGCCGACAAAGTGTACTATAAACTACAACTGGGGCCGCTGATGCAACTGGAAAAGCCTATCCCCAGCCTGCGCTGGCGACGCATCACCTTTATTGAGACATCCTGGGACCGCTTCACCGCCGCCGAAGAGGTCAACGACTTATACGCATCCGGTGCCGATGGTCTGTTTGTCACCCTCAAGGAGGCAGGCTTCTGGCCGGAGCGAGAGTTTGAGGTACGGGAGGGCGGCGCGGCGTACACCATAGACCTGGCGATTCCCTGCCGCACTGGCACCGTGGCCATCGCCGTGGGTGACCGCCCAGCCCCGCCCACCGCCCTTCGACTTTGCTCAGGGCAAGCCCTCCGCGAGCCTGACTTGCAGACCGTGCGCCGGGCGGTAGAGAGACTGGGGGGTGAGCAACCAGTCCCCTCGCTAGACGCTACACCGCCAGCAGATGCAACCTGAATAGAGGCCAGGACGATAGAAACACCCCGGTGAGATGAATACTTGCTCGCCAGCATCAAACGGCTGACGGGCCTTGTCGTGTCTGAGGAGAACGAGAAGTTGGAAAGAACGGGGACCGTAGCCCGCGTGGCCGGCGTGGTGGTAGACGCGGAGTTTGCCTCCGGCGACCTGCCCAGCATTCACAATAGTCTGCTGGTCCAGCGCGACGACGGGCCAGAACTGGTCGTCGAAGTGCAGGAGCACATTGACCCGCGCACGGTACGGGCAATCGCTATGGGCAGCACGGCCGGGCTGCGGCGGGGACTGCTGGTGCTTGACACGGGCCACCCGATCCGCGTCCCGGTGGGCCGGGCGACCTTGGGGCGCATGTTCAACGTCCTGGGCCATCCCATTGACGGACACCCCGCACCCGAAGGGACAGGGCGGCGCCAGATCCACACCGCATCACCGCCGCTGCACGAGCAACGGGTAGTCATCGAGCCACTTGTCACCGGCATCAAGGCCATTGATCTGCTGACCCCCTACCCTCGTGGCGGCAAAATCGGTCTCTTCGGCGGGGCGGGGGTGGGCAAGACGATGCTGATGATCGAACTCATGCGCCACACGATCCGCGAACACTCCGGCATCGTGCTCTTCGCCGGCGTGGGCGAGCGCAGCCGCGAGGGGAACGAACTGTGGCTGGAGATGCAGCGCAGCGGCGTACTGGAGAGCACTGTGCTGGTCTTCGGGCAGATGAACGAGCCACCGGGAGCACGGCTGCGGGTAGCGCTCACCGCGCTGACCATGGCCGAGTACTTCCGCGACCACGAACGACGTCCGGTGCTGCTCTTTATTGACAACATCTTCCGCTACATCCAGGCTGGCGCAGAGGTATCGGCGCTGCTGGGGCGGTTGCCCAGCGCCGTGGGCTACCAACCCACGCTGGAAAGCGAGATGGGCGAACTGCAGGAGCGCATCACCACCACCAGCCGTGGCAGCGTGACGTCGGTGCAGGCCGTCTACGTGCCAGCCGACGACCTGACCGACCCGGCCGTCGTGGCGACCTTTGCTCACCTGGATGCGGCGACGATTCTTTCGCGCCGCCAGGCCAGCCTGGGCCTCTATCCCGCCATTGACTCGCTGGAATCCAACAGCGCGCTGCTCACACCGGCCGGCGTGGGGGAGGAACACTACGCCATCGCCACGGAAGTGCGGGCGCTGCTGGCCCGCTACCAGGAACTGCAGGACGTGATCGCCATCCTGGGGATGGAAGAGTTGAGCGCAGAGGACCGGCTGGCGGTCAACCGGGCGCGGCGGCTGCAGCGCTTTCTCACGCAGCCGTTCTTCGTCTCTGAGCCGTTTACCGGGCTGCCTGGCCGCTATGTGCCACTGGCCGAGACATTGCGCGGTTTCCGCGAGATTCTAGAAGGCCGCCACGACGACCTGCCCGAGCAGGCGTTCTACATGGTCGGCACGATAGACGAGGCTGTGGCCAAGGCTAAGGAACCAGATGAGGATACAAGGAAACAAGGATACAAGTGATGTTTAGGCCGCTACATCTGACAGTGTTGACGCCGGCCGAAACGCTGCTCGACGTGGAGGAGGTGGCCTGGGTGCAGGCCCGACTGGCCGACGGCGGCCCCATCAGCATCTATCCCGGTCACGCGCCGCTCCTGGCCGAGACGGTCACCGCACCCCTGCGCTACGCCGATGGATCGGGCGAGCACACGCTCGATCTGGAGGCAGGCATCCTACACGTGGACCACGACGGCGTGATGATTTTCACCAGCGGTCTAGCCCAACCTTGCGAAGGTCCGCAACCTTCGCAAGGTTCAGATGAGGAGCGCTTCGACCGGCTGGCCCGGGCGTTGCTCACCACACTGCAAGCACAGCCTGGCGGTGCACTGGATGCAGATGACGAAGAGGCATGATCGGAGCAAGTGGGGTGCCGTGTGGCGCGACGGGCTGGCGGCGATGTCGCTGGGGTGGGACATGGCGCTGCCGATCTTCGGCGGGGTGCTGCTGGGACACTTTCTAGATCGTTGGCTGCACACCGGCTATATCTTCACGTTGGGGCTGCTGGTGCTGGGCGTCGTCACAGGCTTCTACAATGTGGTGCGTGCCATCCGGCGAGAGATCGAGCGCGATCAGCAGCGTGTCCAACAAGAGAAACAGGAATACGATATGAGTTGATGGTCGCGTTGTGGTTGTTCACTGGTGGAGCAGTGGGTATGTTAAACGTGCTGACACTGCGGTGGACGATGGCCCGCCTGCGGCCCGGCGCACCCCGTCGCGCCGTGGCCTGGATCCTGGGCGGGGCACTGCTGCGCTGGAGCCTCGCCGTCGGCCTGCTGGTCGCCGCACTGCAGCGTGGTATCGTGCTGGGCCTGATGGCCTTCGCCGGGCTGTGGCTGGCCCGATGGGGCATGGTGTGTTGGATAGGCTTTGGCCGGGCGTCGCCCGAGGTGCCTCCGGCCCCACCGGCCTGAAGAGCCGGTGTTGGGTTTTCCAGCGCCGCCTGTTCACGACGGCGCGGGTAGGAGTTGAAATATGGAAGACTTTTTCCCCCAGGTGATGTTCACCATTTTCGACATCCCGGTGCGCGATACGGTCGTCTCGACCTGGATCGTGATGATCGTCATCGCGGGAGCAGCAGCCGTGGCAGGCCGGCGCTGGCCGGCGGCGTTGGAGATGCTGGTGGATTTTCTGATTGATACCATCTCCAGCGTGATGGGGCGACCCGCCGGGCCGTACCTGCCATTCCTGGGGACGCTGGCTATCTTCATCGCCACCGCCAACATAATTGGCATCGTGCCCCTCCTGGTCTCCCCCACGCGCGACATCAACACACCGGTGGCACTGGCATTGATAGTTTTCTTCTCGGTCTACTACTTTGGCATCCGCGTCAAAGGGCTGTGGGGCTACTTCAAAGACCTGGCCTCGCCGATCTTCATGCTGCCCATAGAACTGATCAGCCACGTCAGCCGCACCCTGTCGCTCAGCCTGCGTCTCTTCGGCAACATCATCAGCACCGAATTGATCGTGGCGGTCGTCTTCGCGCTGGTGCCGCTGTTCGTGCCGTTGCTGCTGGTCACCTTCAGTATGCTCACCGGCATCTTACAGGCCTACGTCTTCACTGTCCTGGCCGCCACCTACATCGGCGCAGGGCTGGAGGCCAGTGAATGAACAATGAACACAAGATAAGACCGCCGTCGCCGACCAAACTCCGCCAATCTACCAATTTACCAATTTACCAATCTACCAACAAGAAGGAGGGAATTCGCACATGGCAGAGATGGACCCCGGAATATTGATCACCCTGACCACCATCCTCGTATCAGGCGTGGCTATCTTGCTGGGCACGCTCACCCCGGCAATCGTCGAGGGACGGGCTGTGCTCAAGGCGCTGGAAGGGATGACCCGCCAGCCGGAGGTCGCCAACGACCTGCGCACGACGCTGATCATCTCGATGGCGCTGCTGGAATCAACGGCGATTTACGTGCTGCTGGTCTGTCTGATCCTGATCTTCGCCAACCCGCTGCTCGACCGCTTCTTCCCCGGGGGTTAGCGGATGCTGAATCTGGATATTTGGACAATCGCTTTCCAAATCATCAACTTCCTGGCCCTGGCCGCGGCGCTCTACTACCTCCTTTTCCGGCCGGTGATGCGCGGCGTGAAAGAACGCGCGGCTGAGAAAGAACAGTTGGCCCGCGAGTTGGCCCAGGAGCACCAAGAGGCGGCCAGGTTGCGCGCCGAACTGGAGGCGCGGTTGGCACATGCTGACGAAGAAGCAGCCGCCATCATCGCCACGGCGCGGGAGCAGGCAGAGGCTGAGCGGGCGGCGCTGCTGGAACAGGCCCAGGCTGAGGTCGAGCGCATCCTGGTCGAAGCGCACGCCGATACTCAGCGACTGCGGCAACGGGCCGTGGATGATTTCCACGACGAGATGTTGGACACCATTCTGGAGATCAGCGGCTGGGTGATCAATCGCACGGCGCCGCCGGAGGTGCACGACACGCTGGTCCAGCAACTCAGCGACCGCATCTGGGAGATGGGGCGCAGCGAGATGGAGCGGGTGGAGACGTTCCGGCGCTCGCTGGGCGACCGCACCCCCACGGCCTACGTGACGACCGCGCGGTCGCTCTCGCCGGAACAGCAAGGTTTGCTGGCCCGTACCTTCACCGCGCTGGCCGATCGCCGCGTCAACCTGGAGTTAAAGACTGACCCCGCATTGGCCGCCGGGATACAGGTGCGCCTGGGCGATACGCTGGTGGATAACTCCATCGGCGGGCAACTGGCCGAGTTGCGCGAAACCGTCTCGCAGGCGCTTAAGGAGCGTATGACCGGTGAGTGAGCAGAGTGTGCGGCCCGACGTGGCGTCGCTGCTCCAGACGCTCCGCGAGCAGGCCAACCAATCGGGTGATCAGGTGCGTTTTCACGACGCCGGCGTGGTGCAGCGCATCAGTGACAGCGTGGCCACGCTTCCAGACCTGCCGCGCGTGCAGCCCGATACAGCGTCGCTGCTCCATGCACTACGCGAGCAGACCGGCCAATTGGTCAGCCAGGTGCGCTTCCACGACGTGGGCACGGTGCAGCACGTCGGCGACGGCGTGGCCACGCTCTCGGGCTTACCCCACGCGCGCACCGACGAACTGCTGACCTTTCCCACCGGCGTGCAGGGCCTCATCCTCAACCTCGACCACGACCTCATTGACGTGATCTTGCTCGGCCCCGACGAGGGCATTCAGGGCGGCGCCCTGGTCACGGCCGCTGGCGAGCGGCTGCGCGTGCCGGTGGGGCACAAACTGCTGGGCCGGGTGGTGAACCCGCTGGGCGAGCCCCTGGACGAGCGCGGGGCCGTTGACGCGGCGGAGTTGCGCTATCTGGAGCGCGATGCCCCAGGCATCGTCGAGCGAGCGCCAGTGAACGAGCCGCTACACACCGGCCTGAAGATCGTGGATGCACTCGTGCCCATCGGGCGCGGGCAGCGCGAGTTGATCGTCGGCGACCGGCAGACCGGCAAGACGACCCTGGCCGTGGACACCATCCTCAACCAACGGGACAGCGGTGTGCTGTGCGTCTACGTCGCCATCGGCCAGAAGAAGTCCTCCACGTTGGCCGTCATCGAGACGCTGCGTAGGGAAGGCGCGCTGCCGTACACCACCGTGGTCACGTCCAGCCCCGATGACCCGCCCGCGTTGCGCTACCTGGCCCCCTACGCCGGCTGCACCATGGCCGAGTTCCTGATGCACCAGGGCCGTGACGTGTTGATCGTCTACGACGACCTGAGCAAGCACGCCGACGCCTACCGCGAACTGAGCCTGCTATTGCGCCGGCCGCCGGGCCGCGAAGCCTACCCCGGCGACATCTTCTACCTGCACGCGCGGCTGCTGGAGCGCGCCTGCAAGTTGGCCCCCCCTTCCCCCCCCCCGCCAGGGAGCCCCCCCTCTTTCCCCCCCATTGGGGGGGAGGAAGGAAGGGCGGGGGGCGGCTCGTTGACAGCGCTGCCCATCGTGGAGATGCAGCGTGGCAACGTCGCCGCCTACATCCCCACTAACCTGATCTCCATCAACGACGGGCAGATTGTGCTGGACGCCGATCTGTTCAACC
>CAZZEX010000114.1:0-14303 GCA_964653285.1 uncultured Anaerolineales bacterium
TCACGACCGGCACGGCCACCGTCAGTTCCCGCTCTGGCTGGCGCAGGATGGCGTGAATGCCGGGGTCCAGGGTAAGTCGTTGGGCTACATCGTCGAGCTGATCCAGGACTGTATCCCATAGGCCTTGCCCGGGTGGCTCGGCCAGGACGAGACCGGCATGAGGTTCGACGAATACTCCTTCAAACGGTTTCTCCATGAATTCCTCCTTGCAGCAACTCCACACTTGGACGGTATCTGCCCCAGTTAAGAAGAGGCACCGCGTTGAGGTTGTCCCATCCGGTGCCTCGGGATCTCCTGGTTACCGCTTCCAGACTTGAATAGGCGGATGGTAGAGCGAGGAAAGCAGCGCTCCGTAGCCGGTGCGGTTCTGCACATCGGCATCGTCTATCACCTGCACGTCCAACAGGTGCATCAACTGACGCCTGCCGGTCAGATCGCCGTACCTCTGAGCCAGAGCGAGGTCCAACGCCGTCACCAGTGAGTCCAGGGCGCCGGTCTCGCGCCCAGCCCAGACGATCAGATGAATCAGCGATGTTGGCGTCGCCTCACCAAAGCAGAGGTCCTCGGGTGTGGCATCGTAATCAACGACGTAGACCGCTTTCACGTTCTCGTCCAATGCCCCTAAGGACTCGCCCACCTGCTTGGCTATACTGTAGCGGCAATGCCGGCAGGCGGTGCTATCGCCCTGCCGCAGGCGATCTACCACGGCCTGAACGCTGTCAACCCCCATCTTCTGCACGCAGAATTGCAGCGCTTGGGCCAAGGTGATTTCAACCGTACTGTCGGCATCCGGCGGCTGGAACGGGGACGCTGCGGATTCAACTTCCACCACTTTGGTCTGCTTCATTGGAAAGATCTCAGCCATGTTGCGTTCCTCCTTTTTGAATTGTCGGTTTCTGCCCCATTTCGCCCCCATCATAACACAGGACCCGTGAAAATCTCATAGAAAACCAGCCCCACCTCCTGAAAAATCCATGAAAAACGAAAAACGGCGGCTCTCGCATCAGCGAGGCCGCCACCAAGAAAAAGACCTCCGGGGTTTCCAAAACCTCGGAGGTCTCAACGGGTATGCTGCCTAATCTCCCTCGGGGCAAGCCAGAACATAGCCGACCCCCAGTGAGGTAAGGATATACCGGGGATTCGAGGGATCCGCTTCCAACTTGCGTCTCAGGTAGCGGATATAGGCTCGCAGATAGTCAACGTCATCCCGGTACTTCGGCCCCCACACCTTCGTCAGCAAGTCTTGATGCAGCATAACCCGGTTGGCGTTGAGGGCCAACTGGCGCAGCAGCGCGTACTCAGTACGGGTGAGCGACACCCTCTCGCCGCGCACTTTGACGGCGCGCCGGGCGAAATTGATCTCCAGTTCGCCGCACGTTAATGTGGCAGTGACCTTCTCTTCAGGTCGTTGGGTGCGCCGCAAGACTGCTTTCACACGGGCCACCAGTTCCTTGGCGCTGAAAGGCTTGGTCAGGTAGTCATCGGCTCCCGCATTGAAGCCGCTCAGTAAGTCGCTCTCCAGGGCTTTGGCGGTGAGCATGATCACCGCCACGTCGGAGAACTCGCGGATGCGGCGACATACCTCGTACCCGTCCAGGTCACCCGGAAGCATAATGTCCAGCAATACCAGATCGGGCTGCTCCAAAGCCGCCATCTCGATGGCCGGCTCGCCCCTGACGGCGGCGAGCACCTGGTAGCCCACTGCTTTTAACACTTCACTGACCAGCCGCACCACTCGTGGCTCATCGTCCACGACCAGGATCTTCTCACTCATTCTGTTGCTCCTCCTGCTCCGCTGACTCCTGGCTCAGGCCCCCAAGAGGGAGCGTGAAGTAGAACGTGCTGCCCTGCCCCAACTGGCTCTCAGCCCAGATACGACCTCCGTGGCTCTCCACAATGGTGCGAGCGATGGGCAGCCCCAATCCTGAGCCAACGATGTGGCGGCCCAGGCCCGACTCGACGCGGAAGAACTTCTCAAACAGCCGGTTCAGGTGCTCAGGGGCGATGCCCACTCCCTGGTCGGCCACGCTGACGACGACCTCACCCTCGTGCACTTCGCCCCGCACAACGACCAACCCCCCTTGGGGGGAGTATTTGACGGCGTTACCCACCAGGTTGCGCAACACCTGCTCAATGCGGTGAGGGTCGGCGTCCACGATGGGAAAACGATCCGGGCCTCCTGCAAAATCAACCAGGAAGTGGTGTTTCTGGGTGCGGCGCGCCATGTCGTCGGTCACACTCTTGACCAGACGGGACAGCCTCACCGGCTGGGGCTCAAGCCTCAGAAGACCGGCATCAATGATGGACGACTCCAGCAGATCATGTATGAGCTCTTGCAGGGTATCGCACTCCTCATCTATGATTTGCAGGAACTCTCGCTGGGTCTCGAGGTTGAAAGTGGCTTCTTCCATCAACAAGGCCGTGGAGTATCCTTTGATCGAGGTCAGCGGGGTGCGCATCTCGTGGGCCAGGGTGGAGATCAACTCCGCCTTGAGGCGGTTCGCCTCCTCGAGCGCTCGGGTGGCCTGTAGTTCCTCTCTCAGACGGGCGTTTTCGATGGACAGAGCGATGAGATCTGCCACAGCTTTCAAGAAGGGAATGTCCTCACGAACAAAGCTGCTAGGCTGGTGCCGGTTCTCCAGCCTCAGGACCCCGACTTTTGTCTGACTGGTGAATAGCGGTATGCATACGGCGCTCTGCAATTGCCTCAGACCAATGACCGCCGCTCTGACGACCGCGCGGTTCGCCGGTGTCAGGTTTCTCCTTGCTGCGGCGATGGCCTTCGGGGTAGAATATAACTGGACTTGACCGGTCTGAAACGTCTTGCCACACGTGGATTCACCGGGGGCGAGGCGCATCTGTCTCAAACGGGCGAGGTCATAGCCCTGCGCCGCCCTCACGGCCAGCCGCTCGTCGGAAGGGTCGTAAAGCAGCATGAAACCCGACTCAATCGTCTCCAACGTCTCGACGAGGGAAGACAAGGACTCCGATAGCACAGTTTCTAGATCCTGCTGCATGACCAGGATCTTCGCAATCTCAAAAATGGTCGAGAGCCTCTGACCTTTATCTGCTGTTCGGGCTTCTGCCCACATAGCGTGGTTGTCCATGGAGTTCCCTCCGTTCCCTGCAAACCCTCTGTACACTGTGACCCACTACCAAGCCCGCGCAGCGGGGCCGCACCTTTGCGCTGCAAATCGCCAGTGAAGTCCGTCTTGCGTCAAGTGGTAGTAATGTTAAGTATACCCAACCCGCATGATAGGTCAAATGATGTAGGCACAATTTCAGGTACTTTCGTCAACCCCGGTCAGGACACTTTCGAGGTACGCTCGGGCAACGGTTCGACTACGTTGTACCGTTCGCCGCTTGCGCAGCATCTTAGGGACGCCCAGAAGACCAGCCAGTTGGCCGCGCAGGCGCGCCCGCGCCGCCGCCCCCTGCCAGGCACGCAGCGCCTCCCACGTGATGCGCAGTTGTGCTCGCAGGATGGCCCGCCAGTGGGTGCGCCAGAGGTCGCTGGGGTAGTCCTTTGCCAGCAGGTAGATGAAGTTGCGCCCGTCGTAGAAACTGGCGGTCGTCCCCCCGCCGGTGGCACTCAACTTGTGGTAGACGACGGCGCGAGGAACGTAGACGCACCGCCAGCCCGCCAACTGGGCCCGCCAGGCCAGATCCACGTCCTCGCAGGAGAAGAAGAAGTCCTCGTCCAGCAGACCCACCTGGTCCAGCGTGGCCTTCCGGTAAGCAGCGCTGCCCCCGCAGGCGCTGAAGACGTGTTCTTCACGGTCGTACTGGCCCACGTCCTTCTGCCACACTCCCCGGTTGCCGGGGGTACCGTCCATGCGGTAGAAGTCACCCGCCGTGTGGAGGGTGTCGCGCCGGTCAAAGAGAAGCATCTTGGAAGCGACGATCCCCGCCTCCGGGTAGCGCTGGAAGGTAGCCACGACCTCCTCCAGCCAGTGAGGGTCGGCCTCGGTGTCATTGTTTAAGAGGATGACGAATTCCCCCCGTGCGGCCCGCATCCCGGCGTTGCACGCGCCCGCGAAGCCCTGATTCTCCCCCAGCGGTAGCACGCGCACCCAGGCATAATCGCGTGCCAGCAGCTCCAGCGAGCCGTCGGTGGAGCCGTTGTCGGCGACGATGACCTCAAAGTCGCGGAAGGTCTGGCGGCGCAGGCTCTCCAGGCAGGTGGGGAGGTGGTGCGCCGCGTTCCAGTGGGGGATGATGATGGAGGCGAGATTTGGAGATTGGCTCATTGGGTTCCGCTGTCCGGTTTGATGGAATACCATCGCTCCATCAAGGTTGGCAACCCAGCTTCTTGCATCAAAACGCGAATTTGTCCTTCCAGGTAAAGTATGTCCAGAGAATCACCGACGCGCTGGAGGAGGTGACGCACGTCCACTTGGTCTACGGCATCCCAGCGGGCCAGTTTGTATACGATCAGGTCCTCCGGCGTGGCAATGCGAAGGGGGTATCCAAAGAGAGGAATTTTCTGAGCGCGTCGAATCGCGGCACTGTCTAGGCTGAAGGAGGCCAATCGAACGTCTACAGAGAATCGCCGACTGAAGGCAAACTTGGCCGGACGGCCCGCGCTCAATTTGGCGGTGGCCCCAGGCCCGGGGCGAAATCCGTGTTGCTCACATAACTCGACAACTCGTTCTGCTTCTTGACTAGGGAGCAAAAGTATCACGTCAACGTCTGTCGTGGTACGAGGAGCTCCCATCAATGTGGCGGCTACTCCACCGATGACGACGTGTTCTGGGATCTCGTCCAGAACATTCCCCAGTTGTTTAAGCATATCGCGCATACGTTTTCTCTCCCTCTAATCTCTCCGCTTCTTGGAGCAAAAGTAGCAATTGCTCGGTCAGGTATATCCGCTCTTCCTGGCCGAGGGAAATCCATTCTTCTTCTTGCTCTCGGCGGATTTCCTCATAGTCTTGTGCGACTTGCCGCCACAGTGTGCTCAGGTCTTGTCCTTGTTTCATTTGCTATGCTCCTATGCTGCGCCTTCTGTGTTCAGAAACTCTTCCAACGCCTCTTGCCAGGGACGGAGGGTGATGCCCAGCGCGGCGGCGGCGGTGTTGGCCAGGGGGGCAAAGCGCGGGGGGGTGGAGGCGCGCTGGAAATCGGCCAGCGTGATGGGCTCGACGGGCACGTGTTCCCGTTCGCTGATGCGTAAGATCTCGCGGGCGAAGTCGTAGCGGGAGCAGTACCCTGCGTTGGTCAGGTGGTAGACCCCGTAGGCATTGGTGTGAATGAGGGCGGCGATAGCATCTGCCAGGTCCGGCGCGTAGGTGGGGTTGCCGATCTCGTCTGTGACCACCTTGAGCGAGCCGTGTTTATCCGCTAACTGGACGATGCGGTGGGGATTGGAAAAGTTGCGCCCGCCGGGGGCGTAGAGCCAGGCGGTGCGGGCAATGTAGAAGCGAGTCAACAGGTGACGCACAAACCACTCGCCGGCCGCCTTCGAGCGGGCGTAGGGGTTGATGGGGTGAGGCGGGTCCCATTCCCGGTATGGTTCCGTGGCCGTGCCGTCGAAGACTTCGTTGGTGCTGACGTAGACCATCGCCGCGTCGCAGGCTGCGCAGGCCAGGACCACGTTTTGCGTGCCCAATGCGTTGACGCGGTACGCTTTCTCCGGGTCGCGGGCGCAGGCATCGACATCTGTCATAGCCGCACAGTGGATCACGGCATCAGGACGTAGCTTGCAAAGAACCTTCTTGACTGTTAGACGGTCTGTAACATCAAGGTCTAAATGTTGGAGCGAAACGACATTAAGCGCTGGTAACGACAATGTCAGAGCAGATCCAAGCTGGCCAGCCGCTCCAGTAATAGCAACTTTCATAGTTCCTCATCCCTTTAACTGAACAACCTCAAAATTGTTGTCGGCTTCCTTGAGAAAAGGGAGTCGAGCGTCTTTAGGTGAAAGAATAGGTTCTGTGATAGGCCATTGAATACCGATGTCTGGATCGTTCCAAATAATGCCCCGATCACACTCTGGTGCATATTCCTCTGTCACTTTATACACGACGTCTGCTTCCTCACTGAGCACACAAAAGCCGTGGGCAAAGCCCGGTGGTATGTAGAGCATGCGGAAGTCGTCGCCAGCGAGTACCATACCTACCCATTTCCTATATGTAGGTGAGCCCTTACGGATGTCTACAGCCACATCAAAGATCTGACCCTTAAGGACCATCACCAATTTCCCTTGGGCCTTAGGATGCTTTTGGTAGTGCAGCCCTCGGAGAACCCTTTGAACAGAATGGGAATAATTATCTTGAACAAAGGCTTGCGAGATGCCGTTGGCTGAAAACTCAGACATCCTATAGGTCTCCATAAAAAAGCCACGGTCATCCTCAATACACTGGGCCTCAATAAGAACAACTTCTGGAATCTCCAAACTCTGAAACCGAAAAGACATCTAAGTGAACCTCCGCATCGCAATCGAGGAATCTTTCAAGATGACAACTGCAACCTATAGGCAACCAGGCAACCAAGGCTGCCTTTTACGTACCCAGCGCGTTGACGCAGCAGGCTAGTACCTCGCCACCGTGATTTTGATGTGTGGTTTCGCGCCTCCATGTTCTCGCCTCCATGGGAGGCACATTTGACTTATCAAAACCCTCGTGGTGGAGTACTAGCTATCTGCTTTGTTTCTGCACGATTCATCCTCAGATGTAACAACTTCCTTGTACAGATCTTTGTAACCTCCCACTTTCACCAGTAGCCACTTGAGGACCTCGTTTTCGGGAGGACGATAGAAGGGAATCACTTGGACTACTTCGACCCTGCAAATGATTCCCCAGTATGCAGCAAGCAGCAGCGGAGCTAAGGCAAGAAGAATACAAGGTAATTTGGACAGTAGAACTCGCGGTATCTCGCATAAGAGAAATTCCCCCTCGAAGGCCATACTGAGGCACGTGCACAATGTGACTAGAGAGCCAAGTGTTACCAGAAACAAGTATATCCAAATCTCCACGCTATGAGCTCCTGGGCGGTGGCGTTTGCGTTTTATCGGATCATCATCCCTAAATATCAGATTCTGCCGCATGTGTAGCAGTTTCTCAATTTCGTGGGCCCTGGTGAGCTTCCGAACGACAATTCCTCGGTGGATGCTCATATATCTGATCCAGCCGCTTAGAACGAGAAAGACTAGTATCTCCATAGCCATAACGAAAACCCAGGGAACAGATGCATTCAGCATGATGCCCCACAGCACAAAGACACCAGCTATGATGGTAGACATCATGCTCAAGTTCATATTATCAAAGTGTTCATGCATATTGGCTATGACTTTGTACTCTTCTAGGAGGACTTCACGCTCACTTGGGGAAACGTTATTACCCATGTTTTTAACTCCTTTTTTCGTTTGAAGGCCTTGTGCGGCCTGAGGATCACTTACGGAACATGCCGGACAGGTGAGGGACAGGCAAAACTACTCAGAAACGGCATTTGGCACGTAGCTGCGGTGTATTTGCAAGATTGCTTCATTGCCAAATGCTAGCTTCTCTGGCAACTGCCCGATTGGCACCCAAGCAGGCTGGCCTTCCTCGGATGCACGCAAATCGCCGTCCACTATATCACAGGCGTATGCAATGCATATACAACCAAAGCGGGGATCTCGGGCTGGCTCTGAGAGTACTCCAATAAAATGCTTGGCACTTACCTGCAGACCTGTTTCCTCGCGCACCTCGCGCAGCACTGCTTGCTCCACTGACTCCCCCCAACGAACTATTCCGCCTGGCAGATCCATACCACGACCATCACCCCGCTTGAGAAGCAAGAGGCGCCCGTCTGCCTCTACCACCGCTGCAACAGATGCCAGTGCTGGTGCTCGGCCTTTTAGTATTGGTCTGAGCGGTCTGGTAGCCCATTCGAGCAATCGGCTGAATACGCCATGTACAAACATCCGGATGCGCAGTGTAATGGACACCTCTGGTTGGCAACGTCCAGCGGGAAGTGACGGATTGTCTTGCCGATTACTCATTGATGTCTCTCCTTGATGAAATGTGTTGCCAGAGGAATAGGGAAATCCTCTATGACCTGTGCCACATAGAGCGCGTGGCCCAGTTGTCCCTTGTGGCCGGTGATGAAGATGCGCACGTTCATCTCCTGAAGGGTCATACTAATCGCTGATCACACCGTTGACGATAGCCACAGGCCCGGCAGCGGCGGGGTTCGTCGTGGCTACGGGGAGCATTCCCACCCGCCAGGTCGGCCCGCATGTGATCCAGCGTCACCAGCAACTCGTCTTCCAATTCGGGCGTGTAGTCTACCTCGAAAGCACGGTCGGCATATTTGACGACGCCGTAGGGAGGCCGCCGCCCGTAACACTCCTCGACCAGCAGGCAGTAGGCCGCCAGTTGGAGGAGGTGCGAGGAGTAGGGCTGGGCCGGGGCGGGGCGCGATTTGGCCTCGACGGGGATGAGGTCGGCCCCATCGGCCACCAGGTAGTCGGGCTTGCCGGTGAGGAGCAACTCGCGTGAAAAGAGCGGGCGCTCCAGCCGGCCCCATCCACCCGTGTCGGTGTAGACCACGCGGCCCTGTGGCAGCCCGCTGCGGGCTTGCCCACGCCGCGCCAGCCAGAGCAGCAATAGCCCCAACGCCAGTAGAGCGAAGAACCACGGTGCCATCACCAACCAACCAACCAACTAGCCAACCACACAACCCCGACCACCGCCGCCAGCAGCAGCATAGCGTACGCCAGATGGCTCAACCAGAGCAATGTTCTTACCCGCCGCCCGTGGCGCAGGTGGGCCGCTTCGCCCGCCGCCATTTCATGTTGGTGGGACGAGGGCAGTCCCTGGACGCTCCCCAGCCACCAGGCGTGGGAGCAGTAGGCGTACCGCCCGATCTCGCTGGCGCGGATAACCCGGTCGCCCCCTTCACTCATTCTCAACCTCAGCCCCAACCTCAGCCCCAACCTCAGCCTCAACCTTAACCCGCTCCTCGAAGTCGCGCAGAGCGCGGATCAGTCGGTCCTGACGCAGGCTATTGCTCAGGTCGCCTCGCGTGCGCTCCAGCACACCGCGCAGTTGGTCCACGCGGCGGCGCAACCCGCCGGTGATGGCGTCGGGGAAGTCGAAGGTGACCAACAGGTCGTAGATTTCATCCATCGCTTCCAGCAGTCGCTCGGCCTCCGTGGCATTGCCACGTCGCAGTTCGTCCAGGCAGCGGCGGCGCATCTCGCTGGCTGCCTCGCACAGCCCGTTCAGATAGGCCGGGTAGGCCACCCTCAGCGTCTCTGGCTCTGGGACAGGAGCGGAACTGGCCAGGGCCAGCGTGGCATGCGCCTCGACCAGTTCCTTCAGCGCGTCCCGGGTGTAGCCCGCGTACAGCAGGTCGGGGTAGGACACGAGGGCCTCCCGGATGCCATCTGCGACCGCGTCGGCCTGGGCCAGCAGTTTGCGGGCCGTGTCCCACTCGTCGCGGTGGCTGGCGCGGATAGCGGTCGCGCACAACCGGATCAACTCGCGAGAGCGGCGCAGCGCCTCGTCGCGGGCGTCGTTGTGGGCCTCGAAGTCGGCCCGGATGCGTTCGGCGATTATCTCTAAGTGGCTCACGTTGCACTCCGGTGGAAGACTCACGTTGCTGGGGGCTGCGGCGGTCTGGCAGCGCCAAAGAACTGCTGGGCCAGTTTGTTGGCATCGGAGGGCAGTTTGACCTCGCCAAATTGTGCCTCGTACTTCTCCAGGTTTTCGCTCAGCGCCCGGAGGAGCAGTTTGGCGTGCATCGGGGTAGTAATGATGCGCGCGTAGACCTTGGCCCTGGGGGTGTTGGGCAGCACGCGGGCGAAGTCAATGATAATCTCGGAAGCCGAGTGGGTGATCAGGGCGAAGTTGGCGTAGATGGCGTCCAGGTCGGGCGGAACTTCGACGTTGACCTGCATCTGGCGGCGATGTGGCGTCTTCATTGAGGGCACCTCCTTTTGATGGCGCGGGTTCCAGGACAGTAACGGATCATCTGTCCTCGTCCCATCCGTCCTCGTCCTGGAATCCGCGTTCTGGACCAGGCAATTCCATTCCATCGTACTACAAAAGGGACAGGCTGTGGTAGACCGCCGCTACAAGGGCGGCGGTCAAGGCCGTGCTACCAGCGTGGCCGGGCTTCTGAGCCCGCTGGGCCTGCTTTCTGCAATGCAAGCACAAACTCGCAGCGGGCGCTTCAGCCCCCCCAGAAGCGCACTGAAGTGCACACTATGAACGGGAAAGCGTCCTGTTATGTACCTGGCCCATCATCGTGCTGGGGCCAGGAGTTGAAGCCCGCGCCAGCAGTGATACCAGGGGCTGGCCTAGAAGGGAATTTCTCCTTCTCCCTCTCCTTCGGTCGGGGGCTCCTCGGGTGCACCGGGCACCTCAGCCGGAGGCGCTTCGCCGCGTCCACCCAGGAATTTGACGGTCAGCGCCGTTATCTCATACTGGGCACGGGTCACCCCGTCATTTCCCGTCCAGATGCGCGGGCCTCCGGTGGCGGGGTCGGGTTTCAATCGGCCCTCAATAAAAACCTGCCGTCCCTTCTGGAGATACTCATTGCAGGTCTCGGCCAGCCGCCGCCAGGCGCTGACGCGGAACCAGATCGTCTCCTCACCCTGGCTGCCGTCAGGGCGATTCCAACGCCGGTTGGTCGCAACGGAGAAATTGGTGACGGGCGTTCCGTCAGCAGTATAACGCATCTCCGGGTCCCGGCCGAGGTTTCCAACGATGATGATTTTTTGGTACATGATGACCTCCTCTGTGAGTGGCTACCGATTCAGCATATTTCTATCTTACCCCGAAAGCCCTGCAAAGTCAAATGGGTGTGTTTCATGGGGTGCATTTCAATTCTGGGGCAGCAAACGTTTGCCCGGCACACACCGCCGCAAACAGGCGGTGCTGGACGGTTTCCCCCATCAGCAAAGCGGTCTAGCACCGGCGCTTCAGGCCAGTGCGGTCAACTCGCCCCCAAACTGCAATGCACCCTGTTTCATTTCGGTTGGACATCCGGCTTCAGCCGGAAAATCCCCGCTGAAGCGAGGCATCCGCCCTTTTCCTCCAATTCATTTGAAACACACCCAGGTCAAATGTCAAGCCCCTGCCCTGTGGCAGGGGCTCGGGTACATACGTTGGACAGGGCTACACCCGGCCGCACAATTTGCAGGCCTACCTGCTACCTGCTGGCGGCCAGCGGCCTACACCCAGCCTCGCAACTTGCAGGCCTCAGCCACGCGGCCTACGGCCACGACGTAGGCGCCCATGCGGTTGGGGACCCCGTGCTTCTGTGCCGCGTCGTGCACAGCGTGGAAGGCGGCGGTCATCTTCTTGTCCAGCCGCTCCTGGACGGTCTCCAGGTCCCAGTAGTAATCGTAGGCATTCTGCACTTGCTCGAAGTAGGAGACGGTCACGCCACCAGAGTTGCACAGGAAATCGGGGATGACGTAGACGCCGTTCTTGAACAGGATCTCGTCAGCCTCCGGGGTAGTGGGGCCGTTGGCCAACTCCGCTACGATGTGCGCCTTGACGTTGCCAGCGTTGGCAGCGGTGATCTGGTTCTCCAGCGCGGCCGGGATCAGCACCATGACGTCCAGTTCCAGCAACTCAGCGTTGGTGATGTTCTTCGCGCCGGGGAAGTTGATCACTGATCCGGTCTCCCGCTTGTGGGCGATGACTGCTTTCGGGTCGAGGCCATCGGGATTGTAAATGCCGCCCCTGGAATCAGAGACGGCGACAACCTTGAGACCGAGCAGTTCCTGCCCCAGGATGTGAGCGAACTGACCGGCGTTGCCGTAGCCCTGGACAGCAGCGGTGGCGCCCTTCAGTTCAATCCCCAGCACCTTGCCCGCCTCACGGATGCAATACATCCCACCGCGTGCGGTGGCGTCCCCCCGGCCCTGGGAACCGCCCAGGGGGATCGGCTTGCCGGTGATGACGCCGGGGACGTTGTACCCCCGTATGAAAGAGTACTCGTCCATCATCCAGGCCATGATTTGCGGCGTAGTGTAGACGTCAGGCGCGGGGATGTCCGTCTCCTCGCTTATGATGCGACCTACCTGGCGGATGTAGGCACGGCTCAATCGCTCCAATTCCCGTTCTGACATCTCCTTGGGGTTGCAGATGATGCCGCCCTTCCCGCCGCCCAGCGGTAGATCCGCCACAGCACATTTCCAGGTCATCCAGGCGGCCAGGGCTCTGACCGTGTCAATGGTCTCCTCGGGGTGGTAGCGGATGCCGCCTTTCGTCGGCCCGCGGGAGTCGTTGTACTGGATGCGGAAGCCGTGGAAAATCTTGATCGTGCCGTCATCCATGCGTACAGGGAGCGTGACGTGCAGTTCACGCAGCGGCCAGCGCAACAGTTCGTGCGTCGCCGGATCCAGGCCCATGATCTCGGCCGCCTGGTCCAACTGTTTCTGTGCAATGGCAAAGGGATTCAATTCTTCCGACATATTTGTACCTCCGTCCAAGTTATGCAGGTAGTTTCACAGGCAGGTGCTACTTCGGTTACTGTTATATTGCAGTTAATCCTGCCCACCTCCTTGCTTGTTCTATTAGAGAGTATATCCACTTACCTCAGGCACGCCAGTGACACAGAGCATATTCTGGCTATGACAAACTTCGGGGCTAGCATCGCGTTTCTCATGACCAGCCCCGTCCATCAGCCCCGTCGAGCCTCCAGTTGGGCTTGTAACAACTCCCGCACCACCTGGGGGTTCGCTTTGCCTCGAGTGGCCCTCATCACTTGCCCCATCAGCCAGCCGAGGATCTGCACCTTGCCGCCCAGGTACCGGCTCACCTGCTCCGGATTCTCCTCCAGCACCTGCGCGACGATCTTCTCCAGCGCCGTCGCATCGGAGATCTGCGCCAGCCCGCGCTCCTCCACAATCTGGCGACCACTGCGACCGCTGGCAAACATCTCCTCCAGCACCTCCTTGCCCGTGTTGAGGTTGATGGTGTCATTCTTAACCAATCCGATCAGTTCCGCTAGCGCACGGGGCTTCACCTGCACGTCGGCGATTCCGACGCTCGACTCCTTCATCAGCCGGAACAACGCGCCGGTGATCCAGTTAGCGACTGTCTTAGGGCCGGCCTTGCCAATGGCGACGGCGGCCTCGTAATAGTCGGCCACACCCTTGTCAGCGACCAACACCCCAGCGTCGTGGTCACTGAGGCCATAATCGGCGATGAAGCGGGCACGTTTGGCATCGGGCAGTTCCGGCAGTTGGGTCCGCAGTTCCTCCACCCATTCGCGGCCAATCTCCAGTGGCGGCAGGTCAGGCTCCGGAAAGTAGCGATAGTCGTGGGCGTGCTCCTTGCTTCGCTGAGGCACGGTGACTCCTCGCGTCTCGTCCCAGCCCATCGTCTGCTGGGTGATTGTGCCGCCGGATTCGTAGACCTCGATCTGGTGGGCGATCTCGTACTCGACGGAACGGGCCAGGGCACGAAAGGAGTTGAGGTTCTTGATCTCGTGGCGTGGATTCAGCACGTCGGAGCCTACGGCCCGCACGCTGACGTTGGCCTCGAAGCGCATTACCCCTTTTTCCATATCCCCCGAGTTGACGCCCAGGTAGACGATGATGGAGCGCAGTTTGGTCGCGTAGGCCCGCACCTCCTCGACCGAGCGCATATCCGGCTCGCTGACGATCTCTATCAGCGGCACGCCAGCGCGGTTGAGATCCACCAGGCTGACGCCGCCCACGTGATACAGTTTGCCAGCGTCCTCCTCCAGGTGAGCGCGGGTGATGCCAATGCACCTGGTGCCGTTCTCGGTCTCAATCTCCAGGTAGCCGCCGGTGCAAATAGGCAGGTCGTACTGTGAGATCTGGTACCCTTTCGGCAGATCGGGGTAGAAATAGTTCTTCCTCGAGAAGACAGTGACGGAATTGACCTCGCAATTGAGCGCCAATCCGGTGAGGATGGTCATCTCGACTGCACGCCGGTTGATGACTGGCAGCGTCCCGGGCATGGCGGTGCAGACCGGGCAGACGTAGGTGTTAGGAGGAAGGTCTCCCGTATCTTCCACCACCGGGCAGGAGCAGAACATTTTGGAACGGGTGTGGATTTGCGCGTGGACTTCCAGGCCGATGACGGGTTCGTACTCCATTTTGACTTTTCTGGCCTTTTGTGCTAAAATATACTTGCAAAGGTTCCCACCCGATGAAAGAGCCCCTGGGCTCTGCCGTAAGGCTTAGTCGGGTGGGTCGCTTTTTAGTAGTACCGCCTCTCGCTATCCTTGAAGACCTCGTGCTCCGTCCGTATCAGGTGAGCGATGTTGTTCCACGGTCGCCGCTCCGCACGTGTCCACTTGACGTACACTGCCCAACTCAGATAGTCCACGAT
>CAZZEX010000115.1:0-14123 GCA_964653285.1 uncultured Anaerolineales bacterium
GTTGCTTCACGGTCACTGCCACGATCAAATCCACGGCAAACGGTGTCTATGACAATGGCCCTCGTACTGAAGAGCGGAGTAACGGGAAACTGTTACGCTCCGTTCGGGAGTGGCGCTGGGACGGGCGACCGTCCCAGCGACCATAACTTAGCGCGCCTTTAATACACGTATTTCACTTGGCAATGAAAACAACTCTCGTGTCGTGAGCAAACCGAGATTTGTATTCCTCAAGCAAATCCCGCTTGTCAGGTCTTAAGATTAGGACTATGACAATGCCGAATTCCTCCAGTTGACGAATAATCTGACCATATAACCGATCATATTCGCTCCTGCCAGGATTTAGCTTGGCTTCAATGCCTATTTCATACACAGCCAGAATGTCAACAAGAGACATCCCCTGCTGTTCTGGAGCTTCAATTCCCTGTCCTACAAGGTATTCTGAAAGCGCCGCCACATAACTTTCTTCGTGTGCGTACCGTTGTTTTGGAATCCAATTTTGTATCGCTTGCACCACATCTGAGACGCGTGCTTGGGTGCCCTTGAGAGCTTGCTTGGTTAACCACTTTGGTAAGTCTTTCGTACTGCTGGAAAACTCTTGCGCGGCTTGCGGGAAGAACTTGGAGTAGTACTCCATCTTCAGTTCTTCAAGAGTAGGTCCAACGAACTTTGGCTCTTTCAAAAGAGGGAACGTTTCCGCTATCTTACCAGCCAGAATAAATGCATAACCACAAGCCTCCGGAATTTCGCACTCCCCCACTATCTCGATGCGGTTACAACCCAAATCACGGATCTTGATTGACACAACTGAATCTAATCTGCCTACTGTCATTCCAGGTATCCACATTCGCGCTCCACCGATTTCAACATCCGGCCCGGTCACCTGTACAGTCCCCGTCACTCTAAGTCTATAATGCTCGAATTTCTTGACAGGCTCATCTATTTCGGGTGGTCCAAATTCAAGACGTTTCACGAGGTTGTCACTATCTTTAGCTTTCCCGATGATGATGGGAATAGCATAGAAAGAGAGCAATTCGTCATTCAACCAGCTGGCAAAAGCATAAGGATTGGTTTCAATCTGGAGTCTGAGTTCTTCCAATTTTGGGCACCTCCTTGAGAAGTTCAAGTCAAGGCACCATTGCGAGTACATGGCGCGCTAACTATACGTTTGTGGTCACGGATGACCACAAACGTACCTATACGTGGATTTTATCCGATCACATCTGTTTCGTCAAACCAGTCCAGCGGGCTCTTCACTTCATCCACCCGCTGTCTGCTCACGTGCGTGTATCGTTGCGTCGTCCGAATGTTACTGTGCCCAAGCAACTCCTGGATGTACCGGATGTCAACGCCATCTTCCAGTAAATGCGTCGCGAACGAGTGCCGCAACGTATGGATGGTTGCTTTGGCGCTGATTCCCGCTTTCTTCGGTGTACCGGTCTTTCTTCCCCTTCCCGCCTCTGACGCGGATTTGGCCTCGCTCAGAAAGTATGTCGTCTACCCTCAACCGTATCGCTTCACTCACTCGCAACCCCGCTGAGTAGATCACCGTCAGCAGTATCTCCTCCCTTAGATTGGCCGTCGCCCTCAAGAGCCGCCCTACCTCTTTCCGGCTTAGTACCATTGGCAAACGCATAGGGAACTTCGTTCCAATGAACAATGAGACAATGAACAATGAACAAAAGCGGCTCAGCATTCTGAATGTTATTCACAATCCTGGGGCAATAATGACTTATCCTCTTTGGCGCTCGGCAGGTCGGCCACCTTCTCCGGTTGCTCCAGCAGGTTCTCGTAGACGACGACCAAGACTGCACGGGCCTGGCGCACGTACGAGGCCGATAGCCCACTGTCCAGTATATCCAACAGGTATGCCCGTAGTTCTTCTTCGGTGGCCGTTGCCGGGTGGCGATGCCGTCTCTACCGCCGCAGCCACGACTACCCGGTCGCTGGTGAACGAGGAACGCATCCGTTCGAGCGCTTCTGGCGTATGGGGCACGGTCCAGTACTTCTCCTCTGGATGCCACCGCTGGCCGGGTACGCCCTTGATGACCGCCACCCGCTCCGTTGAATAGGGAAACTGAACGATGAGCCGCTCTGGCTCTCCTGGCGTGACTTGAATCGTGCCTATTCTAGTTCGCCTTCATCCTAAACAGAGACCTCTTCCCATTGTACTGTACAGGAGCAGTCTCAGTATAGTGCAATTTCGCCCGTCTCATTTGCGGCCTCTCGTCGCTGTGAAGGCCCTCTGCACCTTCAGGCGGGCATTTTTGGGCAGGAGTACGATCAGGTGGTTGCAGGCACGTGAGCAGCCCACGTAGAGCAGCCGAACCATTTCATCCCACTCGGGCGGCCAGCGGCGTATATCCGCCAGAATGACCACGGCGCGCTCCAGGCCCTTGAAGTCATAGATGGTAGTACAGTAGACCCGGCCTGGCGAGGGCGGCCAGGTGTCAGTCAACTGTGGCCCGCCGCTGGCACTGCCGTCTAAGAGCCGGCTTTTACTCAGCGCCCGTGGGGTGAGCACGACAATCTCGCTGGTGGGAACCTGCTCGTCCGCGGTCAGCCGGCGCAGAACGTCTTGCAGGGTGGGCCACAGGCTTCGCGGATCCTCGTAGGAGATCACTTCCACCGGCCGGCCGAGGGGGCCGCGGGCAGCAGGAGTGACCTCGGCCTCGTAGAATTTCACGACTATCTGATGGATGTTCCGGGTGTTGCGGCAGTTCACGGTCAGCGAGTAGGGTTCCTGCTGGATAGGAAATGTGCTGGGCCGCGCGTAGAGGCGCTGGTTGTCGTCGAAGAAGATGTAAAGAATGCCGTGGTCGGGGTCGTGCAGCAAGGTCTGTAGCGGAATCCACCAGTCCTCGTGAAAGTCCTGCCCCTCGTCCACAATGACGGCATCGTAGCGGATATCCAGGGCATCGGCGGCGTCCATGAGCGCCTCGGGCAGTTGCTGATCGAAGAAACGCCGGTCGTTTCGCCTCACGGGCAGCACGCCAGCCCGCTGGGCCAGGTCATAGCATAGGGCGTGGAAATTGACAATTTCGAGGTTAGGGCGGGGCTTCAGCCGGGCTCGCAGGTCAGCAGCCAGGTGTCTGTTGAAGCAGGTGAGCAAGACGCGGAATCCCTGGCGGGCCAGGCGGCTGGCCTTTTCAGCCGCCAGCATGGTCTTGCCCGACCCGGCACAGCCGCAGATGGCTGCCCGGCGCTGCTGGTTGAGCACATCGAGGATCAGGTACTGCTGCTCGGTGAGGCGGATGAGCTGTTCCCGCTCCTGGACGAACTCACCCCACAGAACCGGACGCAGTTCCCAGACCTTGCCCAGGAGGTCCATAAGGGCCTGGACCGCCTCTGCACCGGGAGCAGTTTCACGCTGGCTCTCTCGGCCACGCCAGTAAGCCAGAGCCTGGCCGACCCATCCGGACAGGTTGACCAAATCAGTAGCGTCGAGGATGATCTGGCGTGGCTTATCCAGGCCAAGCAACGCCTCACCGACGACGACGTCGGGGAAGGCGACGGCGTGGCCGACGTTGATGCGGCGCTGGGGCCTGTTTAGCATGACCTGGAGCTGCTCCTGCAGCGTGTACTTGCTGTACCGTACCTGGGCAAAGGGGTCTCTGATTTCGTGAGTCCGACCGTGCCGGTCGGTGCTGGTCCAGTAGCCAGCGCGGGGATCGCAGCGGATGGTACCGCCCTTGGCCTCCAGTACCAGGATGCCACGCGTGGGGTGGACGATGACGAAGTCGGCCTCTCCGTCGCGGGGTCGGCCCTCGCCGTCCAGCGACTGCCAGGCGACGCTGTGAAAGATAACATAGTCGTTGTCCAGACCGTCACGGAAGGCCTTGTAGAGCCGCCGTTCGGCCTGACTCTCGGTAGCCGGGCTGATCTGGTTGGGATACATGCGGGCCATAGGCTTGTCAACCTCCTGTGTTTCCCGTCCTCTCTGCCGGCGAGAAGTATACCATCATCCTGTCGGACTGTCCATCACACTTTGCCTGGCGGCCTTGCTAATTGCACAGCGAGAGGGTAAAATAGGACCATCCTGGCTTGTCATGGACATAAGGTAGAGTCACGATGCCACTCACCCATACCCAGATCCTGGGAGGAAGGGAAGAGCGATGGCAAAAAGGAAACAAACCCCAATCCAGATACCCGGAGGCCGTTGACCTGGATGATCCCAGCCTCTACATCAACCGTGAGTTGAGCTGGCTTCAGTTCAACTGGCGCGTATTGGAGGAGGCGCTGGATGAGCGCCACCCCCTGTTGGAACGGGTCAGGTTCCTGGCCATTTTCGCCAGCAACCTGGACGAGTTCTTCATGATCCGCGTCTCTGGTTTGCGCCGGCAGTTGGCGGCCGAGGTATTGGAAACCCCTCCCGACGGTATGACGCCGGCCGAGCAACTGGCGGCCATCCGCCAGGAGTTGCTGCCCCAGTTGGCCCGGCACTCGGAGTGCTGGCATAAAGATGTGTTGCCCAAACTGCGAGAGGCCGGGATCCAGGTGCTCAGATATGATGAACTGAAGCGCAAGCAACGCAAACTGCTGCGCCGCCACTTTGAACGGGACATCTTTCCGTCCCTCACACCGCTGGCCTTCGATCCAGGCCATCCCTTTCCCCACATCTCGAATCTGAGTGTCAACCTGGCGGTGGTGATTGACGATCCACAGTATGGCGAGCGGTTCGCCCGTCTAAAAGTGCCCGGCGTGTTCCCGCGCCTGCTCCGCATCCCCGGCGAGGAGAAAGCCGAAAGTTACGAGAGCCTGGGACTGGCAGAAGTGATGGTCAACAATTTTGTGTGGCTGGAGGAAGTCGTAGCCGCCAATCTGTACCTGCTTTTTCCCGGCCTGGAGATTGTGGCGGCCTATCCTTTCCGCGTCACCCGCGACGTGGACCCGGAAATCGAAGAAGACGAAGCAGCAGACTTGTTGCTGGCTATTGAGGAGAGCGTGCGGATGCGCCATTTTGGTTCCGCGGTGCGGCTGGAGGTAGACACTGCCATGCCGGAGCGGATACGTGACATCCTGGTCAACAACCTGCAACTGGCACCCTACCAGGTCTATACGGTGGATGCGCCTATCGGTATGGCGGATCTCGTCGAGTTAGCGAACATCAACCGGTCCGATCTGAAGCCCTCCCCCTTCCTGCCAGCGGTGCCCTCACTTCTGACCATTGGGGAGAGCATCCTTTCTGTGATCAAGCGGCACAATATTCTGCTCTACCACCCCTACGATAGTTTCACCCCGGTGGTGGATTTCCTGCGCGAGGCGGCCCGGGACCCCGACGTGTTGGCCATCAAGCAGACGCTGTACCGGGTGGGCCCGAATTCGCCGGTCGTGGCCGCGCTGATGAAAGCCCGCGAGAACGGGAAACAGGTGGCCGTGCTGGTGGAACTGAAGGCCCGTTTCGACGAAGAGAACAACATCGTGTGGGCGCGGGCGCTGGAGCGGGCGGGAGTGCACGTGGTCTATGGCCTGGTGGGCCTCAAGACGCACACCAAGCTCCTGCTGGTGGTGCGCCGAGGGGGAGACGGCATCACCCGCTACGTCCACATGAGCACGGGCAACTACAACGATGTCACGGCCCGTATTTACGCGGACATTGGCTTCTTTACCAGTGACCCGGACATTGGCGCCGACGTGTCCGACCTGTTCAACGCGCTCACCGGGTATTCGCGCCAGGATGAGTACCGCAAACTGTTGGTGGCCCCAGGAAGGATGCGGCAGCAAATCCTGGATCGCATCGAGCGCGAGATCGAGCGGCATCAGCAGCACGGAGACGGCTATCTGGCTTTCAAGATGAATGCCCTGGTGGACAAGAAGTGCATCCAGGCGCTCTACCGGGCCTCGCAGGCGGGGGTGAAGGTGGACTTGCAGGTGCGGGGCATCTGCTGTCTGCGACCAGGCGTGCCGGGGGTGAGTGAGAACATTAGTGTCACTTCTATCGTAGGGCGCTTTCTGGAGCATCCCCGCATCTTTTACTTCCGCAACGGTGGCGAGGAAGAGGTCCTGCTGGGCAGCGCCGATCTGATGCCCCGCAACCTCGACCGCCGGGTGGAGCAACTGTTCCCGGTGGAAGATCCGAACCTGCGGGAGTCGTTGTACCAACACGTTCTCTGCATGCACTTGAAGGACAACATGCAGGCCCGGCGCCTGTTGCCCGGTGGCAGTTATGAGCGGGTGCATCCCCAGGAAGGTGAACCGGAACTGGATTCGCAGTTGTGGATGGTGGAACACCGGGGGCTGTGGAACGACGAGGAGTGAGGGGAGACGAGGAGGACGGCGCATGAAAGTGGCATTGATCGGAGACGTACACGCCAACCTGCCGGCGCTGGAGGCGGTGCTGGCCCACGCCCGTGAAAATGAACAGGGCGTCGAAGCGATCTGGAACGTGGGTGACTTTGTGGGATACGGCGCTTTCCCCGACGAAGTGGTGCGGCGGCTTCGGAAGGAGAACGTGTTGAGCATCGTAGGTAACTACGATCTCAAAGTGCTGCAGTTCAAACAAAAGAAAAAAAAGTGGCGCAAGAAAAAACGACCAGAAAAGTACCTGGCCTTCAAGTGGACTTACGAGAACCTTTCCAAGAAGAGCCGCAAATACCTGCGCTTCCTGTCCCAAGAGATACGGATGAAGGTGAAGGGCAAGCGCATCCTGCTGACGCATGGCAGTCCTGCCTCGAATGAGGAGCCTCTCACCCCCGACACCCCAGAGAAGCGGTTGCACGAGTTGGCACAGATGGCCAGGGCCGACGTGATCATCTGCGGCCATTCGCACCAGCCCTTTGTGCGCCAGGTGGACGGCGTGTGGTTCATCAATACCGGCAGCGTCGGGCGGCCCGACGACGGTGATCCCCGCGCCTGCTACGCCATTTTGCAGATCGAGTCGAAACAAATTCAGGTGCGTCACTACCGGGTGGAATACGACGTGGAAAGAGCGGTCGCCGCGATCCGCGAGCATAAGTTGCCGGAGGTCTTTGCGCAGATGACCCTGCAGGGACGCAGCCTGGACGCGATGCTGCCGACGGTGGAGAAATAAGGGACGTGGAAAAAACAAAGTGTCCCACCCTGCTCGGCCTGGCGGGAGCAGTTGGGATAGAAGACAGCCGCTTGCAGGCGGTGCTGCAATTGGCGCAGAGTTGCGAATATGAGGTGCAACATACCCACCAGGTGACGCGGTTAGCGTTGCAATTGTTCGATGAACTGCAGCCTCTGCACCGCCTCGGCGCGGAGGAGCACTTCTGGCTGCAGTGCGGCGCTCTTTTGCACGATATCGGTTGGGTCGAAGGACAGCGGAGACATCACAAGACTGCCCTGCGCATCATCCTCAACACGCCGCACCTGCCGTTCGACCGGCGAGAGCGGCTCATCATCGGCTCGATTGCCCGCTACCACCGCCGGGCGCTCCCCAGCGAGAAACACGACCACTTCACCGTGCTGGAACCGGCGGAACGGCGCATCGTGTCCATGCTGGCGGCGATCCTGCGCGTGGCAGACGGCCTGGACCGCGCCCATCGAAGCCTCGTAGAGCACCTCTCGTGCGAGGTTTCGCCGCAGCAGATTGTCGTGCGGTGTGCCGTGCGCGGGCCGGCTGAAGCGGAACAGCAGGCGACTCTGAAAAAGGGACGCTTACTGGAACTGGTCTTTCATCGAGAATTAGTTATTGCGTGGTATCTCATCTGACAGTGGCTGCGCGGTGGGAATCACCGGTTCCTCTTTTTGCCCTTGCCGTTCTTCCTACCCTTTTTGTCCTTCTTGCCCTTCTTATCCCTCTTGTCCTGCTTGCCTTTCTTGGGCACGTCACTTTCTCCTTTCTCGGGTTGGGTATCTGCGACCTGTGACTCTGACGGTTGATAGTTGGGCTCCTTGCTCAACACGTCAACGAGCGTGCGCAAGGTCTTGACCCGCGCGAGCCACTTGTCGTTGCCTTCTACAATCGTCCACGGCGCGGTGAGGGTACTGGTTCGGAGCAGCATATCCTCCACCGCTGTTTCGTACTGATCCCATTTTTCGCGGTTGCGCCAGTCCTCGTCGGTCAGTTTCCACGCTTTGTAGGCAATGTCGTGACGGGACTCAAAGCGGCGCAACTGCTCATCCGGGCTGATGTGAATCCAGAACTTGGCCAGGATCATGCCAAAGTCCGCCAACTGGCGCTCAAACTCGTTGATCTCGCGGTAGGCCCGCTTCCACTCCTCCTCGGTGCAAAAACCCTCTACCCGCTCCACCATGACCCGCCCATACCAACTCCGGTCAAAAACGATGATTTGCTTTTCGTCGGGCGGTTTAAGCCGGCGCCAAAAGCGCCACAGGTAATGGTGGGTGCGGTCTTCACCCTCTGGCGCTGCAATCGGGAAGACTTCGTAGCCGCGCGGGTCCAGTTTCTCGGTGACGCGCTTGATGTTGCCCCCCTTGCCTCCGGCGTCCCAACCTTCGTACACCATCACCAGCGTCCGCTTTTGCACGTAGAGTTGATAGGCCAATTCGCGTAACTGCAACTGGTAGCGGATCAGGTTGTGGGTGTACTCCTCTCGCGTCAGGCTCTTGCTCAGGTCTATCGTTTCCAACATGGCTACTCTCCCTTATCCTGCATCCTGCGTCCTGCATCCCGCACCTGTGCTTCCAGCCCGGCCTGGGGTCTTAATTCAGCCCTCGGCTCAGCCTGGGGTTCTGATTTGGCCTCCGGCTCAGCCTGGAGTTCGCCGCCCTCCTCATCTACGTCCGGCAAGGCCGGCTCTTTACCGGGCCGCTCTGCTGGCAGCGGCCGGCCGCGTTCCTGCAGGGCCTCCTCCAGGCGGTGGACGAGCGTCTCGAAAATCTTGATCCGTGCCCAGCGGCGATCGGTCGCCTCGACAATCGTCCACGGGCCCCACTCGGTGTCAGTGCGCTCCAGCATCTTCTCAACGGCCACCAGGTACTCGTTGTATTTGCGGTGGTGCTCCCAGTCTTCCGTCTGGACGTGCCAACTCTCTAGCGGATTCTTTTCCAGCCTTTTGAAGCGCCGTCCCTGCTCCTTTTTGCTGATGTGCAGCCAGAACTTGATGATCGCGTGACCGTCGTCGGCGATAGTGCGCTCAAAATCTACAATGTCCCGGTAGCCTTTGCGCCATTCTTCCTCTGGCGTCAGGCCTTCCACGCGCTCGACCAACACGCGGCCGTACCAACTGCGGTCGAAGATAGCCATCTCGCCGTAGTTGGGCAGTCTGAGCCAGAAGCGCCACAGCCAGGGCATGTGCATCTCGTACGTGCGCGGTGCCTGGATGGCGTACAACTTGAAGCCGCGCGGATCGAGTCGTTGGGTCAGCAGGTTGATGGACGTGCCCTTGCCTGCGGCGTCCCAGCCTTCAAAGAGAATCACGCTGGGGATGCCGGCGTCCCAACACGCCTTCTGCAAGTCGTACAGCCGGCCGCGCAGGTGGGGCAGTCGCTCTTTGTATTCTTGTTTGGACAGACTCCTGGTCAGGTCTATCTTTTCCAGCATGATAACATCATTCCTCCGTCTTTCGATCGTCAATGACAGCGGCGCGCAAGTCGGCCTCTACCGCGTCTATGGACTGGTCGCCGTTTACCTCCACCAGCACCCCCCGGCGGCGGTAATAGTCAACGAGCGGGCTGGTCTGCTCCCAGTACACCTTGAGCCGCTGGCGAACCGTTTCCGGTTTGTCGTCGTCGCGCTGGTATAACTCGCCGCCGTCATTATCGCACACCCCCGGCTGCTGGGGTGGGTTAAAGCGGATGTGGTACGCCTCGCCACAGACGCGGCATAATCGGCGTCCGCTCACCCGTTCGATCAGCACCTCGTCGGGCACGGCGATATAAGGCACCAGGTTGATCTTATGCCCCCGCTCGGCCAATGCTTGATCCAGCGCTTCCGCCTGGGCTATGGTGCGCGGAAAGCCGTCGAGCAGCGCGCCGCCAGCGCAATCGGGCCGGCTCAATCGCTCCATAACCATAGCGATCGTGACGTCATCGGGCACCAGGTCTCCACGCTCTATGTAGACCTTAGCCTTTAGCCCCAACTCGGTCTCATTCTTGAGGTTCTCCCGAAAGAGGTCTCCACTGGCGACGTGAGGCAGATTGAGGGTCTGACGCAGCCTGGTCGCCTGGGTTCCCTTGCCTGAGGCCGGCGGGCCGAGAAGAACGATGAACTTTGGTTCCGCTGCCATGTCCTATCTCCTCTCTGGCATTCTGCTAGCGCGAAAAGCCGTCTCACCAATCAAAAAAACCTGGTTTCTGATCCCTGCTTACTGCACTACAATGCTGCCAATGCCGTTGCCACCAGTTGGCGGAACTCTGGACTCTGAACCCACGCCCAGGCCTGGGGAAAAGTGTCCAACAGGCGTCGGAGTTCGATCTGCCTGGCGGTCAGGTAGGCCGCCACACCAGGCGCGACGATGGGTTCTGTTGGTAAGGACGCGATCTTGCCCTTCCTCTTGCTCTGGGCGTGCCCCCAGGTGCCCCAGGTCAAGAAATCGCGCAACAGATTGCAGGCCACCACCGCATCATGGAGGTCCCCCAGGTGATCTTGCAAGGCCTTGAACTCTTTGATCAAGGCTTTGGTCTCCGGCCCCAGCACCTCCTGGAAGAATTCCAGCGTATAGCGCAATCCCTTGGCGGCTATGCGGAGCCGATGCAGACACTCCAGTGGGACGTCCGGCCCGGTCACCCATTCGTCGTAAGCCCGCACGGCCGCCGACCGCTGGTAAACGACCACCGGCACCACGTGTCGCAACCGGTGGGGCAGTGGCTCACCTTCTTGCGAGATCACGGGCAGCGCCCCGGCGCCGGGAGTCTGCAGAAACTCGCCCAATTGTCCTTTGAACCGGATATAGCGATCACTGTCCAGGTAAACTAACATCCGTTCTCGGGCTCTCTCGCGTTCCGCTTCCCACACCACCCGCAGCGGGTACAGGTCGCCCTGCTGCACCGGTGGCAGCGTGTCCAGGTAGCGTCGAGTCTTTTCCCAGAACACGTCCAGGTCTCTCACGGCACCCAGGGCACGACCGGTGCGCCGCAGGTCTTTGACGAACGGCTTCATCTGCTCCAGGTCCAGGTAGTCGCCAAACACCCGCAGGGCAGCCCGCATGCGCCGGGTGGCCACCCGCATATCGTGCAGTGCTTCGATGTCATCTCCCAGCCGGGTGCCCGGCTCGTGGTGCAGCATGCGCTGGAAGTGGAAGTAGAGTGTCTTGCGGGCCGCCTCGGCCATTGAATCGTCTGCTTCCAGGCCCGGCCGGGTGGGCAATGGAGGGGCCTCCGGTTCGGCGGGCTGTTCCGGCACCTGGCGAGCACCTGTGGCACCTGCGGTCATGGCCGTTTCTGCTGCTTTGAACTGCCAGCCCGTCTCAAACTCCGATGGGGGGGGCGTTGGCGCTGGTGTGGCCTCGGCCAGGACGCGGGCTGGAAAGACGTCCAGTCGCTTCTGTCGGAACGCGGCCAGCCAGTACCTCACCCGCCGGTCCGACATGCCAGCACGCTTGCCCGCCTCTACCTGCGTCGCCCCCTCGTCCAGCGCCAACAGGGCCCGCGCTCGCCGGCCGTACAGGTCGTCCCGCGTTGCAACCTGCAGGCAGACAACGCGCTCCTGTGGCGTCAACAGGCCTGGCCCGGTCAGAGACCGGCCAGAGCGTTTTGAATCGGCCAGGAAGGCCAACGCCCGCTCAAACTTTGACCGGCGCTCAGGTTCCAGGCCCCATTCGTCCTGCAAGCAGGTCACAATCGTCGCCAGGTCGTCCTCGGTACCTGGCGCTGCCAGTTCCACCTCCAGCTCAAGATAGGCCTGCTCTCCACCCTCGGCGACCAGGTGCACGTCGTCCAGGCTTAACTCGGCCACCAGCCGCTCACCCTGACTCACCAGGCGAACCACCCGTGTCTGTTGCAGGTCAAAGAGCGGAGCCAGCGGAGCCTCCCCGATCAACTGGAGCACCCGGTCGCGCACCGGGCTGGCGGGCCACTTGTGGGGAGTTACGTCGAACCGCCTGCGGTGAGCCACGTCGAACCGCTGCGCTGGTGGTTGCTCGGCCGGCAGCAAGACCTCCAGTTCCTCCCGCCGATGGACAGCGTCTTCAGCGCCTCCCAGCCCTTTGAGGGTGATCAACATTTCCTCACCTTGCTCTCGCCAGCGGCAGGCGTAGCCAGCGGCCAAAATCAGCCGCCCGGCTGTGTCCAGGTAGGTGTCATGCACCTGCTTGACCTGACCTGTCGAAAGGGCAAAACCGGCCATCTGGCTGGCCGCCTGCAAGCGCTGGAGGGTTGCCACGTCAGGCAGGGCGAATTTCGCTTCGATTTCCATTTTCCTTTTCATTTTCATGGAACACGCCTCACGACCAGGGCCTACTTCGTCTCTCTCGCCAGGTGTTCACGCACCAGTTCGATCACCGCAGCCCCATACTGCTCCAGTTTGCGCGGGCCAACGCCCTTCAACTTGGATAAAGCCTCCAACGTGACGGGCTGCTGCGCGGCAATGGCGCGCAGGTGGCTGTCGTGAAAGATCACGTAGGGTGGCACCTCCTGTGTGTGGGCCTGCTCCAGCCGCCAGGCGCGCAGCCTCTGGAACAGTGGTTCATCCACGTCCGGCCCCGCCTCATCTTTCTTGGATGACCTGCGCGGCGGCGGCTCCTTCACGGAACTGAGCAGACTATCCAACGCGGCCGGGTTTTGCAGCGCTGCCTGGCCTGTGGGTGTGAGGTCGAGCACGACGCCGCCATGGCCGAGGCGCCGTGCCCGCAGAAACCCGCCGCTCTCCAGGCGGTCCAGCAGCGTGGCCACGGCCCCCGCCGAGCGGAAGGCCAGCGCCCCAAAACTGGCCTGGCCGCGGGCTTTCTCGTGGAGAGGCTGCATGCCATGGTGAGCCCTGTCGTCGCCGCGCAGGATGCGCACCAGGCTGGACCGCCCCCAGCTCCACGGCGCGGCTGACACACAGCGCAGGATGGTCAGCAACTGCTCCCGTTCATCAGGCAGACCGGCGTCTGGTGGTGGCGGAATCTCGACGCAGTTGTCACAGGCAGCGCACCGCTCAATGGTGCGGCCGCCCAGGTAAGCGTTGAGGTGACCGTGACGGCAGCGATGCGTCCGGGCATAGGCGACGATCTCGTCCACGCGCTGGGCCTGCACAGTCTCGTACCGCTCTAAGAGCGTTCCGACCCGCTCGGCGGCGTCCTGGGGTGGCGGCAATAGTTCCAGCAGCAGGTCGCGCCCGGCAGAGTGGTAGTTCAGCCAGCCAGCGTCGGCCCACTCCAGCACCCGCCGCTCGACGTCGTCAAGGGGCAACTTGGCCCGCCGCGCCACATCCACCAGGTCCAGGGTCAGGGATTGGTCAGGCCGCAGGCGGGCAGCCTGGCAGAAGGTCGCCAGGTCAGGCGCGTTGGCGGGCACGTCGCTGATCGTCAGGCGGACAACGGCGGCGCGGGGCAGGTCGGAGCCGCGTCGCAGCAGGCCGACCTCCTCCAACAGACTCAGGGCGACCCGCACGCGCGTCTCGTCGGCCTGCAGGTCACGCTCCAGGTCCGCCGCTGCGACCCGGCCGGACGAAGGGGCGCGGTCGGAGACCGGCCCCAGCACCAGGCGGCGCTTGACGGCCGCGTAGACGGCGCGCAGGAACTCGACCGGCAACGTGTCCCGGCGGGCGCGGCTGGTCAGCGTAGCCCGGTCCGAGGGGGCGTACATCAGCAGACAGCGGGCGGGCAACCCATCGCGCCCGGCCCGGCCGGCCTCCTGGTAGTAGGCCTCCAGCGAGTTGGATGGGACGAAGTGAACGATGAAGCGGATGTCCGGCTTGTCAATGCCCAGGCCAAAGGCGATGGTTGCCACGACCACGCGGATGCGGCCGGCCATGAAGTCGTCCTGCACCCCGGCCCGATCAGTGATGCCGGCGTGATAGTGACCGGCGACGATGCCGTGCTGGCGCAGCAGCGCGGCCAGTTCCTCGCAGCGGGCGCGTGTGCCGGCGTAGACGATGCCGCTGCCAGGCTCGGCCCGGCAGAAGGCCAGCAGGTGACGCAGTTTCTCGTCGGCGCCGCGGGCGTGGAAGACCTCCAGTTGCAGGTTGGGGCGGGTCACGTCACCGGCGATAATGCGCATGCCATGCCCTGAGCCTGTCGAAGGAGCCTGCCCTGAGCCTGTCGAAGGGTCACCCAGGT
>CAZZEX010000116.1:0-13742 GCA_964653285.1 uncultured Anaerolineales bacterium
TACTGCAATATGAGGGTATTATACCATAATACGAAGTTGTTTTTGAACCATTACTAAGATAAGGTGTGAGCAATGCTTGCCAGGCTCAGATGTCTGGTTGGTCCTGCTTTACTGTAGCAGCAGACCATTTCACACAGCGTGTCAAACAGCGTGTCACACAGCGTGTCAAGAAAGCAGATTACAGAATAATCCAATATTGCACGAAAGTCAAATACTTGGCGAGCGCCAGCGCCCGGTTCTCGGGCTCGCCAGAGACGAGAGTCGTGAGACTTTGCACTTGGCGCAACGTAGTGTATAATGCTCACACAGGCTGGACGTAAGGCCGGATATTTAGGGAGGTTGATAAGATGCGAAAGGTCATCAGTTTCCTGGCCGGACTGCTGGCGGGGGCTGTGGTGGGGGCCGCGGCCGCGATATTGCTGGCCCCTTATTCAGGCCCGGAACTGCAGGAGCAGGTGCGCACCCGTGTGCAGGGGTTGATCGAAGAGGGCCGGCGAGCCGCCGCCGCCCGCCGGGCCGAGATGGAGGCCCAACTCGAGGCCTTCAAGCGCGGCACCCCGGTCACTATCGAGACGACGCCCGAACAGCCCCAGGCGTAACCGCGCCGGTTGGCCACGCTCGCCGGCCACCCTGGCGAAGGCTTCACCGCTTACACGTGGTTTACCTGCGACTTGTGCAGAACTCGCACTACAGCCCACTAGCCCGACCGGACGTAAAGTGACGCTGTTGGTGTAATTACCCAGCCGCTGCTTCCAGCCCCCGTCGCGGGGGCGTCCCATGCGGAGAATAACCGCTCAGGGTAAGCTGCTCTCGCTGGCAATGCCCTCGGGGACGAGGGCTGAGAGCCTGACAACATCCAACCTGCGACAGGCTGAGTAGTAACCCGGCGATCTTATCGCCGTGCGCTACCTCTCAATCGTCAGCCGGTAGAACGCCGGATGGGTGGTGAGGGGAGCCAGCCCGGAGAGCACGAGCACCGCTTCGCGCCAGCCTTCGCTGCCCAGCGGCAGCGTCCAGTTCGCTGTCTGATCTTCTTCCACCGGCAACCGCTCGACTGTAACCTCCTCGTCCCCCGGGCCTCCCCCCAGGCCGATGAGGAGCGCCAGATAGCGCTGGGGGACAAAATCGTCGCTGCGCACGAAGCCAGCCGGTTTCCACCCGCCTTCCCCCATCTCCACATCGTCGGCATAGCCAATCTCGGGGATGGCGAGGCCGTCGAGCACGAAGCCCGCCCCTGTGACCGCCTCGTCGGTCAGATACGCAAAGCGCACCAGCACCTTGCCCCCGGCGTAAGGCGACAGGTCAACCGCCTCCTGGATCCACCCCGGCCCAACGTGCTGGGGCTGGTCTCCGGCCGTGCCCCCTGACGAGTCGCCGCTCTGACCGGTGTAGCCCCAGCCTGGATTGTTACCGTGGGGATTATCGTCCGTGCCGGAGGGAGTGGACAGCACCCGCCACCGCTCCCCGCCGTCGGTGCTGACCTCGACGGTGGCATAGTCGTAGCCGGCCTCAATGTCGTACCACGTCCAGTAGGTCAGCGTCGCCTGCTCGACGTTGGAAAGGTCAAAGGCCCGTGTGAGCGTGGTCAGCGACTCGTCGGCGCGGTTCGACCACCAGGAGTAGCGCCCGTTGTGAGGGGGCAGGTCCAGCAGGGGAGTCGTAGCCGCCCCGATGAACTGGACGCGGAGGTCGTCGTCGCCCCGAAGCAAGATGTAGTCCGCGCCGAATTGCTGGACCGATGCCTCAACCGTGACCGGGTAGTCCTCGTAGGTGGCCGCGGGCGCGGGACGTTCCAGTTCCAGGGTGGTATAGCCGTATCGGGGGGCATGCCCTGAGCCTGTCGAAGGGGCGTCTATCCCCGGCTGGCTGTCCAGGTCCAGGTAGTTGGCCGCCAGCCACCCGGCGAAGAGGTCCTCGAAGGTGATGCCAGCGTCCAATTCGGCCAGCGCCGCGTCAAAGCCAGCGATTCCGTTAAGCGGCTGGGCCACCAGTGCCCGCGTGCCCTCGTCGCCAAAGTGCTCGTGGAAGTAGATGGCGAAGAGGTAGGCTGTCCCTCGCTGGGCCACGGCTTCTGTATCTTCCCAGGCAGTGAGCGAGGTGTCGGGATGCTCCACGTAGGCCCATTCCGGCCCACCTGGATCGAGGCCGTTCAGCCGGACGGCCAGTTCCGCCAACCCCTCCTTCACCCACCGCTCCTCGTTACGGTCGTGGGCCCATTGGATGATCCGCTGGAACTGGCGGGCCAACAGGGCGTAATAGGCCCGGCTCCCCCGCCCCGCCCCCGCCCCGTCCCCAGAGCGGAGAGGGAAGTACCCGGCGTGAACGGTGATCATCTCAGCCTCGTTGGAGAAAGGGTAGAGAGCGCGGGGGAACTCGTCGGCACTGGAGGTGTAGCCAAGCACGCCCTTTCCCAGACCGGTGGCGTACAGGATGAGGATATGTGGGTCGTTGTCGACTCCCGGCGTCCACTCGGGGCCGAAGGCGGCGCGAGTGGTGGAGTAAACCTGCGTCTCGAAGAGAGTCGCCGCTTCCTCCAGCCGCCGCACGTCGTGCCGTACTCCATCCTCTACCCACATCGCGACGTGCTCGGTCTGCACGCGCAGGCGGGCGGTGATCTCCCGCTGCTCCCCGGTCGTACCGTCGGTGACCCAGAAGGCGCGGGTGGCGTTGGGCACCCGGCGCGGTGGCTCGGGGTTGACCACGGTGTAGTCGAAGGGACGGGGCGGTGGCTCTACCAGCAGCGCATCCAGGCTGGCGCGGCCGGCGTCGGGGACAGAGGTGCGGGTTGGGCTGGTGAGCGGCGTGGGGGTGGGTGTGGGGGTGGGGAGAGGTGTGGGGGTGGGTGTGGGGGTGGCTGTGGGGGCGGGTGTGGGGTTGGGGGTGGGGGTGTGGGTGAGCGTGGGGGTGGGAGTTGGTGTCGGCGGAATCGTACACGCTGTCAGGATCGGCAGCATGGCGGCGATCAGCAAGCGGCGCGCGTGCATCATCCTGATCACCGTTGGGCGAAGGTCTCTGACCGAGCCCGCGCCGCTTCAGCCAGCCCCTCGAAGAGGCGGCGCATCACGGGATGGCTCTCGACCATTGTCTCAGGGTGCCACTGCACGCCAATGCAGAAGGGGTGATCAGATGCTTCCAGGCCCTCGATGATGCCGTCGGGAGCGCGGGCGGTGACGACCAAACCGGCGCCCACGACTTTGGCTGCCTGGTGGTGAGCGCTGTTCACACCCAACTCGCCGGCCCCGGCCAGCGCGGCCAGCCGGCTGCCCGCTGCCACCTCGACCGTGTGGGCGACCGTGCTCAGGGGGCGGCCAGCGACGGTGCTGTGGGGGAGGGCGTCGGGAACCTGGGTAGGGATGTCCTGGATGAGTGTGCCCCCAGCCGTGACGTTGAGCACCTGGGCCCCCCGGCAAATCGCCAGCAGGGGGAGGCCTTCCGCCAGTGCCCACTGAGCCAGCGCGAGTTCGGCTCGATCGCGCCGCTCATCCACGGACCACAGCAGCCCGCTGTCTTCCTCGCTGAATAACGCTGGCAGGATGTCCCCCCCGCCGGAGAGGATCAAGCCATCGAGGTGCTCGAAGATGGCCCGCAGTTTCGCCTCCTCCAGATGCGGCGGGATGATCACCGGAGCGCCCCCGCCCAGTTCTACAGCCTGAACGTAAGTCAGGGTGACGGAGAAAAGAGACAGGTTGGGCGGGCGGGCGGATCGGTCGGTGCGGCCGGTGATGCCGATGACGGGAAGGCTCATTTGGGCCTCTCGATTGTCCGGGATAGCGTGGCGATAACGTCTCTCCTGCCGCAGGGGGGCTTCATTGTGCCCCAAGCCCATCATGCAGTGGGGGGGGGCGGTGACGGCTGGCCCCAGCCTTGGCGCGGCAGCGGCGTCTCCCCCCGCTGCAGGCGGGGGCTTCACCATCAGATGCAAAAAGGGGCGTAGGTGTGTCCTACGCCCGCCCCAGGCTGGCTCAGGAACGGCCCGACGGGACTACTGAGTACGCTTTTCTCGCAGGCGAGCGTGCCTGCCCCGCCGCTGCCGCAGGTAGTAGAGTTGAGCGCGACGGACGCGTGCCCGTCGCGTTACCTCGACTTTCTCGACGCGTGGCGAATGCAGCATGAAGGTGCGCTCGACGCCGATGCCGTGGGAGGCGATGCGCCGCACGGTGAAGTTGGCGTTTGCTCCGCCCCCATGCAGGCGGATGATGGTGCCCTGAAAAACCTGCACTCGCTCGCGATCACCCTCGACAATGCGCGCATGCACTCTGACGGTGTCGCCCGGGCGCAACTCGGGAATATTCGGGTTAGGTTCTAGTTGACGTTCCAGCGATTCGATTAGGTTCATTGCAATATCTCACAGGTGGACGTATCGGTGATCCATGGTCACAACTGAATCTGTTACTACTCAGCCGCTGCTCCAAGCCCCCGTCTCGGGGGCGTCCCATGCGAAGAATGACCACTCAGCGTGAGGTACTCTCGCTATCGCCGCCCTCGGGGACGGGGGCTGGGAGCCTGAAAACAACTGGCCTGCGACAGGCTGAGTAGTAACTTGAATCTGGCCTAACACAGCGATCTCTGCTGGCTCCTACCGGCGAACCAGAACAGTGGCAGAAGATTATACTACGTTTTATCATCTAAGGCAACCCTAGCCGGCGTGAGGCGTGAGCCTGGGGCAATCGCATTCTATCCAATACTTTCACAACAATGACTGCGCCCGCCGTCCCGCTGCCCTCACCTCGACCGGCACCGGTGGGCGAAAAACGCAGGGCCGCGAGCTCGCCTTTCTGGGCATGCTCTTGAGGACTAGGGCTCGTTATCGGAAACCAGGCCGTTGAAGTCATCGTCCCAGCACTCGCGGGCGACGCGCACCTCGTCGTCGCGGGTCAGCGTGCCATCGTAGGGCATCACGTCCTCGTGGGCCGTCCAGCCCGAAAGCACCATCGGCACCGGCCCGCTGCCAGCGGGGATCCATTCGCCGTTGTAGCGGCGGGCAAAGTGAAGGTGCGTCGCGTCGGCGAGCCCGCCCTCGCAGGAGGGGTGTCCAATGCGCTGCCCGCGCTCCACATACGTGCCCTCCTCGACGCGGCCCTCGGCGTAGATGTGTAAGTAGAGCAGCACCCAGCCGCTCTGCTCAAAGCCATCGCCGTCCAGGTCCACCACCACCTCGCCGTTCTCGCTGCGCAGCACCCGCCCCGGCGCGGCGGCCGTGACCCACGCGGTCGAGGGTGCGCAGCCCAGCAACTTGTCGCCTGGCACGAAGTCGAGCGCGGCGCGACCACTGCCGTTCCCCCAGCCCCCGTGCGGGCCGCCGGTCAGGTACCACGTGTGCCCAAACTCCCACGGCAACCGCAACTCTGGCTGTACCAGGTCAGGCGGCACCAGCGGGTCCACCGTGTAGGCGAAGGGATTGCCGAAGAGGCGCTCGTAGGTGGATAGGAAGCCGTCGGGGCCTGCTCCCCCCCCCAATGGGGGGGATGAAGGGGGGGGAGGGCCGGTCAGCGCCCACCATTCGTCCCAATTGGCAGATAGTTCGGCCAGGCAGTTCTGCACCCCGGCGGTGCCCGGATTGAGCCCCGGTGTGATGGCAGCGCGGTTCCCATCGGCCAGGCGCACTGTCGTGCGGTCGCCCCGCTTCCAGCCGTAATAGCCTTCATTGAGCCGTACCGCCGCCCAACTCAATTGCTGGAACAGCCCCTCGTAGTACTCTTGCACGTGACCCAGCGGGTAGACGAGCGTCCCGTCGGCGGGCTGTGGCTGAGTGACCCACCCGGCCCGCAATTCCAGCAACGCCAGCAGCACCCGTGGTCCCACGCTGAAGCGCTGCGATACGAGTTGGACGATCTCCGTCCCTGTGAGCAGGCGATCTTCAACCTCCTCAGTGTAGTCCGCCAGGTAGCCCTCCTGCCTGGCCACGAAGCCCGCCAGGTCGAAGTGGATGTAGGCCGGGCCGTAGACCAGTTCGCTATCGGGGACCAACTTGAGATACGGACCGGTCTCAGTGGCGGCGGTGGGAATGATGAGGGTCTGGCCGGCGCGGATGCTGTTCGCGTCGGTCAGGCCGTTGGCAGCGGCGATCTCCTCGACTGTGCAGCCAAACACGGCGGCGATCAGGCTCAGCGTCTCGCCGGGCTGCACGACATAAGATTCCACGCCCGTCTCGTCCGAGCGACTGGCGGGCGTCGGGTTGGCTGTGGGCGTGCCCGTGTAGACGCCAGGGTAGGCCGGAGAGGGGGAGGAGGCCGGAGTGGGGATTGCCACAGGAGCGGCTGATGCGGAGGTGCCTGTCTGTCTGGTGGCTCCGCCTTTCGCGGGTGGTTGCTTCGGCGCGGAGCGCGCGCAGGCATCCGTGGAGCACAGCAGGCCTACACAGATCAAAAACGACCATCGTTGCAGTCGTTTCATCGCTATTTCTCTCCCCATCACAAAATCGCCGCCCGACGGCGGCGAGTGGAAGTTTACCAGACATGAATGAAAAGGGCAAGTGTACCTGTCCGCTGTCTGGTCGGGCGCTAGGGCTTGGTCGGCCGGCCGAAGCGAACACGTGCGACGCACTTCGGTGCGTCGCACGTTGCTCTAGTAGACCAAAGCGTGACCTATTTACGGTTTCACTACCAGGGGAAGATAGACGTCGCTAATGGAAGAGTTGACGATGCGCAGGACCAGGTCAATTGGGTGAGGAGAGCCATCTACCCCTGTGGGGGTCACGACAGTTACCGTGAGCACGCCGGTGTAGGTCATCACGGTGCTCGTGCTAAAGGTAGTCGGCGTGATCCAGAATGAGTTCGGGGTGGTGCTCCCAAGGGGTGAAACCGTGAACCACGTCCCTGCGATGGTGATGCTCCAGGTTAGTGTCTCATCGTTCCCCTCGTTCTTGGGCGTCACCTGGTGTGAAGTGGGAAGCAAGCGCTGGTCGGGAATGCTGTAGGTGAATGGGAGAGAATTGGGGAGATTGCCCAATACGGCATCACTCCCATAATCCCAGGTTGCACAAGGGTCAAAGACGTTCATCACGATCATCTCAGCGTAGTTCCAGCCCTGATATGGTCCGCTATCTCGACCGATACCCAGAAAGCCTTCCTTGCCATCCGGGCCGCTATTCTCATTGTAGGGATACCACAGGATGGCGTGGCGATGCCCCCAACTCGAACCACTGTCATCATACATCCACTCATAGACAGAGCGCTCGACAGGCAACGGGATGCTGGTGCCACTGGTCATAAAGACAGCCAGGTTTTCGGCCACGGCCAGGAAATCATGGCAAGCGCCGATAGTCGGGTTGTCGTGGAGACGTTGCCAGGGACTGCGACCATCGGCGTAGTGCCCCCAGGCGTTGTTGTCAATGAGGTACTTGGCGTAGTACTGCGCCACGCTGGTCACGTTGGTTTCCACGCCATGCAGTGGGTGGACACCCCGGTCAATACGCTCGCGGTTGATCAGCCACAGCGCCTTTTCGCCGTCGCTCTTGGCGTTCCACTCGGCCTGAGAAGGCAGCGTTAGCATTGGGGTGGATGTACCCAACTGAGTGTTCTCGGTGGTACGGGCATTGTTGAAAGCGGTCTGGATGTCGGCCACGCCAGAGGTGCCGGCCGACCAAGAGATGTCGGCGGTGGGGTCAGTTGGGTAATCGAGTGGCCAAATGAGAGTCAGCGGGTCACCGCTGGCAGTAATGGATCGGTCTTCAGAGAATTGAAGCATCTCCCGATCATAGCCAGCGTTCCCCCCCTCTGTCGAAACCGGCGTTCTCGACATCGGCTGCAGGGTGGGATCCAGCAGATTGGCGGTCACCATCCCCAACGGATCCGGGGGCGCGAATAGGGCCACCAAGCCGATGGCCAAAGCGATCAGAATATATCGTCCTTTTGTTTTCATTTTGAACTCCTTATCAGATCTTATCGAATCTTACCGCCAAGGGTCTTTCTTCTTTCGTTATGACATCTCTTTCATCCATGGTAAACACCGTGCTCTTGGGCTGTCTTGAACATAGCGACGATGTTCTCAGGGGGCACCCCGGTCTGCACGTTATGGACCGGGGCGAACACAAAGCCTCCTCCGGGAGCCAGGTCATCTATCCTGCGTTTGACTTCGTCCGCAACCTCGTCAGGGGTGCCGAAGGGTAGGACGTTTTGGCTATCGCACCCCCCACCCCAGAAGGTGATGTCACGGCCAAATTCTCTTTTTAACTCTTTCGTGTCCATGCCCGCCGCCGAGACCTGCACCGGGTTCAGTGCGTCCACCCCCATCTCGATGAAGTCGGGGATGAACGGCGCGACGGCGCCATCGGTGTGCAACAGGAGATAAGCAATGTTCTGGCTGGTCTCTGACGGCTCGACTGAGCTCGCCGAAGTCCGGGCCAGCCTGGATTTGGCAAAGCGAAAGAGTTTCCCATGGTAGGGTTTGACCACCTTGCGGTACAGATCAGGTCTCAACAGAGGGCGATCCTGCATCCCCAAGTCGTCTTCAAACTGCACGACGTGAACGTACTGGCCGACGGTTTCGGCATAACGCTCGAACCGTCTTATGTTTGCCTCAGCCAGTTGGTCCATGAGCGCTTCGGCGAACTTCTGGTTCACCAGCAGATCCATCAGGAACGTCTCCCATCCTCGCAGGGATTGGGCAGACTGGAAGATGTGGCCGCCAAAGAATCCCACCAGCAGATAATCGGTGTTCTCGCGCAACGCTTGGGCCTTCTTGGCCAGTTCCTCGTAACTCTTGTCGAGATAGGATGGCTTATCGTAACTCTCTATGGCGGCTATGTGCTTCTCAATGTCACGCACACTGGTCGCATCGGCCAGAGGCGAGTACACGGGATCGAAGTAGTGCCCGTCCTTGGGCATCTTGAGCACGACGTTCCCCGCCGCGTCAAAGATTACCTGAGCGCCGTCGTCCTGGAGTTGCGGCAGGAACCTGGCCGGAAACTCGGCTGGAGAACCATCGGGGAGGACACCCTGTCTCCACTCGTTGGGCTCGTCAGAAACCAGCAGCGCGTCAACCCCCAGCGCCTGGCGCACGTCTTCCTCCACCAGGGCCGTGTGTTGATAGACGTCGGCCACGCGGGTGCTGCCGGCGCCTAGCCCCAGGCGTTTTGTGAGCCCCTTGTAGGCGACCGCCATAATCGTGCTATCTACCGTGCCACCCAAATCAATGGGCACCCGGTCTGGTTCCTGGTGACGCAAGGCCGTCAGGGCCCTTTGCCTGTGCTTCATCACGTTTTCCATCCTCGTTCATTGTTTAGTTTCTGCCTCTCCCGACCGGGCGGCCTGGGCTGCCAACTCGCCGGCCCATTCCAGGTCAGCCGGGGCGACGTCCCCTCGGGCCAGCAACCAGGTGACGTGGTGCGGACGGGCGGCTTCCAGAAGCGCCTCCCACTCGGCCCGGTTGGCGACCGGTTTGCCGTCCCGGGTCTGCCAGCCGCGAGCCTGCCAACCCTTCACCCAGCGTGAAGCACCGTTGATCAGGTATTTGGCGTCGGAATAGAGGGTCACGCGGCATGGTTTGGTCAACGCCCGCAGCGGCTCGGTCGCGCCCCGGATGAGCATAGCGTTGGCCGTCGTCGTCGGCTCACCGCCGCTGAGGGATCTGGTGTGCTCGCCCAAACGCAGCACGGCACCCCAGCCACCGCGTCCCTGAGCACCCCGGCAAGAGGCCTTGACAGAGATTTCGACGACGGGCCGGCCATCGTCGCTGGGCTGATGCGCATCCGGCGCACCCGGCCCACGCTGGAGTGCGCGCCGCGCTTCGGCCGCCAGATGGTCGGCCCGCTCGTTGAGGGGGTGTCCGGCGTGCCCCTTGAGCCAATGCCAGGTCACGTCGTGAGCCTGGGTCAGCCGGTGGAGCACGCGCCACAGGTCCTGGTTCTTGACCGGTTGCTTATCGCTGGTGCGCCAGCCACGGCTCACCCAGCCGTTTATCCACTCGGTGATGCCCTGGTGCAGGTACTGGGAGTCGGTGTGGAGGTCCACCTGGCAGCGGCCGAGAAGCCCTTCCAGCAGCGCCAGGGCCGCCGCTGCGGCGTGAAGTTCCATGCGGTTGTTGGTGGTGTCGGGATCGTTGCCGCTGAGCACCCATTCCCGGTCACCCCAGCGGATGACCGCGCCCCAACCGCCGGGGCCAGGGTTGGGATCGCAGCCGCCGTCGGTGTAGACGTCTACCTGGGGCGGGGTGCCATCACTCAAGGTGTCTGGACCGAATAGAGGTTGAGAGACGGTCATCCCTTACGCTTCCCCAAGACCTTCTCGTTGTAGATGCCCTTCCGCTCGGCCAGGAACTTGAAGAACTTCTTGGTGCTGCTCTTGAGCGAGTCCTTGTCAAGCCGATTCAGCACCTTGCGCCGGTACCAGCGGAAGAACTCGGTGTTCACCATGCCCTTGCGAACGGTAGCAAAGTCGTCCGCGTCAGTGTACTGCGTCAGGTAGACGATGAACATATCTATGTTCTGAGCATGCTTGCGAACTGTGCGTTTTGAGAGGCCCTGTTCGTGCAGATATTCGATGAATTCATCAGCCAGTGCCTCGGCCTGGGCTTTGAACGGCGCTCGATACTCCTCCCAGGCTTCCATAGCCGCAGAGTAGTCCTCCAGGCTCTCGAACTCGATGTTACCAACGCGAACCCTGGTCATTTTCTAATTCTCCTCGTTATGGCTCCCCCCGAAACGCGCGATCCAGCACCGCCGGCAACAGCGCGTCCAACTCCGCCTGGGTGGCGTCCTGGAACACGAACGACGCGAAAAGGCGCGCAAGACACGAAACCCTTTCGCGACTTTCGTCCCTTTCGTGGCTTTCGTGATTCACAACTTCCCCCGAAACGCGCGATCCAGCACCGCCGGTAGCAGCGCGTCCAACTCCGCCTGGGTGGCCTCTTGCAGGGCGGTGAGTGCGTCCACCTGGGCTTGCAGGTCGTCCAGGTAGGCGACGATGTGGCGCTGTTCGGACAATGGAGGTATGGACAATGGAAGTGTAACGAGTTTCCTCTGAGGTAGATAGGATTGGCCTGCCGTTGTTCCAAACCTGGCTTCAATGGCAACCCGGGTTGTAGGCTCCCGAAGGTGATAAACTATGAACTCGGGTATTATTTCTGACTTTAGTCGGACTCGCGTGATATTATGATCAATAACAACTTGTTCGCTGGCACCAGGAAACACCGCTATGGCTCCCACTAATCGTGGACTGCCATTCACATTGCATATCAGTAAATCACCCAGCTGAGTGAGGTACTTGGTATGGCGTTCCGAATCGAACAAAATACGGCGACAAGAGGCGATTGAAAAATCCTGCTGGGTTATGTTCCTGATGTTTAGAGAAGCAACCCCTTCTGGTGGATCCACCCAAATGCGTTTACTCATTCCATTGAGTATCTCGGATACTATGTCACTAAATGGTTTGGTTTCCTTAACCTCATCGCATAGATTTTCGAAGGTGTCTCTCAGAGCCGCTTGTGCTAATTTCCCCGTGTCTTGTTTGGCGGCCGCCCGCAGCCCCCGCGCCTCCTCAATGAGCGCCGTCAGTTCCTCGATGCGGGCCACGATGCGGCGCTGTTCGTCGAGGGGGGGAAGTGGAATCTTACAACCCAGGAATTGCTTGGGCCTGATTGCCGCATAGCCAGTGGTCCCCCTGGCCTTTTCCCCCAACATAGGCTCGAAGTAATTTGCCGCAAGCAACCAGCCTATGTAGGGCCGCAAGAGTTTCGATTCATCAATGTCAAAGAGGAAAAAGTGACTGGTGACCAACGCGCCTGCACCTTCTTCCGGCACGGTCCCAATCGCGCCCTTCTTGGCCCAGATTTCAGAAAGAATGATTTGTCCTGGTTTGGCAAGTTGGTGGCGCTTCATCCGAACGGTAGCGCCATCGGCCGGATCATTAAGCACAACACCCCTGCCGTACAATTTGACTGACAGTTTGGGATACAGGCGCGGTTCTAGTTCCGTGATATATTCCTTGTCCTGAACGAGCACTTCAGACAGAGAAATGAGAGGATACCTTCCGCTTTCGGACATTGGACTCCCTATCGCAATACAGGTCTTGGCAAATATCTCCAATTGTGATATGATACGCCTGCCAGGGGACAAAATTCGGCTCCACGCCGTGTGAGCACTCGGTTGCGGCTGGGAGGCTCCTATATCCTCGGCCGGTTTTCTAGCGCCGCTCATCGGAGCGGCTTTTTCATTCTCGAAGCGCCTCTTGAATCTGCGCCATCAGCGCCAGAATTCGTCGTTCCTTCTCCAGAATGGCCTCAGCCAACTCCTCCGGCGGGCGGTGCACCAGCGCTTCCTGGCCGCTAGGGTTCTTGATGTCCAGATTGTAGTCGTTCTCGATCACCTGCTCCACTGGCACCAGCCAGGAATATTCCGTCACCGGCCGCTCGTCCCACAGGGCGCGGCACTCGTCGAACTCGACGTCCCGCAACGGTTTCGTCTTGGTATAGTTCTTGCGCCCCTCGGGCAGGGGCAGTTCGTAGTACCAGATCTCTTTCGTGGGGCCATCGCGCTGGAAGAAGAGCAGGTTGGTGGGGATACTGGTGTAGGGGGCAAAGACGCCGTTGGGCAGGCGGACAATGGTGTGCAGGTTGAAGTCCTTCAGCAAATCTTCTTTGATGCGGGCGGCCACGCCGGTGGCGAAGAGCGGGCCGTTGGGCAACACCATCGCGCACCGTCCGCCCGGACGCTCCCCCTTGGGGCCATGTCCTGAGCCTGTCGAAGGACGTCTCAGGCTGCGCATGATGAACTGGAGGAAGAGCAGCGCCGTCTCGGAGGTGCGGGTGCCCTCGGGAAAGTTGGCCTGCACCCCGGCCTCCTCCTCGCCGCCAAAGGGCGGGTTGGTGAGAATGACGTCGGACCGCTGGCGGTCGGTGATCTCGTGCAGCGGCCGGGCCAGCGTGTTGTCGCGCACCAGGTTGGGGTATTCGACACCGTGCAGCAGCAGGTTCATCATGCCCAGCAGGTAGGACATGGGCTTCTTCTCGGTGCCGTACAGCGTGCGGGTCTGGAGTGTCTCCCAGTCTTCCACAGTCCGCTGTTGCTTCTTCATATACTCGTAGGCCTCCACCAGGAAGCCGCAGGTGCCAGCGGCGGGGTCGTAGACCGTCTCGCCGATCCGGGGGGCTACCCGCTCGACCATGAAGCGCACGACCGGCCGGGGGGTGTAGAACTCGCCGTTGGTGCCAGCCGCGTCGCGCATCTCGCGCAACATGCTCTCGTACAGGTGCGACAGCGTGTGGATGTCGTCGCTGACGTTAAAGTTGATGCGGTTGACCAGGTTGACCACGTCGCGCAGCAGGTAGCCGCTGAGCATACGGTTGTAGGTCTCGCGGAAGATGGCGGCGATGACGTCGCGTTGATCGTTCTCCTCGCTGCCCACCAGCCCGCGCAGGTGGGGGAAGAGGTCGCTATTCACGAAATCCAGCAACTCGTCGCCGGTGCGGCCGCGGTCCTCGTCGGCGGCCCAGTCGCGCCAGCGGTAAGGGGCTTCGATCACGTCGCGGTATTTGCCCTGCAACAGCATACGGCGCTGCTCCAAATCGTCGAAGCACTTGAGGAACAGGATCCACGACAGTTGCGGGATGCGGTCCACGTCGGTGCTGAGCCCGGCGTCCTTGCGCATGATGTCGCGGGCGGTTTTGATGGCGGATGAGAGTTCGGATTTTCTCATGGCCTTTCTCGTGATGTTTCGGCTGAGAGCCAGGGATTGGAAATCCCCGGCTCAAGCTGAGAAGTGCCCTCAGGCACTCGATCAGGCCCTGAGGGGCCTTTTCAGCTTCAG
>CAZZEX010000117.1:0-13629 GCA_964653285.1 uncultured Anaerolineales bacterium
AACCTGATCTCCATCAACGACGGGCAGATTGTGCTGGACGCCGATCTGTTCAACCGCGGCATCAAGCCTGCCGTAAACGTGGGGCTATCGGTATCGCGTGTGGGCGGGGCGGCGCAGACGGCGGCGATGCGTGACGTGGCGGGCAAACTCCGGCTGGAACTGGCGCAGTTCGAGGAGGTGGCCCGCTTCGCTCGCTTCGGCGCTGAGGTGGACGAGGCCACACAGCGCCAGATCCGGCGCGGCGAGCGCTTGCGGGCCGTGCTCACGCAGCCCGCCCATCAGCCGCTCTCGCTGGCTTCGCAGGTCGTGGTTCTGCTGGCGGCCACCGAGGGGATTCTCGACGGCATCGCGCTCGAAGATGTGCCCGCCTTTGAAGGCGGACTGCTGGCCCGTTTCGAGGCCGAGCACCCGGAGTCTTACTACCAGATCAATCGCAGCGGCGAACTGCCCACGGAGATGCGAGAGGCGTTGGCGGAGGCAATGATCCAACAGCCTGACTCGAAGGGCCGGCCCTGAGTCCTCGCCCTGAGCGAAGTTGAAGGGGCGGCCGAAAGGAGAAGAGGGCAATGAATATGGTGATGGCCGTGGTGCCACGAGATGAGGCCGGACGCGTCCTGGAAGCACTGGTGGCCGCCGGTCACACAGCAACGTTCGCCGATAGCCGTGGCGGGATGTTGCGCCAGGCCCAACAGATGCTCTTCATCGCTGTAGAGGAGAAAGACCTGGAGCAAGTCCTGGCCATCATCCGCGACAACTGTCACTCACAAGTCGTCGTGGAGCCCGGCGAGCCGAGAACGCCGTTCTCGCTTAGTCCCGTACCCGTGACGGCCGAACTGGGCGGGGCGGTGGTGTTCATCTGGGACCTCGACCGTCGCGAGACCTATTGAGTGTATAGAAGACCTGGAACGCGCCGGCCCCCACCCCCAGCCTCTCCTCTAACTCTGAGGGAGGGGGGTATACTTATGAGCGAACGAATTGTGCACCCCGACGTGGCACCACTGCTCCAGGCACTCCGCGAGCAGGCCGGTCAACTGACCAGCCAGGTGCGCTTCCACGATGTGGGCACGGTGCAGCGCATCAGCGACAGCGTGGCTACTTTTCCAAGCCGGCCGCGCGTGCAGCCCGACACACCGTCGCTGCTCCAGTTGCTCCGCCAGCAGGCCGGCCAAATGGCCAGCCGGATGCGCTTCCACGAGATCGGCATCGTGCAACGCGTCGGCGACGGCGTGGCCACGCTCTCAGGCCTGCCCCACGCGCGCACCGACGAACTGCTGACCTTTCCCACCGGCGTGCAGGGCCTCATCCTCAACCTCGACCACGACCGGATTGACGTGATCCTGCTCGGCCCCGACGAGGACATCCGGGGCGGCGACCTGGTCACGGCCGCTGGCGAGCGGCTGCGCGTGCCGGTGGGGCACAAACTGCTGGGCCGGGTAGTCACCCCGCTGGGTGAGCCCCTGGACGAGCGGGGGCCGATGGAGGCGACGGAGTTTCGCTACCTGGAACGCGCCGCGCCCAGCATCATTGAGCGAGCACCGGTGGACGCGCCGTTACACACCGGGCTGAAGATCGTGGATGCACTCGTGCCCATCGGGCGCGGGCAACGCGAACTGATCATCGGCGACCGGCAGACGGGCAAGACGGCCCTGGCCGTGGACGCCATCCTCAACCAACGAGACAGCGGCGTACTGTGCGTCTACGTCGCCATCAGCCAGAAGAAGTCCTCCACGCTGGCCGCAATCGAGACGCTGCGCAGGGAGGACGCGATGCCGTACACCACCGTGGTCACGTCCAGCCCCGATGACCCGCCCGCGTTGCGCTACCTGGCCCCCTACGCCGGCTGCACCATGGCCGAGTTCCTGATGCACCAGGGCCGTGACGTGTTGATCGTCTACGACGACCTGAGCAAGCACGCCGACGCCTACCGCGAACTGAGCCTGCTATTGCGCCGGCCGCCGGGCCGCGAAGCCTACCCCGGCGACATCTTCTACCTGCACGCGCGGCTGCTGGAGCGCGCCTGCAAGTTGGCCCCCCCTTCACCCCCCCCGCCAGGGAGCCCCCCCTCTTTCCCCCCCATTGGGGGAGAGGAAGGGAGGGCGGGGGGCGGCTCGTTGACAGCGCTGCCCATCGCGGAGACGCAGCGTGGCAACATCGTCGCCTACATCCCCACCAACCTGATCTGCGCCACCGACATGCGCATTGTGCTCGATTCTGACCTCTTCAACCGCGGGGTGAAGCCCGCGGTGAACGTGGGGCAGTCGGTGTCGCGCGTGGGCGGGGCGGCGCAGACGACGGCGATGCGTGACGTGGCGCGTCGCCTGCGGCTGCAACTGGCGCAGTTCGAGGAGGTGGCCCGCTTTGCTCGCTTCGGCATCGAGGTGGACGAGGCCACACAACGCCAGATTCGGCGCGGCGAGCGGTTGCGGGCCGTGCTCACGCAGCCCGCCCACCAGCCGCTCTCGCTGGCTTCGCAGGTCGTGGTTCTGCTGGCAGCCACTGAGGGGATTCTCGACGACGTCGCGCTCGAAGATGTACCCGCCTTTGAAGGCGAACTGCTGGCCCGTTTCGAGGCCGAGCACGCAGGGCTTTGCCACCAGATCAACTCCACCGGTGAGTTGAGCAAGGAGACACGAGAGATATTGACGACCTCGATCGCCAACTATCGCACAGCCTGGCTTAACGAGGAACAAGGGTAAAAAGCATGGAAAACCTGGAGCGTGCTGAGACTCGCCTCGATCACATCTGCACCGTCGAGCCCATTCTGAGCGCCCTGCGTACGATCTCGCTGGGAAGTTGGCAGGCAGCGCTCAAGCGGAAGGATAGCGTGCACCGCTACGAGGAGCGACTGGCGGCCATGTTGCCGGCACTGTTGCCTCACGTGCGGCCGCGCTCGCGCCGCAGGCTGTTGACCATCCGGCGCACCGCACGCCCCGCCCCCCCAGTGGGGGATGAAGGGGGGGGAGCACGGGTCGTGGCCCTGGTGATTGGCAGCGAGCGTGGGCTGTGCGGCAGATTCAACGCGGCGGTCGTCGAGCGCGCCAAGCGATACCTGGCCGAGCAGACGGCAGCCGGCACACAGGTGGAACTCATGGCGTTGGGGACACGAGTATGTCGCATCCTCCGGCGACGCCAGCAGCCAACGGCGTGGTCGGACACCCTACCGGTGACTGCGCTGCCGCCCTCCCACCTGGCGTTCGATCTGACCCGCCGGTGGTTGGCGCGCTACGAGGAACACGAACTGGACGTGGTTGACGTGGTCTACAACGCCTATCGCGGTACGGCCCGCTATGAGCCGACGGTAGCGCGACTGGTCCCACCCGCGTTGCCCACACCTGGCCCTCCTGACGGGCGAAGGTCTCTGACCGAGCCCTGGCCGCCTTCGATCATCGAGACCAACCCGCTGAGTCTGTATGTCCGTGTGGTCGAACAATGGGCGGCGGTCAGCCTATATGGGCTGCTGCTGGACTCGGCCGCTGCGGAGCACTCGACGCGCTACCAACTCATGGAAGCAGCCTCTCAAAGCGCCGGCCGGCTGATCGCCGAATTGACGCTGATGATCCGGACGGCCCGGCAGCAGGAGATCACTCAGGAAATGCAAGAGTTGGCTGCCGGTGCCGGGCTGATCGGCCCGCGGTGAAAGGCGCCAACTCAGGCAAATCTGCTCTCCAGTTCGCGCATCCCTTTGCGAACGGTCTTCCGATCCCAACCTAACCCCCACTCTGCTTACCGTTGCCCACCTCTACTCGGGTCGGGCGGGTTTGCGCAATATGCCGCTTTCTGCTATCATTTACAAGCGGAGGGCAGGAACCAGTATCGAGTATCAAGTTATCAAGCACCGAGGTGACCAATGACCGACGGTCTTTTTCGCTTCTCGACCACACTGGAGGTGCGCTGGCGCGACCTGGACTCCATGGGCCACGTCAACAACGCCGTCTATTTCACCTACCTGGAACAATCCCGTTTCCATTACCTGCACGAGTTAGGAGTTGTCCCCAATGACCCTTCCAACGTTGGCTTCATCCTGGCCGAGGCCAGTTGCCAGTTCAAGTCGCCGCTGGAATTGGGCGAGCGCGTGACGATCTACGCCCGGGTGAGCGAGTTGCGTAACTCCAGTTTTGTCTGCGAGTACCGGATGGAAGGAGAGGATGGGCGATTGGCTGCGACGGCCCGCTCCGCTCAGGTGTGCTACGACTATCAGAATCTGCGCTCTATTCCCATACCCGACCAGTGGCGCGAGGCCATCGTTGCCTACGAGCCCGGACTGTAACCGGATGCTGGACGCTACAGCCAGTACCGAGCATCAAGCATATTGAGTATCTAGCAAAGGAGACTCACATAATGACAACTGTAGAACCACTACCGGCCCAACAACTGCACCGGACGTGTGATCCCTCACAGTTCGACTTCGAGACGACGGCTGAACTGGAGGACTCAAGTGAGATCCTGGGCCAGGAGCGAGCGGTGGATGCGATTCTGTTCGGCGTCGGCATCCGGCGCGAGGGCTACAACTTGTTCGCCCTGGGGCCCAGCGGCACGGGGAAGCGCACCACCATTGGCCAGTTCCTCGACCAGCAAGCCGCCGCCGAGCCGATCCCCTCCGACTGGTGCTACGTCAACAATTTTGAGCAGCCTCACAGACCTCGTTCCCTGCGCCTCCCACCAGGACAGGGAGTCGGACTGCGCAAGGACATGGAGCAATTGATCGAGGAACTGCGCACCGCGATCCCGGCCGCCTTCGAGAGCGAGGATTACCGCACGCGCAAGCAGGAGGCTGAGGAGGAGTTCAAGGAACAGCAGGAGAAAGCCTTCGGCGAAGTTCAGCAGCAGGCCCGAGAGCGCAACATCGCGTTGATCCGCACACCGGCCGGGCTGGCCTTCGCGCCCCTGCGAGAGGGCGAGGTCATCGGCCCGGATGAGTTTCAGAAACTGCCGGAGGAGGAGCGTAAGCAATTCGAAGAGGACATATCCAAACTTCAGGAGCGACTCCAGGAGACCCTGCACCAAGTGCGACAGTGGGAACACGAAGCGCGGGGGAAGGTGAAGGAACTGGACCGCCAGGTAGCGATGCTCGCCGTGGGCCATCGGATTGACGAACTGCGCCAAAAGTACGCCGAACTGCCAGATGTGGTGGACTGCCTGGACGCAGTGCAACAGGACGTGGTCGAGAACGTGGATGAATTCCGCAAATCTGAGGAGGTTCCTCAGATCATGGGTATCCCACTGCCGCGTCCGATAGCCGGCTCGTCCCTATCCCGCCGCTATCAGGTGAACGTGCTCGTAGACCACAGCCAGTCGGGAGGCGCGCCGGTGATCTACGAGGAGCATCCGACTTATAACAACCTCATCGGGCGGATTGAGCACCTGGCTCAGATGGGAGCACTCGTGACCGACTTCAACCTGATCAAGCCAGGCGCGTTGCATCGCGCCAACGGCGGCTACCTTATCCTGGATGCTCGCCAGTTGTTGCTGCAACCCTATGCCTGGGACGGGCTCAAGCGTGCCCTTCGCTCGCGGGAAGTGCGCATCGAGTCGCTGGCCCAGGTGCTGGGCCTGGTCAGCACCGTCTCGCTGGAGCCGGAGCCCATCCCGCTGGACGTAAAGGTCGTCCTGGTCGGCGAGCGGTCGCTGTACTACCTGCTCTACCAACTCGACCCCGACTTCGGCGAGTTATTCAAAGTCGAGGCCGATTTCAACGAGGAGATAGCGCGTACCCCGGAGAACAACCTGTTGTATGCCTGCCTGATCGGTACGATAGCGCGCAAGGAGGAACTGCGTCCTTTCGACCGGGGATCCATCGCCCGGATTATCGAGCGCAGCGCTCGTATGGCGGGCAACGCCGAAAAACTCTCCATCCACCTGCTGAGCACTACTGATCTGCTGCGCGAGGCAGACTACTGGGCGAACGTGTCTGGCAACGGTGTCGTGACCGCCGCCGACGTGCAGCGGGCGATTGACGCGCAGATTCACCGCGCCGACCGGCTGCGGGAGCGCGTGCAGGAGCAAATCCAGCGGGGGACGATCCTGATTGACACGACCGGCGAGCGCATGGGGCAGGTCAACGGCCTCTCGGTGATCGCACTTGGCAACTTCGCCTTCGGGCAGCCCAGCCGCATCACCGCCCGCGTCCGTCTGGGCAAGGGCGAGGTCATAGACATCGAACGCGAGGTTGAACTGGGTGGCCCCATCCACTCCAAGGGGGTGCTCATCCTTTCAGGCTTCCTGGGCGCTCGCTACGCCGCCGAGCGTCCTCTCTCCCTCTCAGCGAGCCTGGTGTTCGAGCAATCTTACAGCGGGGTGGAGGGAGATAGCGCTTCAATGGCGGAACTGTGCGCGCTGCTCTCAGCGCTGGCGGATGTGCCTATCAAGCAATCGCGGGCTATAACCGGTTCCGTCAACCAGCACGGCGAGGCCCAGCCTATTGGCGGCGTCAACGAGAAGATCGAGGGCTTCTTCGACGTCTGCAAAACTCGAGGGTTGGCGGGGGATCAGGGGGTGATCATCCCGGCCTCCAACGTGCAGCACCTCATGCTGCGGCAGGACGTCGTCGAGGCGGTGGAAGCGGGCCAGTTCCACATATATCCTGTGCAGACGGTGGATCAGGCTATGGAACTCCTGACCGGCATCCCGGCCGGAGAGCAGGACGAGGAGGGAAACTTCCCCGAGGGGAGTATCAATCAACGGGTTGAAGCCCGGCTGATTGAGTTGGCCGAAAAGCAACGTGCCTTCTCTGCACCTCATGAGGAAGCGGAAGAGGATGGGGAATAGAGAATGAAGAGTGAAGAGCGAACAATTCGACGCATACTGGTGGCGTTGGACGCTTCGTATCACAGCCTAACGGCGCTGGAGGCCGCGGCTGAGTTAGCCGTTAGCCTGGAGGCGGAGTTGCAGGGGCTCTTCGTCGAGGACATCAATCTGCTGCGGGTGGCAGGGTCGCCCGCGGCGCGGGAGGTGCAGTATCCGTTTGTCGCCGCCGCGCGGCTCGACCGGGCGCGGATGGAGCGGGCACTGCGGGCGCAGGCAGCACAAGCACGCCGGGCGCTTGCAGTAGCCTGTGAGCGGCGGCAGATCAAGTGGTCTTTCCGCGTCGTGCGCGGGGAGGTCGCGCCAGAGGTGCTGGCGGCGGCGATGGAGGCGGACCTGCTCAGTCTGGGAAAAGCGAGCCGGCCCCTCATCCGGCGGGTGCGGCTGGGCTCGACGGCCCGGGCAGCAGCGGCGCAGGCTCCGCACTCTGTGCTCCTGCTTCAGCGCAACGTGGGCATCAGACTCCCGGTGGTGGTGACGTATGACGGCTCACCCACCGCCCGGCAGGCGTTGATGATGGCGGCCCGGCTGGCACAGAACAAAAGACGAGCACAAAACTTACCCATACTGATCGTACTGATCCTGGCCGATGCGCCAGACGAGGTGCAGCGGCTACAAGCCGAGACTTCCGATTTGCTACGTGAGCGAGGGCTTATGGTATACTATCGGCGGTTGGCGGATGCAAGCGTAGCAACGCTGACCTACGAAGTACGATCCGAGGGGAGCGGCGTGCTGGTGCTGAGCAGTACCATCCTGCAACCGGATGCACTCCAGACACTGCTGGACGAGGTGGACTGCCCAGTGCTGCTGGTGCGGTAGGCTCTCACAATGACCCGTCTGTACCTCATCCGTCACGGCACCAATGACTTCCAGGAGATTGGAACTGGAAAGCCCCACCACGGCATAAGCGCAGCGGGGCCCTCTTTTGCGATGCCGGTGCTATACTTCCGCCTGAGGTTTCGGTTCTACGTCCACGATCGTGGCGCTGGCGGGCTTAGCAGCAGGTCGAGGCCTGGGAGGCTCAATCAGCGGGGGCTCAATATCTCCGTGCATCGTGGTCTGTCCACGCAGGTAGGCCCCCTCGTTGAGCAGCAGCGAATTGATGGTCAGGTCACCCCACACCCGGCCAGTCTCCAGTATCTCCACCCGGTTGCCGTTGATGTTGCCCTTGATCGCGCCGGAGATGGAGATGTTGTTGGCCTTAATGTCGGCGATGATTTTCGCCCCCTCGCCGATGACCAGGTTGCCGGTGATGTCAACGTTTCCTTCGAGGACGCCGTCAACACGGACGCCGCCGTCGGATTGGATTTCTCCCCGGAAGTAGGCGTTGGGGCCGATGATGGTCTCGATCTTGGAGACAGGAGTCAGAGAGGGGGTTTTAGTCTTCTCTCTTCCAAACACGGGCATTCCTCCTTAATCTTGTGATAGCGAGCACTGTACAGGTGCGCCGGTCATGCCGGAACATTACCCAGATGATACACCAGCGTTGGGCTTTTGTCAATCCTGGCCGACGATGACCGGCCGTGCCTGCACCAGTGCTTTCTCTTCTTCCTCGCTCAACGCTTTGGGCGAGAGCCAACCCTGGACGGGCTTGGCGTAGATGCGTGTCGTGCCACGCCCATAAAGCGCCGAGACGACGACGCCGTTCCCCTCGCCATCTACCAGCGCCAGCGCGAAACTCTGGTCACCGCCGGTGTCCTGAAAGGCGCGGAAGCGCACCAATCCCACACCCTGCACGGCGTGGGCCAGGGTCGCGTCAATCTGCTCGGTGCGCGTCATCAACTGCTCAGTGCGCGCCATCGTCTCCGAGAGGCGGGGAACCAGGTTCTCCAGCGCCGTGACCAGGCTGGCGTCCCCCTCTCCGGCGAGTACATTCTCGGGGCGGCGTTGCAGCCGGCGCAGCCGGGCCTGCAGGTCAAGCACCCACACAATGCCAACAATCACCAGAATCGTCAGGGCAACCGCCCAGATCAACAGCGCGACTTCCATCGCTCCTCCTTATACCTTCTACTCCACCCGCACCGGCCCCAGGATGACCCGGTCGCCAGCCAGGTTCCCCGCTAAGTCTACCACAGGAAGGCGGCGAAGGGAAGTCATCCCGTACATCCCCACCTCCAGCCAGTAGTCGCCGGGGGGCAGGTCGGCCGGAATGACCAGCCGGTAGGGATCGGTGAGGGTCTGTCCCGGCAGCCACTTGGGGAACCACAGGTAGGTGGGACAAGACCCGCCCAGGGGAGTGTAGTCGTGGCCAAAGACGTCCCGGCCCGCGCCGTCCATCAGGTGGATGAAGACGGTCAGACTGTCTCGCGGAGAGGCCAAGGCGCGCCAGGTGAAGGTGAGGTGAACCGCCCACCCGGCCCGAACGACCAACGGCTCTTCCCAGGGAGCCTCTCGCACCTGCCAGCCGGATCGTGCCCGCGCCCCCATCAGCGCTACCTGGTTGTCCAGGTTCGCCAGCGCCCGCTCCAGCACCACCGCCGGGTGAGCCCCCCCCTTCATCCCCCCCAACGGGGGGGAAAGAGGGGGGGAGGGCAGGACAGTGACGGTCGCCAGTTCCACCGTGGCCTCGCCGCTGGAGAACTCTAGTTCCGCCCTCCCGCCGCTCAGGTCGGCATAGCCCAGGCGGAGCGGATATTCCCCCGGCGGCAGGGTGAAAGGCACCGGCAGTTCGTACCGCTCCACCACCACCTCCCCGGGCAGCCACTGGGACGTCAGCAGGCGGCTGTCGGTGGTCCACCGTGCCTCTACAGGGCCGAGTCGCGCGTAGGGCATCCAGATGCCTTCCATCGGCTCCGGCACGCTCTGGTAGAGAACCAGCACCAGCGGCTCGCCCGCGCGGACCCCCCTCCTGCCCCCCCCCCGGGGGGGGATGAGATCGTAACCCAGGATGTGAACCTGGTCGTCGACCCAGACGTCCAGCGGATGGACGGGGGCAGCGTCCGCCACCGGCGGAGCGACGACCCGGTAAAAGGGTCCCTCCGGCACCAGACGGAAGCCCGCGTCTCGCACAGCAGGCCGGTAGTCGGGCAGATAAATGGGCCCCTCCTCAATGTGCGCCCACACGCTCTCCACCCACGGGTTGCTGGTGGAGACGTAGACCAGTTTTACGTCTGCCTCGTCCAACTCCTCTTCCTGGGTGTAGGCGTGAACCCAGAGGGGCGTCAGGTGCTCCCAGGCAGAAAGAAGCACCACTCCCTCCCCCACCCCGTCGAACCGCCGGTGTACGGCGGCCACCCAATCCTCGGCGGCGGTGAAGTCACGGAGCGAGATACCCCGAGAGAGGTTGAGGGTGGCTTGCAAGAGCGGCCAAGGAAGCAGGAAAATGACCAATAACCAACGAACAACGACAAACGGCGCATGGCGCATGGTGAATGGCGCATGGCACATGACGCATGGCGCATGGCGAATTAGCCGGGCGAGGAGTTCAGCGAGGGCCAGGGCGCCAGCGCCGGCAGTGACAGCCAGTGCGACGAAGGGCAAGAGCAGGTAGGCCATCACGTCCTGGACGGTGTTGAGGGTGAAGAGTAGATGGGTGAGGAGGAACGAGTAGATGAGGATGGCAGGTTTAGGGGCGCGGCGGGCAAGCCAGATGAGGCCCAGGACAATGAGTGCGATGACGGGGAGAAGGAACTGGAGGCGCAAGAGGGACCAGAAGACCAGCGCCCGGTCGGGCTGGTCGGGCAGGCCAAAGTGGAAGAGATTGACCCGTAGTCCCTGAGCGGTGATATGCCCCCAAAACCCCTCCCAGGTGCGCATATCCGTGGGACCGAAGGGGGCGCTGGGGCTACGCAGGGGATAGTAGAGAAACGGGGTGAGCCCCAGCAACAGGCAGACCGCCAGCACCAGCAAGGTCCGCCACTGGCGCAGGATGCGGGGCCTCACGGCCAGGATGAACAGCCCATAGGCCGGGACGCCCATCAGGGTGACAGGGTGGTGAGTAGCAGCCAATCCCAGGGCCATGGCAAAGGCGGCCAGCCAGCGGTTGTGTCCGGTGCGCCACCAGCGGACCAGGAACCACAGGTGGGTGGCCGCCAGCGCGGCGCTTACGACGTGGGCGTTGGCGTGGATGGCGTGCTGCCAGAGGTCAGGGGCGGCGGCGAGGCTTAGGGCAGCGAAGGTGGCGGAGGAGTAAATGAGTAGACGAGGAATGAGTAGATGAGGCCGCGTGTACTCATTTACTCCATTTACTCGTTCCTCATTCATCTGCTCACCCAAATCACAGAGAATCAGGTAAATTGCCGTCACCACCCAGGCCCCCACTGCCGCCGCCAGGAAGTTGGTGCGGAAGGCGATGGTGCCGACCGGGACGATGGTTTGCCACAGTCTAGCCAGCAGGGTGTAGAAGGCATACCCAGGCGGGTGGGCGATCCCCAGGATAGCCGGGATGAACTGGTACTCGGAGGGATCGCCGAAGAGGGTTGCCGGGGCGGCAGTGGCGGCATAGAGGGCAAAGACGGCCGTGAACAGGAGGGAAGCGACGAGAGTGCGGAATACTGGATGCTGGATACTGGATGCTGGATGCCGGTTAGTAGTCATTAGTAGTTGGTTGTTAGCGGCCATCGGAATGTCTCTGCAATCGTAGAGATTCAGCGCGGGGGCAGACCCAATTCGCGCCGCATGTCTGCCACGTCAATGTAGGGTTCACCCTCTCGCCGCTTCTGCTCTTCTATGTATTCGATAGCCTTCAGCAGTTCCTCCAACTGTTCCCGCATGGCCGGGTCGCGAGACGCCGCGCGGGGGGATTTCCCGTCCAGTGCGGGCACCGGGGTGTCGAGCCACTTCGCGCGCCGGGCGGCCATCATCTCGCGGACGAGGGCCTCCTCAACCTCTGCCGGGATCTCCTCGTGATCCGGATGAGAGACCTCCGCCGATGCCAACATGGTGTCCAGGTCCCGGAACTCGTCGCCCAGGTGGCGGATGAAGCGACCCAGCACCTGTTTGAGCAACGCTTTGCCGGCCTCCAGCCGCTCCTGGGAAAGGCAACTCAACTCCAACCGGTGGTGCCATAGCCGCACATCGCCCAGGGAGCGGTAGGTGGGCTTGCCCGGACCAGCCGTCCAGTTCGTCTGCATGACCAGCCCTCTCCCCTCCACGGGGACCTCGGGCACGTGGGAGCGACCCCGCAGCAGCCAGTTGTAGTGCAGCGACGCGGGATCATCGGCGTCCGATCCCGCGAAGTTGAACTCCTCCGCCTGGTCCAACTGCTCCTCGACCGCCCGGAGATCCATCATGGCATAGCGAGCCGTGCTGGCCGTCACCGGGTGACCCTCCGGGGTGTAGACGGGCGGAGGCGGCGCGGTGGCGATCTCCACCGCGCGGTGGTAGAGGTCGAGGCCGTGGTCCCGGTAGAAGTGATCCAGCGATGCATCGGGACGCTGCACCCGGTACATCTCCCATAGTTCCCGGGCAAACTCCAGCAGATCTGTCTTTTCCATCGGCGGGAGGGGAAGTATATTCCCGGTGAAACACAGCCGTCCCTCCGTGAGCAAGGAACGAGCCACGATGACCTGCCACCTCACCAGTGCGTAGGAGGATGAGATATCGTTGATCTCGAGGGCCTCGCCGCTGAGCAGGTCCTGCACTGTCACGCCGGCGCCTGGCTCGACCTTCTGAACCTCGAACAGGTGAAAGCGATTGATGCGTCGCCAATCGTCGAGCATCTGCCGCTGGGCTGTGGGAAGCCGTGGCCCCACCTCGCGGGCCAAGAGGTCAATGATGCGCTCCCCTTCGGAGGTGACGTAGTCGTGGATGTACCACTCCTGAAAGCCGGGAATCCTCTCCTCGTCGAGGGTGAGGACGTTATCCTGCAGTGCCTCCGCGCCGAAGTAGAGCCGGATGGCGCGCTTGAAATCGTCTCCGAAGCGCTGCTGGTAGGTAAAGTCCAGGATGCGCTCCCGCAGGACTCGCTCGTCCCGGCTGGGCGGCGGGGCAGCCCGACGGCGAGATGGCTTGCGTTGCCTCCGGGGTGCTGCCGCGCGCTTCTTCCGCCTGCGTGGTCGTTTTCTGCTCAAGGACATCCTTTCCGATTTCAGTTTCCGGCCTGAAGCGCCAGGGCCAGGGAGGAGCGGCCACAAGGGGGGCCCTTAAACCCAGCGCCGGGTCCGATACCCACACCTCAGTTTCAGAGAGCGCCACCACAACCAGCGCGTGGAAGCCACCAAAGTCTGACCAGGGGAAAAGATCGGCACGCACGAACACGATGGGATAGCGGCCTTGTTCGAGATGGGCATACAGGGCGTCGAGGGAAGTCGGCCCAAACTATACCTGATAGCCCAATGTGATTAAGTTAAGGTGCGACGCACTTCCATCGCTGTCCTGAACAAGCCTGCTACGCACTTTTGCTGCATATTTTGTCGTTTTCACAGGCCAAGAAGTGCGTCGCACCTCCACGACGGGCCTCAGTTGCGGTGACGTGCAGGGTAGTGACGAGGTGGAAATTCAGATGAATCGGTGCCGTTTCAACGGCTGTGGCCTGCTCCTTCAGCACAGTAGGCATTCGCCCGTCCCCCGGGCAATAATACATCATTCGACTCAGAACGTCAAGCGTTTCTCAGTCCGAGGTGCTTTCCCCCACCTCCACTCGGCGGAGAACGCTGTCAACGGATTCCCGGCACGAATTGAACGGATTGGCTGTCAACGGATTCCCGGAACGGATTCAACGGATTGGCTGTCAACGGATTCCCGGAACGGATTCAACAGATTGGCTGTCAACGGATTCCCGGAACGGATTGAACGAATTGGCTGTCAACGGATTCCCGGAACGGATTGAACGAATTGGCTGTCAACGGATTCCCGGAACGGATTCAACGGATTGGCTGTCAACGGATT
>CAZZEX010000118.1:0-13393 GCA_964653285.1 uncultured Anaerolineales bacterium
CGGGTCGGCCAGGAAGGCGCGGGCGATGGCAATCCGCTGCCGCTGCCCGCCGGAGAGCGCCACGCCGCGCTCGCCGACCTCAGAATCGTACCTATCGGGGAGTCCGGCGATGAACTCGTGGGCCTGTGCCTGGCGGGCACAGCGCTCGATTTCCTCCATACTGGCCTGTTGCCCGGCGCCGAACGCGATGTTTTCGGCGATGGAGCGGGAGAAGAGAAAAATGTCCTGCTCAATGGCCGAAATCTGCGAGCGCAGCGATTCCAGGCACCAATCGCGCACGTCCACGCCGTCCACCAGGATGCGGCCCTCGGTCACGTCGTAGATGCGGTCAATCAGCCGGGTGAGAGTCGTCTTGCCGGAGCCGGTCTGCCCCACGATAGCGATGGTCTCGCCGGGGCAGGCGCGGAAACTGACGTTCTTGAGCACCGGCTTGTCGTCGTAGCCGAAACTGACGTTCTCAAAAATCACCTCGCCCCGCATCGGTTTGGCCACGCCGGCCTCGTTCTCATCCAGTTCGGTCTCAGTGTTGATCACCTCCAGGATGCGTGCACCGCTGGACACCCCTATCTGCATCAGGGTAAACGTGAAGAGCGAGTGGAAGGTGGGGAAGCGCAGCATGCGGAGCAGGCCGATGTAGGCGACGACGTCCCCGGCGGTCAGCATCCCCCTCTGGAAGAAAAGCAGCGCCTGCAGGATGCCGCCGGCGAAGGCGAAGGCATAGGCGAGGAAGGGGAGGTAGCGTGCCTGAATCTCGCCCCGCCGCACGAAGAGGTCGCGGAACTTGCGGGCATCGCTGGCAAACTTGCGCTGCTCCTGGGGTTCCTGTGCGTTTGCCTTGATCACCTCAACGCCGGAGAGCGCCTCGGCCAGGCCGGCGTTCATCGTGCCGAACTGCTGGCGCAGCGCACCGGAGACGGGGTTGAGTTCGCGGGTGTAGTGATACAGCGTGACGGCAAAGAGCACGACGTAGACGAGCGGCACCAGCAGCAGTTCGGCCCGCAGCATCCCGATGGCGGCAATGGGCACGACCAGCCCCAGCAGCGAGTCGAAGGTCAGGCTGACGCCGGGGCTGAGCATCATGTTAAGTTGGTGCACATCGTTGGTGGCGCGCGCCATCAGGTCGCCGACGCGCTGCCGGCTGTGAAAGGTGAGGCTCTTGCCCAGCAGGCTGACGTAGAGTTCGTCGCGCGCGTCCCGCTCGACGCGCTGGGCCAGGAATTCCACCGCCGCGTTGCGGGCCAGCGTGAGCAGCCCCTGACCGAGGCGCGTAGCCAGCACGCCCAGCGCGATCAAGAGCAAAGTCTGCGGGGCGGCCCCCAGGCCAAACCATTCAAAGGGCGGCCCTTCGACTTCGCTCAGGACAGGTCCCTCGGCCGGGCTCAGCAGACTGAGGACGCAGTCGAAGGCCCGCCCGGGCAGGACGCGGGCCCAGGATGCCAGCGTGCTGGACAGGATGCCGGCCAGCGCCATGCCCAGCGGCAGGAGTGGGTAACGCAGGACGTGCGAGAGGATCCAGCGCCCGGGGCTGGTGCGGTTATAGCAGTATTCGGTGGTGGGGGTGAACTCTCGCTTGGTCAGGGTGGTCTCCTGGGCGGGCCGCGCCGCCGTGGAGTAGGGGCGCGGTAACCGCGCCCCTACAGGGCGGTGATCTGGTTTGCTGGTGGGGGAAGTATAGCGGAAAGTGGGGATTGGGGCAAGGGGGAGCGCCGGGGTGTCAATGTGATAACTGTCAGCGCAGCGTATCGCCGCTGGTGCAATTGCTATCGGATCCGTGGCTTGGTGTGACCCAAATCCTGCTCGTCGAGGTTCTATGTCGACGTTAATGGGGACAGTGTAGGTGCCGTGGCAGCCTTCGAGGTTGATGACTATCTTGAGACCGGTGTGGCGATTGGAAAACCGGCCCACATCACAGTATCCCGGCCTACGTTCCCAATTGCTTCTCGCACTCCTCTAACAGGGCGACAATCTCCTCGCTGGCCGATGGCCCCACATCCTCAGGAGCCTTGTCCAGCGCGGTCTGTAGAACACCTGCTGCGTTTCGATAGTCACCCTGGGCAATGAGCACTTCTCCCAGGTGCTAATAGCTGGCGTATCCTTCTGGATACTCTCCGATGGCCTTCTCAAACTCGGACCGGGCCTCAGCGTAACGCTCCTGTTCAAGATAGAATACGCCCAGGTCGTGATACAGTATATCGGCTGGATAGTCAGTCACATTTTCTGCCCATCAGAGGGTATGCTTGAATTCACTCTCTGCTTGGCGAAGCTCGCAAACCATTGAGAGCCAAAGCCAGCCCCCTACGAGCTGCTGTATGCCCCTTGTGAAGACTGAGTATAGCGCGGAACTGTTCGGCTGCCTCCGCGAATTCCTCCAAGCCGAGAAGCAAACGCCCGTAGCCATACAACGCGCCCTCATTTTGAGGCTCCTTCGCTACAATGCACTCGTATCTCTTTCGGGCATCCTCCAGATATTCCGGGTCAAGAAGTTGGATGCTCTGCTTATCTTCCGCCAGCTGACTAACCAAGGTCCGATACAGCACGAGGATGGAGCTACCCTTGGGGCAATGAGGCAGTTGGGCCTTTGTGCTCTTAATCGCCTGCGCTTTCTGCTCTAGCGTTCCCTTGCGCTTTACCAAGCTCAGATAGTGCGTCCGGATTTCAATGTCCTCCAAGTGTTCAGCTAGCCAGGCGGCCGTCTCCTCGATCACCTGAGATATCTGCTCTGCCGTTCCCTTGCGCCTCACCAGACCCAAGTATGCTTTGCGGACCTCAATGTCCTCTGGGTGGTCGGCCAGCCAGGCGCTCATCTCCTCGATCGCCTGGGTCACCTGAGCATCTGTCCCGTTGCGCTTCACCAGACCCAAATAGGCTGCGCGGATGTAATGATCCTGCGGGTAGTCGGCCAGCCAGGCGGACGTCTCTTCGATCACTTGGGCTATCCGCTCCGCTGTCCCTTTGCGCTGCACCAGACCCAAGTATCCTATGCGGACGTGGCTGTCCTGCGGGTAGTCAGCCAGCCAAGCGCTTGTCTTCTCGATCACCCGGCTTATCTGCTCCGGAGCGTGGCGCTCCACCAGACCCAGATGCGTTAGGCGGACCTGGTGATCCTGCGGGTGGTCGGCCAGCCAGGTGTCCGTCTCTTGGATCATCTGGGCCACCTGCTCAGCCGTCCCCTTGCGCTCCACCAGACCAAGATACGTCATGCGGACGTAGTTATCCTGCGGGTGGTCGGCCAGCCAGCCGCTTGTCTCCTCGATCACCTGGGCTACCTGCTCAGCCGCCCCCTTGCGCTCCACCAGGCCCAGGTATGTCCTGCGAGTTTCAACGTCTTGCGGGCGGTCGGTCAACCAAGCGCTTGTCTCCCCGATCGCCTGGGCCACCTGAGCATCTGTCCCCTTGTGCACCAGACCCAGATATGCTGCGCGGATGTGGTGATCTTGTGGGTGGTCGGCCAGCCAGGCGACCGTCTCCTCGATCGCCTGGGCCACCTGAGCATCTGTCCCCTTGCGCACCAGACCCAGATATGCGGTGCGAACGTGGCTGTCCTCCGGATGGTCGGCCAGCCAGGCGCCCGTCTCCTTGATCACCTGAGCCACCTGCTCATCCGTCCCTCTGCGCTCCACCAAGCCCCAGTACGCGGTGCGAACGTGGCTGTCCTCCGGATGGTCGGTCAGCCAGGCGCCCGTCTCCTTGATCGCCTGGGCCACCTGAGCATCTGTCCCCTTGCGCACCAGACCCAGATATGCGGTGCGAACAACGGAGCTGTCTTGCGGGTGGTCGGCCAGCCAGTCGCTTGTCTCCTCGATCACCTGGATTATCTGCTCCGGAGCCTGGCGCTCCACCAGACCCAGGTATCTTTGTCGCGCAGAGATGTCCTGCGGGTGGCCGGCAAGCCACTGCCAAAATTTGGGAAGCATAGCAGCCTCTTGCCCTCGCTCTCGGTAGAGCGATAGCAGCGTAGCCAAATCGATACCACCCGTAGGCTCCTTGCTCAACGCCATATCTACGCAGCGCTTGGCTTCTCCCTGGCGACCAAGATGCTGATAGAGTGCTCGCCAGATCATCATCTCACTGATGGTAGCCTCACGTTGGACATCTTCTATCACCGCAGCGTTACGCTCGAGGATGTCGGGCAAGCGCGGCTCGGTAGCACGCCGCGCCATCTCTCTGAGCAGATGAGCCACAAAGCGACGCTCGCCCCACGACTTCACGTCCACCGGCTCAAGTATCTCGCCGAAGACAGAGCGAGGATCACGTCTATACAGCCTGGCGGAGTGTTCTGCCCAAAGAGGGTGTCCCACTCGCAAGTTGCCGGGCCGCGATTCATCGGGAAAGATGAGTCCTTTGGCGGCTGGCTCGTCAAGCAGGCGGTAAAAACGCCCTTCGTCATCAAGCCGCTCCAATAGCGAGGTGGGCATTGAGACATCATACTGGTACGTATAGCACAGGTACTCATAGGCCCGATAGACTACCTCATCCTGTTGTCTTAGCCTGTTGAGCGTATCATGGATGACCTTAATCCATCCCTTACCGGTCGTTACCTCCATCATCAAGATCAGGAATTGATTGGCTGCTCCCAACCGTGCTCTCTGTTCGGGAGTCAGTTGCGCCCACTCTTTACCCAACTTGCTCAGAATGCGGGTCTTCTCTGCCTGGCTGGGTTCAAGCAAATCCACCCTCTCGACAGGGAAGGTAAACCGATCGCTGTCACGGTACTCATTGGTTTTCGAGGTGGTCAGTATGGTCAGTGGCAGCAGTTTGGAGTCCAGTTTCTTGAGTGTGTGAAGAACGCTCTCATCGTGAAATACGTCATCTACCAAGACGTAGAACGGCTGCTGAATACGGGTCCAAAACTCAGACAAGCTGTACCAGATGCCGTCATCTGTGTTGTCCAGAATATGCAATATCGGATTGTCTTGTTGGCGCGTGAGTTCACGGGCAAGTTGCCAGGCCAGCGAACTCTTGCCCGCCCCCGGCTCACCCACAATACATATCATCCGAGTCTGCCCAGACGGAGTGATCAGTCGCTCAAGCAGTTCTGCCTGTTGGTCACGCTCAATGATTCCCTGGGCAGCCACAACGTTCCAAGTTAACGGCGCGCGCCCTTCATAGTAATCGTCTATCTCCTCCTCAGAGGCTGGGTATTGAAAGAGATCCTCATTCACAACCCGCCCTCGGCCCTTGAACAATTCTCGCTCTACACTGGCCGGCTCCCGCTCCCAGTTGTGAATGGCCTGCGCCACTCGGTACTTCAGATCCTCGGGCGAGGTAAAGATGGCACGGATGCGCTCGGTGTTTACCCGCTCGCGGAAGGCATGCTGCTTGGCCCGCTTCTCGTCCGACTCAGTCAGGTGCACTGGCAAGGGGAAATCCTCGGGAGCGATGAACATCAGGCGAGGTATCACTGCAGCGACAGCGGCCTCGTACTCCCGCTCGGTATAAGACTGCTCACTCCCTGATGGGCAACTACCATAACGATGCCCCACGACCCCCACGAAAACGTTGCACTCGGCCACCCGCGCCCGGCAGAACTCGTCGGCTTCCCAGTCGCAGGCGCCGAAGTCCTCCATGCGCACGCAGTGATACCCCTTCAGGCCCTCAATGGCCCGGTAAGCCGGGTCACGGTACTCGGCCAGGTCTTTGGTTGTGGAACTGAGGAAGGCGGTCTTCATCAACATCTTGGGCCTCCTGGCCTATGGCCTCACCACCGGCGCCGATACTATTCCCGCCAGCACCAGCCAGGTGGCCACGGCCAGCCCGACGCCCATAAACACGTACAACGCCACAAACAGCAGCGGCAGCCGCATCTCGATACGCGAGAAGCCGATTTGCTGCTCCGGTGGGGCCTTGCGGTAGAAGCGTTCCGCCTCCAGATTGTACATGCCATGGCAGCCTTGCAGCGCTTCGCCCCGCTCCATCCCCTCCAGTTGCTCGAAGCGAAAGTCGAGAAGCGTCCGGTAGGTAGCCAGCAGGCGGTGCCAGAAGTAGCAGACGGCCACCCCGGCCACGATCAGCGGCAGCATCGCCACCACCAACCACCAGTTGGTCAACCCGGCATCCTTGACCAGGAACGTGATCAGGCCGACGATGGCACCATTGACCGTGATGTAGGCGTTGGTCACCGTCTGCCGCCGCTCGGAGAAGCGGGCCGTGTCGTCAATGAACAGTTTGTACTCCTCAAACTTGTCGAACGCGCTCATCGCTCATCCCTCCTCGAACAATTTTCGGCGGATCAGCGCTGCCAGGGCCTCTGGCTCGTCGCCGATGTCGAACAGGGTAATACAGCCCTCCCGCACGATGGCGGCAATCTCCTCGTTGGACGGCTCCACATCACCTGCAACTGCGGCGGCGATGACGTCGGCCAGACGGCCGCTGCCCCGGATGACGATGATCTCCCGCCCCTGGCGCACGTTGTTCAGCACCTCATCCTGGGCGATAGAGCCGCCGTTAGCAAGGACGGCCACCGATGGCACGCCGTCGCTCAGCATGGCGGCGAGGGCGAACATCGCGTCCGTCTCGTCGCCCCAGGCGTCGCCAGGGGTCAGGACGAAGTGGGTGTGGTTGGGCTCCAGCGGGACCAGGCCGTCGTTGGTCTGACCACCCGGCCACGACACCAATGCCGCCGGGCAGACGCCGATCAGGGGCGCGCAATCCCTGGCGGCTGCCCGTCCCTCACCCATCATCTGCATGACGCCGGCCTGGGTGCCGCCGTCAATGACGGTGATACCCTCCTCGGCGGCGACGCGGGCCACGCCCTCGGCCAGCAGACGGCGCAGTCGGCCCATCCTGGCGGAAGGCATGGCCGATGCCCCGCCGCTGAACAGCAGGACGGCGCGCGGTGGTGGTAGCCCTAAAGCCGTCGCAAGTGCCATACCGTCGGCGCCGGCCGGAGCGTATACTGCCCGCGCCCGGTTCCCGTTGGGAAAGGCAATCTGGCTCACGAACTGGCTCATTTTGCGTCGTATTGGCTTTATCTAAGACGGTGCCCCTCTACTACTCACATTGTAGCACAGCCGCGCTGGAGATACAAGCAGCCTGACCCGGCTGTCAGCCATCACCTTCGCTTCCATTGTGGTGCGATACACAACAACTGCCACCGGCCTGCCCGGTGGCGGCACGATGGCAAGGACAAGGCAGGCCGCTTCGGGCAGGAGCCAGCACCGTGGGTCGCAGCCCCCCCACGGGACCGGGCCGATCTCGGTCTCTTTGAATCCGTTACAGACTTCCGAAATCTTAGAGGCTTCGGAAGTCCGGGGGAGAATCGCCAGCTTACCCACGTTGTTCCTCTGCCTCAAGATCGGCCAGTATCCGCGTCACAGCCGCCCGCAGTGGTGGCAGGTCCCTTCGAACGGTATCCCAAACCACTTCCAAATCCACGCCAAAGTAATGGTGGATGAGTATATCGCGCATACCGATAATATTCTTCCAGGGAACCTCTGCATAGCGCTGCTGCATAGATTCGGGGAGATACCTGGCTGCCTCCCCAATGACTTCCAAGGCGCGAATGACGGCTAAGGTCTTCTCCTCGTTGGCATAGAAGGCGTCGAAGTCTACGCCGGCTGTGAATCGTTCAGCCTTCTGTGCGTGATCGAGAATATCGTGCAGGTAGTCCACGTATGTCCGCTTCGACTTCATACTGGCACCACCTCTTCCAAAATGCGACGGCCTATGGCGGGCTTCAAGGCCTTCTTCATCACCAGGTCCACCTTGATCCCCAATAGATCGCTCAGATGGTATTGCAGATCGACGAATTCCAGAAGCGTCGGAGTACGGTCGAACTCCACCAACACGTCCAAATCGCTACTCCCGCGCTGTTCCTCGCGCACATACGAACCGAAGACACCCAGGGTGTGGACACCGTAGCGCTCGTGTAGTTCGGGCAGGTGCGCGCGCAAGCGCGCGAGCAGTTGATTCAAAGCCATGGATTCGGTTGCTTCGCTCACAAAACACCTCCTACCGGCGCGCCCGACGACAACTTTCCCAGGCGAAAGAGCATCAGGGCCGCATAGAGACGAATGTCGCGCCCTAACTCCTCGGGCGTGCGGTTGAGCTGCCGCTGCAGGCCCGCCGGTATGCGAATGGTCACTACCTCTTCCATCACTTGCCCTCCGTGCAACCGATCTGCTCCAAACCACAGGTCAATGGCTCCGATGAAGCACAGTCCCCCCCCGCTTGCAACCCGCGTTACTGCTATCATTGTAGCACAGCCGCGCCGGAGGGACAAGCAGCCTGACGCGGCTGTCAGCCATCACCTTCGCTTCCATTGTGGTGCGATACACAACAACCGCCACCGGCTTACCCAGTGGCGGCACGATGGAAGGGACGATGTTAGTCGCTCCGGGCAGGAGCCGGCGCCATGAAATGAACCTGTGCTTGACTCTGGTGCCAATTGATAGTATAATTCAAAGCGGTAGCGGTATTGTAAGTCCTGGACCGGCTGGGTGTTCGTAGAACACCCCACTCCGCTCCTCAGTTGGCGGTGGTTATCGGCCCCCAGGCAGGGCCGCTATTTTTGTTCCCCGCACCTTTTCCTCCACGATGACCTTCCCGGCAATGATCTGGGCTGCCCAGTCGTCGCCCAGCACGTGCTTTTGTTCAAACGCCCAGGCCACGAAATCCACCGCTTGCAACCCAGGCATCGCCCAGGAATCCCGCTGTTCAATCACCACGACCTGCATCGGTATGTGAGCAATGGCTTCGCGCATGGTTCGCTCAAGTTGTACCTGTTGCGTGCGGTTGGTGTATCGCTTGTCCAGGCACAAGTTCATCTGAGGGTGACGTTCGACACAATGGCGGACGACTCTCGCCACCGCCGCCCGGTATACCGCCTCGCTTTGCTGCGGGGCAACGCCTTGCTTATCCACCACCGTGACATAAATCTCGCACTCGGTCGCAGCCAGCCCGGTGAGGAGGCGGCGGATGACTCTTGGGTGAGAGCGAGCAGCCTTCAACTCGCTGGTTCGAGCACGCCTGCACAACGAGCGGCGTATCCGACGGACGAGCCTTTCTATGCAGCGTGGATCCTGCACAACAAGCAGCGCCACGGTGAAGAACCGCCCCTCGCTTGCTGGCGACGGCGCCCCCGATTCGTCCCCGAAGCCAGTGAACATACTACACTACACACCGCAGGCATAAGTGACCTGCCGCCATTCCCTCTCCGCCGCCGCCCCGCTATCTCCCCTTCACCACCGCAATCTCCTCCTCCGTCAACCCGTACAACCGGTACACGATGCAGTCAATGAGCCGGTCGGCGGCGGCGATGCGCGCCAGCAGCGGGCGCAGCGTGTCCATCGAGGTCTCCCAGGCGGCGCGGATTTTGGCGGCGGGCTCGTTCTTGTAAGCCTCCACGTCCAGGTTCACCTTGGGCAGTTTACGCTGGTTGCGCTTGAGGATGCGGCGCATCTCGGTCCAATCGTGCTCGTAGTAGCACCGCAGGCTGGTCTTGAGCGCCCACTCGTCAATCGGCCGGCCGGTGTACTCCGCCAGCCAATCGAGGAAGCCGTGCACCTCGGCCTGTTTCTGCTTGTGCACCTCGATCATCCGCCCGGCCGGGTGGGCCAGCAGGTCGTGGACGACGTCGGATTGCTCGGGCTCGGCCGAGAGGCGGGCGTCCAACCAGCGGGCGAGGGGGGAGTTTGGATCACGAAACTGGCGAAAGTCCGCGAAAGGCGCGAAATCCCCTTTCGCGTTTCGCGCCTTTCGTGCCATTTCGTGCTTTTCGTGGTCCAGATCCTCCCCCACCAGCCGCTCCCGCTCCTCCGCCGGGGTGGTGAAGGAGATGCGGCGGGTTTGCTGTAGTTGCAGGAAATCACGGTGTATGATAGAATAATTTCATACTTGATCTGCCACCGTAGTTAGGCAAGGAGGGCGCCAATGGAAAAGAATGAAGATCTGATGGATGAAGCAAGAGAACGTGCGCCAGAGACCCGGATACCTTTGGAATGGTACGTACCTGAAGAACTACCGACCCACTACGCCACCAACCTGGTAATCCAACATACAGAGCACGAGTTCTTTATTACCTTCTTTGAACTGGTGCCTCCCATCACCCTCGGTAAGACGCCCGAGGAGATTGAACAGGTTGAGTCGGTACGCGCACGTGCACTGACTAGAGTTGCCGTGTCACCCGAGCGATTGGAAAGGTTCATACAGGCAATGCAAGACAATCTGATTAAATATCATTCTTCAATTGGCGAAGGTGCTGCAGAGAAAGGTGCTGCAGAGAAATGAGTAACACAATCGGGTTTGGAACTGCAAGAAACCAGGATACGGATATCCGAGTGCCTATCTTGACGGCATACGCCGCAACCTCGGACAAAGACCGGCCCTCCTTGCGGATACCGCCTGCTTGGGAGCAGGAGAAATACTGGCACGCGCTGGCTTGGCGGCAGACTGCTTCAGTCAGGGCGTTAAGTGTGCGCCTTCTTCCTCAAGCCACCAGTCATGAAGCCGTGACAAAAGAAACTCTTGTGCCCGATCCGTGGGCTTGCATGCTGGTGTTTCGGCGCATGCTGCAAGGCATCCCCGCCGTGGAAAAGCTCCTGGCCCGTGCACAGGACTGGGGTTTGATGATTTGGGTAATAGTCAACAACTCAACCGAGGACACCCGTTATCAGATCTACGACAAAGAGTGGGAACTAATGCAGCGATTCTCTGGATTGGGTGTCAACTTCCACGTGATTGACCGCCAGGATCGGCCCTTGGAGCAACTGATAACTTTGCAGGACATTGACCTGCAATTTGCCTTTCGGGAATTGTCTCATGCCATCTGAGAGTGTGCACAGACGTCAGGCTGAACACAACAAGCAGTTTCTCGATTGGCTTGACCTCGATGTGACCAAATACCTGGATTGGGCAGTGACTGCGATATTCTACACCGCCTTGCACCTTGTGGAATGGCTGCTGGCAACCAAGGGGCTGCATTCAGACTCTCATGCCAATCGCCATCGAGCGATGAGCAGAGTAAGCGAGCTAAAGCGGATTTATCCCGACTATCGCGAACTCGAGAATCAGAGCCGCCGGAGCCGGTACGAGGGTGCGGAGTTCACCCGTGAGTTTGTAAAGAGTAAACTGATGCCCAAGCTGGAGAGGATTGAGTCCCTCATTCGGGCCTCGGTCTAATTCCCCCTTCCATTCCCCCCCCATCCACAAGTCAATGCGCTGTTCACTGTGGACTATTCCTACGGAGTCCCCTCCACCACCGCACTCTCCTCCTCCGTCAACCCGTACAACCGGTACACGATGAGGTCAATGAGCCGGTCGGCGGCGGCGATACGTGCCAGCAGCGGGCGCAATGTCTCCATTGAGGTCTCCCAGGCGGCGCGAATTTTGGCGGCGGGCTCGTTCCTATAGGCCTCCACGTCCAGGTCCACCCTGGGCAGTTTGCGCTGGTTGCGCTTGAGCACCCGCTGCATCTCGGTCCAGTCGTGCTCGTAGTAGCGGCGCAGGTTGGTCTTGAGTGCCCACTGGTCAACCGGCCGGCCGGTGTACTCCGCCAGCCAATCGAGGAAGGTACGCACCTCGGCCTGTTTCTGCTTGTGCATCTCGATCATCCGCCCGGCCAGGTGGGCCAGCAGATCGTGGACGACGTCGGATTGCTCGGGCTCGGCCGACAGGCGGGCGTCCAACCAGCGGCCGAGGGGGGAGTTTGGATCACGAAACTGGCGAAAGTCCGCGAAAGGCGCGAAATCCCCTTTCGCGTTTCGCGCCTTTCGCGCTACTTCGTGCTTTTCGTGGTCCAGAGCCTCCCCCACCAGCCGCTCCCGCTCCTCCGGCGGGGTAGCGAAGGTGATGCATGGGATGGGAAGCCGACGCACGTCTTCAGGATAGATGCCCGAGTACGTGCCTTGAAGCGTACCGGTTGCTATGAAACTGGAGAAGTACCAAGTGGCGACTGTTGAGTTGACAACAGCAGCAATGTATAGAAGATCGTAATTCAGCACTTGCAGGTCAATATCATACTCACCGGACGATTGCAGAGTTCTGATCGTCTCATCCCAAATGACAGCGTGGATTATGTTGTCGTTTGTGTAATATCCCTCGGTGTCGTAGCAACTCAGCAGCCTATTGTCTTCGCCACTGATGCGGCGCACCATGAGCTTAGGCGACTCAAAGAGTTCCGGGAACTTGGGTCTGTGGAAGTACTTACGCTTTGACTCATAGTCCAAATACAACCCTTTCCAAACAACGTCATAACGCGACAGAGATTCTCCCTCAACATACCGTTTATAGCCTGGAAGTGATGCTCCTCTGTGTATCACATCGCCAGTTGTGAACCTCACTTCGCCACCCGAGCGACTATAGGCATGAACTCCAAAGGTCGCAAAGCAGAGTGTTCCTAAGCGAATGCTCTGTGCTTCAACTTTTTCTTTGAGCCGTAGGTCATCCTGAGCAATGTCCGTTCGGAACGAGAGATTCGAGAAAGCCAGAAACTCGGCTTGGTCTATGGTTGTCTTTTTTCCGAAGCCAACCCCCGTGAAGGTATGCACTTCGGTTGGGCTGATTGGACTTCCGGGCGATGCAACATAGATCAGGTATTGTCTTGCAACCTCGTTAAAGACTCGATACTCGCCGAAATCGACAAGTAAGGCTAACCAACACTCTTCCAATATATATCGCCGCATGGCAGTTGCATATTTCTCAAAGCCGAGTGAACTGGGTGTAATGAACGACTGGAATCCCCTAGATCTGACGAGCAAGAGTGATTTATAGATGAACATCACGTACAGATCCCAGTGTCCCTGGACGACCTTCGGATAAAGCTCTTCAAGAACTTTCTGTGACTGTGGATCAGAGGACCTCATTTCACCGTGCGACACATACGGCGGATTCCCCACCACCGCATCAAACCCCGCCGCGTCCCCCTTGTGCCGGCCGTACTCGTCGAAGAAGACCTCCGGGAACTCGATCTCCCAGTGGAAGAAACGCTTCTCCTCCCAGATCTCGTGGGCCTGGGCTAGATACGCCTCGGCCCGGGCGGCCTGCAAGATCACCGGCTGGCCCTGCGCGTACTGCACGCAGGCGTTGTACATCTCCGGCGCCAGTTCCAGCCCAAAGTAGGTCGCCGTCCACAGGTCGGCGATCCGTCGCCACTTGCGCCGCTCCCGCTCCACCGTCTCCTCAAACAGCCGCTCCTTCTCCTTGACGCTCACCAGGTCGGCCGTCTCGTACTCCCCAATCTGGCGCATCGCCCCCACGACGCGGTACATGTCCTGGGTGAAGGCGCTTTCGTCCCACATCGCCAACTGCTGCGGTTCGGCCTCCCCCCCTTTCTTCTTCCGCCGCTTCTTCCTCACCAGCAGCGCCTGCAGATCGGCCACCCGCGCCCCGATGAGTGAGTTCCCGCAGCGCAGGTGGTGGTCCAGGAACGAGAGCGGCTTGCCCCTGGCGACCGTCG
>CAZZEX010000119.1:0-13375 GCA_964653285.1 uncultured Anaerolineales bacterium
GCCCGGGCATCGGGTTTGCGTAGCCTGGCGCGCCGTAGCCGGCGCAGTAGCCGGCACCACGTCCGGTCATCGGTCCCATTCCCCTGGGTCCAGTTCCATCTCCTGCTGGCATCTCGTCTCACCTCCTTCCTGTAGAATCTACTAAAGCAGTCTCCACTACCACCATCCGCGGCCTCGTCCACGGCCCCAGCCACGCCCTCGGCCGCCTCGGCCTAGACCCCAGAAACCTCGGCCCATGCCCCATCGCGGGCGACCGAGGCCGTAGGCAGGCAGATAGCCTCCGTAGTAAGGCCGCACCGGGCCGGGATAGGGAGCGCGGTATGGCCCGTAGCCAGCGTACATGGGGCTGTATGGATTGCACCACCCCCGTGCTCCGCCGGTCATTGGACCCATTCCGGCCGGTCCAGTTCCATCGAATCCTGGCATTTCACTCACCTCCTTCTATTGTCGATCGTACGCCAGCAGCGCTGCCACCGACGATTTACCAACGCCGCCCTTCCCGCTCAGCACAGCCACCACGTGGGCGATTTTGTTCATAGACTGCGCCGGCTTGGGGCCGCCCTCGGATGCGGTCATGAACGCGGCACGCTCCTTCTGGCTCATCTCGGTCAGATTGACTTCAACCTGTAAAGTTGCGTCTAATTTCACGACTGCTCCCTTGACCATGCGCACCAGGTCGTCTTTGATTGGAATTTCCGCGACATCCAGCCAGTTCCCGTCCGCTGCGCTCCAAGAGACGCCCGGCATCGGGGAGCAGCGGGCCCGCGTCGTGGGTGACTCCGCGCAGCGTCGAGGCCAAACCACAGTGGGGCGGGTCGGTATCCAGCACCACAGCCGTCCAGAAGGCCCCCACCAGCACCCGACGCACTGGTGCGTCGGCCCGCACGCTATCCAGCAGTGTTTCAATGATGCTCACCCTCACCCTCCTCCATGTGGCGGCGATAGGCTCCCAGGAGATAATCAATCTTCTTTCTGCTCTCCTCCAGGTCCTGCGCCTGCAGAGCCAGCATCTCATCCCCCAGCGCGGTGAGACGATAGACCCGCCGGGGCGGCCCCTGCGCCTGCTCCTCGTCCCAGGTCGAAGTGACCCACTCTTTCTCCTCCATGTCCCGCAGCGTCCGGTAGACCGCACTGGAGTTCAGATCCCCCAGGCCGAATTCCCCCAACTGTTCCAGGAGCGTGTAGCCGTGGGCGGGACCGTAGTGCAGGAGCAGAAGCAACGCCGGTTTCAGCATCCGCACCATCCGGCGACCACGTCTCCGCCTCCTGTGACCCCGTCCTCGCATTCCTCTTTTTCCCTTGCAAGATCACCAGACCCTGGCTCAAGCGATCACAGTATATCACACTATGTGCAATTTGTCAATAGCCAAATATCATACAGTCTAATTGCATATAGCCGTGGCAGTGTACCGGGCATTGAAGACCCTCTCGAATCATCGCCAGAAATTCCGGGCCGGTGGTGCAGGGAACTGCCCTACCGCGTCAAACGCCCGCTGCCACCTGTCTGGATCCCGGTGTTCCTCAGTGAGCGCGAGAAGCCTCTGCACCACGCCTTCGGTGACTGTGCCGATCCGCCTCGTACCTCCATACGCGCATGATCAGCAAGTTTCCACAGCGCCACGCCTGATAGATGTTTTTGGGGGTTAACCGCCTGGTACCCCGCCTCATCTCCCCGTCCAGACTTGCGCACCTGGCAGAACATTGGCGGTCGGGGTCGCTCCTTCCGCAAAAGCAAATGCCCAGGGCGTTTACCCTGGGCGTGCCGTCGGTTTCTAAACCATGTCCGCGCCTTGCGCAGGCAGGGCGGTCGGGGTAGAGTGCATAATGCAGTTCGACGCTTACGCCGTCCATAATCGCGTCGCAGATCGAGTCGGGGTGCCCCACCCCTTTGCGCTCGACCAATTCCGTGGGCTGCTCCTCCATCGGCAGGTTGGGCACTGCCTCGACGAAGATGTTGCGGGACTTGTGTTTCTTTGACACTGGTTCACCTCTCTACCAATCTACCAGTCTCAATTACGGCTCGGCTACTGCCTTTACCACCTCCCCCACCACGTCATCAGTGCTCACTCCCTCTGCCTGGCCCTCGAAGTTGAGCAGGATGCGGTGGCGCAATGCGGCCAGGGCGACTGCCCGCAGGTCTTCAAACGCGACGTTATACCGGCCGGCCAGGAGTGCCGTCACCTTGCCGCCCAGGATGAGCGCCTGCGCCCCACGGGGGCTGGATCCGTAGCGCACATACCGCTGCACCACGTCCGGGGCTGTCTCGCTATCGGGATGGGTGGCGATGACCAGGCGGGCGGCGTAGTCGGACACAGGCGAGGCAACAGGCACCTGCCGCGCTAACTGCCCCATCGCCAGCACGGCGGCCCCGTCGGCCACGACGCCGACCTCTGGCTCCGCATCACCCGTGGTGCGGTTCAGGATCTCCACCAGTTCCTGCGAGGAAGGGTACACGACGTTGACTTTGAACAGGAAGCGGTCCAGTTGAGCCTCCGGCAGCGGATAGGTGCCCTCCATTTCGATGGGATTCTGCGTCGCCAGCACCAGGAAGGGGGGGGGCAGCGGGTAGGAGCGATTGGCGACGGTAACGGTGCGCTCCTGCATCGCCTCTAAGAGCGCCGATTGGGTCTTGGGGGTAGCGCGGTTGATCTCGTCGGCCAGGAGCAGGTTGGTGAACACCGGCCCCGGCTGGAAGCGGAACTCCCGCCGCCCATCCTCCGCCTCCTCCAGGATGTCGGTGCCGATGATGTCGGCCGGCATCAGGTCAGGGGTGAACTGGATGCGGGCGAAGTTCAGGTCGAGCACCCTGGTCAGCGTGCGCACCAGCATGGTCTTGCCCAGGCCAGGCACGCCCTCCAGCAGCGCGTGGCCCTCTGTGATGAGACAGATGAGCGTGTGGCGGATCACTTCCCGCTGGCCGACGATGTACTTGCCGACCTCGGCCTCGATGCGGGTGGCGACTGCGCGGAATTGGGTGGGTGTGAGTTCGGGCATATTCGCGTCCTTTGTTCGTAGACTGGTAAAACGGCGTAGATGCCAAATCAGGTCGTCACACTACGTCCGACGAATTGCTATAACGCTCAGTATATGGTACCATAAGCCAACGGAGGATACCAACATGCGCGTTGTCACGCTCACAACCACAGTTACGCCCGAACGCACATTGACCATCCGCGTCCCGGAGGAGATTCCTACTGGCCCCGCGGAGGTCATCGTGGTGTTCGCTGTTGAGCATCCATCCAGACCCTACAATACGCTGGGCGAACTGCGGGCATCCGAATTCTTCGGTATGTGGCGCGATCGGACAGACCTGGCCGACAGCCCCGTCCTGGCCCGTATGCTTCGTGAGCAGGCATGGAAGCAATCTCGGCAATGATACTGCTGGATACCGACGTTTTGATTGACTGCCTACGCGGGTTGCCTGCCGCCGCTGTCTGGCTACGCGATTCAGCCAATCAAGAGTTTGCTATCCCTGCTGAAGGCCCGCAGGTAGGTGTCCCGCAATTGCCGGTAGCCTTCCCGCCGCCAGAGCACCTGGGAAACAGCGGGGAAGACGGTCATCAGCCTGACCTCTTCCAAGAACGCGGATCGCTCCATCTGCGCCACTTCCCGTGCCCAGCGGCGGCAGTCCCCCGCCAGCGAGTGGGCCATGTCGGCGCGGGCAGGGTGCTCCGTCGCGTTCTGCAGGAAGGCCCACCTCAGCTGGTCTAGTCGCTGGCCCAATGTCCGTAACGGGTGAGCGACGAATCTACATAAGATTTGTCAGTCAACCAGACTGACGCACTCAAAATGGCTCCGACAGAACGCCAGCGCCCGGCACAGCGCCGCCAGGCACCTCGCCTCGTCCTCGGCATCCAATGCGTCGGGGTGGCACTCGACGACAATAGCCCCCTGGTAGCCATCGCGGGCCAGGTAACGCAGGAACCCCGCCAGCGGCAGGCAACCGTCCGGCGGCGAGCGATGCTCCCGGCCATCGTAATTGGACAGGTGCACGTGGACCACCCGCTCCCGCAGTTGCCCGTAGACCGCCAGCGGATCCAGCCCCCACGTGCCCAGGTGAGTCGTGTCGAGCGTCAGGTGGGGAAAATGGGACAATTCGGCGGGGCTGTTGTACCAGTAGCCGTTGAACCTCAACCCCAGCAACCGTTTCGACGGCATGTTCTCGACGCCGATCGTGAGCCCTGCTCCGGCCTCTAACTCCGCCAGCCCATTGCGCAAGAAGTGGTAGTAGGGCTCGCGACGGGGAAGCGGCACCGGCAGGAAGAAACGGCGCGGGCGGTAGGCGTGCCAGTGGCCCACGATGGCATACAGGCGGAACGGCAGATGGGTCACGACTGTTGACACCCCAACCTCTTGCGCCAGCGCCACAGTGCGCTGGAGCCGGCCTAATTGGTCGGCCGGCCAACCGGGCACTTCGACGACGAAGGGACTATGGATGGCGACGATAGGCAGGCCGTAGTCAGCGGATAACCGGCGCAGGTAGGCTGGCTGGCGGGTGTCCCAGCGGTGATCCACCAACACCTCTATGCCATCGTAACCGGCCTGGGCTGCTGATCCAAAGATGCGAGCGATGCCGTAGGTATAGAGCGAACCGGTAGATAGCGCGATCACAGGTCTGCTCCCCACATCTTTTGTGCCCGCCGCACCCACTCCCGCTCCGCCTCAAAGGTCAGCGTAGCCAGCGCCTCGTCCCAGGTGAGCCAGAGGGGTTCGAACTGCTCCTCCCCGCCGGAAGGCACACTTTCCAGGCTGCCCGCCAGCGTCATCAGGAAATGCCACTCGGTGCGCACGACGTGCCGTCCGTCGTAGTCAAACTCGACCACCTGCGTGCCCAGGTCGGCTTTCAACACCAGGTCGGCGTAGCCGCTCTCCTCGCGGGTCTCGCGCAGCGCCGTCTCCTGTGGGCTCTCCCCTGGCTCGACGTGCCCCTTGGGCAGCCGCACCTCCCCCCCTTCCTCCCCCCCAGTGGGGGGGATAGAGGGGGGGCTGGGACGGTGCAGCACCAATACGCGCCCGTCGTACACGACGACGCCGCCGGCGGCAGTGTAACGAACGGTGTGTTCTTCAGCCATTCATCTTGCCCCCTCCCTCTTTGCTCTCGGTCTGGCCTGTGCTATAATATCGTCGGGAGGTATCATCCCAATGTGTAGGGGCGAACCCTCGTGGTCGCCCTCTTGGGCAGGTACAAGACCTGCCCCTACCCCGATTTATTGAAAAGATACGTCGGGAGAACATAATGAACAGTTCCGATAACATGGTTGACACCTTGCGGCAATGTCTGCCCCGAATAGTGAAGGTCTTACCGATACAGTTGGTCTACCTTCACGGCTCTGCAGCGCGTGGAGAGGCGACATCCTCCAGCGATGTGGACATCGCGATCGTGTGCGATGAGAAAATATCCCCACACCAACGGCTACGGATCATGCTGGACGTGAGCACTGAACTGTTCAAACAGACCGGTATCGCTGAAGCCGATGTGCGCGTCATCAACGACGCCCCCCTGATTTTCCGAGGCCGCGTGGCGTGCGAAGGCATCCTGCTCTACGCCCGTGACAAAGCAGAACAGATCGAATTCGAGACACGCACACGCGACGAATACTTTGACTATCTTCCCTTCCATCGGCGGTTGCAAGACGCTTTTCTAAAAAACGTGCGTGAGCGAGGGCTTCTCTATGGTAGACCAGGACAAAGTTGAAGGACTGATCCGGCAGACGAAAGTCGTCAATGTGATCCAGGTTCAAACCGTTGAGCACAGTCATTACCTGTTCCCGTTCCAGCAACACCAACCAGCGCCCGGACTCAAGCTGGTGGCAAGTCAGGCCAGGCGGCAAACTTCCCGCTCGTAGCGCCCGTCTCAGGGACGTCTCCGGGGAGAAAAAGAGTTCCAGTCGCAGCTTTTGATCTACGACCCGTTTGAGTTCGCTGGGCCGGCCCACGGCCACCAGTTCGCCGTCGCGCATGATGCCCACGCGCTGAATGATTTTTTCCGCCTCTATCGCATCGTGCGTGATAAAGATGATCGTGGTGCCACGCTCATGGTTAAAGTTGCGCAACACGTCCCAAACCAACCTGCGGCGCTGAGGGTCAAGGTCATTCGTCGGTTCGTCCAGGATCAGCACGGGAGGAGAGCCGACCATTGCCACGGCCAGCCGCAGCAGCCGCCGCTGGCCTCCGGACAGTCGTGTGCTGTACTCGTGGCGTAGCTCTTGCATCTGCCACAGCTCCAACAGCGCGTCCCGTTCCTGGCGAGCCCCGGCGCGACTCATCCCGCGCAGGTGAGCGGTGAAAAAGAGCGCCTCGCCCACGGTAAGAATGTTGAGCGCGTGGGTCTCCTGGGGCATGTACCCCACGTTCAGCGGGACGTGCAGGGGGTCCTGGTCGACCCTCTGGTCGAATAGCTTGATGCTGCCGGAACTGCTGCACAACAGGTTCACCATCTGGCGAACGAGCGTGCTCTTGCCCGCCCCGTTGTCCCCCAGGATGCCAAAGATTTCCCCCTGGTCAATCTGCAGCGTGATGTTCTTGTTGGCCGGCCGCGCCTGCCCCGGATAAATCTTGACCAGGTCCCGGATATCGTACACAATCAAGGCAACTCTCTCCCTAATCACCTCGTCTGTTTGCAATGCAATTCGGGATATGTCATAATTTTGGTGTCTCGATAACATCCTCTCGTGCGAGGTGAACGAATATGGCAAACCAAGTAGTCGTGACGTCACCAATAGGCCAGGCCACTCTGCGTCCGTTGCTCGAAGCGGCGATGCGCACTACCGACCATCACCGCTCTCTCAACCTGCCCACGCACCCTCACCACAAGCATAACGGCATCAGAGACCGCATTGTAGCTTCCCCGGCCCCCACCCTGGACCAGGTACTGGACGGAATCGAGGATCTCATTGACCTGGCCCAGGACGTGGGTGCAGGCTAGCCCCCTACGGCTCCAGCGAGCTAAAGTAATCCCGCACGTACTGCTTCAGCCCCAGCGGGATATAACTCCCCTCCAACGCGGCGCCGGCCTGCGCGGCGTAGTCGGCGTAGACCTCTCGATAGGGCACACTAGCCCTGCCTCCCTCCGGGACCGGGAGCGGCACGTCGCCAACCGGCACTCCCTCGCCACCCTCGCGGCCCACCTCCACCCCCTCCCCCTCCTCGTCGAAGCGGTATGGCACGTAGACCTCGTCGTAGGGTGCGCCGGTGCCGGCGTCTTCGTGGTGCGAGGCTTGCGTCTGCTGGCCGCCGCCCGGCTGCTGTCCACCCGCCTGTCCACCCCCCCTCCCCGCGTCGGGGAGGGGCCGGGGGAGGGGTGCGCCGCCCTGACCGAGCGGCCGCCCCGTGCGCGGTCAGGTGGAACCGGCCTGGGTGATCTGCTCTCGCCCCTCCTGCAACTGCGCCAGCGTGGACTCGACCGTCTCCTGCCGCTGCACCCGCTCCCCCGCCTCTCCCATCCGCTGCGCTGCCTCCCGGATTACCTCCCGCGCCTGGGCGATGTCGCCGCGCTCGATGGCCTCGGCGGCCTGGGCCAACTGCTCCGCCAACCCCTCCCCTGCGAGGAGAGGGGTTTGTTTAAGCGCCTCCGCTGCTTGGGCCAACTCGCGGGCCAGTTCGAGTTCCTCCTCGCGGGTCAGCAGTTCGCCCTTCGTACCGCTGTAGGCCGCCAGCGCCTGGGCCGCCGCCTGGTAATCGCCACGCGCCAGTGCCTCGGCGATGTCGCGGGTGAATTCGGAGTCGGCCATGCCCTCGGCGGCGCGTGCGAGACCGTCCTGCACGGTTGCCGCGCCGGGGTCCTGCAACTCCCCCAGCGCCTGCTCCGCCTCCGAAAGAGCCGCCACCGCCTCTTCCGGCGTCGCCCGCCCCTCGTCTGCATTGAGCGCAGCAATCGCCACCTCCAGTACCTGCAAGAGCGCCTCCCGCTCAGCCTCGGTCAACCCTTCGGCCCGGGCCACCTCCTCCCGCGCCGCCTCCAACTCCTCAATCTGCTCCTCGACGGCGGCACGCACGGCGGCCCGCTGGAGCAACACATCCTCCTGGGAGTTAGGCAGCCAGAGCGAGAGCGCCAGCGCGGCGGCCAGCACACCGAAGGCCAAGAGCGCCCGGCGAGAACCCCTCAACGGCAGCGTCACGCGGGGGTCAACGTGAGCGGCGGCGTCCAGCGCGTCGGCCAACTGCACCCGAGCCATCGCTGGCGTCGTCCGCAGCCAGCCGGCACCGATCTCCACCGCCGTCATCAGCCGCTCGGCCAGATCGAAGCGACGATCGAAGACGCGCGCCAGCCGAGACAGCGAGCGCGGCCGTAGCCAGACGACCGCCAGTCCAACCGCCACGCCGGCGAGCGCCAGCAGCCCCGCTAACCCGGCCAGCACGCGCGCCACCAGCAGCGGCCACAGCCGCGCCACCAGCGCCAAGAGCAGCCCCACGCCAAGCCCAGCCGCCCCACCCCACGGCCCCCAGGCCAGGCTCTCAACCAGCCGCAGCCGCAGCCCCCAACGGCGCAGATAACTCCCAAGCCGACGGCGTGCTGTCATTGCCTCATGCTTCACCACTGCCTCAATCATTTGTTTGCCTTAGTCAAACAGCCGTGCTATAATCCCCTCAGAACCCTCACCTACACCCCGTCCCTGGCTAAATCTCTTCCCATCACCCTACCATCTGATCCCCTGCTTCTTGCCTCTTGCCTCTTTATTTCGTCTCCTGCCGGCGCACTCGCAGCACGGTTATCAACAGCAACACGAGCACCAGCGCCAGGCAGACTACAGTGTAGACGATCCAGGCAGAAGGGATCGGAATACGATGGGTGGCGTCTACGTCGTACCAGAAGTACAGAATGGCACTTTCCTCCTCCAGCATGATCTCAGAAGCTATGGCTGCGCTGATAGGACTCAAGCTGGCGATGAAGAAAACCAGGTACATCAAAACGGCCTGAGCGATCCAGGAGAGTGAGTCGAAGTCGTACATAGAGGGGGCCACCAGGGCAATCGAGATCAACATCAGCACCGGCAACCCGACCGTCAACAACAGCGCCGTAACGTAGGACAGCACAGTGGAGACGAGGGTGGTGCGCGCGAAGGAGGAAAATAAGAGACCCATGACGGCGAAGACAAGAGCAGTCACCAGCAGAATGACCAGGGCAATCGCTAACTCCTCCACCACCACGCCCCCCAGGACAAAGGCCAGGCTCTCCAGCGGCACCGCCGCCAGGATGAGCAAAAGCATGTACGTCAGCGCGGAGGAGAGTTTCCCGAAGACCAGTTTGCGGGCCGATAGGAGCGTCGTGCGCAGCAACTCGTAGGTCTTCCGCTCCCGCTCGCCGCTGATCGCCCCGGCGGTGAAGGCCGGCGTAATGAAGGCGACCATAAAGATCTCGATGATGACGACGCTGGCGAAGATGACCTTGCCCAGGTAGGCCATCTCCGGCCCGCCACCCGGCCCGCGAGCGCTCGCGGTGTAAGCGTAATAAATGATCGAGGTGAAGCAGCTCAACAGCAGCAGATAGACGGTCAGGACGACGAACGCCCGCGCGCCGCGCATACGCCCTCGCAGTTCCTTGATCAGAAGCGGGTTGGATTCGCGGCGCAGCCAACCTCTCCCCCGTCCCCTACCCTGCGAGGGGAGGAGGACCGGATGCAGTTTGGCCATTGTAGGCTCTTCTCCCACCATAAACCTCCTATCCCTACCCCTACCCTGCGAGGAGAGGGAAGCACGTCGTCCTACGACACAATCCCCTTCGTTAGCCGCATGAACACGTCCTCCAGGCCGCCCGTTTCCTCGCTGAACAGCACCACCGGGAAGCCAGCGCTCACCATGTCGCTCAACAGCCGGGCCAATGCCTCGTCGTCCCCGGCGAACGTGACTTGCAGATCCCCCTCGCCGTTCCCGGCCACCGATTCAACGCGCGCCACATCCGGCCGGCCCGCCAGCCACGCTTGCGCCTCCTCGACCTGTCCCATCAGCCCCACCCTCACGATACGCCGGACTTGAATGCGCTTTCGCATCTCCTCCAGCGTACCCGTCGCCACCAACCGCCCCGCCTCGATGATGCCGACGTGCGTGCAGACCTCCTCGATCTCGGAGAGGATGTGGGAGGAGACGAAGATGGTCTTACCCATTGCCTGCAACTCGCGCAGGAGTTCGCGGATCTCGACCCGCGCCCGCGGGTCCAGGCCCGAGGCCGGCTCGTCGAGGATCAGCACTTGCGGGTCGTGGGCCAGCGCCCGGGCCAGGCACAGCCGCTGCTTCATCCCCCGCGAGAGCGCATCCACGTAGTCCTCCCGCCGGTGAGCCAGGTCCACCAACTCTAGCAAATCGTCCACCAGCCGGCAGCGAGTCGCCGGGGGAATCTCGTAGCAGGCGGCGAAAAAATCCAGATACTCCCAGACCTTCATATCGCCGTAGACGCCGAAGAAATCTGGCATGTAGCCGATGGTCCGCCGCACACTCCGCCGCTCCTTGAGCACCGATTGGCCCGCGACCCACGCCTCCCCGGCCGTTGGACGGAGCAGCGTCGCCAGGATACGCATCGTCGTCGTCTTGCCCGCCCCGTTCGGCCCGACGAAACCGAAGACCGCCCCCTCATTGACCGTTAGATCCAGTTCCTCCACCGCCGTCAGCCGGCCATACCGCTTGGTTAGTCTCCGCGTTTCGACAATCGTCGCCATCACCACCTAACCCCCCCACCCCCTTCCCTATCAGGGAAAGGGGAGTTGCCATCACCGCTGCCCTTTGATCGTGACCGTCAGGCTCTGCACCTCGGCTGGCCATTCAGCACCTGCCTCCAACCGCAGGAGCACGTTGCCCGGCGGAGCGACGTAGGCCCCGGCGTTCGGAATCGAGTGCCACCCCCAGCCAATATTCAACCCCTCCCAACTGCCGCTCTCCCAATTCCACAGTGAGACGGCCAACGGATGCTGGGATGAGCTGCTGCCTCTCAATTCCAGCACCAGTTCGTCCACCTGGCTCACCTTCACCCCTGACCAGACGGTGAAGCGGAATACGATCTCCGCTTCAGGCCCCATATAAAACCCTTCATCCCACACGCTTACATCGCCCGTCGTCTCCTCCACCTGACGTGCGATGAAGCCCGGCGGGATAGTGACCGTCGCGCCCGTCTCCAGCCCCACCACCGGCAGAGCGTAGACGTAGAGTGCTGTTTCGACCGCTGAAAAGGGTCGCTCCACCACCTCGACCGGCAATGGGACGTCTTCCTCTGCCCAGCCTATCAGGTACACCCCTGGCCCCAGGCCAGGCCCATCGTAGGGAAAGAGCGCCTGGAGAAACTGATAACGCCGATATAACTCCCGATCCTCCCAGTAGTTCCCTGGCCCCAAGATTTGCTCCGGGACATTGTGGCCGGAGGGGGAAACGGATGACCATGGTCCAGGCCCCGCCATGCCACCCCCGCCGTGGAGCAAGAAAGAGATGTTCGCTTCCTCGCCGGCCTCCAGGTCGCCCAACCGCTGCTCGTCATCACCCACGATGAGGACGGCATCCTTCAGAGGCACGTTGCCATTGCGCACCGTCCCTTCCAGCCGCAGCGCACTTGCCGTGTCTGCGACCAGTCGCAGGTCAGCCTCGACGCCCGGCACGTCTGCATATCCCTCGGCCAGGAAGGGCCGTATGCCCCCCACGTCCACGCGCAAGCCGGCTATCGTTGAGCCCCCGGCCTCCTCGACGATCTGCAGCGGCTGCCCGGCCGGTCCCCCATAATAATCGCCAGGGATTTCGCATACCCCCGCCCCTGCCACCCACACCTCGTAATTGGTGCGCTGGGGCGAGAAGAGCCCCACCACCTGGCTCACGCGGCCGACCACTCCCCCCGTCCCCCCTGAGGCGGAGGGGAGACCCTCTGGCACATACACCGCCGCCAGCCGGTGCACAATCGCTGTGCTGCCCCGGACCTGGAAACCGGTCACGTAGGCGCACACCGTAAATCCCACGATCAACGCCGGGATGGTCAACCAGGCCAGTTCCCGCCGGTCCAGTTTGCGCAGGATGACGTAGTTGACCGGGCCGATGAGCAACGTGTAGACGAGCATGAAGGCCAGGAGGTACAGCGTAGAGGGGAGTTCCAGGCCAGGGATAGCGCTAATTGCCTCGTGGGCACTATTCCCATTATGCACAGTAAGCCGCTGAGTCTCTGCAGTCCTCGTCCCGACGACAAATTCCCACAGACGGGCGTTGTCATCCCAACGGGTGAAAGGATTCAGCCCAGCGTCGAAGGCCAGGAAGTCCACCCTGCCTGCTCCCTGGGTACGGCGGGCCAACAAGATGAGACCTCCCTGCTCATCTCCCTGCTCAATGATCACCCTTCCATCCCGCAGCGTCGCCTCGGCCACGGCATAAGGGCCCACAGCGACAGGCGCGTTCACCTGCTCGCCCAACACCCACAGATCGTCTACCGAGCGCGTGCCACCTACCGTGACCGGCAGCAAGTCGGCCACGCCAGCGACCGTGTGGGCCACCCCCGCGCCACCACCCACGATCAGGTGTCCGCCGTGGGCCACCCACGACTCCAGCGCTTGCCGTTGTTCACCCCTGAGCGCAGCCGTGTCCAGGTCGTTCAGGATCAACACGTCGAGCCCCTCCCAACCCAGCGGGTCGGGTGGGAGCGGTTCCAGGCTCAGATGGGCCACCGCCGCCATCCCGCCGGCCGGCGCGATGTCGCTCAGGAAATTAAGCGCCGAGGGGCTGCTGCTGGCGACGCCGTAGAGCCGGTCTCCCTCATCCAACCACGCCACCGCAGCCCGCTCCGACAAGAGCACCTTATCCCCGGTGAGCAACTGGACTGTCAGACGAGAGCGAGAGAAGGCACCAACAGGCGGGAGATACAGAAAGTAAGCCTTGCGCGAATGTGTCGGGAGCACGACCGGCCTGGCGTACACGTCGGGCTCGGTGCCACCGCCCGCGCCGTCGATGGCAACGCGCAACTCCCCCTCGACGTCCACGCCCTCGTTCGAGAGAACGGCGTACACCGGACACCAGGTGCCGCTGCGACAATAGCCGTCAAAGCCAACCGTGACCTGCATCGCCGGGCCGGTGTCCTGGGCCGCAACAGGGCCAACGGGGCCACACATGCAGGCCAGTGAGACCACGACGGCTATAGCAACGGCGAATACGATCCAAGTTGTTCGCTTCACACAGGTGCTCCTATTTGAGCGATCTGTTTTTTTCTAAACCCGATGTTATGCTGTTAGGCGGCTAACGCGGCTATTATAGCACATCTCACATCAGGCTCAACTCCGGCTGCCGGACAGGTAGCGGACGAATGCCCAACGCGAACCTTGCACTCTCCCACCACTGTGATAAACTACTATGCGATGAAAGCCTTCCTGCGTTCACTGACCCACCCCGCCGTCGCCTCCGCCCTCGTCGCGCTGGCGCTCAC
>CAZZEX010000120.1:0-13053 GCA_964653285.1 uncultured Anaerolineales bacterium
GGGTAGGCATTTCACCATCACCAACAGACCTGCCCCAACTTATTGAGATGATACTGGCAGTCTGTAGGGCAAGCATGCAATCCACTGCACCAGCATAAATGGGCCGAGATAAACCGCTAAATGGCATACAACAGGTTGAGATCAACACCACTGGTGCGCCCCGTTATTACGCGCTTATATGACCCTCAGCGGCTACTGCTCGACCTGCAAGAAGCAGGTCCGCTCATGGGACCCTGACTGAAGCGATGACTGCACAGTACCCACCTACCCATCTAGCCCCCCCCCATGTAGGCTGCCTGTACTTGCGGGTTATCCTTCAACTCAGCCACTGTGCCCTCTAGTACCATGCTACCTGTCTCAAGGACATAGCCTCGGTCAGCCACGGAGAGAGCCATGACCGCGTTCTGCTCGACTAGAAAGATGCTAGTTCCCCCCTCGTTGATCTCCTTAATGGTCTCGAAGATCTGCTCCACCAGCGCGGGGGCCAAACCTAAAGAAGGTTCATCCAAGAGAAGAATGCCGGGTGTGATCATCAGCGCCCGGCCGATGCTCAGCATCTGCTGCTCCCCGCCAGAGAGGGTACCACCCAATTGTCCCAACCTCTCCTTCAGACAAGGGAAGATGGAAAAGACCCACTCCAGGTCCTCGGCGATTCCCTTCTTATTGCTTCTGGTGTAGGCTCCTAACTCCAGATTCTCCAGAACAGTGAGCTCAGGGAATACCTGGCGGCCCTCCAGCACATGTGAAACACCCATGGCAGCGATCTTATAGGGGGACATCCTTGTGATATCTTGCCCTTTGAAGATAACTTGACCCTTCCTAGGCCGGACGAGCCCAGAGATTGTCCTCAAGGTCGTACTTTTACCGGCGCCGTTAGCCCCAATGAGGGTAACGATTTCCCCCTCATCTACGTGGAGGGAGATCCCTCGCAAGGCCTGTATGGCGCCGTAGTAGACATCCATATCCTTAACTTCCAGTATCATTTCCCCTCCTGATCAAACGCCTTCAATGCCCCAGCTTGCTCAAGCAGGCCCCGATAAACTTCCTTTACCAGCTTAGCTTGTTTCTCCTTCACACCAAAGCCAACCGGAGACTCTTGTACCCTCTGCACTCAATCATCCTCCTACCAGCGGAAGCGCAGGCCACCCAGAATAACAGAGAAGCAATCAACGTTCCTGCCAAGATGTAGGGGCAATGAAAGCTACAGATTAGCTGCACCGACTACTTCAAGGATGTAGCAAGCTCGCTAACTCTCCGACATCATCGATGTCTTCAAGACGCTTTAATGTTTTGGCTATATCGTTGACTTTATCAGCACCGACTACGCTTGAGGCCAGAGTCTCAAACTTCTTGAGAAGCTCTTCCTCGGTGAAAGGATTCCTCGTTTCTCCTTTGGGCGCATGGACACGACCCTCATATCGCCTGCCGTCATGGCAAATGATTCCCACGCTCGCTCCCAGCCCTTCCACCGGGGCAAATTGAAGCAGTTCCTCATCTGCAACAATAAGTCGTACTTTTTTCATTACATCGCGTATATTTTTGTCCGCGAGCCTTTCCTCAGTAAATTGCCGAGGAGTGACCTGCTTATCAACCAGGGCCGCCGCTGCACAGTATGGCAGGCTCAACATGGCCGCAGTGGTATTTGATGGATCAGGATTGTCGATGAGCTCTTCGACCACCGCATAAGTCTTGATCCGCACCTCCTTCACATCACTGGCCTCGATGCCGTGTCTATCAACTAACTCAAGAATTACATCGAGTGAGGGATTGGCATAGGCACAGGTTGGATAGCGTTTGAACCATACGCCCAGAATTCGGTATTCTTGCCCCAGTTGTCTAGTTATAGCCGCGATCGTGTAGTCATCCGAGTAAGCTCGGCAGAATCCTTTCCTGCCCTCGAGAATGGCGCGAGACCCTGTGAACCCTCTTCGCGCCAGCAAAGCTGATATGATCCCAGCCTGCGTGGCGTGGCCAGTAATCAAGATTGAGCTCATAGAGCCGTCAAGGCAGAATTCCTCTAGGCCCGAAGCTTGCACGGCCGCAGAACCTATAGCGTCGGCCATTTGACCTTGGTCTAAATGGAGTATCTTTGCCGCCGCAATGGCCGCCCCAAATACCCCTAGCGTTCCGTTCGGGCTAAATCCTCGCCTATGATGAGACGGGTTAATGGCCTCCCCAATTCTGATGGCTCCCTCATATCCCAACACTATCGCCGTTACGAGTTCCTTTCCATCGGCTCCCTGTTTCTCGGCAAGGGCTAATGCGGCCGGAATAATAGTCGTGCCAACATGGCCAATTGTGGCCCACTCCATGTCATCCATTTGCATGGCATGCCCTATAGCTCCATTGACCAAGCCTGCATTAACACAAGAAGCCTTGAAAGGATACCCGATGATTGTAGCTTCTTGAGCATCACCCAAGTCCCTAACGAGGTCAGCCAGAATTCTGCTACGGGGCATGATCGAACCGCCCAGCGCTACTCCGAGGAAGTCCAGCATACATAGCCTAGCATGCGATGTAGCCTCGGCGGGCAAGTCTCCAAAGTCAGTCTCAGCTAGGAAGTGGGCCAGGCATTCTGTTGCTTTTCCCGTTAACATCTTGAACCTCCTTTCAACAGGTACAGGCCAGAGCCCGCTTGGGGAAGCAGAGCAGGCAGGTACCGGCATGTCAGGTCGCCGCAATTCTTGTCTTTAGGCCTAAACTTCCCCTAAGAGACTCCCATAACCTGATAAGCGCGGCTTCACCGCAAGTATCTGGAGAGCATGCCAGAAAGATGCCAAATTGGCACTAATTACTGGCTTTCCGAGATCACTCTCCAATGTGTCGATTACGTCAATCGTGGGGAAACTGGTACAGCTGATAAAGATGCAGTCTGCCTGCGGTGTATCCAACCTACGACCAAGCTGATAGGCTAAGCTTTGTGGGACATCAGTGATGATTTCGTCTACTATATCTAGAGCAACTGTGTTCACTACCTCAAAACCTTCATCCTCGAGGAAGGTCTTGCCCAGCCCGGTTATCTCCTCGTTGTACGGAGTACCGAGGGCTACCCTGCGGACATTCAAGGCCTTGAGTGCAGCCACCACCGCCGTTGTGGTAGTTGTTGCCGGTATGCCCGTTTTCTCATGGATGCTCTCAACGATTTTCTGGTCCCAGCCTGGTCCGCCCATAAAGCTGCCGCTGGTGCATCCATACACTATGACTCCCACGTTGGCGTGCGCTAGCTCAGGGATTACTGTTTTCACCGCCAAAGATTGCATATCGAACAAGGCTTCCTTGGTCAAGACCTTCTCCGCAGACTCTAACTCTATATGCATCCGCGCGCTGTGAACCGCGAGTCCAGGAATCTCCGCCGCAAGACGATTGAACTCGGGCTCCATAGTGATATTAACACAAGGGATAACTATGCCTATACGACCTCGCCATCCGTACATGCTTGTGATTCTCCTTTCATTCTAAAAGATTGCAGCTCAATAGGCCGGTTTCCTGAGGAGATGGAATGATGTGACGTCAGGCTTCGCTCACGTCCGCCGAACAAGCGGATGAAATCCGCCCCACGCTGCCAGGGCGGACGCTACGTCACGCGTCCGCCCTATACCGTCGGTTACCAAGCGAGCACCCTCCAATCAGCATGAAAGCTCTTACCGTAGCCCCAGCCTTTGTTCATCGTTCGCGTCAGTCGCTAGGCAGGATGTAGCCGTAAACCTGGGCAAGAATTTCCCGGAATTCATCCATATTGGGTTGCACGAGGGGGACCTTCGGCAGAAGCTCGTACGTGGAAGCAGGATCCTTCAGGCCGCTGGAGGTAAGCACCACGACGACGGTTTCATCCTCGTTTATCCTACCCTCGTCCCTCAGGTTCTTGACCACGGACAGCGCGAGCACGCTAGAAGCTTCCACATAGATTCCCTCGCTCGCGGCCAACTCCAGTTGCATATCCTGTGCTTCTTTATCCGAGGCCACTTCAGCACTCCCTCCGGAATCCAGAAGTGCCTTGAGGCCCTGATAGGAAGACTGGTCAGCGCCGACGGAGAAACACACCGTGGGACGGGCTGGTACCCTCTCAACATAGTCAAGGCCCTTGGCTAGGGCATTCTTAAGTGGGCCGAAAGGCTCAGCAGCGATCATCTGAGGCTTGCTATCAATAAGGCCCAACTCAAAGAATTCCTCGAAGCCTTTCCAGCAGCCATAGAGTCCGTCACAATACGCAACAGGCATAACCACCTTGTCCGGGGCCCGCCACCCAAGTTGTTCGCAAATCTCAAAGGCTATAGTCTTATAACCATCCACTCCGTAGGGGTTGCTTCCAATGATTGGATCGGTGAAGTTACCCATGGGAATCCAACCGAATTTCTCTACACAGGGGTCCATCAGTTTCCAGCGATCCCTACCAGTAGGGGTAGCCACAACTTTCGCCCCATAGGACTGCATCAGGGTCCTCATGGTCACAGGAGGATCCTCAACAGTAAAGATAACGCAATCCAGGCCAGCCCTGGCGGCATAAGCGGCAGTTGCGGCCCCATGATTACCCGTTGAAGAAACGGTCACCACTTCGGCCTCGAATTGCACAGCCATGGATACCCCTGGTGACGCCAACCTATCTTTGTACGACCAGGTTGGGTTTCTAGACTCATCCTTGACATACAGATGCTCCAGACCCAGCTTCTTTCCCAAGGAAGAGCACTTTACCAACGGGGTCATGCCTTCACCGATGGAAACTACGTTCTCCTTATCCGGTGGGAGAAACTCCCAATATCGCCACATTGTTGGAGGCCGCTCAGGCAACAACTCTTTCCTGAACGCTCGCTTGATCTGGTCGTAGTCGTAGACGGGCGTAAGGTTGGATGCCTTGTTGCCCTGACATTTGGGGCAACCATGAAACAGTCTTCCGGGGGGATATTCTGTGCCACACCGCAGACATTTGAGACCTGTCAAGAAACTCACTTGCGCACCTCCTTATTCTAAGATTTCAAGCTCCCTGCTGACACTGGTGAGCAGCTCAGGACGCCCCTTGGTCACTACCATGGTGTCCTCCACATTAAAGCCACCGAAGCCGATTTCATAGTAGGGTGGCTCGATGTTCAGCACCATGCCTTCCTCTAGGATAGTCTCGACACCAGGAGCTAAGGTCGGTGGGTCATAGGTTGCCAGGCCGATGCCGTGCCCCACGTGATTGCGTTGAAAATGAGGTATGCCGGCCTCCCTTACAGCTGCAACGCAGGCATGGAAGACGTCCTCCGCTTTAACTCCAGCCTTAATGATTTGTAGGCCCCGGTCTGCACCCTCCAAAATCGCTTTGTAAAGCTGGCGCGCTCGCTGCCCGGGGTCTCCAAGAGCGAAGACACGGGAAATATCTGACGCATAGCCCTCGTAGTAACAGCCTACGTCAAACCAGAAGAGATCTCCCTTCTTCAGTGGCGTATCCCATGGCGACGTATCAACAAAAGCTATGTTTCTGCCAAAATGCACACAGGTGAAGTTCAGCTGCGCTCCTTGGTCGATTAGGGCTTTTTCAAATTCGCGGGCCAGCTCGATTTCGGTAACGCCCTCTTTGGCGGTGCTCACGGACTGAAGCATGGCCCTTTCGGTTATCCGCACTGCCTCCCGAAGCCGCCTGACCTCCTCCGCGGTCTTGACCATTCTTATCTGCTTGAAAAGTGAAGCCGCGGGCTTGATCTTGAGCTTCGGCAATCGTTTCTCCAGTTGGGGTATATAGCTGGGGTTGAAGCCCTTCTCGTCAAACCCAATAGTCCTATCAGCGAGGCCACTCTCCTCCAGGGCAACTGTCAGGGCCTGGAGGGCATCAGCTTGGGGCTTCTGGTCAATGGCCAACTCCTTCAGACGTGTCTCTTTAGACGAGATTTCAACGCCCTCGGCCAGTACCCGAGAGAAGAAACCATAAGTTATTGCTGTCACCCCTGGAAAGCAATCCAAGGTTGTATCAGCATCGCCCATCGGGACTATTACTATAGGTTGTGACAGTTTCTCCCGAGAGGCCAGGGCGTAGACCTGGGAATTCATTGGAAACATGACCTGAACTAAGGACCGCAGTCCGCTCAGGTAGTAAACATTTTCCAAAGTGGTGGCTAGCAAAGCATCTAAGCCCTCTTCATCTATGAGCCGCGAAGCCCGATCAACGTTTAACAACATCTCTTGTACCTCCTAAATAGATTGATGCATACGGGGACCAGTAGTGGCCCTAACGGATCTCGCTCCTCCTGCCAAAATATGCTTCGATAACCCTCTCGTCGTTCCGGATGACGTCGGGCGTGCCCTCAGCGATTTTATGGCCGTGATCCAGCACAACGATGCGTTGAGCGACGTCCATGACCACCTTCATGTCGTGCTCTACAAAGAAGACGGTCTTCCCAGCTTCATTCAAGTCAACCATACGCTCTTTCATCTTGCTGACCATGGTTGCATCGGTCGCCGCCGATGGCTCGTCGAGTAGTATGAGGTCTGGATCAGGCATCAATGCCATACCGAAAATAAAGAGCTTCAACTGACCGTAGCCCAAACTCTCGGCTGGTGCATCCCGGAAATGCTCCAACTCTACAAAGTCCAATATCTCCTCGGCCCTCTCAATGGCTTCCTGTTCGAACTGTCTGACCTTCTTCGTTAGAAGAAATCGACCAACAAAGTTTTCTTCCTGATGCTGCTGAACAGCAAGCAACAGGTTGTCTAGCAAAGTCAATTTAGGAAAAGTCCGCGCCAATTGAAAGGTTCGAGATATTCCCAGTAGAGCTATCTTATGGGCAGGCATGCTGGTTATATCCCGGCCTGTGTAATAAATCTTACCCCCGTCTGGCTTCAGAAAGCCTGTCAGACAATTGAATAGGGTTGTCTTTCCAGAGCCATTAGGGCCTATAAGGGCCACCAGTTCCCCTTCTTCGATCTGGATGTCTACATTATTGACGGCCACAAGCCCGAAGAATTTCTTCGTCAAACCCGCAATCTCTAAAAGTGCCATCTTACGTCTCCTCGTAAAACCCCCACGGCTTGCTTAGCTATCTGCCCTAGCGGATGGGGAGTCCTTTAGCCTACTATCCCGTTTGAATATCTTTGCTACCACACCCTCTAGCCCCCCAGTCATGTACGAAGTTGTGGCAAACAAGAGTATTCCATAAATCAGCATGCGTACTGTGGGAGCAACACGGAGCAACTCAGGAATGAACGTAAATACAACGGCACCCAAAATGCTCCCCCTCACGGTCCCCACTCCTCCGATGAACAGCATAATGAGCAAATTGATAATCACGGGCAGCCCGATGTCAGTCGGGCAAATGATCTGCACATAGTGCGCGTAACACGCGCCGACAATGCCCGAAATGGCAGCCCCAACCACCAAGGCGAGCATTTTGTACTTCAGTTGATCGATCCCCATAGACCTAGCAAGGGTCTCGTTCTCACGGACGGCCGCACAAGCTCTCCCTATCCTAGAGTTAGCCAGCCTATTGCAAAAAAGAAACGTTGCCAGCGCTAAAGCAAGCGCTAAATAATAATACTCGATCAGAGAGGAAATCTCCCAAGTGGACAGGAGAAGAGTCACCCTAGGCGATGGGATAGGAACTATGCACATGGGACCCCGAGTTAGCGATACCCAATTGTGAACCACCTGCTCAATTACCAAAGCAAAGGCTAACGTCCCTATAGCAAAGGCGCGGTCCGGCAATCTGAAACTCGGAAGGCTCATCAGAAAGGCTAGCCCCCCGCTGATAATCGCCGCAAGCGCCAGTTCGACCACAAAGGAGACCCCCAATCTTGTGGTTAGTAGGGCCGCGACATAGCCCCCCAAGCCATAGAAGGCGGCATGGGCCAGGGACAGCGTTCCCACTCCTCCCACACTTAAGTTGTAACCCAGTACAAGGGCACTATGGAGGCCGGTCATGATTAGAATGTGAATGAAGTAAGGGCTCTTAAAGGCCCAAGGCACGCCAGCCAGAACGGCGACAGACAGCCCTAGATAGAGGTATTTCATCTTGCTCATCATATTCTTTCCTTACTTTCGACCAAATAATCCCTGGGGGCGGACGATCAGCACAAGGATTATAGAGCCAAAAGCTATGGCGTCCTTGTAGGCGGATGATACATAGCCCACACCAAGAGCCTCAACGAGCCCAAGTGTCAAAGAGGCAATAATAGCCCCGTTAACTTGGCCAAATCCTCCCGCAACGACTGCAGCAAACGCCCTTACGATTAGCGATGTACCCATGTCAGGGTATACGTTGTAAAGAGGAACTACGAGGACGGCTCCCAACGCTGCCAGAGCACAGCTAAAGGCAAAGGTGACGCGAGACATCGCGTGAATGTTGATACCCAACACACAACACGCTTCCTTGTTCTGAGCCGCAGCCCTCACCGCTTTTCCAAGTTTGGTTTTCTGGAAGAACAGGTTCAAAGCCCAGAAAGCGAGCACTATGACAACGAGCACAATGATTCTCTGATGTGAGATATGGAAGCCGGAAAACTCAAAGAAGCTCCTGACATAGGGAGTCGTTGTTGCCTTGGGTGTCGAACCCCAGATCAGCCTAGCTATTTCCTTTAGGATGGTGGAAGCAGCCAAGGTAGCAATTAGCTGAAGATGCCAAGGTTTTTCATAGACGGGACGCACTACTATTCTCTCAAACACAATGCCAAAGATGCCCATGATCGCAATCACGATGACTGCAGCTATGGGATATGGAATGCCCGTCATTGCATTAAACAACAAGAAAGTGTACGATGCGATCATAAAGAAATCCCCTTGGCAAAAGTTCACCACCCGGACAACCCCGAATATAAGTGTCAGCCCAATGGCCACCGAGGCATACAGAGCCCCAAGGGTGATTCCATTGACAATGTGTTCTATAAAGATCTCCATTATCCCTCCACGTTGCAGGGCGCGACCTCGACGGGTTCGTAAGGCCCTTTCTCGAATACCAATGAATCCCAGCGCTGTGCCAGGGCTGAGACACAGCGCGGGGATATATTGTCCACTTACTCGGTGGACAGTCGTTCTAGCACGCTGATGTTGCCCTTATCATCCAGACCTACGATGACCAACTCGGAATGGGCTTGGTTGTGATCATCGAACCTCACCGGCCCGAGCAGGGTATCGACGTCAACCTTCGTCAGCGCGTCTCGAATGGAGACGCGATCAGCTTTTCCTGTCTCCTCGATGGCTATCCTAATAGCCTCAGAGATGACGTCACGGAAGGCGGTGTAGGCCGTGGCCGAGCAGATGCGGGGGAGGAATCCCCACCTGGCCTCAAACCTCTCGTCGAATTCAGGGTTCGCGCCTGTCGCCCACAGCGCGGCCTCCACAAGGCCCTCCCCTATAGAGAGATCATCCTGAATATCCTCCACGAACTCCGCGGAGACTAAGCTACCACGAGCATAGACCTTTTGGGTCATGCCCATTTCCCGAAACTGCCTCATGAAGATGGCGCCATCATGGGACTCCATGACTAGCAGTATCGCATCGGCCTCCAACCCTTTCCACTTGGTGAGAAGGGAATGGTAGTCTGGCTGCCCCTGCTCAAAGTAGTCAATGCTTGGAATATCCACCCCGAGCAGCGCCAGGTTCTCCTCGAATGCAGCTGCGGCGCCCCTTCCCCAGTCGTTGTTAGCGGCAAGTATGATGAGACTATCATTCTCTTCAGCCATCATCTTACTCAAGCTTTGGGACATCAGGCCGTCATGAGGGTTCATGCGGAACTCCCAGATGTTGCCTCCCACACCAGCCAATTCCTCTGTGATCTTGGGGTTGGTTGCTGCTGCTGTGAGCATAGGCACCTCGTACTGCTCGATGATGGGCAGGGCGGCAAGGACGGCTGAACTACAAATGCAGCCTTGGACGAGGTCGACGTTATCCACCTCTACCAGCTTCCTGATAGAGCTGACGGCTTGATCAGGAGCACAGGCATTGTCGGCAATGACCACTTTCAGGAGATGCCCCAGCACGCCGCCTTCGGCATTGATCTCCTCTACGGCCATCGTGGCGCCCATGTTCGCATCCTCGCCCAGAAAGGCCACCGGCCCGGAGAACGGTGCAGACAGACCTATCACTACCGGCTCCTTAGCCTCTGGCTCGGCCGTTATCTCCACCTCCACTTCCTCGACGACCTTGACCTCCCTGGTGATCTCAACTACCTTGGTCTCCACGACTGTCTCCGGCGTTGGTGTCGCACAAGCTGATAGAACGACCATCACCAAGGCAACCAAGATTGTCCACTTCTTACCTCTCAGCATCGCTTTCCTCCTCATTTTGATGATTAGTTGCTAGAGATATGCTCCTTTACAGATTTGACTGTCTAACTCTCTGGTCTTCAAGTAATACTGGTAGCTTGCTCCCAACACCTCCTTTCTGTTCCCAGGTCCTCTTGGAAAGTCCGAGAGACTGCTGCAAGTCGACCCTCGGGCCAATAGACACTACATAAACCATAGACTAGAGCGCTTTCCTGAACTTCATCGCCCGGGTTCCGACATGAGAAGAACGCCAGGATTATCCACCACCCGCGACTCGCGATTTCTGCCGTCATGTGTTAAAATGCAGTAGCGCAAAAGTAACCTTGTGACAGAAAAAGGGGTATAAACTCCAACCAAGAGGTGCCTATGAGAACCCCAAAGGAATTATACCCGCGCGATACCCAGCGCCGCTTGCTCCGTACCACCGGCCAGAAGGGGCAAACCCATCGCGCTTTGCAGCGCACCGGCGCATGGGAACTGCTGCCCAGATCGCCCACCGAGGCCGAGTGCCTGGCCACATTGCGCCAAGTCTCACCAACTCAACTGGCAAAGAAACAACAACGGTTGCGTCAACATCGGGAACGGTTCCGCCTGTATACTCGATCTATCCAACGAACCAATGCTCAATTGCTCAATTCGACAAACTCCGCCAGCAATGGCTGGCTCTCGCAGCTACGTCAACAGGGTGACTTTTGCGCTATTGCGTTAAAATCAAACAACAGGCGAAAACGGCTTACCTGCCATTGTGCGCAGTCGTTCCACAGGCCTGTGACAGGGGCCTCGGGGGTTGCCAGACCACTGATGGTTCCTGTCCTCTTGTTATTCAGCAGTCCCGGTAAACTGTAAGTGATCGCTTACGCTTTGTTTTTCATCCCCCTCCTGTCCTCCCGTTTCCGAGAGAACTCTCCCCGCTCTGGCTCAGAGAATGCTATGGTGTAGCAAACTCCAAACTTCCGGGGGGCTCAGCGCACGGCAATTGCATCTATCTCGACCTTAGCACCTTTTGGTAAGGCAGCTACTTGTACCGTTGTTCTAGCGGGAGGATCATCCTCGAAGAAAGAAGCATAGATCGCATTAGCCAAGCCGAAGTCGGAAAGATCTTTCAGTAAAACTGTCGTCTTCACCACCGCATCAAGACCAAGACCACACGCCATCAGAATTGACCTGATGTTTTTTAACACCCGCCTGGTTTGAGCTTCCACATCTCCGTCGATCATCATTCCCGTCTCTGGATCGATGGGTATCTGACCCGCCACATAGATGAAACCGCCCGCCTCGATGGCCTGTGAGTATGGTCCTACCGGCTGCGGTGCGGAGTCAGAACGTACTACTTGTTTGGGCATCCCTTGCCTCCTTGAGATTATCAATGCTTTAAGGTGGTCAAAAATCACCGATCAAGACTTCGTTTCAACTTATGTCCCTATAGTATCACCTGGCAACATTTGCGTTGTCCGCGAGAGTCATGATCGACTACTTGCAAACTTGCAGACTTGCGGCTTTGCCGCGCTATGTGACTATTTCGAAATCGAGGAAATCACTGGCGATGAGGCATGGCCTCAAAATCTTGTCCTCTCACAGGCCCCTAAACTGGGCAAAAGGCACCCCCTGAATTTGTTTTAGGGTAACTACCCAGACCCCCTGCCGAACCCGAGATCGGACGCAGATTCACGCAGGTTTTCGCAGATAAAATTAAAGATCAGCGTGGATCAGCGTTAATCTGCGTCCTAAAGGATACGTTCCAACCGTTCTGCCTGGGGACGGCTGGGTAGTTACGTTTTAGGAACATCAATGAGTCGCCAGGAAGAATAATGCACCAGGCACTCAACATTATGTGCGAACCGACAGCACATCGTTTACTTTCGTGTGCGCTTGAGCGACATTCGCAAGACTCTAAAGGTCTATCATAAGGGTCGCTTGGTGAAAGAATTCGCCTACAAGCTGACAGAAAAGCAACAGGAAAAGTAAACAATGTGCTGGCGGCTACCACCGCCACAAAAGTATGCGAACGTATTCTTCATTGCTGCTCAAGATAGTTGTAAATGGTGGGTCGTGAAACACCTAGTTCGCCTGCCACACAAGAAGCTGCACCCCTAATCAGGAAAATGCCCTGTTTGTCCAAATCCCCTACAACTCTAATCTTATCATTTTTATCCATCATGGATACCGGTTTGCCGATCCTTTCAACTGATTGATGTATTGCCGTCTGGAGAAGCTCTTGCACATCATTTGGGAATGATTCCCCGGTCTCCTCCTCCGACGCCAGCGGCTCCCTTGTCTCGCAAACAGCGGAAATCAATCCCTTGGCGAGAAGCCAAGAAGTTATCTCCTGATTGATGCACAAACAACCTACCGTCTTCCCTCGCTCATCGTGAATGAAGAGGGTCGAGGATTTCAGAATTCTCCCATCGCTAGTCTTGGTTTCATAATTGAGAAGGTTTTGGTCTGTGCGACCGGATTTTAGCAGGCGCAGAACCAAATCGGTTAGCGGCCCACCTACTTGCCGTCCGGTCAAATCCCCTGCGATAGCCATAATCGAGCTCTCTGGTTGGCTTAAGTCATGGACGACTACTTCAGAACCAGGACCGATAGCCTGGACTAGATCGGCAGCAATATCACAGCAGAACCTAAGCACTGGATAAAGATCGCATGCCCCTCGCATAGCTAATCCCCTTCCTAACACCTTCAATTTATATAATGATACCACAATTTTGACATTCTGTCAAGTGCTTGACACTTTGTTGCGACTGTTTCAAGATTGGGGAAATTCATGGTTTATATAATGATACCACAATTTTGACATTCTGTCAAGTGCTTGACACTTTGTTG
>CAZZEX010000120.1:13153-13254 GCA_964653285.1 uncultured Anaerolineales bacterium
CGACTGTTTCAAGATTGGGGAAATTCATGGTAAGATAGGCACATCTCGGACGGGAGGATGAAAGATGCGCCTGCGCGTATGTATTCCCAAGGTGGAGCCGA
>CAZZEX010000121.1:0-12902 GCA_964653285.1 uncultured Anaerolineales bacterium
CAGCAGCGCCAGCACGTTGTAGACCTTGCCCACGTGGGAGATCGGGTTCTTGCCACAGGCCGCCTCCAGGCTGGTCGAGCGGAAAGGCGCGATGACGCCGTTGACCCGGTTGCCACGACCGACTGCCCCGTCATCGCCCATCTCGGCCGAGGTGCCGGTCAGCGTCAGGTAAACTGCGTCGTTGGCAATGTCGTCAGCCGTGTCCACCATCACCGTCACCTTCCGGTGGTCCAGTTGAGAGGCATATTCCTGGATAGCCGCCTCGGCAGCCCGCTTGACTTCCTGGTACTCGGTCGCGTCTCCGATGCGCGTAGCGATAAAGGGCAACGCGACCGTCAGCATCAGTTCGCCGTCGTGACGCATACCCATCACCTTGACGTCCTCGCCCACCGGGAAATCGTCAATCAGCCTGTAGTTAACGTGCTGGGTGGTCTCGTAGACGGTGTGCTCCAGCCCGGAGCGAGGCCAGTGACTGACGCCAAAACTGGTGTCGTTGGCCGTCACGTGATCTACCACGTATTGCAACTCCTCGGCCCCCCGACCAGCGTAACTGTCAATCACCATGTGTCTGTCAGGATCCAGATAGCGCATGGTCTCACGCACGTGCTGCTTGGCGGCTTCGATGGCAATATCGTCCATAGGCACCTTCCGGCCCTGGAAAGCGGGGGTGCCACGCCCGGCGATCTGGACGCGGATGGGCTTGAGCATACGCCCGCCACCGTAGCCGACTTCGACCTCTCCGGCCACCAACTGTACCTTGTCGAAGTTGTGATGCAAGAGCACGCCCAGATTCTCCTGGCACCAGCGGGAGTACTCAACCGAGATACGCTCGGCGATGCCGTCGCACAGGCTATCGGGATGACCGATCCCCTTGCGCTCCACGATTTCAACCGGAATGTCCTCGATAAACTGGCCGGTTGCTTCAACTACCATAATGTTACGCTTCGTCATCTACACCTCCCTATGCTTTCTCCCCAGCCAGGGCTGGCGCTGACAAAAAAAGCCCCTCCTGGAGGACAGAAGGGGCACGATTGATGTGACCACCTCTCATCTTCCAGAAACACCATTCTGCCGGAATTGGCACCATATTAACCGCTAGCGGCTAGTTGGTTGCCGAGGCTTCGCAGGGCCGGTCCCTCCACCTCTCTGGATAAGAGTATCGCCGGGGTATTCAATTTGAACACGATGATACCACAAAGGTACATAACTGTCAAGACTTGCGATTTGAAGTGTTCAATGCTATAATGCTCGTGCTCCGGGCGCGTAGCTCAGTCGGTCAGAGCGCTACACTCACATTGTAGAGGTCAGGGGTTCAAGTCCCTTCGCGCCCACTGTGTCAACCTCAGGCCGTGGCCGCATGCAGTGGATCCTACACTCAGTGTCCGCGGCCTGTTTAGCGTGCGATGGAAAAATGGTTATGCCTATGTCCGAGGGCGCCAAGGAACGTTTCCAGGCAGACTGGCTGATCAGCAACTTGCGCTGGTTACTCCTGGTAAGCGTGGCACTTGTCAGTTTCCTGGATATCTTTATCAACCACGGTGGGTCCTTCGACACGGCCTCTATACTGCCCCAGATTATCCTCCTTACGGTTGCGGCCTTTTACAACCTCATCACCGTGTTGCTGCTGCTCTATGGCATCCTCCCGCGCGCCATACCGGTGGCGACGCTGCTGGTTGACACTGTCCTGACCATCGGCTTTGTCATTATGTCGGGCGGCCTGGCAAGCCCATTGCTGTTCTTCGCGCTGTTTCCTATTCTCACAGCAGCACTGCGCTTTCCCTGGGTGATCAGCCTGCTGATCGCTCTCATCGTCGTGGTAGGCTGCGGCCTTGCCGGCTACATCATCGCACCATCTGGCCCAGCACGGTCGGAACTGCTCCCATTTGCAGCCCGCTCTCTTGTCCTTCTGCTGGCAGCCTTGATAAGTGGTCTCGTAGGCGCTCAGATGAAACAGATCACCGCGCACGCGCGCCAACTTGAGGAGGAGGCCGAACTGCGAAAGTTGCGTGCTGCTCAAGAACATGCGCAGGTGATCTTTGAGTTGGCGAGCACGCTCAGTGCGACGCTGAACTACAACAAAGTATTGGACGCAGTGCTCGAAGTAGGCGAGGCCGGGATGCACGAGTTGGGCCGACTAAACGCGGCCCACGTGAGCCTGGTGATGCTCTTCAGTCACAATGACCTGCGCACTGTGGCCTCGCGTCACTTACCGTTGCGTGACCGGAACGCCATTTTCCAGGGCAAGAGCGGCGTCCTGGCCCGGTCGTTGGCGACAGCAGAGGCTGTGATCACCGACGATCCAGCGACAGACCCGGAGTTAGGTCAACTCATTATGATGCACAGTTGTCGGCAGGCGATCGTTGTGCCGCTGCGTGCCGGGTTCGAGAATTTCGGCGCGGTGGTTTTCGGTAGCACCCAGCCTGATACCTACACGGAAGATCATCAGGAGTTGCTCACCGCCATCTGTAATCAGGCCATCGTCGCGCTTCAGAACGCCCAACTTTATCAGAGCCTGAGGGAAGAGAAAGAACGCATCGTGGAGGTAGAAGAAGACGCGCGCAAGAAACTAGCCCGCGATCTGCACGACGGCCCCACGCAGAGCATTGCGGCCATCGCGATGCGGCTGAACTATGTAAGGATGTTGTTGGACAGGGAAAAGGGTCCGCAACAGGCGACTGAGGAATTGGCGCAGGAACTGGCGCGGGTCGAGGAACTGGCACGTCGCACGACGAAGGAGATCCGTCACATGCTCTTCACGCTCCGACCGCTCATCCTCGAAACACAGGGACTGCAGGCGGCGTTGGAGCAGTACATCAGCAAGTTGGCCGAGACGGACCCCACACCGATTCATCTGGAGGTAACGCCAGGGGTAAACCAATTACTGGACCAGAATGCCCAGGGGGTGGTCTTCTACATCATTGATGAGGCAATCCTCAACGCCCGTAAACACGCCCAGGCCGAAAATATCTGGGTGCAACTCTGTATTCGAGACAGCATGTTCGTCGCTGAGGTAAAGGATGACGGCACGGGATTCGACGTGGATGCGGTGCAACTGCGCTATGATGAACGTAGCAGCCTGGGCATGATCAATATGCACGAGCGGGCCGAGTTGGTCGGTGGCACACTGACCATCGCCTCAGCACCAGGCAGGGGAACACAGATCACACTGACCGTGCCGCTACGGGGGAGGTAGGCACATGCCTGAACTGACCGTGGCGTGGAGCGAAGGCTGGTTATGGCTGAGCGGCTCGCTGTTCTTGGCTGCCCTCTGCACGAATCTGGCCTGGCTTTTCCGTCAACCCCGCCCTGGTGCAATAGGAGAGTTTGTCGCCCGTCTGGTCGCTTGGCGCTTTTCTCCGTGGTTGCTTCAACTCCTTCGTCCGCTGTACTACATCGGCGTGCCCTTCGCTGCGTTCCTGTGGGGCCACGACGCGGTCGTCGGGCGGCTATTGGGGTTACAGCAACTCGACTTGTCTATTTCAGGTGGGGAAGAGACCAGCGCCCACATTGCTGCCAACTGGCTTGACTGGGCACACGACGTGGGATGGGCAGTGGCACTGGGCATCGGTGCCTGGGGACTGCTGGCACTGGTCTGGTGGACCTACCGCCGAGCCCTGGTCACCGCTGGTATCACTGCCGGTGAAGGGGACGTGGTGGCCGGGGCCAACAGTTCCGGATGGGTCTTTTTGCGTGAGGCAGCCTACCACGAAGTCCATTGGGCCTTCTACCGCAACGCGCCTATCCTCACAGTGGGCATGTATTGGGGCCTCTGGATTGGGTTGGCGCTGGTGGCGCTGGAGGCAGTGCTCAACCCGGCCTGGCGCAAGGGCCTGGCCGATCCACAGCGAGCCCCAGCCCAGTTGCTGCGCGGTGCACTGGCCGTCGTCAGCGGTGCGCTGTTCCTGCTGGCTCAGAATCTATGGCTGGCACTGGCTCTCCACTGGGGAGTATCGTGGGGACTGGCCGCATTAACACGGATGCTTCCCCTACTGCCCGCTCGTAAGCCTGACCAGATCCCCACCTGATAGAGAGCCCCAACAGGACTAACGCCCGCGTCCAAGACACGGGCGCTTTTACGTTAGTCCTGGCAACAGAAAATGCTCGCTCGACGGCTCAATCCAATAACAGCGCCAGAGCAATCAACACCGCTAACATCGCTACAGCGATGATACCAATACGCTTGAGGTCGGCGATGACATAGCGGTATTCATCTCGCAGGTCAGTCACCTGTGCCGCAGGTCGCGCCTGGACGGTGACGAGGGGGACCTTGGTTACTTCACCCGTCTCCGGCTGTACCATCTGGGTCCGCGAAAGGCGCACCCGCCGGCCTCTCTTCTTGACGTGACGTGACTTCTTCGCCATAATTCTCTCTCCTCTCTACGGCTGCAACTCGCCAATGACGACGATACGACGTGTGTCAATCCCGTACGGGTAGCAAGAGATGAGCGTGAGCACGGGGCTGGAAGTAGGGTACACCACGCTCACCTCCGTCGGCTCAATGATGCGCTTCTGAGTGACGACGTAACGGTATACCTGGACGGCTGTGTGGACTAATATCTCATCACCCAGGTCAAGATCCGGCAGATCGCGAAAGATCTCGCCAAAGATGTCGTTATGGGCTGAGATGACGCAATTGCCCCTCTCACCTGGGTTGGCACTGCCGACGTGATGACCGGTTCCCTGCTTGAGCGGTTCCCGGTCGTCCCCCTCCACGACCGGGGCGTCTACTCCGATGGCAGGAATCTGGATGCGGACGGCCTGCTCTGGCCCCGGCGTGGGCATAGGCAGCGGCGTGATCGCACCCACCAGATCGCGCAGATGGGCAGGGATTTCCTCCGGGGCGGGACCGCCAGACGAGTCAGGAGGCGTATGGCCTCCCGGCAGCACAACCACCTGGATGAGGGGAGTGGGTGTGAGGGTGGGCAGTTGGGCCTCCTGGGCCTGACCGGCTTCCTCGTTGATCTGGCGCAGCGTTGCCAGAGAACTGAGTAACACGAGGATCAACCCTGCCAGCAAGGCTAACTCAACCATCAGCAGACTCTTATCGCGCAGCCAATCCCAGCGAATGGGGCGCCGCTGCCGCCTGGGTTTCTCCTCGGCAACTGGTTCGTCCAGCGCGTGAGCACGGTACTGCACTGTAGCCCCTGCGCCCTCGAAACGCCGATAGTCTGTCGGCAAGGGCGGGGGCTGGGGTTCGACCGGTTCCGGGGCCAGCGGGTCCCACGCCGTTCCGTCGGCTTCCTTGCCCAACCGGCGCAGACGCGCCAGCCGCGCCTCCCGCTTGCGGATGCGCAGAACCTCTTCAAGTTCTTCTATAGATAACTCGTCAACTGTACGGCGGTCTTTCATCTGATACCGTGAGGCGTGGCCTCACATCTCCATAATGCGAACGGCTCACCTATCCCCCGCGGATGTGGTACCCTCTCCTGGGAGGTGAAGCCGGCTCCTTGCGACTCACTGCCCAGTTCCCCTGTCGTGCACCACAAATATGGCATCTGACACGACGTTATAGATCCGCCCATCTCTCCACTGAAATTCGATCTCTCGTCCGGGGCTCGTGCCTACTTCGTCAAGATATGCGTGTATACGGTCAACCAGCAGCGGCTTGGCGCGTTTCAGTTTCCAGGAGTCGAAGTAGTTTGACTTGTCCACCAGTATCAGGAATAGTCGATTCGTAGCATCAAAACGACGCGCTCCCTGCTGCTCGTACAGCCATCTGATGAGAGCCGAAGGATCAAGAACTGCTTCCTCCAGTATTTTGTCTCTGGTGTCTTTCAACTCTCTCAAGCGATACACCACTTGTTGGGAGGGATGATCTGCCAATTTCTCCCACAGGTCTTCCAAGAGCTGTGCTCGCGACATATCTCGGTCGTAATGAATGTCAAACTGTCGTGCCAGGCCCTTGAGAAGCGTGACTTCAGGGCGCAGACCATTGGCTCTCCGTCTTTCAGCGATATATCCCTCTGGCAGGTGTGTAACCTTCAAGTCAAACGGCACATCGCTGATAAAGAAGTCTATCTTCTTAACTTGCCCAACAGCAGGAAGAACGCCTGGGTGATCCCGAAACACGTCTTCGATGATGATTGATGTCCAGTGATTGTACCACGAGCACAAGACATAGCCCCTCAGACTGACTTGAAGTTCGTTGTCAATCTTCTCACACAGTTCATCATACCTTCGAGTCCTCTTTACGTAGTTATTTACAATCGTCCTTTCCAGGCCGCTTTGATGAAGCCCACCCCAATCAAATACTTGCAGGCGGTACAGTTCACTGACCAACTCATCCTCCGTCTCCCTCCGTACCGCTCTCTCCTCCTCGTAAATCTCCTGGATGAGGTCATCGACAGTCCCCTTATGAACTTTGGCCTCATAGACCTCTCTGAACATCTGTCTCGCAAGGGTACTCTGCGGAGTAAGCCCGACTTTATCAAAGAGCCTCTCGAGATACCTTTTGCGGGACAGGGATCTAAGCTTCAGGTAAAGTAATCCATCCGGGGTTTGGCTGAGTTCTCGAATCCTATCTTCCCGGAACATCCGTTCAGCGTTCTGAAAATCTAGGGACATCCGTTTTTCCTCCACTTCTCAGGGAGAGCACTCGACCAGCCTTCAATATGTTGCAGTTTGCAGACTCGATCTATATCCGAAGAGCCAGTACCCTGTTTCTGGAACACTAAAGCGAAGTCATGCTTCAAACCGCCCTTTCTGCTGTCTTGCACAACGGATCCGGCGGAGTAGGACAACGGAAAATATCCCACGTATTCGAGGTGACCTTCGGTAGGCTCCTGGTGAAATGCACGCAGATACTCCCAGCTTAACGAGCCGCGTGCATTGAAAAGCAATACCAGAAGGCGACCTTTCTTCAGAACTTGCCCAGCAAGAGCAAGAAACTTCCTCATAGCGCGGTTGTACTCTGCAAACCCTTTATGTCTTTCCATGGCGTTAGAGACTACAATCTCCCTCCGAAAGTCTACGGTGTACCCAAGAATAGCGTTCCATATCTCGCTGAGTTCGAGATAGGGCACCCGATCGCTATGTGGGGGGTCGGTCAAGATCAGATCAATCGAGTTAGCAGGAAACCGTCTGAGCACTTCCAATGCATCATCGCAATAGAGAGACCCTGTTGCCTGGCCGCATAATACATCAGAATGGTGATTCGACAACAAGCAGGGCGCCGGCAGGTCTGGTTCTCTCAAGGCCTTAACCAATCTGCGCACCCGCCGCGCAAAACAATTCCATACGTTGATCTCAAAATGAAGCTCAGGACGCCAATAACCGACCACCCAACTTCCTACCTCAATTCTGGGGGAAGAACGACCTGTTGTTTTGCCCCGACCTGTGATAGCAAAAACCATACGGCTCATTTGGCCGCAAGCGGCAGTCAGACATAAGCGAAAAACAGGCTGAGTGGGTGAGGGCAAGTTGCCGATTGCATCCAGTAGCAAGTCTATATTTCGCAATGCACGGTCGGTGAAAATGTCATTCAATGTCAGATTGGGAGATGCATTGATTCTAGAGTTTGTAAAGAATCGGGGTGGCCGAATGTGACGCGATTGATACCCCTTATACTTCTCAAATTGTCTAATGTCGTACTCCGTCGGCTCGTATACTCGTCTTCCCCTACCTATTCTCCTTTCCACTACCCATACTTGCCGGAGTTCCTGATTCTTCCAGAGGTAGTGAGTCGCAACGTCGTTGGCATCGTCTCTCTTGTAGGACTCCTCGATTTGTCTACGCACGCGCTCCTCGATTTCGACCAAGCCTTCCTCAACAATACTAGCGTCAGGTGGTGAGACTAGAAGTTTTGAAATCTCGATGGCAATCGGATTGAGATCAATGCCGATAAAGCGTCGCCCAAGACGGGCAGATTCTCTTGCAATTACACCCGACCCCATAAAGGGATCCAAGATTACCTCATGTCCATCGGTCAGATTCTCAATCACATAGGAAACCGGCTCAAAAGGTTTCTTCCCCCAGTATTTATGGAAAGCATACAGCCCACGATATCCCGATGGGGCTGATACCTGAGCAGTTGTTGTGACCGACTCCATTCCTTCGAGGGGTAATCGAAGTTGACGATGTGAGTTGCTCACCATGCTTTCACCCTCGCTACTGCGAATACCTCCCGCTCAAAGAACCAGCGGAAGGGCGGCCAGTTGAACAGGACGTAGCGGGCCGCCGCCAGCAGCGGCCCCTCGTCCCGGTTCTGCGGGGGCGTGTCCAGCCATACCTGGGCACAGAAGCCCGCCCGCCGCAGTGCCCGCCGCAGGCTGGCCGCGCTCTGTTCGTTCACGTGCACGTCGAGGTTGGCTGGGACGATGGCGCGGGGGTCTTTTGGGTAATTCACTCCCTGCCCCATCAGCGTGCGCACCAGCCGCACCAGCGGGTACGCGTACCGGTCGTACCAGACGTTGGGGGCGGTGTGGATGATGAGCCGGCCATCGGGTCGCAGCACGCGTCGTGCCTCCGCCAACGCCTGGTCCAGTTCCCACGGGTGCAGGTGCTCGACCAGGTCGAACATCAGCACGCGATCGAAGGAGGCGGCAGGAAAGGGCAACCCTTTGGCGTCGGCCCGGTAGACGCCCACAGTGCTCCTCGTTTCCTCATCGGCCACCGCCAATCCCCGTGCCATCCGCAACGCCACCGGCGCGTAGTCCACCCCGTATGCCTGCGCTCCCAGCCTCGCGCAGCGACGCAGAATCTCACCCCGCCCGCAGCCGACGTCGAGCACCCACATCCCAGGCGCGACCTCGGCCACCTCAAAAGCCTGGCTCAGCCGGCGCGACAGATGCGTCCCTTCGCTGGCGGTGAACTCTGTGTATCCTTCGCAAGAACCTAAGAAATACGCCTCGTCATATTGCTCAGGACGAACCGGTTGAATCTGCTCAACTTCCTGCTCAACTCCCAATGCGCCTTTCACACGTCAATCCTCACCAAGCGTTCAGTCTCTCATCCACTATCACGCTTTACGCACTACGCATTACATTCGATGGCATTATAATCTACCGTCCAGGCCCCGTCAAGCGGTTCAGGCTATCGCCGACGGCAGCGCGGATCAGGCGAATCTCCTCAAGTCTCAACACCAAAGCCAGAAGTCCGTAGACTACCACCCCAACGCCTCCAGCCCCGCCCACGACTAGCAGTTCCCCCAGTAGGCCCGGCGGTGCCACCGTCGCCAGAGCGCACATCACGCCCCAGGTCACCGCTGCCATCACCAGCGCAGCGAGGGTGGCCTTCAGCATGAGAGACCACAGGCCGTGATCGCCCAGCCCGCCTAAGCGTCGCCGGGTCAGCACCAGCATAGCCAGCGCGTGGGCGGTCAATTTGAGGGAGTTGACCAAGACCAGGAGCGGCAGGGTCAGTACCCCTAGCCACCAGGAAGATAGGGCCATCAGAGCGTAGAGGAGCGTCGTTCCCACCCCCACCAGGGCGGGGGTCAGCGTGTCCTTGCGGGCGTAGAAGGCGAAAATGAGGGGCTGATCCACGGCGGCGAAGAGCAATCCCAGGAGCGCACACCGCAGCGCCTGCGCCGTCGCTACCGTGTCCGCTGGCGTAAAGTAGCCGTGTTCGAAGATGAGGGCGATAATGGGATTCGCCAACACGTACAGGCCGATGGTGGACGGGATGATCAGGGCCAGCACCAACCGCAGCCCCCGGGCCAGGGTAGCCCGGAAAGGGCCAGTTTTCTCGGCGACAGCCTGCCGGGAGAGGGTGGGAAGTATGGCGATGGATACAGCAGTGACGATCAGGCCAAGGGGGAACTGCACAATCTGCGCTGCATATCCCATCCAGGAGATGGCAGAATCGCCGATGTGGGAGGCCAGGTTGTAACTGAGTAGCTCCGCCAGTTTGTCCACCGCCAGACCGATCAGGATAGGGAGATAGAGTCGCCCAATGTGGCGCAGGACGGGGTGGCGGAGATCAAGGGCGAAGCGGAGCCGGACATCGCGCATTCCAGGCAGTTGGAGCACCACCTGGAGCGCAGCACCCACCAGCATACCGGCGGCCATGCTGTGGACACCCCATCGGCATCCCAGGGCCAGCGCCACGACGACCATGGCGGCATTGCAAACAGCGGCGGTGAAGGCGGGGAAGGTGAACCGTTTGAGCGCATAGAGAGTGCCGGATAGGATACTGGCCAGGCTGAGGAAAAGAACCGCCGGGAGAACCAATCGCAAGAGATCGGTCGCCAGAGTCCGATAGGGGAGCGAAAGCCCCCCGGCTTGTAGCCAAATCACCTGAGGGGCCAGGAGTTCCCCCAGCAGGACGAACCCGCACAGGATCAACAGGGTGACGCTGAGCAGGACACTAAGTAAGTGCCACAACTCTGTCCGGCGTTCCGGAGCTGTGTAGTTGGAGAGGACGGGAACGAGGGCCGAACTGACTATGCCCCCCACCAGCAGGTCGTAGATCATGATAGGGATGCGGAGTGCTGCATTCAGCGCGCTCACGTCGCCGCCAGCGCCGAAGAGGCGGGACATGACCATCCCCCGTAGCAGCCCCAGCATGCGACTGGCGATGTTTCCCAACGCGATGATCCCGGCCGCCTGCGCGACTTCTACCTCTGGCTTTAACGATATCCCGCCCGTTTCGTCCAACCCGTCCCTCCTAATCTTGTAGGCAACGGCCCATCTCAATGACGCTCGGTCTCCGGGACCGAAGCCCTGACGAACCCGTGCATTCTACAGCAATTTGGGAAGGACTACAAACTGGTGATCATACCAGACGCACGCAAAAACCGAGAAGATGCAACATCGCTGCACTCTGGCTCACGCTTTAGGTTTCACGTTTTACGCCTTGGCCAGTTTGCGCGTGGGGCTGAATCGTGGTAGAATAGCCCTGCAAAACTGGGTGGGGCGTACGTCAAGCCCCGCCCGTGTGTAGAAGGAGGAAATGGTGCCGTTGAGTAAGAGCGAGAAAGAAGCCATCATGCAGGAGTACGGGCGTGCGCCCAACGATACAGGCTCACCAGAAGTACAGATCGCACTGTTGACTACCCGCATCCATCAACTGACGGAACACTTGAAGACACACAAGCACGACGAGCACTCCCGGCGCGGCCTGCTCAAGATGGTCGGCCAACGCCGGCGTCATTTGACCTATCTCAGTCGCAAAGACCCCGAACGGTATAAGGATATCATCCAGCGACTCGGATTGCGCAGGTAGTATATCATTGGAAGGTCAATCGAACGAGTAGGTGCGGAGGGGATGTGCCTATCTACTCGTTCAGTTGGTTCAGTATATTTCTCTGGAAATCAACAAGCTAAGAGGCCAAGCGCAGGTCCAGGAATTGGGGAGTGTAGCGTAGCCCAGGAGCAGGCAGTCTGCTACGAGACACCCCCCAGTCCCTGACCTCTGTGCCTGGCCTCAGACACGGAGGTGTAAAAAGTGAATAGTCACGAGTTTACCGCCACGTTGGGAGACGAGATCGTCACCCTCGAAACCGGGAAACTGGCCCAACAGGCAGGCGGTGCGGTTACGGTTCGCTACGGCGACACGCTGTTGCTCGTTGCGGCGACGATGGCACACAGCGTCCGCGAGGGGATCAATTTCTTTCCCCTCACTGTGGACTTCGAGGAGCGGCTCTACGCGGCCGGCCGCATCCCAGGTTCTTTCTTCCGCCGCGAGGGACGGCCAACCGAATCAGCCACGCTTACTATGCGGTTGACTGATCGTCCCATCCGTCCCCTTTTCCCCCACGATATGCGCAACGATGTGCAGGTCATCATCACCCCTCTCTCGCAAGACGAGGAGCACCAGGCCGACATCCTGTCCATTATTGGTGCTTCGGCAGCACTCACCATCTCCGATGTCCCGTTTGATGGGCCGGTAGGAGCCGTGCGCGTGGGATACATAGACAGGGAAGTGGTTACCAACCCGACCGTCTCGCAAATGGAACACAGCGCGCTTGATCTGCGGCTGGCCGGCACCGCCGATGCCTTGCTGATGGTCGAGGCGGGAGCGAATGAGGTCAGCGAAGATGTAATGATCGAGGCACTCCGCCGTGGTCACCAGGCTATACAGGACGTGATTCGCGTCCAGAACGAGATGCGGGAGGCGGTGGGGAAGCCCAAGCGGACCTATACCGCCTACATTCTGCCCGACGAGTTGCATGCAGTCGTCCGCCAGCAGGTGGGTGATCGACTGCCGGAGGCCATCTACGGCGCAACGAGCAAAGCGGACCTCAACGAGCGATTGAAGGTCCTGCGGGATGAACTGACCGAGAATCTAGGCGAGGAGTGGGACGAAAGGGCAATCAGAGAAGCATTCGAGGAAGTGGAGCGCGAACTCATCCGCCGACGCACTATCGAGGAAGGCACCCGCGCCGATGGGCGAGACCCTCAGACCATCCGCCCCCTTTCAGCCGAGGTGGGACTGCTGCCACGGACACACGGATCTGGCCTCTTCACTCGTGGCGAGACCCAGGTGCTTTCCGTCGCCACTCTAGGCACACCTCGGGAGGAGCAAATGCTGGACGACCTTTCACCGGAGGAGACCAAGCGCTACATACACCACTACAATTTCCCCCCCTACTCCACTGGTGAGACGCGCCCGCTGCGCGGCCCCCGTCGGCGCGAGATCGGCCACGGCGCGCTGGCCGAGCGGGCATTGCTGCCGGCGGTCCCCGACAATGGCGAGTTCCCTTACACCATTCGCGTCGTCAGCGAGGCGCTCAGTTCCAACGGGTCTACTTCAATGGCGAGTGTATGTGGGAGCACGCTGGCACTTATGGATGCCGGTGTGCCCATCAAGGCCCCGGTCGCGGGCATCGCGATGGGCCTGATGATGGAGGATGGCCGCTATCAAATCTTGACCGACATCCAGGGGCTGGAAGATCATATCGGAGACATGGACTTCAAAGTCGCCGGTACGCGCACGGGGATCACCGCTTTGCAGATGGACAT
>CAZZEX010000122.1:0-12869 GCA_964653285.1 uncultured Anaerolineales bacterium
GCAATATGAGGGTATTATACCATAATACGAAGTTGTTTTTGAACCATTACTTAACTTCCTCTGGGAGTCCTGGCTACGCGTTTTCACTAACAAGGATCCTGAAGCTATTGTCAACAAAACACAAGGTAAGGGACTTCTTGAGTACCAGTATCTCATGGAGTGCTGTTTCTGTGAGTTTTACCGGGTCCTCAAACCCGGCCGCTGGATGACGGTTGAGTTTCACAACTCGCAGAATCGTGTCTGGAACGCCATACAAGAGGCGCTGCTCCGGGCTGGCTTCGTTGTCGCTGACGCGCGCACATTCGACAAGCAGCAAGGCACTTTCAATCAGGTAACAGCAACTGGAGCCGTCAAACAAGACCTCATCATCTCGGCCTACAAACCGCGCACCAGTTTCGAGCGCCGCTTCCAGGCCCAGGCAGGCACCCCCGACGGCGCATGGGAGTTCATCCACCAACACCTGGACCAACTGCCCATCGTCGTCCATTCTCCCTCTCCTACCGGGGGAGGGGTCAGCGCTCTGGAAGTCGTCGCCGAGCGCCAGCCTTACCTGCTCTTCGACCGCATGGTCGCCTTCCACATCCAGCGCGGGGCCACCGTCCCCCTCTCCGCCGCCGGGTTCTACGCCGGGCTGCGGGAGCGTTTTGTCGAGCGGGACGGCATGTACTTTCTCCCCGACCAGGCGCCCGAGTACGACCGCGCCCGCTTGCAGGCCGCCGAAGTGGCCCAACTGACCCTCTTTGTCAGCGACGAGAAAAGCGCCCTCCAATGGCTGCGCCAGCAGTTGGACCCCCGCACCGGCGGCCGCCCCCAGACCTATCAAGACATCCAGCCCCAATTCCTGCGCCAACTGCACCAGGCCCGCCACGAGGCGTTGCCGGAACTGGCCGAGATGCTGGAGCAGAATTTCCTGCAGGACGAGACGGGCCGTTGGTACGTCCCCGACCCCAGCAAAGCCAGCGACCTGGAGAAACTGCGCCGCCGGGCCCTCCTGCGCGAGTTCGCCGGCTACGTCGAGGGCCGTGGCCGCTTGCGCCAGTTCCGCACTGAGGCCGTGCGCGCGGGCTTCGCCGACGCCTGGCACCGCCGCGACTACGCCACCATCGTCAAAGTGGCCGAGCGCTTGCCGGAGCGGGTGCTTCAAGAGAGCCCCGACCTGCTGATGTACTACGATAACGCGACGTTGAGGGTGGAGTGAAGAATCAAACGTCAAACGTGACATGTCAAACGTCAAACGTGACACGTCAATGACGCCTGACGCCTGACGAATGACAAATGAACCCTATGCTTACCCAAACTCTCTTCCACTTCCCTCCCCATACCCACCCCCTCATCCTCGTCAGCGACCCCGACGGGCTGCTGGCCGACGAGGACGTGCTGGCGGCGTTGGCCGAGCGCGGCTTCACGCTGGTGAACGAACCCGATCCTGTCGCGCTGCGCCGTCGTGTGGAGGCCCTGCGCCCCTGGAGCATTGACCATTCTCTGATCGTCGCCACCGCCAGCCTGCTGAACCAACTCCCTTATGACCTGTGGCAGCAAGGGCAACACGTCACCCTGGCACTGCATACCTTCTTCCCCAACCTGGTCTACCCGGTCGTGCGCGCGCTCACGCCAGCCCAGCGCTGGTGCTTGAGCCAGGCTCCACCGCCGCCGCGTCGCCTGGGCCGGCGCGGCACGATGGAGTTCCTGCTGCGCCGCGTCTTCGCTGCCGACCTCGACGCGCTGCATCTGCCGGCCCGTCTGATCACCTGGCTCGATCAGGTTCACCAGCAGGCCGACCCTCTACCCGCCGTGCTGGCCGATCACCTGCTGGCGCGTCTGCGAAGGGTCACCGCCTATGCCGATTGGCCCCTGGACGAAGTGCTTGTCAGCCAGGAAGTCTTCACCACGTTTGTGCGCGAGCAGTGGCGTGCCTATGTCCAGCAGCAAACCGGGGAACTCCTGAAGGAAGAACCGGTGCGCTACGTGCTCGACTTTGAAGCCGATCACACTCTGCAAGACGCGCTGCCCGGCCTGGTGCGCAGCGGTATGCTGGAACCCGTCAGCGTAGACCAACCCGGCCGCCTGCCGAACTGGGCCCGCCCCGCCCTCCTGGCCCCGGACGAGGACCACCGACCCTGTCGCGCCGCCGAACTGCTGGACATCCTGGCCGAATACCTGAACAGACCCCTTCGACCAGGCTCAGGGCAAGCTCTGGAGGAAGCGCGCTGGGAGCAGTGGCAGGCCGTCGCCCGCGCCTGGGCCGAACTCACCACCCTGTGCTACGACCCCGATGCGCCGTTGGAGCCAGCCCAACGAGACACATATCATAGGCTGCAAAGTGAGATAGACGCCGCTTTTCTGGCCTGGCTGCGCCGGCGCTACGCCCCCCTGGGCAGCCAGCGGTTACCCGCGCCCCACCACGTCCACCACGTGCCCCACTACATCGCCTATCAGCGCCGCCAGGGTGAGGCAGACCGCGTGGCATTGCTCATCCTCGATGGCATGGCCCTGGCGGACTGGACTCTGATCAGCCCAGCGTGGCGCGCCCGCCACCCGGACTGGCGCTTTGAGGAACGCCTCCTGCTGGCGCAGGTGCCCACCATCACCGCCGTATCTCGCCAGGCGCTCGTCAGCGGCCTGCGCCCGGCCGACTTCGCCGCTACGCTGGACACCTCCCGGGCCGAGCCAAAGCACTGGGCGGCTTTCTGGGCCAGAGAGGGCTTGCCAACGGAAGCTTGCCCCCACGTCCACCTGGCGCTAGAGCGGGATGAGCCACCGCTGGAGGTAGACAGCGCCCATACCCGCGCCCTGTGCCTGATCTATAGCAGAATAGATGATATGGTACACGACGCCACCCTGGGGACGACGGACTTTCAGGCGTCGCTGGGCGTCTGGCTGGAGGAACAGAGCAAGCAACTGGAAGACCTGGTCACCGCCCTCCTGGCGCGAGGCTTCACCATCTACCTGGTCAGCGACCACGGCCACGTCGAAGCCACGGGCTTCGGCCAGCCCTCCGAGGGTCTCACCGTGGATACCCGTGGCAAGCGGGCGCGCATCTACAGCGACCGGCACGCCGCTGCAAACGTGCAGCCGGGCTTCTCCGAGACGATCCTGTGGAGCGAAGATGGCTTACTACCCGACGACATCTGGGTGCTCATGCCCGAGGGACGCTGCGCTTTTGCCACCTTCAACGAGACCGTTGTCACCCACGGCGGCCCCACCCTGGATGAGGTGATTGTTCCTCTGGTGACGATCAGCAGATAGAAACCAGGTTTTTCGGAAAAAATCTGGTTTCTTAGCCCCCTATGAGAGCGAGACAATGAATAAAGGGATTGGCTTCAACCGCACCATTTTTCTCCCCTGGCTCAATGCTGCTGCCGGCCTCTGCGCCGAGACCGACGACCCGGCCGAGATCCGTGCGCGTCTGGAAGCGGTGGTCGGACAGGACCTCAAGGGAGTTGATGCCCGGCGCAAGACGATAGACATCCTGATCAACGTATGGCTCAAAAGCGCCGACGTAGCGCCGGCTCTGCACGCTGAGGCCGTCTCTTGGTTCCAGGCCACACAGGTACCCGATGACCGCCTGTGCCTGCACTACGGCCTGGCTATGGTGTATTACCCCTTCTTCCGAGAGTGCGCCGCCATCATCGGCCAGTTCGGCCGGCACGAGGGCACGATCACAAACAGGATGGTCAAGCAGCGGCTAGTGGCCGAACGGGGACACTTGGGCTCCCTCGACAAGGCCGAGGAGCGCGTTGTCGCCTCCTTGCGCAATTGGGGTATGTTGACCGAATCGGATCAGCGCTATGCCTACGCACCACAGCGTCAAATCCTCACCGCCAGCAACACCGACCTGGAAGCCTGGCTGCTGGCCTGCGCCTTGCGTGCCCACCCCGCCGAGGAACTCCCTTTCGCCGACCTGTTGCACTTGCCGGAACTCTTCCCCTTCCACTTCACCCTGACCGTAGATCACCTTCGTACACATCCCTGGTTTGGCGTGCAGCGCCAGGGCACTGGCTGGAACATGGTGCGGGTTGTGTCACGTGAGTAGGAGCAGCACTGGGATAAGCATCGGGCTTGCCGCCCGCAGTATCTGGCCGGGAGTCGGACGATTCAGCGAAAGGGGGAGAGAATATGTCGCGCAAAAGGACTACTCTGATTCTGGCTTTTCTGTCTATACTCGCCGTTATCGGCGTGGTTTTGATCCTCATAGGTTCTCATCAGCCGGCCAGGCGGGTTGCCTCGATGACAAGCCGCCCAACCGCAACCTTGACAATGACACCGACGGCGACTCCAACGGCAACTCCTACAGAGACGCCTTTGCCGACACCTATACCGCAGTTCGGTCCGATCACGTTTGGCACGGGTGTGGGGGTAGGACAGGTGTCCCCTTTCCCCGCGGGCACGAAAGAGGTCTACGCATCCTGGACCTATCAAGGTATGGCTAGCGATACGCCATGCAGGTTGTCCTGGTATCTGGATGATAACCTGTGGTCGGAGGTATCCTTCACCTGGGATACAAGCCAATACGGTTCCGACGGGTCTGCTGACTTTGCTCACATTGGCAAGTATGACGCGGATGGATTGCCGCCGGGCCGTTATCGACTAGAACTATTCATCGGTGAGCAACGGGTTCAGGCGGATACGTTTGTCGTCCTGGCACCGATGCCAATCTCCGTTCCACCCACCGCGACTCCTCAGCCTGATATCCAGACAGTTGGACGACGAGCGGCTCGATCACTGGTGCAGATTTGGGCGCCGAGCGATCATCTCTTCGTGCGGGACAGATGGGGTTCCGGGTCCATCGTGGATGGTAGGCAGGGATTGATTGTGACCAATTGGCATGTTGTAAGCGACTGGACAGGCGCACTTCTAAACGAAGGAGGGTTCGTGGGGATCTATGTGACGATGGACCCAGATCGACCACCCGTTTTCACCTACTGGGCGCGGGTGCTGTCACAATACTCAGACCCCGACCTAGACCTCGCCGTTCTGCAGATCACGCATCAGGCAAGTGACAACACACCGGTCCGCAGTTCTCTAAATCTGCCGGCCATCTCGCTGGGGGATAGCTCTCTCGTTCACGCGGGCCACCATGTGCTTTTACTTGGATTCCCGGAATACGCTGAAGGGAGTTTGTCCTGGACAGAGGGTCAGGTTGTTGTCCCCCCTAATAGCCAGTGGATCAAGAGCAGTGCTCAGATCAGCTACGGTCATAGTGGCGGCATGATGCTTAATGAACGGGGTGAGTTGATCGGAATCCTCGTAGGATATGACCCAGACGAAGTTGCCGGGGTATTCTCCGTTGCCCGGCCCGTTAACCTGGCGCAGCCGCTCATAGACGCTGCTATTGCTGCGGGTTGGGCACCGCCGTACCTTCCGCCTTCGCCTGGCGCGCCTTCCACAGGCGAACGAATGGTGGTGCTGGGAGTCACTAACCTCAATCTACGGGACGGCCCCAGCTTGAGCAGCCAGGTGTTGTATGAGATGCCGCGCGGCACAGTCGTCGAGGTTCTTCAGGAACCGGTGTGGGATGGGGAACGCTTCTGGTATTACGTGCAAATCCAAGGAGGCACGCACATGGGGTGGGCCAGCGGAGTCTACTTGGCACCGTGGGAGGTCGCAACGTCGCCCATTCTGTTCACTTCGGATCGGGCAGGGAACCTCGATACCTACAGCATATTGCCGAACGGGACAGGGTTAGTGCAACTCACGAACAATCCGGGGGATGAGGGCGACTCCAGTTGGTCACCCAATCGCGACTATATTGTCTTCACCTCCGACAGGAGCGGCAACGCTGACCTTTATGTCATGAATGCCACTGGGGGATCGTGGGCGCAATTGACAAGCGGTCCAGGCGACGACATCCACCCAGTCTGGTCACCTGACGGCTCTCGCATTGCCTTCGTATCAAACCGTGATGGGGACTGGGAGATCTTCGTCATCAACGCCGACGGCACAGGATTGCAGCAGGTCACGTTTAACGATGCCTGGGACAGCTTTCCTGCTTGGTCGCCAGATAGCACCCGCTTGGTGTACACGTCTCGCCAGACTGGGAACTACGACCTCTACCTCGTGGACCCGACGACTAAGGCAGAGCCCCGGCAGCTCACGACCAGCCCATACTCTGATGCGCATCCTTCTTGGGCGCCCAATGGTGATGAAATCGTCTACACAATGGTAGTTCCTGAGGGGAGCGCTCTGCTGCGAGAGATTGGAGTGTTAAATATCTACGATCCCACTCATCCTCGGCGTGTGACCTTCAGCGAACCAGGAGAAGCGCTCAATGGCTATGCCGATTGGTCGCCTGACGGCCGGTGGATTGTGTTTACCTCCGGGCGTGACGGCAACGAAGAAATCTACCTGATCCCCGCTGGCGGCGGATGGGCGGCGAATTTGACAAATGCTCCCCTCTCGAACGACAGCGGTTCGGCCTGGTCGCGGTAGCACTGGGTCAGCGGCGCTCGCCCAGGCAGTAATCTCGAGAGATGACAGAGATGACATAGAAAAATGCCCATATTCAGTCGCCCACGTCAGGTACAAATTCGAGCGACCCGCCGTCTCTGAGGCCCTCATCCCCATTGAGTTAGAACCTCTGTTTGCCGGCGTACAAGTGGCGGAGAATTGGCAACATCGCCCTTCCGTTGTACAATAAACAGCACAATGCCCACGCCTGTTATGCACCTGGCCCTGGCCGAGGAGATCTTACGCGGGGATGCTCTCCCTCCCGCCATCCGTCGCCTGCTGATCCGGCAGCGCAGCCCCTTCCTGCTGGGCCACACCGCGCCCGATGTCCAGACCGTCAGCGGGCAGACTCGCGAAGAGACCCACTTCTACACCATCCCACGCATCCCTCTCCTGGCCTCTCCCCTGCCAGGGGAGGGGAGCAGGCCGGCCTACGAGTCGCTGTTTGCCGCCCACCCGGTGCTCGCCCGCGCGGAGCCGCTCCCACCGGCGCAGGCCGCCTTCATTGCTGGCTACATCGCTCACCTGCTGCTGGACGAACTGTGGCTCGACGACATCTTCCGGCGCTACTTCCTGCAGGACTGGGGCTCCTTGCGCGAAAGGATCTTCCTGCACAACGTCCTGCGCACCTGGATGGACCGCCAGGATCAGCAGCGACTCAACGGCAGCGTGGCTGCGGCGCTGCGAGAGGCCGAGCCCCGGGGCTGGCTACCCTTCGTCAGCGACCAACATCTGCGGGCGTGGCGCGATTGGCTGGTCGAACAACTCGGCCCAGGGCACAGCGTGCGGACGGCCGAGGTTTTTGCCCAACGGATGAGTGTGTCAGTGACGGAGGTGGAGGCGGTGTTGGGATCACCGCAGCAGATGGAGGAGCGCGTCTTCCACCACATCCCACGGGCCGCGCTGCGAGCCTTTCACGATGCAGGCTACGCACGCAGCGTGGCGTTGATCAGTCGGTACATTGGTAAATTGGCAGACTGATAACTCGACAAGCCAGGAAGGCCGAACTTACGAATCTACGGATTCACGAATGTACGGATCCACCAACCCTGAAGGAGGCACACGTATGAACATCCTGGTCGTCGGCGGCGCTGGCTACATCGGCAGCATCGTCACTGAGGAACTGATCAAGCAAGGCGACTCAGTCGTTGTATTCGACAACCTGTACTACGGCCACCGGGCCGCCGTCCACCCCGAGACCGTCTTCGTCGAGGGGGAACTGGCCGACCGGGCCGCCGTCAAGTCCCTGTTCGACACTTACGACATTGAGGCGGTGATGCACTTCGCCTCCTATACCCTGGTGGGCGAGTCCATGGAGCAGCCGTTCATGTACCTGGGCGACAACGTCACCAACGGCCTGAACCTGCTGCGGGAAGCGGTCGCCCACGGTGTGCGCCGCTTCATCCTCTCCTCCAGCGCCAATCTCTTCGGCGATCCGGCTGCGCTGCCGATTGACGAGGAGGAGCGCATTGTCCCCGGCAGCCCCTATGGCGAGTCCAAGAACATCTTAGAGCGTATGCTCTACTGGCTGGACCGCATCTATAGTTTCCGCTATGCGGCGCTGCGCTACTTCAACGCGGCTGGGGCCTCCCCCTCCGGCGAGCGAGGCGAGGACCACGATCCCGAGACGCATCTCATCCCGCGCGTCCTGCAGGTGGCGCTGGGCCAGCGCGAAAAGATCACCATCTTCGGCGATGACTACCCCACCCGCGACGGCACCTGCGTGCGCGACTACATCCACGTGACCGACCTGGCCCAGGCCCACATCCTGGCCCTGCAGGCACTCGATGAGGGTAGCCGTACCTACAACCTGGGCAATGGCCAGGGGTTCACCGTCAAAGAAGTCATCGAGACCTGCCGCGATATAACCGGACATCCTATCCCGGCCGATGTCGGCCCCCGCCGCCCTGGCGACCCGGCCGTGCTGGTCGCCAGCAGTGAGAAGATCCGGCAGGAACTGGGCTGGGAGCCCAAGTACCCCAATCTGCGAACGATCGTCGAGCACGCCTGGGAGTGGCACCGCGCGCACCCGCACGGGTACGGAGACTGATGCGCGTCGCCATCAACGCATGGTTCTGGGACAGCCCCGCCACCGGCAGCGGCCAGTACACGCGGCGGCTGGTGGAGGGGTTGGCTGCACTCAACGCAGATTTGCAAATCATCCTTGTCATCCCGGCCGAGAAGAGGCAAGAGGCAATAAGCAAGAGGCAAGAAGCGACTCATCCTGCATCCTGCATCTTGCATCCTGCATCCTGCATCTTGCATCCTGTATCTTGCTCTCGTTCCAACCTGAGCAAAGTCTGGTTCGAGCAAGTAGCGTTTCCCTACACCTGCCGCCATCTGGAGGCCGACGTCGCCCACGTGCCATACTGGGCCCCGCCGCTCGCCCCCCCGGTCCCCACCGTCGTCACCATCCACGATCTGATCCCGCTGCTCCTGCGCGAGTACCGGGGCGGGCCACTGGTGCGGCTCTATACCGCGCTGGTCAGCACGACCGCCCACAGCGCCGCGCTGGTGCTCACCGATTCGGAGGCCTCCCGGCGGGACATCGTCGCTCACCTGGGTTTGCCAGAAAAACGGGTACGCGTCGTCTACCTGGCCGCCGACGAACGTTACACTCCCGAATCCTCCCCCCTCGTAGGGGGGAGCCGGAGGGGGGTTGAACCCTCCCCCCTCGTAGGGGGGAGCCGGAGGGGGGTGCGGTACGTGCTCTACCTGGGTGGCTTCGACGTGCGCAAGAACGTCGCCACAGCGCTCAGCACCTATCGCTGGGCCGGGCCAGCCATCGGCGAGGAGTGCCCGCTGGTCATCGCCGGACGATTGCCAGAGCGGGACACCTCCTTCGCACCCGATCCGCGCCGGTTGGCGCGGGAGCAGGAGGTAGACGAGCGGTTCGTGCGTTTCGTCGGCTTCGTGGACGAGGCCGACAAACCCGCACTTTACCGGGGCGCGGTGGCACTCATCTTTCCCAGCCGCTACGAGGGTTTCGGCCTGCCGGTTCTGGAGGCACTGGCCTGCGGCACGCCGGTCGTGGGCAGCGACGTCTCCTCCATCCCCGAGGTCGTGGGCAGTGCGGGGGTGCTGCTACCGCCGGACGATGCCGAGGGGATGGCAGGTGCGCTGATCCAACTGGCGACCGACGACACCTGCCGCGCCGAACTGAGCCGCCGTGCGCTGGCCCAGGCCGCCCGCTTCTCCTGGGAGCGCACCGCGCGGGAGACGCTGGCTGCATACCAGGACGCAGTGGGCTGAATGGCAAATTGCGAACCTCCCTACACCCCACGCGTGTTGACAATCTCGCCTATCCGAGTATAATGTGGTCACACAAGAGACTACATTGGCAAACGTAGGAGGCGCTATATGCCTGATGTTGGTGTGCGAGAGTTGAAAACCCGTGCCTCGGAGATTGTCCGAGACGTGCGGGAGCGGCGCGCCCGATACGTCATCACCTATCGGGGGCAACCGGTGGGCCTGCTGATGCCGCTGGAGGAAGCCAGGCCAACGGACCTGTCCCCTGCCGGAGAGCCAGCCACGGCGGCCTGGGAGGAGTTGACTCGGCTGGGTGAGGAGATCGGCCGGGGATGGCGTTCACCTCTGACCAGCACGGAACTCTTGTCGGAAATGCGCCGGTAGGAGGTGGCTGTGACCAGCACTTACACTGTGGATGCCAGCGTCTTTCTGAACGGTTTCAACCCTTACGAGGAGGGACACGAAGAGAGCCGTCGTCTGCTGACCATACTGCAAGAGCAGGCAGTTCCCATCGTCGTGCCTACGTTGCTGTTGCCGGAGGTGGCCGCCGCCATCGGTCGGGGCCGGCAGGACACCGACCTGGCCCGCGAGTTCGCCGCCGCCCTGAGCCACCTGCCCCACCTGGTGCTGATCCCACTGGACACCACCCTGGCCCAGCAGGCCGCCGATGTGGCGGCACAGTACCGACTACGGGGCGGCGACGCGGTCTACACTGCCGTCGCTTTGCGCTTCGGCAGCACCCTGATCACCCTGGACCGGGAACAGCGGGAGCGACTGGCCGGCGTGCTTCCCACCCATTACCCCGTCGAGGCACTGGCGGGGTGGGAATAATCCGGCAACCGGGTCGCACCCCTACCACGCCGAGTTTGCCGCCCTCATTGGGCACCTGCCCCGCTGGCTGGAGATGGACGAGCCCGCCGTCATATCCTTCCCTTCCCCCTTCCGCCATAATGTGCTACAATTGAACTGCAGGAGAGTCGGGATGCCCAACGACCTGGTGAAGCAACTCAAGCAAATCTCGCTATTTGCCGAACTCAGCCGGGATGACCTTAAGGCGGTCGCCAAACTGGTCAAGCGTGTGCAATATCCGGCCGGGAGCGTGATCTGCCACCAGGGACAACTCGGCCTCACGGCCTACGCTGTCGAGAGCGGCGAACTGCGCGTCCTGCACATTGATCCGCAGGGGCTCGAGCGCGAGGTCGCCCACCTGGGGCCTGGCGCCTATTTCGGCGAGACCTCGCTCATGTTGGGCGAGCCGCGCGACGCCACCGTCGCAGTCATCCAGGACGCCACCTTGCTGTACCTGAACAAGGACGAGTTCGATCAATTGCTACACGAGCGACCTTCGGTGCTCAAGGCATTGCAGATGCGGCCCGACGTGGCTCAGAAACGCCGCGCTAAGCGCTTCAAATGGCAAGACCCGGACGAAGTCATCGTCATCCGCCTGCGTAAGCACAGCGCGGTATTGATCCGCAACCTCGCCCTCCCCGCCTTCATGCTTCTGGTGGACCTGGGTGGCTTTGGCTACTGGTACTCAACGGGATCCTCTCCCTCCTGGGCCTGGGTGGCGGGCACACTCCTGGCGCTGCTTCCGCTGCTGTTTGCTTTGTACATCACTGTGGATCACTACAACGATAACTACGTTGTAACGAATAAGCGGGTCGTGCACGAGGAGCGCGTCCCCCTCGTGTACGAGTCCCGTGCCGAGGCCCCCTTGCGCACCGTCCAGGACATCCAGCAGTCGCAGGAAGGGTTGCTGGCCCAGTTATGCGACTTTGGCGACCTGATCGTCGAGACGGCCGGGGAACGTGGGCACGTGGTCTTTCGCCAGATACCGAACTCAGCGGAGACACGGGATGCCATCTTTGAGCAAATCCGGCGCGTACAGGCGGGGGCCAGGGCCGAGGAACGGGCCGCCATCCGTGACGCGCTGTGCCGTCAGTTCGGCATCGCCGTTCCCGAAGCGCCCTCGCCAGCGCCCGAAACGTCGCGTCCGAAGCACCGCCTCAAACTGGCCCTCCTGTCGTGGTCTCTCGCGTCCCTGCGTCTGTTTCGCTATTTCCTGCCCCCCTTGCGCTATGAGCAGGGGGATACCATCACCTGGCGCAAACACTGGGTCGCCTTAATCAAGCCGATTTGGCTTCCCACAACGCTCATAATCATTGCCACGCTCATCACTGGCGAGTTGCTCTATCGAGAGCGCTCGCCTGGAGATGGTAACAGCCCGGCGCTGATACTGATCGGCTACGGTGTGGCGCTGGTCCTCCTGTTCCCCTGGTGGCTATGGATATTCGACGACTGGCAGAACGACGTTTACCAGGTGACGACCACGCGCATCATTGACGTCGAGCGGCTGCCCTTCTATCTGCGCGAGGAGCGCCGTGAGGCCAGCCTGGGCATGATCCAGAACGTCAGCATGGAAGTCCCCGGCTTTTCGGGCAAGTTGCTGAACTATGGGTCGGTGACCATCGAAACGGCCGGGGCCGGGGCCTTCACCTTTGAGCATGTCAAAGACCCGCGTAGGGTTCAGGCCGAGATATTCCACCGCGTAGAGGAGTTCCAACGTCGGCAGCGCCAGGCGGAGGCCGAGCGCCGTCAGGCCGAGTTGCTTGACTGGTTCACCGCCTATGACCAGGTTCAACACGCGGCGGCATCTGCAACCCCACTATCATCTTCGCATCAACAGGAGGCTTGAGTCTATGCCTGGGCGTCCGATTGTGCTTTACGATGACCCGTTGCTACGCAAGAAATCGCGCCGCGTGCGGCGCGTGAGCCCGGCCTTGCAGCACCTTATTGACGACATGGCTGAAACGATGCACGCGGCCAACGGCATCGGCCTGGCCGCCATTCAAATCGGCGTACCCGAGCGCGTCATCGTCGTGCAGTTGCCTGAAGAAGAAGACGAGGAGGAGAACCCCAGGGACGGCAGGCTCTACGCCATCGTCAATCCCAAACTGGCGCGCAAGTCCCGCGACATGGAGGACGGCGTCGAGGGTTGCCTTTCCATCCCTGGTTTGGTCGGGGAACTCCTGCGCCATCGCGCCGTCACCGTCAAAGGGTTGGATCCCCGGGGACGGCCCGTGCGCATCAAGGCGGAAGGGCTGCTGGCCCGCGTCTTTCAGCACGAGATTGACCACTGCGATGGCATCCTCTTCATTGACCACATCGAAGAC
>CAZZEX010000123.1:0-12650 GCA_964653285.1 uncultured Anaerolineales bacterium
TACCTTGTTTAGCACAAGTCAAAACCCTCTTGGTTCTGGCTTGTCCAGGTTAGGTTATTGTCAGGCACACTCTGAGGGCAGTTTATCATTCTTTAGTGAATTGTGGTAGCGACATAGTAACTGCAGATTTCCGAGTTCGTCGGTTCCACCCTTCGATAAGGGAATAACATGATCGATGGTCAAGTCCTCTTGTGAATCGCAGTCTGGATGATTGCAAACCCAACCATCTCTTTCGATTAATGCAAGCAACAAATAGTCACGATTACTTTGAAATTCCTTTCGGCGTTTTGCTACAAGCTTCTTCTTAACATCTTGCTCAACCCTTTTTCGCTTCGCTGATTGAAGCTCTTCTAGTTTGTCATCTATGCTCCGCCTGAGCGAATCACTAGCGTATTTACTCGCTCTGATTCTCAATAATTCTTCTTCCCAATTATCGGGCGGATTTCTCACATCCCAAAACCAACACTCAAAATCAAAAACCTCGAACATCTCATCGAAATCAGCTATAATGGTGGATAAAAGTATCTTAACTTCTTCGTTGCTGGCAGATGTAAGAAATTCCTTAACTGCCGGGGTATTGATATCGAAGCAAAGATATCTACCACCAAATTCACTTAGAACTGAAAATGGGATATCTCTCAAGCGCAGGTCGCGTTTCCATCCCATAGTTGTCTTTTTCTCCTGAGTACGTCGGTCAAATGAGTTCGCGCGGCATCGCGGTAGGACTGTCAGTCACCCAACAGCCCCCGCACAGAACCCGGTGTGCGATTTTCCCGCACCGGGCTCTTCAGGAATACTCGCTTCCGCAATCCGGTATGAGCCGCCGAAGCCACCCTTCTCGTCTTTCGCCCTCCTACAATCCGTGGTCACTCCACATCGTGGACGTTGCCGCGTCGAGGGGGCAATCTTCCCGGCCGGTACGGTTTCGAGTGACTGTCACGTCCGGTTCAGGAGTGGGGGCGGGGTGGGCGACCGCCTCGCTGACTATAACTTGGGCTGCGCGCTCTATTGCCTATTACAGGGCCACTCAACTCCAGCATTCCATAAAGCCCTGATTTCGCTCTTGAAGAAATCATACCATCGCCCGTCTTTTGCTCGAAGCACAAATCTAGGCAACGAGTCACTCGCTACTCGAAAGCAGTAGTGCTCCAGGTAGAGCACACCTGAAGCCATATCGGGGTTCACAGCGGTGACACCATATGCCAAAGGGTGCCGTATCGTGCGAACTTCGAGCTTGTCAGGGGAAATCTTGCGCAGGTCGCATAGTAACTGCAAATTGAATCGTATCTCGTTGCTCTTAGGCTTCATTTCTCTACGTGCATAGTTCCGTGCCACAGCCATTTCAATTCCTGCACCCTCTGGATGAACAAGTAGGACTTTTATAGTATGGCCCTGATGGAGTTTTTGCTCTAACATAGGATAGTTGGCTTGGACTGTTCGGCGCAGGCTGACGCCAATTAACCATAACTCTTCTGCCGTTTCAAAATCATCCTTGAAACTCGAAGGGTATTCTTCCATATAGAAGCTGTCTATTGACTGAGACTGTCTTTGTAGTAATTTCTCAATGCGGTATCGGTTGCCAAGGCTACTAATTGCAAGTAGTCCAAGAACAGCCAGAGTGATCGGTGCCAAGTATATTTGTGGGGCAACGCCAGCAAGGTTGAGAATGGCAAGACTGACAGCTACTATCACGGTAATGTATAGGTCAATATTCTCACCACTTCGGAGGTCATCCCAAATACGTCGAAGAACTTGCATAGCAAACCTCTCACTTCACTATTAGGAACTATGGCTTCAGACTGCCACGAAGGCGGCCCAACAAGTGCTATCCCCTCAACTACCCCACCACAAACCCCGCCAGCCGCGCCGCGGCCGCGTTGCACCCGCAGACAACCGCCCCCGCCTCCTCCAACGCCCGCACGCAGCCGCCCAACCCCTGCGGGTCACCTTCCGTCCCCGTCACCGAGGTCACGACGATCAACTCCCGCCCCTCGCTGGCGGCTCGCTCCCGTGCCTGACGGATGGCCGGCCCCAGTTCGCCCGCCGGGTCGGGGTGCGCGCCGTACCCCAGCACCACGTCTAGCAGGATCACCGCCACCTCTGGATCGAGTGCCTCCTGCATCAGACGGCGGATGCGCAGGTCGTGGTCAATCATCGGGTGGGGGCGGCCCACGGTGAACTCGTCCTCCCCCAGGTCCACCGCGCAGTGGTCCGCGCTCCGGGTGGCGTCCTCCAACTTCAGCCGGGGGTGCAGCGCCACGTTGGAGAGCACGTCCCCCAGAACCTCCTCCCATAAGACGAGCGCCTCGGCCGCCAGCGTCCCGCCGCTGAAGAGGCCGCGCAGATACTTCTGGCCCGGCTTCAGGCGCTTCTTCAACCCGGCCGCCTGAGCCTTCAGGTCCACTGTTTCCCGCTCGATCACCTCGTCGGCTGAAGGCCCCTCGTAGCCCTCCACCTCCGCCGCGGCCAGATAGGCCGCCTCCTGGAGCGTGCGAGCCGGGATACCGCCGGCAGCGACGACGGGCGCGGGGTCCCCGCCCAGGAAGCAGACCACTGTCGGTTTGTCGCTCTCCCTCACCTGCTCCAGCACCCGCCGGGCGACGACCGGAGCCGGGGGCTTGGAGACCAGCAGTAGCACCTGTGTCTCGGGATCGGCCTGGAGCGCCTTGAGTCCCTCTATCATCATAATGCCGCCGACCGCCTCCTTCAGGTCCCGCCCGCCGGTGCCGATTCCCTGACTGACGCCGGCGCCCAGTTTGGCCAGCAGTGTGCTCACCTCCTGCAGGCCGGTGCCCGCCGCCGCGACGATGCCGACCGGCCCGCGAGGCACGACGTTGGCGAACCCCAGCGCGACCCCGTTGATGATCGCCGTGCCACAATCGGCCCCCATCATCAGCAGGCCGTGCTCCGCCGCGTACTTCTTCAGGGCCACCTCGTCCTCGATGGGCACGTTGTCGCTGAATAGAAGGACGTGGAGCCCGCTTCGCAGCGCCTCCCACGCCTCGGCGGCAGCGTACTGCCCGGCCACGGAGATGACTGCCAGGTTGGCCTCGGGGTTACTTCGCACTGCTCCCCGGATCGTGCGGGGCTGGAAGGCCACCGCTACTCCGGCCGCCTCTGGCCGCCGTGCCAGGTGCTTCTCTGCTATTTCCAGCGCGTGGTCGGCAGCGGCGTCGTTTTCGGCCCGGGCGACGACGACCAGGTCGTTGGCGGTGGCCGCCTCGATCTCCGGCAGGAGCAGCCTGGCCTCCCGCAGGATGGATTTGTTGGCCTCGGTCGCCATCACGACGGCCGCATCAACGATGCCGGGAAGTTGGGTCAGTTCACGCGCAGTCTCCATCAGGGCGACAGAATCGTGGTATTCACTGGGCTTGATCAGATATTTCGTGGGCAAGTGACCCTCCTTACAATAAACGCAGACACCGACCCCGGCTGCGCCGGTGGTCGGTGTTCAACCTGCGATATGATGGGCGGGCGGACGAACCCCGCCCTATCTCCACAGATACTCTCTATCACGAACGCCTGACTCCTGATTGGTCAAGTGTGCCTTTTGATAGTCAAGTGACATCTATATATACCCCTATGCCGACAATGTCAAATTGGCAAACTCCGCGCGCTGCGCCGCTACGCTTGACACCCAATGTTTCAACACTATAATTCAACACACTGTGCTGGGGGCGGAGGGGGCGGTCAACATCTTCGAAAATGCTTCGTTCGGCAAGGTCTCCGACCGCAGCCGGGTGGGGCTCGGTCAGAGACCTTCGCCCAACGACGAGGGCGGCTATTTTCGGAACAGTTCGGCAGTCCTTGCGCAGCGGCGGCCAGCGGCCACGTGGACGACGTGATCCTGCTCAGCGAGACGCGGTCCAAACTGATCGCCGCGCTGGACTTTCTGCGAGATAAACAGGCCACGCCGCTGCCTAAGAAGCACGGGAACCTGCCGCTGTGAAGGGGCCTGGTTTCTGGTAATATCTAAGGAGCTTTGAGCCATGCAACCCTGGAAAACCCTCTCACGCCGCGTCATTCTGAATCACAGCAAATACTTGATCGTTGAGAACCATACCGTCGAGTTGCCCGACGGTCGAGTCATTTCGGAATGGCCCTGGTTAATCACACCTGACTACGCCATTGTGTTGGTTGAGACCGAAGACGGCGAGTTTCTCTGCTTTCGCCAGACAAAATACGGCGTGGATGGTACATCGTTGGCCCCTGTGGGAGGATACCTTGAGCCGGGTGAGTACCCGCTGGCCGCGGCGCAACGTGAACTACTGGAAGAGGCCGGCTACGAGGCGTCGAGTTGGATCAATCTGGGGCACTACAGAGTGGACGGCAACCGCGGTGCAGGTGTGGCGTACCTGTTTCTGGCCCGTGGTGCGCGCCGCGTGGCTGAGCCCGACGCCGATGACCTGGAAGAGCAAGAACTGCTCCGTCTCAGTCGCTCCGAGATACGAGCCGCGCTTGCAGCCGGCGAGTTCAAAGTGTTGCCGTGGGCGACCACCGTGGCATTGGCATTGCTCTACCTGGACAGGGGGGATTGAATGGAGAACCCAATCGTAGTCGCCACTACGTCCCCCCGCATTCAGGGAGGCAACGGTGAGCGGAATTGACCTGAGCGGACTTCTGGGGGGCCTCCTCTTCATTTCACCGTAGGAGGACGAGAGACGTGCGAAAGGGTTTGCGCCTGGTGGCAGTGGGTCTGGCGGTCCTGCTGGCTGTCTGCATCGTGGCGGGCGGGGGAATGCTTGCTTACCCCGTCGCCTACAACGACCGCATCTATCCAGGCGTCTCCGTACACGACGTGGATGTGGGCGGGCTGACGGTGGAGGAGGCCACGGTTGTGCTGGTCGAGAGCCTGCCGGACCTGGCTGCTCAGGTGATCGAACTGCGCGCCGGGGAGGACGTCTGGCAGTTCAGTTGGGCCGACACAGGGCAGGGCTACGACTATGCCGGCACGGCGGTGGCCGCCCACCAGGTCGCCCGTCGGGGAGCGTGGTACGAGCGGGTTCCGTCGGCCTGGCGCGTCAGGCTGCGGGGACATCGAATAGAGCCGCTCGTCACCCTGGCCGATCCGGCCCAGGTCGTGGCCGCGTTGGAAGGGGTGGCCCCCGCTGTTTTCGCGCCGCCGGTAGATGCCCAACTGCGGATCGGCCCCGACACCGTTGATCCCTCCCCCGGTCAGCCCGGGAGGGCGCTCGATGTGGAGGCCAGCGGAGCGCAGGTGCTCCGGGCGCTGGCGGACACCGCGAAGGAACTCCCCCCCGCTTCGGGGGGGCCGGGGGGGGTAGCAGAGGTCGAGTTAGTGACGGCGGTCGTGTACCCTCGCCTCTCCGAACCGGAGCCGGCCTGCACGCTGGCCCGGTCGCTCCTGGCGCAGCCCTTCACGCTCGTCGCCGACGACCCGTTGACCGGCTATCGCACCGATCTCATGGCCCCACCGGAACGGGTGGCAACCTGGCTGCGGGCGGTCCCTGAATACACGTCGGATACCGCCCGTATGGCGCTGGAGGTGGACGAGGCGGCGGTGCGGGCCTGGCTGCAAGAGATTGCGCCGCAGTTGGGGCCTGAACGATTGCTGGACGTCACCGAGACGTTGACGCGCATGGTGGTAGCACTGACCGCTGGTGAGCACCAGGTTCAGTCCCGCGTCCGGCACGCCGAGAGCACCTATGCGGTCCAACCTGGCGACAATTTTTTCGACATCGCCTACCATTTTGGCTTTCCCCAGTGGCGGCTGGAGGAGGCCAATCCCGACGTGAACCCAGAGGCACTGGCCATTGGAATGGAGTTGGTCATTCCCTCTATTGACGTCCTCTTCCCTCATCCGCTGGTGCCCGGCAAGCGCATCGAGATCAGCCTGCCGGAACAGCGGCTGCGTGCCTACGAGGATGGGCAACCGATCTACGACTTCACCTGCTCAAGTGGGATGACGAGCACGCCGACCATCGCCGGACAGTTCCAGGTGCTCTTCAAGGAGCCAAGCGCCTACGCCTCGCGCTGGGGGCTGGAGATGCCCTACTTTATGGCCGTCTACCAGGAAGGGCCGGATTTTTCCAACGGCATCCACGAATTGCCGATCACGTCTTCTGGAAAGCGGCTGTGGGCCGGCGTCCTGGGCTGGCCGGCCTCCTATGGTTGCATTATCCTCAACGTCGGTGATGCCGAGGCGCTCTACAACTGGGCTCCAGTGGGGACGCTGGTGCGCATCACGGGCGTGGCACCGGGGACACCGGTCCACGGGGAAGAGCAGTGACCTCGACCGCTGAATCGCTGAACCCGCTGAACGCGCTGAGACCGCTGATTGTCATTCCTTCAGTGTTCTCATCCTCCTCAGTGGTTCAACGACCCCGCTGAATGGCGCTGACGGCGCTGAGGCTCTCGCGGCGCTCTAGTTTCCCCCGTACCCGTTCCAGGACGTCCTGCCCGGTTGCGCTTTGAGTATCGCATGTCCTCCACGAAAGGTAAAGGAACCCGGCCAGGCTATCCGCGCCGGAGGTCGCGCCGTGGGCCAGGATATCTTGCACAGCCGCTTTGATTTCGGTTTCCGCTACCCCCCCCGTCCCCCCCGAAGCGGGGGGGAGTGTCAGAGCCGCCAGCAGCGCGTGCCACGGGGCGCTGCACTCCCCCCGGGCAGTGGCTCGCAGGAAAGCGGCGGAGAGGGTCGTGGTGCGGGGGGCGGCCACTTCGACCAGGGCGTGGCAGAGGGGGCCGGGGGCAGGGTGGGCCAGCCAGGCCCAGAGCATCGCGCCGGTGAGGAAATCGTCGCCAGCGGGGGTAAGCCCGCTCCCCAGACCGGCCAGCCCGGCCGCCCCCTCCTGTAGCCGTTCGAGGTCGCCTCCCCAGCCCGGCCGCAGGGATTCTGCGGCCTCCTGGGCCATGGGGAGCACGTCGAGAACGCCGGGCGGAGGCCCTGCTTCGGTTGGGATGGCCCCGCTGAAGCAGGGCTTCCGTGATTCCCCGGAAGGAGGCGCTGCCTCCAGCAGCGCCAGGAGGCTCCCGGCAGGGGCACGACGTAGGCAGAGGGCACGTAGGAGCGGAAGACGAGACGTAATCGCGGCGCGCCGGGCTCGCAGCGCGTCCCAATTCGGGCGAGGCTCCCACACCACCGCTCTCCCCAGGTCAACCCCCAGCCCGCCGACCCAGAGCCGCTCCCCCTCCAGCGTCACCGGCGCGCCGGGGTCAACCCTGGCGAAGAGCCCCGCTGCGCCATTCACGACGACGTTGAGCGGCCCGTCGCCGATCTGGGGGGTCACCAGCGCCACCACGTCGCCGTCGTGGGTGATCAGGTCGCAGGCGCGCTCGAAGACAGCCAGCACCCGGGCGGCGGACTGGCTCTCGTGCAGCCAGTGCAGCCGCTCTCTCACCGGCCGGCTGATTGAGCGAGCGACGGCCCATGTCGTCAAGTGTCGTCCCAAAGTGTCTCAGATGGATACGTGCGCCACGGCAGCGGGGCTGTCCAACAGCAACTTCAACTTATTGAGGACATCGTACCCCAGGATGACCTTGTCTCCCACTTCGTCGCCCACGACTTGCACGTGAGGCAGCACGCTCTCCCCGAAGTGTACGTCTACCAGGAAGAGGTTCACCCGCCTGCTGCCTTCCCACTTGCCACGTGCCCACATCTCAACAGTCATCGGGGCTTGGATGCGATCGAGACACTCTATGGGCACGACGGTCGCGTCGGCCCCGGTGTCCACAGCCTGTTTCAGGGCTGTCAACAAACGCTTGTCACGGATCGCCACCACACCCATCGTTCCTACCTCCACTACGAGTCTGCCACCAGTATATCATTGCACCTGTTGTGCGTCAACCTTCACTGGCGGTGCCCAGGTCGCGTCCCTGCCCAGGTCTGGCAGGGGCGGGCCAGGAACCTCTGGAAAGCAGGCCGCTCGGCCCTCGCTGCGCCGATTCAATGCCGAGCAGTGGTGAAGGCGGCAATTGGGGGCGAAGCCCAGCCGCGGCGTGTTAGGCAATGTTGTTCTGCTGAGAATAGAATCAGGGAGATATGTAAGTGACAAACTTTTGTTCTCCACCCTCGACCCGGATTAGCGCCAGGTTCTTGTGAGCCTGACCGACTTGATCAAAGTAGATGGGGCCGGTCAAACCCTGGAACGTTGAGTCCAGCAATGCCTGCTGTACATCTGCGACGTTGATCGTGCTGGCTTCCTCGATTGCGTCCAGCAATACCTGGAACGCGGGCGACACGCCCGCTTGGAGCAATCCGCTTTCTCAGGGGCGGCCAGTTCGCGGGCCAGCGCCAGCACATCGGGGTAGACCGCGCCCTGCGGCGCAACGACGATGGCGGGGAAGCCGCGACGACTCATCCCCCTACCCATCCTCTACTCCGCTCCACTGCCTTCTTCCACCCGGCATAGGCTGTCTCCCGCCGGGCCTCGTCCCACCCTGGTTCGAAGACCCGGTCCACGCCCCAGTTGGCTCGCAGTTCGTCCAGCCCCGGCCACAGATTGGTCGCCAGCCCTGCGGCGTAGGCCGCGCCCAGCGCCGTCGTCTCGTGCACCACCGGCCGCACCACTGGCACGCCCAGGACGTCGGCCTGCAACTGCATCAGGAAGTTGTTGACGGTCGCGCCGCCGTCCACCTTGAGCGCGGTCAACTCGATGCCGGAGTCGGCGCGCATCGCCTCCAGCACGTCCCGCGTCTGGAAGCAGATGGCCTCCAGCGTGGCGCGGACGACGTGGGCGCGGGTCACGTAGCGGGTGAGGCCGACGATGACGCCGCGAGCGTTCATGTCCCAGTAGGGGGCGAAGAGGCCGGAGAAGGCCGGGACGAAATAGATGCCGCCGGCGTCACCCACGCTCTGGGCAATCTCCTCTGTCTCAGTGGCGCTTTGGATGAGGCCCAGGTTGTCGCGCAGCCACTGCACCGCCGCGCCAGTGATGGCGATAGAGCCCTCCAGCGCGTAGGTCGTCCCCTCCGGCAGGCCGTAGGCGACGGTGGTGAGCAGGCCGCTCTTTGATGGGACAGGTTCGGAGCCGGTGTTGAGCAGCATAAAGCAGCCCGTGCCGTAAGTGTTCTTCGCCTCGCCCAGGTCGTAGCAGGTCTGGCCGAAGAGGGCCGCCTGTTGGTCCCCCAGGTCGCCGCAGACCGGGACAGCGCCACCCACGGGCCCGTCGGCCCGCGTCGTGCCATAAATGGCCGGATCGGACGAGGGGCGGATGACCGGCAGCATGTGACGCGGGATGGAGAGAATCTCCAGCAGTTCGTCGTCCCAGTCCAGCGTGCGCAGGTTCATCAGCATCGTGCGAGATGCGTTAGTCACATCGGTGACGTGCGCCCCGCTCCCTGGCCCGCCGGTCAGGTTCCATACGACCCAGGTGTCCACGTTGCCGAAGAGGGCCTCACCCGCCTCTGCCTTCTCCCGCAGATTTGGGACGTGGTCGAGCAGCCACTTTAGTTTGGGGCCGGAGAAGTAGGTGGCGACAGGCAGGCCAGTCTTCTCGCGGAAGGTCGGCTCCAGCCCATTGGCGATGAGCTGCTGGCAGAGTTCGCGGGTGCGCGTATCCTGCCACACGACAGCGTTGCACAGCGGCTCTCCGGTGGTGGGGTCCCAGACGATCGTCGTCTCCCGCTGGTTGGTGATGCCGATGCTGGCGATCTCTGCTGGCCGGATGCCGTCCTCAGCCAGAGCACCGCTGATGACGCGGCGCGTCTTGGCCCAGATCTCCCCCGCGTCGTGCTCGACCCACCCGGGCTGGGGATAAATCTGGGTGTGTTCTTCATACATTGAGGCGACCACCTGCCCCTGCCGGTTGAAAATCATAAAGCGGGTGCCGGTGGTTCCCTGGTCTACTGCGGCGGCGTACCGTGCCATGTCGCCCCTCCTGTGTAGTTTTTGGGTCTTTGGGAATTCCCGTGGTTTGAGTTCCGGACTCCCCAACTCGTTGGGGATGCGGTGCGAGGAACCCGAACAAGTTCGGGCCTCCAGTGCGCCCGCCACGGCAGTTCCCAGAGAGCCTAGTTTTTTCATACCGCCTCCGACTATACCGCTTTTGTGGGGAGTTGGCAAGCCTGGCGTGATGCGTGAAACGTGAAACGTGATGCGTGACCGGTCACGTTTCACGTTTTAGGTTTCACGTGTTATACTTGTGCTCGGTGCCAATTGGAGGTGAGTCTCTATGAGTGTGCTGAAACGTCTCTTCGGCTACGTGCGACCGTATTGGAAGCCGCTGGTCGCGACATGTCTCCTGCTTCTGCTTCACACCGGCCTGAGCCTGCTCCCGCCCCTCTTCCAGCGGGAGATCGTGGACCAGGTGATCGGCGGTCGCGATCTCTCCCGTCTCGGCGTGATGATCGCCACACTGATCGGCGTGTACGCCCTATTGCAGTTCGTGGGCTTCGGCGATCTGTACATCCGCCACGCGCTAGGCGAGCGATTCATCTTCGACCTGCGGGTGCGCATCTACGCCCACATGCAACGACTGTCACTCTCCTTCTTCGAGCGCACTTCCACCGGCGAACTGATGTCGCGGGTGACTAACGACGTCAACGCGCTGGAGCAGTTCGTCACGCACGGCGTCGCTCTCACGGCCGTGGACTTGCTCCGGCTGCTGGGGGCGTCGGCGGTGCTGCTGGCACTCGACTGGCAACTGGCGCTGGCCGTGCTGATCCCGTTGCCGATCATGGCCCTCGGCCTGCGGCGCTTCAACCAGCGCGCGCGGCCCATCTACCGCCGGGTGCGCGACCGGTTGGGCGACATTAACGCCCGGCTACAAGACGACCTGGCCGGCATCCGCGTCATCCAGGCTTTCGGGCAGGAATGGGCGGAACTGGCGCGCTTCCGCAGTACCAGCGAGCGTTACTACCGGGAACGGGTGCGGGGTATCCGCACCTGGTCTACCTTCTTCCCCGCGCTGCACTTCGTGTCTGCCCTGGGGGGCGCGCTGGTGCTCGGCTTTGGGGCGCGGATGGTCGTCAACGGCCAACTGTCGCTGGGAACGCTGGTGGCTTTCCTGGCCTACATCATCTCTTTCTACGACCCCCTCCGGCGGCTGACGGAGGTGGACAATGTCTTCCAGCAGGCCATCGCCGCCGGGGAGCGCATCTTCGAACTGCTGGACGAGGTGCCGGAGATCCAGGACGTGCCGGACGCGGTCGTGCTGGATGAGATAGAAGGGGACGTGGTGTTCGACGATGTGCACTTCCGCTACAGCGACGGCGGCGAGGTGTTGCACGACGTCGAGTTCCGCATGGCCCCTGGCGAGGTGGTGGCGCTGGTCGGGCCCAGCGGGGCGGGCAAGACCAGCATCGCCAACCTGTTGTGTCGCTTCTACGACCCCATCCACGGCCATATCCTGGTGGATGGCCATGACCTGCGGGGCGTGCAAATCCGGTCGCTGCGCCGGCACGTGGCCGTAGTACTGCAGGATACTTTTCTGTTCAACACGACGGTGCGCGAGAACCTGCTCTACGGTAAGCCCGACGCCAGCGAGGAGGAGATGACTGCCGCCGCGAAAGCGGCCTACGCCCACGAGTTTATCGAGCAACTGCCCCAGGGCTACGATACCGAGATTGGCGAGCGGGGGGTGAAGTTGAGCGGCGGGCAGAAGCAGCGGCTGGCGCTGGCGCGTGCTATCCTGGCCGACCCGCGCATCCTGATCCTGGACGAGGCCACCTCGTCGGTGGATGCCGAGGCGGAGTACCTGATCCAGCAGGCGCTGGACCAGGTGATGAAGGGGCGCACGTCGCTGGTCATCGCCCACCGGCTGAGCACCATCCGCAACGCCGACAAGATCATCGCGCTGGAGGAGGGGCGTATCCGTGAAGTCGGCGACCATCACGAGTTGCTGGCCCGGGGTGGGCTATACAGCCAACTTTACCAACGGCAGTTGGAACTGGCGGCGAGCGGGGAGGAGAAGGCTTGACAATCCCTACTTGTGCTGCTATAATGCTGCTATACTGACTTGTTAGTATGAAGGAGACAGTGGGATGAGCGTGGATGTCAAACGCATTACGATTCGGGTTTCCCCGGCATTGCACCGGCAACTGCACCAGGCCGCCGCCGACCGGTCGGTTTCTCTCAACACGCTGGCGGTCAGGGCACTGGAGGCCTGCGTAGAGGAGACCTCAACAGACCAGGAGCACTTGCCTCTGCGAGAACTCAGCGCCCTTCTGGCCCCGGCCGCCGAGGCGGCCGAATTGACCGAAGAAGAACTGCTCCACTACGCCCGCCAGGTGCGCCGCCGCATCTGGCAGGAGCGGTACGAGAAGACTGTCCAGGCCTTTACCGACCAGCAGGAGCCCGGGTGAGTCCCATCCGTGTCTTCCCAGACACCGGTGTGCTGCTGGCGATGATCGTCTTTCCCCACGACCGGACCGGCTCACCTACTCTGGCTGGTGAGGTGCTCCAACTTTACGACAAGTCCGCTTTCGATCTGGTCATCGGCCAGGCGGTGATGGACGAACTGGACGAGGTGCTGGACGAGCGATTTCCGAGACATCGGCCCCGAGCAGTGTCCTTGTTGATGCCTTTCACCGAGCGGCTGGTCCGCTGGCCAACCCCGACAGAAATCGCCGCCGTCCTTCCATTCTGCAGCGATCCCTCCGATGCCCCTATCTTCGCCTCGGCCGTCATTGCCCGGCCGGACATTGTGCTATCCAACGACTTTCGGGCCTTCCACACCCCCCAGGCGAAA
>CAZZEX010000124.1:0-12622 GCA_964653285.1 uncultured Anaerolineales bacterium
CTGGATGCTCAATCGTGCGCCAGTCGATGCCCAATTCCTTTGCCCGCCGGCGGGCGGCCGGGCTGAGCTGGACTTGCCTGCGGACACACGCCAGTAGCCACGGCCTCTTCGCCAATGTACAGGTGTATGAAACCTGGGATGTGCCCCTCACGATAGGTTCGGGCCGCGGTCTCCTCAAACCGCCGTATGACGAGCATCTGGCGGTACAGCGCAAGCAGGAAGTCTTTATCCGGTAGATCCATCCGTCGCTCTTTCGAAATGCATATAAAGTCGTACGACTTCAGAAGACATCAACCACTCGGCTTTGGTGTTAATCGTTAACTGTTAGCAGCATAGCACATGAAGTGTCTTTTGTCAACCTCTTGGACTGGAGATTAGACACTGGAGATCACCCATTGACGGAAACGTTTAGCTCAGCAGCCACTCTCTGAATATCTGCGCCAAAGTCTTCCTCTTCGCGCAATGGCACGGGCACAGGGACGCCGCCAGCGACGCCGATCATAGCCCTGTAGGTGGGAAACCCGGGGTCAGGGTAGATCACTTCGTCGCCTGGGCGAACGAGCGCCAGCGTGGGAAAGAACAGCATCGTCTTGGCTCCAGGACCAATGAGCACCTGAGTTGGCTGTACCTTGATCCCCAGACGTCGCCCGGTGTCCTCGGCGATGGCCTCGCGCAGTGCCCAAACGCCTGGAATCGGGCAGTAGCGGGTGTGTCCCTCCTGGATAGCCCGGATCCTGGCCTGTGATATATTGCCGAAGGTGTCTACATCTGGTTGCCCAATCTCCAGGTGGATGATGTCTCGTCCCTCGGCTTCCAGGCGCCCGGCGCGGGCAAACGTGGTGAACGCTAAGACGACGGTCGCCACGTAAGTCGAACCGACTACGTTGCCGGCCCTGTCTACTGGGCCGAAGCCAGAGAGATACACGAAGTCCCCTGCTCTACGGGCCATGCTGTAGAATGGCTCTGGGCTGGCGATTGAACTCATTGAAAGCTTCTCCCCTGGTAACTACTCAGGCCCTTCACCAAAACAGGCACAAATAGCACACGGATACACGCAGATGAAACAGATTCTCACGGATTTTTTATCTTTATCTGTGCACATCCGTGTGATCTGTGTTGATCCGTGTCCCATTTGTGGCTGGCTGAGCAGTTACCTCCCCTGCTACTCTTCGAAAAGCGACGCGTCATAATCGGCCAAAGGTACCCTGGGCACAACACCTGAATTGACAATGTTCTTGGGGTGAGGCCAGTGACCGCTCAGAACGGCCACCAGGTTTTCGACGGGTCCCCTTACGACCTCCCGACTAGATTGGACAGAACCTGCGCCGACGTGAGGGGTGAGAACTATATTGTCAAGCTCCAAGAAGGGGTGATCGGGCGGGGTCTCCACCTCCGTGAACGGGTCAATTTGCTCAAAGGTATCAATCCCTGCCCCAGCCAGCCGGCCCTCGCGCAACGCCGCTGCCAGTGCGTCCTCGTCCGTGATCGCTCCGCGCGCTACGTTGATCAGGTATGCGCCTGGCTTCATCTTTCGCAACATAGCATCGTCGAAGAGGTGGTACGTCTTATTGTTCAATGGCAGGTGCAGAGACACAAAATCTGATTCCGCAAGCAGTGTGTCGAGATCCACCATCTCGACGCCAGGTGCATCCGCTTCGTCGCGCGGTGCATTCATGTTCCGACGCGTCGCCAGGATCCGCATGCCGAATCCTCTGGCCCGCCTCGCCAGCGCACGCGCGCTGTTGCCGAACCCGACCAGGCCGAGAACGCATTCTGAAAGACGTTGGTTGGTGTGGGTCAGTTTCCGGGCCCTGCTCCAGGCTCCTTCAACCATCGCCTGCGACATCTGGGGCAACTTGCGCGCCAGCGCCAGCAACAAGGCCCCGTGGCCCCCCAGTTCCTCTGAGCGCTTGGGCTAGGGCTCAATCACGGTCTTGATGCCCTCGTACCGAAGCTTGCTCTCAAGGGCTTCTTGAGTCTTCTCCAATGGATACCGGTCCGTCACGAGCAGGTCCAATGGGATATGCCGCTCCCTCCAGGCCAACTCGATCATTCTGAGCGCAGTTAGATAGGAGGATGGCGGAGACCCGTAGTGTCCCAGCAGATATACGTCCTTGTAGCAGAGATGCTTGAAGGGATTGATCAGAACGTCGCCTGTGTCGGCGAAATTCCCACTTTCGAGATATGTGCCGCCTCTTCTGACCATCTCAAGCCCCTCACGGACAGCAGCTGCAGCACCTACAAGCTCGACAACGACATCTGGCCCTATGCCGCCAGTCAGCTCCCTGACCAACTCCACGCGCTCGTCTGGATCAGTCACCTCGTCAATGTCGATCATGTGATCAATGACGCCGAGCTTCTCGGCAATCTTTAGCCGATGCTTCGGACCTCCTATCAGAATGACCTGATAAGCTCCACACAGTTTGGCAGTAACTGCGGCTGCGAGGCCGACCGGACCAGATCCCTGCACAGCCACGTTCCCAGTAGGTGCAAATCCTTCCTTCAATACAGGATAAGGGGCCATGGTTTTTAGAAATCCAGCAGCAGAGGCGAAAATGTCTGCCAAGACCGCGACTTCGTCAGGAATGTCCTCCGGTACTTTGTAGACTGGTACCCAGGGCAACAAATACACGTATTCTGCGTATCCTCCGAACAGGTGCGGCGGTTCGCTGCATCCTATGGTCAGCCCGTAACCCTCAAGATTGGGGCAAAGCTGCCCATAGCGCTCAGGTGAATAGTTTCGGCACCACCAACACTTGCCGCAAGCATGGCCGGGATAGAATATGATCCGATCTCCAGGAGAGAGGACTTGGCCCGTCGCCTCCATTGTTGTGCGTGCCTCGTCACCGATATCCACCACCTCGGCCAGGTTTTCGTGGCCCATAATGATGGGCAATGGTCGATTTTCATCTCTGCCCTGAAAGATGTGTAAGTCTGTGCCACAGATGCCTGCCATTCTGATTTTGGCGACGATGCTATCACTAGCTACTTTCGGGTAAGGGAAACTCCTTATTTCGATTTTCCCAAAACTGGTCATCACTGCGGCCTTGACGTCGGACGCCATGTGCTACACTCCTTTCTCTTTCTGCATAGTGTGTCTATTGCTTTATTGCCCCCGCAGTCAACCCCTTGATGAATTGCTCGGAGAGCATGACATAAAGCAGGAGTATCGGAAAAGTAGTCAGGCAGACAGCGGCCAAGGTCTTCGGCCAATCAATAGCCCAATTGGTACCGAATTGAAGTAGTGTAACGGCCAATGTCTTCATCTTTTCCTGTCTCACGAGGACCAGTGCGAAGGGCACTTCGTTCCAAATCCAAAGCGCTTCGAACACAAGCACAGCTGCCAAGCCAGGCTTAGTAAGAGGCAAGATGACTTGCCAGAAAACCGCAAGCGGTGAAGCGCCATCCAATTTCGCCGCTTCGTCCAATTCGTACGGAATAGTCTTCATGTATCCGGTTAGCACGAAGACGGCAAACGGCAATCCAAACCCCACGTAAGGCCCGATTAGGGCCAAGTAGCTACTGGTTAACTCCCACTTATCCATCATCGCATACAATGGGAAGAGAACTGCGTACACCGGGATCATCACCCAGGTGACTATGGCAACTCGGATTTGATTCCTCCCCGGTACCCTCAATCTGGCCAAAGCAAAGGCGGCCATCGAGCCAATCATGGTTATTAGACTGAGACACACGATGTTGACGACAGCGGTGTTGAGCATGTTTCTTAGGAAACCGGTCTCAATGACATAACCGTAGTTGGCCCATGTGACCTGGGGCGGCAGCGCTACAGGACTGCGAAATAGGTCCCAATTGCTCTTTAGCGATCCAACTACAGTCATGTAGAATGGCAGGACCGAGATCACCACCAACAGCGCTAGAGGGATGCCCAACGCGACTGTAGTGATGATAGTCGAGACTCTAAACCTTCTGAGGATTGCTGTCCTCACTCGTTGTCTAGTCTTCATCGTGCTCCAATACTCCCAACTCGATGATTGCGAGAACTAAACACAGAACCACCACCACTGTTGCCATAGCACAGGCATATCCGAGCTGGTATTTCTCCACGCCGACCTGGAAAAGTAACGTTGAAGGGGTCTCGGTATGGTAATAGGGGCCACCTCTGGTCATGGCGCGGACTAAATCGAACAGTTTGATGCCGTTGATGGTGACCAGGATGATTACGACGCTCGTTATCGTTCTGAGTCCAGGAATAGTAATATATCGAAACAGATGGTATCTGTTAGCTCCGTCGATTTGTGCGGCTTCGTACAATTCCTCGGGAATGGCCTGCATACCAGCGATGAACAGGACCATAGGGAATGAGAGCCATTGCCAGGAGTCAACCAAGATGATCGAGACTAGTGAGAGGACTGGGTCACTCAGCCAAGGAACAGCAAGTTTGCTCATACCCAGGGTCGCAAACAGCTTCGTAACCAACCCCATATCTGGCTCGAAGATGTAGGACCACAGTAGTCCCACAGCCACCGGGGCTACCACCGCTGGCATGAAGTAGATTGTCCTGAGAACTCGCTTAAGGGACTTAAGATGATGGAGGATGTCGGCAATCACCAGTCCTCCCCCCACCTGTATGACAAGTTTCCCCACAAGAATGGCCAACAGGTTCTTCAATGTCAGCAGGAAGATGGGGTCGTCTGTTAGCCGAACGTAATTGCCAAGACCGATGAACTTCCACTCATTGAGTGACATGAAGTTCCAGTCGCAGAAACTCCGTGTTATGCCAACCAGGGTGGCATACACTACGAAAACGGCCAGAAAGACAATTGCTGGCAGCAAGAACAGATAACCCCACAGGGCTTCTCTTTTCTGGAGTGCGCTCGTTGAATTTCGCCCTCGTCTCAAAGAAAGAAGTGTCGAGAAAGGCATGGAGATGGCTCCCACGAAACAACAGAAGTTGTGAAGATGGTATCTAGTCAGACTTCGCGCACCCTGTGCCACTGATGAAAGATCAAGTTAGAGATACCCGCACGGCGTGGTCAGTGCAAGGATCGGTGTCCATTAGCCTCAGCGCGCCTGTGACTGGTCATGGGTAGTAACGGAAGATATTGCCCACATCCGGGATGAAGGGTGTTACCTGGTCACTGATCTCTGTCATGCGGTCGAACACCTCATGTGGGATGTCGCCGCTCATTGCCGCGGCGTTCTCCTTGACCTCGGCGGCGTTGCGCGCACCTACCAGAACAGAAGTAACATCTGGTTGCTGGGCCACCCAGCGAATTGCCAGGTGCGCCAGTGGCCGTTCGAGTTCCTGGGCTAGAGTCTTGAGTTGCTCGACCGCTTCATAGACGTATGGCCAGACATCGGGATCGAAAAAGACAGTCGTGTTGCGCTGATCGCCGTCTTTGAACCTCGGATGGCGCGAGAACGCGCCTGCGAGGATCCCCTGTGCAAGGGAACTGTAGGTGACTACCGCGATATCGTGCTCACGGCAATAGGGGATCAAGTCGCGCTCTGGATAGCGCCAAAGTAAATTATAGCACAACTGGTGAGCATTGATAGTCCCGGCCTCAGAGACAAGCTCCATGTGCTCAACAGAGAAGTTACTGACACCAATTGCCTGAACCTTACCCAGTCGACGTGCTTTTTCCAGTCCCTCCATGACGGGACGCATATCATCCTTGAGAGGCCAGTGAATGTAATACAGGTCAATGACCTCTGCCCGCAAGTTCCTCAGGCTGTCATTTACCTGCTCAACCACATCGTCCGGGTCGAACTTGGTGGGCCAGAGTTTGCTCGCCACGAAGACTTGATCGCGTTTCCCCTGCAGGAATTGACCTACTATTCGCTCGGAGTGGCCATCACCGTAGCCAGCGGCCGTATCGAAGTGATTCACGCCATGTTTCAGAGCTGCATCCATTGCAGCCAGTGATTCGGTATCGTCTTGACCACCCCACCAATCGCCGCCGAATTCCCAGCAGCCGAGCGCCAGAACGCCAGACTTCTTTTCCACCGGGGGGATGCGGACAGTCAACATAAGCCGTGTGTCGTTGCTCTCTCGAAGTGCGGCTGGCCTGATCTCGCTGGCGACGAGCCAAGCGGCAACAGACCAGCCGCAGCCGTTACTGAGCGCAGGGCACTTACCGATCTATGCCCCTGTAGCCTCTCTAGCTTCATCCGCGGCCATTTGAACCTGTTCCATGGCCTCCTCGGGGGTGATTTCGTGGTTGAGCACACCCTCTATGGCTTTGCCGTAGGTAGTCCATACAGTCGGATGCCCATGTTGATCGAGAAAGCCGTACATCGGCGCCTTCTGCTGTTTTTCAATCAAAGCGCCTATCTTGGGTTCTCCATACTCGTACTCGACTCCTAAGTTGGACATGACGTATTTCGAGTAGTGATGGAATATCTGCTGCCCTTCGGCTCCAACCCAGAACCGCATCAGTTCAGCACCTTCCTCTGGGTGCTTCGCGTTGAGCGGGATCGCGAAGCCCGTCGATGTGCCTTGTACTGCGCCTTCCTCGCCTGGCCAGGCAGGATCGTGCCAGATGTTGGTTTCGAAGACAACTTGCTCCATGAAGTTCTCGGGAGCTTTGCCAGGCTCAAGCATTGTCAACCAGTCCCAACTGCCCGAATACAAGCCTCCGGCTTCACCAGCGAACAGCTTGGCCTGGGCGACTTGGTGAGGTCTGGAAATCGGATTCACGCCGAAGTACTCTTGGTCAGTCAAAGACACCAAGAGCTCTAGCGCTTCCACGTACCCAGGGTGATCCCAGGCACCTTCATCGACGGTCATATCTCGGGCGATGGTTTCGAGGCCGCAAAGCTTCTGGTTGAAAAGCTGAACCCAGTTCAGTGCCGCCCACTGGTCGCCGCCGAGGCACCCAAAGGCCGACGGTGTGATACCTGCTTCCATGAGTTTCTGTCCTGACGACAAGAAATCCTCCCAAGTTGTCGGTATCTCCACTCCAACTCCATCATAGACATCCTTGTTGTACGTCATGAACTTGAACGAGGTGAAATGCGGAGCTCCATAGATTTTGCCTTCGAAACTCATGTCTTCAATGGCAGAGGGGATAAGCTCATCCATTACAGGGTCGAGCCACTCGGTCAGATCGTACGTGATTCCCCTGCGAGCCAAGTCAACCACGTATCCCCTGCCGGATGCGAAGAACAAGTCAGGAGGCCTGTCTGACGCCAGAGCGGAGTTGATCACTGTCCAGGTTTCAGTGGGAGCGGGTGGTGCGTTTACTACGTCTACTTTGATGTGAGGATTCTGCTCCTCAAATTTGGCGATGATTTCGTTCATTGCTTCTTCCATCGCCAGCTGAAAGACGCCTATGAAAGAGATGGTGGTGAACTCTGGCTCCGCGGGAGCCGTGGTGGGGGCGGGCTCAGGAGCCTTGGTCGGCGGCGCGGCCTCGGTCGGTGCCTCAGCGACTGGTGCTTCAGTGGCCGGTGCCGCCGTCGGCTTGGGTGCACAGGCAGCCAGCATGACACCTGCGCCTGTCAGCGCGCCCATTTGTATGAATTCACGACGGGAAACCTTGCGGGTAGACATGACTTCCTCCTCCTATTTGAAACTGTTGAGTTAGAAACCAATACGCGATCGCCCCGATGGGTACCTGAGAGCGTAGCGGTCACGGGCATCTGGCCTGGTTGCAGCGACGAATCTTGCATGTGCTGCGCGTTGTGATAGAATTAAATACCTATCCGGCTAAGGCCTGGAGTGGCTCGCTCTCAGCAAGCATTATAGCACAGAAAGGCGAGTAGATGGGCTGGATTTGGCCAATCAGAGGCCATTGGGAGGTCATTGGGCGGACATGACAAGTGATTCAGTACGCGCGTCATTCCTGCGCGAGTTGCGCTGGGCGCTAAACCACATATACGACCCGACGAACTTGCGCAAGAGTCCGTTGGTGAAGCTGTTTGGTCTGGAGCGAAGTGAAGATCCGGCATCATCGCTGCGGCACGTGCTGGTGGACGCTATCGAGAGGCTCAAGCCGGACGCCAGTGTCCCGCCTCATTCGAGCGCGTGTCGTACCTATCGCATACTGTTCCATCGTTACACGGAGCAGTTCACCCAGCACGAGGTTGCCACCGATCTCTCGATAAGTGTGCGACAGTTGCGACGGCAGGAGCACGTGGCTCTGCAAGGGTTAGTGGATGATCTGTGGGCCCGTTACGATTTGGAGCTCAAGGTGCCCAACGATGCCGCGCTGTCGCGCGCCACTGACCAGGCCTCTCCGAAAGAAGGGACACCGTTTTGGAACCGGGAGCGCGAGTGGCTGCAGGAATCCTTGTCTCGCGAGCAGGCCGACGTTGCAGAAATCGTCCGGACAGTGGTGCAGACCGCCCGTCCGCTGATGCAGGCACTGAACGTGCGCGTTGAGAGCGCGGTACCGGAGAACATGCCTCGAGCGATCGTGCAACTGACCACGATGCGGCAGTCCCTGTTGAACATACTCACCGCGGCGATCCGTTGCGTCCCGGGTGAGTGCGTCCGCGTCCGGGCCGAGGCCCAGCCTTGGAGCGTGTGCATCTATGTGCAGCCTGTGATACATCAGGCGACCGTTTCCGCCATGCGGGATGACGATGTCGAGAAACTGGAAATGGCACGACAGCTTATTGAGTTGTCCGGTGGCTCGCTCAATGTGATAGCGGATGGGGAGAGGGAACAGCCCTGCACTGTCAAGCTCATACTTCCCGCCGCCCAACGAGTATCTGTGCTGGTGATTGATGACAACGCCGACACACTGCAGCTGCTGGAAAGATACGTGTCGGGAACCCGCTATCGGTTTATCGGCGCGCGGGACCCGGAAGAAGCGCTCGAATTGGCGGAGGAGTTGGTGCCTCAGATCATCGTGCTAGATGTCATGTTGCCCATGGTCGACGGCTGGGAACTGCTGGGGCGCTTGCGTGAGCATCCCAAAACCCGCGCGGTACCGATCATCGTCTGTACCGTACTGCCTCAGGAGGAGCTGGCTTTGGCCCTCGGCGCAGCAGCGTTCATGCGCAAACCGATCAGCCGGAATGTCTTCTTGTCAGCTCTGGACCGCCAGATTGACCGGCTGTCGAGAGAATCCCGGTGAGGGTCTCGACACACGCCAGGACCTGCGGCACAGATAATCCTCCTCCCTGCGTGATGGCCAGCGCTGCGCTCGTGACCGGCTGCCCCGCCGGGTCGCGAGCTGAGGTCACGATCACCGGAATGGCCCGCAGCGAGGGATCTTGTCTCCTGGCATTGAGCAACTGGATGCCATCCAGGTTGGGCATGACCAGGTCAAGGAGCACGACGTCGGGGTGTTGATTGTGGAGGATATGCATCGCCTGGCGTCCGTCCGTCGCCGTCAACACGCGGTAGTCACGCCCCGATGAGACCAGCATGCGTCGAAACAGCCTCAGCGCCTCAGGTTCATCATCTACCACTAGCACGGTCCGGCCCTCCATCTCCAACTGATCCAGAGCTGCCAGCAGCATCTTCCGCGAGATGGGCTTGACAAGGTATCTGGAAGCGCCCAGAGCGCCAGCTGCATCGTGAGCTCCGGGTATAGAGCAGATGATCACCGGTATGCCGTGCGGGAGTGCTACAGATCCATTGAGATACTCAAGTGTATCACTCACGGATGGATCGTTGATTAGAAGCGCTTGGGAAGGCACGCGTGCAAGTTCCTGAATAGCCTCCTCCATGTCCCGCGCGGACACAGTCTCCGCGCTATCCAGATAGCGGGAGACTAGCCGCTGCAGGGACTTTCCGGTCTCCATGACGACAAATCGGGGAGGAACAGCGCTGACTGGTGCTCTGGAAGGGCGCGTCCGTTTCTCATACTGCACGTACGGATGGAACCACCGTGACACCCCACTATCCAAAGGCATTGGCGGGTTCACGGGCAGACTGAAGAAAAAGGTAGTGCCGGTGCCCTTCGTGCTTTCCAGCCACAGTTTCCCGCCGTGTAATTCAACAAACTCCTTGCTGATGATCAAGCCCAGACCACTCCCTCCGTGGCGGTCGTCCAATTGCTGAAACGGCTCAAAGAGTTTGCCGATCTCTTCGGGCGCAATCCCGGGGCCAGTGTCCGTCACGCTGACCACGATGTCTTTGTCTTCCTGCCAGACGCGTACACGCACACCTCCGCGTTCGGTGAAACGCCCTGCGTTACTCAGCAAGTTGAGCACCACTTGGCGAATGCGCGTGCGGTCGCAGAAAACCATCGGCAACGTCTCGGGTACTTCTGTTTCCAAATACAATCCCTTTGACTCGAAAAGTGGACGCACAGCGACAACGGCAGCATCCACGATCTCGCGAAACCTGACGCGTTCCTTGGTGAGGGCCACTCGCTTCGCCTCCACCTGGCTCAAGTCCAACACGTCGTCAATCAAACTGGATAAGTGTCCGCTGTTTCGAAGGATAACCGTCAGGTCAGCCAGCAGAGTCGGCGGGATTTTGCCGCCGTAAGTCTCTGGAGCTCGCACGATCATTTCGGTGAATCCGATGATCATGTTGAGCGGCGTGCGCAGCTCATGGCTCACATTGGCGACGAACCGCTCCTTGGCCCGGCGTGCTTCCTCCGCGGCCCTGTACAGGTCTTGCGCCAGGCGGTTCAGCCTGGTGAGTTGCAGATTGGCAGCCTCCAGATCCTCCAGTGCTTGTTTGAGCTGCACTTGATAGTCGCGAGTTCGTTTAAGCTGGTCGCGGTTGCGCTCGTAGCTGGACCGTGACCACTGAATCGCTGTCAGCAGAGGGTTGGAAGTCAGCCATATCAGCCCGACGGTGCTCCATACCCCGATCAGGGCGGTAGCCTGTAGGGCGCTGTCGAGGGTCAGGAGTTTGGCCGGCGCCAGCCACAACATGAGTGTGCACACCGTCGCTGTCAGTACACCTCCCGGCACACTGACGAACAGGGCCGCGAGTCCCGTAGGCAACGCAAGCAGTTGGACGGCGAAGTATGTCCCTCCCCATAACACGACAAGCAAGTTCACGGCCAGACATCCGATCACGAGCGTCCAGGCCGACGCCAGGTAATTGCGCCCGCGCAGAGCCCCGACGGCGATCGGTAGGAGAAACAAGAGGACGCCCGGCACGCTACCTTGTAACGGGTCCTGGAAACGTCCTGCGCCTGCAATGAGGATCAAGCCGGCGGCATACAAGCCCGGCAGGGCAAATAGAATCGTATCGGCCTGTAGCTCTTTGAGTATTGGCTCCACCTTGAATGCCTCTACGGGCCGTCTGGAGGTTTTTGTAGCGGGCATATTTTGGTACTCCCGGCGAAGGTTGGGTGTCAGGCCATGGTTCTCTCCACGCCTGACCTTATTTCAGAGCGCGGGTGAATGGCGTGCGGGTGTATGGGGCAGGCCGCTCGCCTTCCAGGAATTCTTTGAGCTGTCGGCGGTTATCTTCCAGTCGCGTATGTTCTTCTGCCCCTACTGAATCGAAGAGGCCATAGATCACGCTGTCGTCCTTGCGCCATCCCCAGGCACCCACCACTCGTCCGTTGGCCCAGACGGTTGGCACGGCGTTCCCCGCGCGGTCGAATACCTTGGCGCGATGCTCCGCTGCCAGGAACCGGCGGCGGTCGTGATATCCCATGATGTATACGGGTCGAGGCTCGGCAGGAAGAAGACGTAGGGGGTGTCCGATGGGGCGAAGCTGCGCAACCGCTGGGCATCATCCGGCAGCATAAGGAACTTGTCCCCCAGGCCCTCGACAGATATCTCGATGGCGGTCGGCTCCATGGCCTCCAGGGCCTTTTTCGTCTCCCCCTTAGCTGGACTTTGTCCATTTGTAGATTATGAAGAAGCAGGGTAAGCTATGGCCTCTCTCCGCCAAGAGGATGTCCAATGCTCACCCTGCCGGAAACCTATTGTACACCGATTTCGAAATTTGCGCGTATCTTCTCCAAACGCGTTTGGCGTCACGCACAAGTCTTGCTGATTGGAGCGATCCTCGCTCCAGGCAAACGCACGGTCACTTCTGCGCTGCACGTGATGGGTCTGAGTGGTGAACAGCACTTTCAAAACTACCATCGTGTACTGAGCCGAGCGGTGTGGTCGAGCCGGGAAGCCAGTCGCATCCTGCTGATGCTCTTGGTCAACACCCTTGTGCCCAAGGGGCCAGTGGTGATGGGCATCGACGAGACGATTGAACGGCGACGAGGAGCCAAGATCAAAGCGAAAGGGATCTATCGCGACCCAGTACGATCGAGTCGTAGTCACTTTGTCAAAACGAGCGGCCTCAGGTGGTTGAGCACGATGTTGTTGGTGCCGATCCCGTGGGTGAAACGCGTGTGGGCACTGCCGTTCCTGACAGCCTTGGCGCCTTCGGAGCGTTACTACGAGGGCAAGGCACGCGGTCACAAGAAGCTGACCGATTGGGCACGTCAAATGCTGCTGCAAGTGCGTCGTTGGCTGCCGGAACGAGTTTTGGTCGTCGTGGCCGACAGCAGTTTCGCGGCGATTCTGCTTCTGGAACGCTTGCGACGCTTGCCGAATCCGATTTGCATGGTGACACGCCTCAGATTGGACGCGGCTCTGTACAAGCCAGCCCCGACCCGCAAGCCGGGCAAAAAAGGGCGACCACGTTTGAAAGGGGATCGCCTGCCAACCCTTGAGCACATACTGGGAGACAAGAAGACGGTTTGGAAGAAGGTGACGATTCGAGATTGGT
>CAZZEX010000125.1:0-12603 GCA_964653285.1 uncultured Anaerolineales bacterium
TCTTGGGGCAGGGGCAGCGTAGGGCGGTTTTGCTAACCGCCATAGGGTCGGATAGTAAATCCGACCTACTTCCGCCCCAGCTTTTTGAGAAGATACGTCTCCACCGCCTGGCGGGTGGGCAAAGAAGGTTGGGCCCCCAGTTTGGTGGTAGCCAGGACACTGGCTGCGTTCCCCCAACGCACCGCCTCAGCCAGCGATTGACCCTCGGCCAGAGCCACGGCGAAGCCGCCCACGAAGGCATCGCCTGCGGCCGTCGTGTCCACCGGCGTCACGTCGAAGGCGGGGAAGAGTCTTGTCCCTCCTGCTCGCGCCAGCAGAGCGCCCCGTTCGCCCAGGGTCAGAATCACTGTGTCTACGCCCGACTCCCTCAGCGCCATGGCCGCCGCCCCGGCTTGGGCCCGGTCTCCCACGGGCATACCAGTCAAGAGCGCCGTCTCGCTCTCGTTGGGGATGAGCACGTCCACCAGCGATAGCAACGCGGCAGGCAATGAACGGGCGGGGGCTGGGTTGAGAATGACCGTCACCCCATGGGCGCGGGCCACCTCAGCGGCCCGGGTCACAGTTTCCAGCGGGCTCTCCAGTTGTAGCAGCAATGCGGCGGTGGCGGCGATGGCAGCCTCGGCGGCGTCCACTTATCCTTTCACCCTGCAGGTGCTTACACACTATCACAGAATAGAGAAGACGTCAAGGGGATTTACCCGACTGGGTGCATTTCAATTGGGGGGCGAATCGGCTCTTCGTAGCGTAGAAGAGATTCTTCGCTACGCTCAGAATGACACGCCAGTTAAGGAACTGAGAATGCAGTCGCCCTACCATCGGCAGCCACATCGCTGGACAATCGCCCCGAAGTGGAGTATACTTGAATTACGCTTGATACTTACGGAGGAACCATGAGCAAAGATTTTCCCGGCCGGGGCAAAGTGGCGATCCTCAGAACTGGCCCTGAGACGGTGCTGGAGGACTACGCTCGCTTGATGGAACTGGCGGGCTTTCGGGAAGCCCTACCCCAGGACAAAGAGACCATCTTGAAAATCAACATCTCCTGGCAGACCTGGTACCCCGCCTGCTCGACCGCCCCCTGGCAACTGGAGGGGGTGGTCCAGGCTCTGCAGGCCGCTGGCTACCAGAACCTGATCGGTGCCCACAACAACACCGTCGTCGTGGACGCCTACGTGGGCGAGCGCAACAACAAGCACAAGTACGTCGTTGAAAAGTACGGCCTGCGCAACGTTCACCTCTACGAGCCGCAGTACAACTGGGTGCGCTACGAGCCCAAGCAGCCCTTCCTCGTGTTGGATCAGGTCTACCCCGAAGGGTTGTACATCCCCGAGATCCTCATCGGGCGCAATATCATCCAGTTACCGACGGTCAAAACGCACGTCTTTACCACCATCACGGGCGCGATGAAGAACGCATTCGGCGGACTCCTGGGTACCAAGCGCCATTGGACGCATTCGGTCATCCACGAGACGTTGATGGACCTATTGATGATCCAGCAGGACATCCACCCGGGGCTCTTCGCGGTGATGGACGGCACCTTCGCCGGTGACGGCCCCGGCCCCCGCGCCATGCGCTGGCACGAGAAAGACGTCATCCTGGCCTCCGCCGACCAGGTAGCGATTGATGCCATCTCCGCCCACCTGCAGGGCTTCGACCCGCTCTCCATCCCCTTCATCCGCATCGCGCACGAAATGGGGCTGGGCGTGGGCGACCCCGACCAGATCGAGATCGTGGGCGAGGACCGGGACTGGGTGATGGCCCAGAACTACCACTTCGTTCAGGAGGACACCTTCGCCAGCCGGGGGCAGAAACTGATCTACCACGGCTGGCTGCATCCACTGGAGCCGCTGCTGCTGCGGACGCCGCTCGTGCCCTGGTCCTACTTCGCCAGCAACTTCTACCACAACGTCTACTGGTATCCATTCGTGGGGCGCAAACGAGTGGCGGCCGCGCTGGAGACCAAGTGGGGTCACCTGTTCACCGAATACGGGGCCGACGCCGGGCTGCGCGGCGCGGTGATGCCGGGGATGGAGCCGAAGACGGTAGTCGTCGCTGCTGCCGGCCTGGGCGCTCTGGCCGCGGCCCTCGGCGTGGGCGCGTGGTGGCTCTCGCGCCAGCGCAAGGAGAATGCGTAGGGCGAACTCCTGTGGTCGTGGGCAGGCACAAGACCTGCCCCTACCCCACAGGCGCAAGACCTGCCCCTACCCCACAGGCACAAGACCTGCCCCTACCCCAATTTATCAAAGGGGTAAGCAATGATCAATAAAGCAGAACTAGGCGCGCTGTTCGGCGGGCTGCGGGCGGCTGTCACCATCGCCGACGAAGACTTCCGCATCCTCTTTATGAACGACCTGTCCATCGAGCACTATGCTACCAGAGGGGGCGAGGCGCTGGTCGGCACCGACCTGCTGGATTGCCACAACGCCAAATCGCAAGCCCAGATCCGTGAGATGTACGCTCGCTACCGCGCCAGCGACCTGACTCCCACCCGCTATCACGAGGACAAGAGGGACGGCCTTGGAAGAAGCATAATCCTCGTTCCACTGGTAGTCAGGGGCCAGTTCCGAGGTGTTGCGGAACTGATGTGGGGTGAGCGCTCGGAACTGGTGTTCGAGAAGTAGAATAGAGCAACAGCATCACGTTTTACGTTTCATATATCACACACATCACGTAAAAGGAGGCTCAACAATGATTGTCGGACTGCCGAAGGAGATTAAGGATAACGAGTACCGCGTGGGCATGACGCCGGGGGGAGCCCGCCAGTTGGTGGAAGCCGGGCACCAGGTGTTGGTCGAGACCAACGCTGGCGAAGGCAGTGGCTTCCCCGACGCGCAATACGAGGCAGCCGGCGCCAAAATCGTACCCACCAACGCAGACGCCTGGGGGGCGCCGATGGTGGTCAAGGTCAAGGAACCACAGCCCAGCGAATACGAGTTTCTGCGGCCCGACCTGGTACTTTTCACCTACCTGCACCTGGCGGCGGAGGAGCGATTGACTCATGAGATGATGGCACGAGGACTGACCGGCATCGCCTACGAGACCGTAGAACTGCCCAACGGCCACCTACCTTTGCTGACTCCGATGAGCGAAGTAGCCGGGCGGATGGCAATCCAGATCGGCGCGTACTATATGGAGAAGATGAACGGCGGTCGTGGCAAACTCCTGGGGGGCGTCCCGGGCGTGCGGCCAGCCGATGTGGTCATCATCGGCGCGGGAGTGGTTGGCACCAACGCAGCCCAGATAGCGCTGGGGATGGGCGCGCATGTCTTCATCATTGACATCAACCTCGATCGGCTGCGCTACCTCGACGAGGTGATGGGTGGGCGACTGACCACCTTGAGTTCTAACCCCTTCACCATCGCCGAAGCCGTGCGGCGAGCCGACTTGCTGGTAGGGGCGGTGCTCATCAAAGGAGCCAGAGCACCCAAACTGGTGACGCGCGAGATGATCAGCACCATGGTTCCTGGCAGCGTGATCGTAGACGTGGCGGTTGACCAGGGGGGCTGCGTCGAGACCACACATTCCACCACTCATTCCAACCCAACTTTCCTGGTGGACGGTGTCGTCCACTACTGCGTGGCGAATATGCCGGGGGCCGTGCCACGCACCAGTACCTATGCCCTGAGCAACGCCACCCTCCCCTACGCTGTCAGGCTAGCCAATATGGGGGCGGAGGCTGCTATCCGGGCCAATTCTGCCCTGGCAAAGGGAGTAAATACCTACAAAGGCAAGATCACCTATCCCAGAGTCGCCGAAGCGTTTGGCCTGGAGTACACGCCGCTCGAAACGCTGCTCTAGGCTCAAGTCCAATTGCCTACGGGAAAATCGAGGAGGCACTGGAACGGCTGCAGCGGTTTGTGAGAAGGCACGGGTAACGGGATGCTATCTGGAGGTGCGATGGGATGATTCACATCATCAGGGAACCCGCTACGCCGGAGCAAGTCGCCGAAATGTCAGAAGCCTTCGGAGGACTGCTCATCAAACTGGCAGTGGACGTGCGGAGAGGCATTCTGGCCGGCGGTGGGGAACTGCATGCCGACTGCGAACAGGTTCTCCTGGAGGATGGAAGCCGACAGGAAGACATCTGGGGGGCGGACTGGTACCCCAATACCGGCGAAGTGGGATTCGAGGCGCTGATTAACATCCGCCCCCGGCAGCAGAACTACGGAATGGAAATCCAGGATCCAGACCTACGGGTACAGGTGGAAGCCATCGTGCGGCGGTTGATGGAGGGAATATGAGCCGACAATCATTCCGAGAGCGGTATGAACGAATGTCCTGGCCCCAACAATTGGGGAACCTGGCCTCCACCCTGGCCCGGGTCTCATCCCGCTGTTCCCGTCCCGAGTACGACCCTCTGGTCACCGACCTTCTGAGAGAGGCTGCGCTGCTGATTGAGTGGAGTGCTCCCCACACCCCTCCGGCGGCCCATCCGGACCTGGCGGCGATGCAGCGGGAGGTGATGGCCTGGAGACAGAACTGGCCGTTGGATCAGGCCCGTTCACTTCTAGCCTTGCGGGCTCGGCAGATGTCCGAAGCCCTGCTGCGCGCGGCCGGCCTGGGTGTCCCGTCACTTCCCACGGAAAGCCCATTGAGCGGTATGTGAACAACTGTCTGCCACTTAGGGCCGTCGGGCGCAGCGGAAACCCACCACGTGGATGCGACGGGCGGGGTGGGCGATGTCTCGGCAAGTGGTGCGGGCGTCGTCGCCAGGATGGTTCCAGGAACCGCCCCGCACCACCTTGTACTTTTCGCCGAAAAACGGGGATTGGTAGGGGCTCCCAGGGTAGGCCCGGTACCAATCGGCCACCCACTCCCATACATTGCCGGCCATGTCATAGGCCCAGTATGGGCTGACCCCGGCCGGGTAGTTCCCCACGGGGGTGGTATCGCCTATGCGATAGTCGGAATTTAGCCTATGAGGATCGAATCTGTCGCCCCACGGGTAGGTCCGCCCGTCGGTTCCCCGCGCTGCCTTCTCCCATTCCGCCTCGGTGGGCAGTCGCTGGCCGTAGTACCGGCAGTAGGCTTGCGCTCCGTACCAACTCACGTTGGTCACCGGGTGCTGCTCGTACCCTGCCTCTACCACATAGCGCCCTTGCTGGTACAGGGTGCGGCTGTCCGGGTTCTCAGCCTGGGTGTCCAGGCAGATGTGGCCTTCGCACAGGCCAGCCGGGCCTCCCACAGCATTGAGAAACTGGACATACTGGGCGTTGGTGACGGGATATCGGTCAATGTAAAAGGCCTCCAGGTACACCCTCCTGGCCGGCCGTTCATCTGGGCTGCCTTCCTGGCTGCCCATGATAAATTCACCGACAGGGACCAAGATCATATCCAAAGGAGGCGGTGCAGTGGGGAGAAGACCCCAGAAGAGTCCAACGACGCCGGCCAGTGCGGCCGCAATCAGGATCGTCCCTATCAAAGTGGCTGGGGTTCGGAGGCGGTTGACCATGGTCATACTGAGCCATGAGAATAGATCTGTTATCCTACGGATGGCAGCATCCTACATCGTCCCAGGCGGGCCTGGCAGACATATTGCATTGTACGGACAACTGTTCAATCTGTCAAACAAGGCTTTCCACAGGAACACCTATCGTGCTGGCTGGGTTTCGTTTGACATCCTCTGGAAATCAGGGTACAATCTACTTGAATGTAAAATTCGCTCTTGTTAGGACAACTTGATGGTATCGCTCAGCATCACCTCCGTATTTTGAAGCATGCGTCACTTTCCCGAAACCGCGGGTGTGGGCAGTGCGTCGAAAGATAACTAACAAGAGCGAACGGTTTTTGTTGACCTCGTGGGGTCTTGGCTGATCCTGATGAGTGCTAGTTTGCCAGAACCTGGTCCATTTAAGACCCTGGTGAACAGGCGAAAGGAGGTGGGAGCAGAGGGACATAACACATGCCGACCGACTTCTGACAACTGTTTCCAGCAACCATCATTAAGGAGGAGGGATAAAATGACTAAGAGGATTGTGAGTCTGGGCGTGGCACTGACTTTTGTGGCCGTCCTCGTTGCAGGGTGCGCAGGAGGTGGTGCGGTCCCCTACGACGGGGTGATCAAGATCGGCGATGTCGCCCCCCTCACCGGCGACATCCCCAAGGTAGGGGAGGGAGCCAAGTATTCCCTGGAGATGTGGCTCGAGGACATCGAGGCAGCAGGTGGCCTGGACGTCGGCGGGGTGAAGTACCAGGTCGAAGTGATTCACGAGGACAACGAGTCCAAGGGCGAGTCCGCCGCCGCGGCGGCGACAAAACTGTGCGTGGAGGACGAGGTTCTGGCGATCATCGGCGCCTATGCCAGCAAGCAGGCCATCCCCACCGGGGAGGTGGCGGACGCCCAGGAGACACCGTGCATCAGCCCCTGGTCCACGAACCCCCGCACAACGTTAGATCGGCCCTGGGTCTTCCGCGGCTGCTTCCTCGACCCCTTCCAGGGGCCAGTAGTGGCCAACTTTGTGACTGAGGAATTCGGGTTCACCAAGGCAGCGGTGCTCTACGACGTGGCCAGCGACTACCCCAAGGGATTAGCCGAGTTCTTCAAGGCAGCCTGGGAGGATATCCATGGCGCTGGCTCGGTGGTGGCCTTCGAGACCTTCACCACCAAGGACCGGGACTTCAGCGCCCAGTTGACCAAGATCAAAGTCTCGGGTGCTGAGTTTTTCTTCACCCCCCAGTACTACGATGAGGTGCCCCTGATTGCGAAACAGGCCCATGAACTGGGATTGACCCAGATCATCGTGGGCAGCGACAGTTGGGGCTCGGCAGAACTGATGTCGCTCTGCGGCGACGACTGTGTCGGGTACTTCTTCAGCACCCACTACGCGGCCGCGGGGGCTAAGGGCGCCACCAAGGAGTTCATTGACCGCTACACCGACAAGTATGGCTACGTCCCGGATGATGTGGCGGCTTTGACGTGGGACACGGCGCTGATCGTTCAGAAAGCCATCCAGGATTGCGGCAATCTCACTGGCGACCTCAGTGCGGATCGCAAGTGCATCCGCGATGCCCTGGCCAAGATCAAGGACTTCGACGGGATCACGGGCAAGATGACCTTCACTGAGGAGGGTGACCCCATCAAGTGCGCGGTCATCGTCAAGATCAACGCGGATCACGAGTTCGAGTTCTACAAGTCGGCTTGCCCGTAAATTCTCACTACTCAAGGGGCTAGTTGCCAGGGGTTGGGTCACGTAGTTTTTGATACCTGGTCCCTGGCTTCTAGTCCCTCATTCTGAGAGAGGAGGTACGTAGGTGACTCTGGCTACGTTTTTTCAACACCTGCTAAACGCCTTACAATGGGGCAGTTTCTACGCTTTGATCGCCCTGGGCTACTCCATGGTCTACGGTGTCCTGATGCTTTTTAACTTTACTCACGGTGACATCTTTATGGTGGGAGCCTACATCGGGTTTTTCGTCTCGAGTGGACTGGTAGCCCTCTCCTCGTTAGGGATCATTGCCCTACCCGGCTGGTTGATCCTGGCGCTGACCATTATCATTGCCATGTTCCTGACATCCTTCGTGGGGATGCTCGTCGAAAGGGTGGGATACAGACCACTGCGAGGGGCCCCTCGCGCCTCGGCCGCGATTACCGGTCTGATGATAGGGATCGTCCTGGAGACGGGCAACCTGAAACTGCTGGGCGCCCAACGAAGGCACTTTCCCATCCTGATCGAGACGCAGAGTTATCAACTCGGTCCGGTCACGGTGACCAACACGAAGATCATGATCGTCTTTCTGTCCCTGCTGCTCACGCTCGCTTTGCATCAGTTTGTGCGCAGGACCAAGTGGGGCATGGCGATGCGGGCTATGGCCTATGACTTCGTCGTCGTCCCCCTGATGGGGGTGCCGCTGAACACCATCGCGGCGTTGACGTTCGGCCTCGGTTCAGCCCTGGCGGCCGCAGCGGGCATTTTCTTCGGCATCGCCTACCCCATCCTTGAGCCCTACATGGGCCTGCTGGTTGGGTGGAAGGCTTTCGTGGCCGCGATCCTGGGGGGACGCGGCTCGATCCTGGGAGCGGCGCTGGCCGGCTTCCTGTTGGGATTCATTGAGATATTTGTGGCTGCGGTCTTCCCTTCTACATTGCGCGACGTGATCGCCTACTCGATCATCCTCATCATTCTGACATTCAGGCCGCATGGTTTCTTCGGTGAGCCTTACAGTGCCCAGCTTAGACTATGATCCGAGGTAGCCACGAGGTGCATATGATCAATAAAGTAAGGAGAAACTGAGATGGAAGTGCGAGGGAGCACTGTACAGCCTGCGGAAGCGATAGCCAGAAACACGTTGCTCGTGAAGGTCCGGTCGCAGTTAGCCCAGATTCCACTGTTGGGTTGGCTCTTCGGGACCCTCACTGCAATGGCGATCGAGCAAGTCGCGGGCCGCTTATTGGCTCGAGCGCTCGGCCTGTCCGGCGTCCCCGGCCTGTTCGGCCTGCGGATCATGCTGACCAAGCCGGCGCTGATTCCCAGTGCAGTGGCTTACGTCCTCCTGGTCTATGCCCTGCCGACCTTGATCGTCGCCCGCTTGAGCGCTCCCCTGGCCAACAGGCTGGCCAAACTGCTTCTCGACAGGTTCCCACTCTGGGTCTCGCTGGTCGTTCACCTGGGATTACTCTACGCCACGCTGCATTTGTGGGGCGGCACCAGCGCCTACCGCATGCTCTTTCTGAGCTTCATTTTTATATCCATCATCCTCACCCTCAGCCTGAACCTGGTGAATGGCTATATGGGGGAGTTTTCTTGCTCTCACCCTGGATTCATGGCGATGGGGGCCTACGTCGCTTCGATCTTGACCGTCTTGTTCTTTGTCCAAGACGACGTCTTCGGGGCTCCGCTTCTGCCCCCGGCACTGGGGCCATTCTTGTTCCCCCTCGCGCTGATCGGCGGCGGGTTGGTGGCCGCTGTGGGAGCCTTGTTGGTAGCCATCCCCTCCTTCCGAACCAGAGGTGATTATCTGGCCATCATTTCCCTGGCGTTCCTGTTCATCGTCAAGAGCGTGATTGAGAACCTGGAAATCATCGGCGGTCCTCGCGGCCTCATGAACCAGCCGAAGTGGGCCAATCTACCCACCGTGTTTGCTTGGACGGCGATCTGCGTGTGGACGATCTACAACTTCACGCGTTCTACGATTGGCAAGGCGGCCTGCGCGGTACGAGATGACGAAACCGCCGCCGGTACCATGACCATCAATACCCGTCGCACAAAGATGGTGACCTTCCTCTTCGCTGCCTTCTGGGCCGGAGTCGCGGGGGGGCTCTTCGCCCACGTGATGGGCTACATCAATCCAGGCACCTTTGACGTAAAGAAACTCAGCGAGGTGCTGGCGATGGTCTATCTGGGCGGGTTGAACTCGGTCGTCGGTTCCATCGCTGGCGCGTTTGGCATCCAGCTCCTGATGGAGGTGCTGCGTCCTTTGGAGCTCTTCAAGTGGATCGTGATCCCTGTGCTACTCATCGTCCTCATGATCCTGCGTCCAACGGGCCTGATCGCTTTCACGGAAGTCAACGTCGAGGATCTCCTGAAGCCCCGGCAAAAACTGGAGAAAGGGAGGTGAGGCATGCCCCTGCTTCAAGTCAATAACATGACCCATTACTTCGGTGGCTTGCGGGCCGTTTACAACTATCAACTGGAGATAGATAAAGGCCAGTTGAGAGGGCTGATCGGGCCTAACGGGGCGGGAAAGACCACCATCTTCAACCTTATCACGGGTATCTACCAGCCCACCGAGGGAGAGATCCTCTTGGAGAGCAAGAATCTGGTAGGGCTGCAACCCTACGATATCGCCGCCATGGGCGTTTGCAGGACTTTCCAGAACCTGCGCCTGTGGAGGCACATGACTGTCTTCGATCACGTGAGGCTGGCCCGCTATTCGAAACTTCACTATGGATTGATCGGAGCCTTCCTCGGCACGGCTCGACGCCACAGGGAAGAGGCCGAGAGCGAAAAGATGGCTTATGAACTTTTGGAGATGTTGGGGATCAGCCACTACGCGGACGAGATAGTGACCAATCTGCCCTACGGTGTCCAGAGAAAAGTGGAGATGGCCAGGGCGGTGGCTTCTGAACCCAACCTGTTGCTCCTGGATGAGCCCACGGCCGGGATGAACCCAGAAGAGATGCTGGAGATGATGGGGGTCATCCGACAGATACGAGACGAGTTAGGACCGGCCATTCTCCTCATCGAGCACAGGATGAAAGTGGCTATGGAACTTTGCGAGACCATTCAGGCCATAGACTTCGGAGAGTTAATAGCGGAGGGCACGCCGGAGGAAATACGAAACAATCCCAGGGTAATTGATGCCTATCTGGGCAAAGAGGAGGTGACCTGATGCTGCTATCGGTAGAGAATCTCAGAGTTTCCTACGGGGGGATCAGGGCCCTCCATGGCATCAGTTTCCAGGTAGATGAAGGTGAGATCGTATGTATGATCGGGGCCAACGGGGCTGGCAAGAGCACTACGCTGAGAGCAATATCCCGCCTGGTCCCTGTCGAATCGGGAACCAGGATGACCTACAAAGGGGAAGACCTGCTCAAGTATCGCGCCGATAAAGTGGTCAGCGAACTTGGTATCTCCCATGTCCCCGAAGGAAGGCGCTTGTTCGGCAACCTGACGGTTATGGAGAACCTGCGCCTGGCCACCTTTGCCCGCGAGAATGGCAAAGATATTGAGCGGGACCTTGAGCGGGTGTTCTCCCTCTTCCCACGGCTGGCCGAAAGGAAGACCCAGAAAGCCGGGACATTGAGCGGGGGTGAACAGCAGATGCTGGCTGTCGGCAGGGCGTTTATGAGCGGAAGAAAAGTAATGCTCCTGGACGAACCTTCCATGGGATTGGCCCCTCTGCTGATGGCAGACGTATTCAAAGTGCTGAAGGAGATCAATCAGGAGGGAACGACGATTCTTCTCGTGGAGCAGAACGCCCGTATGGCACTGCAGTTCGCGCGGCGGGGCTACGTGCTGGAAACTGGAAGCGTCGTCCTGGAAGGGGCATCGGCGGAACTGGCCGCCAACCCGGAGGTGAAGAAGGCTTACCTGGGCGGGTGATTCTCAGGATGCAGGATGCAGGATGCAAGATACAGGATGCAAGAGATGGCCCCCTCGTCTTAGGCGCAGGGGGCTTTTGCATGAAATCCGTTTAATCCTGCCAATCCGTGTTCTTTAGGAGCGTGAACGTGGAACTGGACGACATTCTGACCTGGGCGGAGATTGATCTGGACGCCATCGCCTTCAACGCCGCTGGCCTGAAGGCCCGCGCCGGGGGGAAAGCGGAACTGATGGTCACCGTCAAAGCCAACGCTTACGGCCACGGGGCGGTGCCGGTGGCGCGGGCGGCGCTGGGGGGCGGCGCCACGCGCCTGGCAGTACACCGCACACTGGAGGGCGTGCAACTGCGCCAGGCGGGTATCACTGCCCCCACCCTCATCATGGGCTACACCCTGCCCGCCGAGTCGGAGCGCGTCGTGCGCTGGGACCTGACCCCGACGGTCAACAGCGAGGTGCAGGCCGAATCGCTGTCGGCGGCGGCAGTGGCCGCAGACAAACTGCTGCCCATCCACCTCAAAGTGGACACCGGCATGGGCCGCTACGGCCTCCTGCCGGACGAGGTGCTGGATTTCGTGCGCTTCCTGAGCAATCTGCCGGGCCTGGCTCTGGAGGGGTTGTATACGCACCACGCCGTGGCTGACCTGGCCGACAAGACCTTCACCCGCCGCCAGTTCAGTATCTACATGGACGTGGTAAAACAATTGGAGGTGGCGGGCTTCACCTTTCCCCTCAAACACGTGTCCAACAGCGCCACCACGCTTGATTTGCCGGAGATGGCGCTGGACATGGTACGCTGTGGCATCGCTCTGTACGGTTTGCGCCCTTCGGACGAGGTAGAGCCAGCCATTCCACTGCATCCGGCTCTGACGCTCAAGAGCCGGGTGGCCCGCGTGCGCACGTTGCCCGCCGGGGCCAGCATCAGTTACGGCCGGACGTACATTACCGACAAGCCCACGTGCGTGGCGCTCGTCCCCGTCGGTTACGGCGACGGTTACCATCGCATCCTCTCCAACCGGGGCGCGGTCCTCGTCCACGGTCAGCGAGCACCCATCGTCGGGCGCGTGTGTATGGACCAGTTCGTCGTGGACGTCAGCCACATCCCGGCCGTCCAGTTACACGACGAGGTGGTGTTGATCGGATGGCAGGGGGAGAGGCACATCCCGGCCGAGGAGGTCGCCCGCTGGGCCGAGACGATCAACTACGAGGTGACCACCAGCCTGTTGCCACGGGTGGTGCGCGTCTATCTGAGGGGAGGAAAGGAAGTTGGTAGATTGGGGAACTGGTAAATTGGGGCGTGGAAGGGCTTGTTCTGTGGCGCAAGAGCGAAATGCGGTATAATGGAAGGGAGAGGAGATATAGTTGATGAGACGTATCGTGTGCAATCCCAACATCCTAGGAGGTAAGCCCATCGTTCGCGGCACGCGCATCTCTGTCCAGTTTCTCCTGGAACTTCTCAGCGCCGGGATGTCCATCATGCATGCTTCCAGGTCTCATCCTTACCTGCAAATCGTGGACTATCTGAGTTGGGCAGTGTACGTCAAGTGGACACGTGCGGAGCGGC
>CAZZEX010000126.1:0-12421 GCA_964653285.1 uncultured Anaerolineales bacterium
GGTAGGCATTTCACCATCACCAACAGACCTGCCCCAACTTATTGAGATGATACAAAATGTAGATGACCCGCCACATCCACTCCTCAGGAATCTCTCGTTCCTGTAGCATATCTCGTGCGTGTTGTGAAGGCTCTATGTCCCGCATTCTGTTCATCCTTGTCAGGTATCTTCGCTGATCTTATTATACACGAACATACGTTCTATGTCAAGTAAAACACGATGCACGATTGCAAGGTTTTCTCGAAGTCAGATGCGAGGCACTTACAATGCAGCCTTGTTGCGAGAAGTAGCATTGCCAGTGGTTGATCCGAGTATGAGAAACGCGGTTCGGAAGTGCCTTGCACCTTATACACCTGTCGTTCCCTCCCGCTCATACCGCCGGAAAACGGCGTAGTACACCAGCGTGCCCATGAGGAGGAACGGGATGGTTATCAGGTAGACGGTGGGGTAGCCCAGACGCAGGATCAACCGGCCGGCCAGGGCACCGGCTGCCGCCCCCGCCAGGCTCTGTGCCACGCCCGAGCGCTGCCCGGCCAGGCTGGTCACGCGCACGCGCCGGTTTTCCGGGATGAGCGCCATCTGGAAGGCCCGCGTTGCGGGAAAGGTCATATTCCACAGCGCACTCCAGAGGTAGTAGCACGGCACCGCCAATCCGAGGGAAGGGGACAGGGACATTCCGGCCAGGAAAGGCAGGAGGGCGAGCCGCAGGCCGGTCACCGTGCGCACTTGCCCCCAGCGCTGCGTCAGCGCCGGCACCAGGAACGAAGCGGCGAAGGCGACCATCTTGGCACCGGCGAAGGTCAGGCCGATTGTGCCAGTCTCGGCCCCCAGCCGCTCCTTGAAGAAGAGATTGAGGAAGGGCAAGATCGTCCCTTCACCGAAAGCGAGCAGGGCCGCCACCGCCGTGAAGGCGGCGATTTGGCCACTCACGACCTGCGAGGGGGTGATGGGCTGTTCCACGCTCTCATCCTGCTGCTGTTTCTTCTCTTTGGGGAGGAACAGCAATGGCAGGAGCCCCAGGCCGTAGCAACTGGCGCCGGCCAGCAGCGCGAAGCGGTAGGCCGGTATCCCCTCCGGTTGTGCCCCTGTCAGCGCAGCGTAGAAGCCTGGCAACGCCCCAGCCAGTCCGCTCCCCAGCACACCGGTCACCAGCCAGGCAGCAGCGACGACGCTGAAAAGGTGCGTGCGCTCCTCCTCCCGGCTATAGCCAGTCAGAAGGGGAATGTAGGCGATGTGCCAGAGGGGGAAACTGATCCCGGCGACGGCGTTAGCAGCCAACAGTCCGGCGCGACCAGCCAGCAGAGAGCCGGCCGCCAACGCTAACCCATTCATCGCCACGCCGATGCGGAACAGCCAGCGTCGCGACACGCGATCACCCAGAAGCCCCAGCGCCAGCGCCGTCAGCACGGTCGCCAGCCCCGTCACCGAGACCAGGTCGCCGATGAAAGCCTCGCCGTACCCCAGGCGTTTGAGGTAGAGGTTGAACAGCACGACGAAGGGCGAATACCCCGGGCTGGTGAGGAGACAACTGAGCAGCACCAGTTTGGCCGGGCGCGAAAAGCCTGTCACGTCTTGGACGTAGCCGGAAATCCTCCCCAGGATATGCATCGTGTGTCATTTATTGGCGTGCATGACCCCGGGGCTGAGTCGGTTCGTAGTGGCCGCTTCAGCGGCTTTTTCAACCGCTGAAGCGGTTACTACAAACACTTGCTCACTCACCCGCTGCAACGACCCGCTCTGCGCCGGCGTAGACGCGGAAACTGCGCCGCCGCGTGTAGCCGATCAGCGTGACGCCCCACGCTCGCGCCAGTTGGACCGAAAGCGAGGTCAGCGAGGTGCGCGAGATGACGATGGGCACCCCCATCCGCGCTATCTTGTTCACCATCTCGGAACTGACGCGCCCGGTGGTAAGCAGGACGCGATCTTGCATGGGCTGGCCTTGCCGCAGGCAGATGCCAGCGATTTTGTCGAGCGCGTTGTGGCGGCCGACGTCCTCCGCTGTGCACAGCAATCGTCCCTCCTCGGCCAATGCTGCCCCGTGAATCCCTCCCGCCCGGTGATAGAGGACAGTGGCGCGTGATAACTCTTCCATCAACTGTGTCACCTGCTGCGGCGTAACGCGCAGGCCCGATTCAACCCGGTGATGCACGCTGGTCACGTCTTCAAAGGTGGTACCGCCGGAGCAGCCGGAGGTGATGACGCGCAGTTTGGGGGCCTCTATGTCATGTTCAAGCCAGATGTCCAGGCACCGCTCCCCGCCGCACAACTCGAGCACCGCCACTTCGTCTGGCCCTTCGATCAGCCCTTCGTTGAACAGGAAGCCCAGCGCCAGTTCCTCCAACTGGGTCGGCGTGCACATCAGGCTGACCAGTGGCTGGCCGTTCACGTAGAGGGTGATCACCTCCTCCACTGGCACAACGCCGCGCACGGGCCGGCGCTCGGCGTCGTAGTAACCGGTGTACGTGAGGGGATACGCACCTGCGTCGGTCATCCTGCGCCCCACTACACCCTATCCAACAGCCGCAGTGCCCGCCGCACCACCGCCTCTGGAGTGAAGCCAAACTTTTCCATCAATACCTTGTAGGGGGCCGATGCGCCAAAACGTTCCAGCCCCATCACGTCGCCGGCCAGGCCGACGTACTTGGCCCATCCCTGCACCACGCCCGCCTCGACCGCCAGCCGCGCCGTCGCCTGCGGCGGCAACACCGCCTCCCGGTACGAGGCTGGCTGTGCGTCGAAGAGTTCCCAACTGGGCATGCTCACCACCCGCACTCCTATTCCCTTTTCAGCCAGCAGGTCCCGTGCCTCCAGAGCCAGGTGCACCTCGGAGCCGCTGGCGATGAGAATCACGTCGGGGATGCCAGAACTTTCGACCAGGACGTAGGCCCCACGGGTGACCGTCTCGGCCGGGTCACGGGTGGTCTCGAATAGCACAGGCAACTTCTGGCGGGTGAGGGCCAGCGCAGTGGGGCCGTCTCGTCGCTCCAGTGCCACACGCCAGGCCGCAGCGGTCTCGTTGGCGTCGGCAGGGCGGATGAGGACCAGGTTGGGGATGGCCCGCAGCGCCGCCAGGTGCTCGACCGGCTGGTGGGTCGGCCCATCCTCGCCGATCCAGACGCTATCGTGCGTCCAGACGTAGACGACGGGCAGTCCCATCATCGCCGCCAACCGCACCGGCGGGCGCATGTAGTCCGAAAAGACCAGGAAGGTGCCGCCGTAGGGGAGCACGCCGCCGTGCAGCGCCAGCCCATTGAGAATGGACCCCATAGCGTGTTCGCGCACGCCGAAATGGAGGTTGCGTCCGGCGGGGGTCTCGCGCTGGAAGTCGGTGGAGCCCTTGAGTAGCGTGACGTTGGAGGGGGCCAGGTCGGCCGAGCCGCCGATGAGCGTGGGCAGCACGGGGGCGAGCGCGTTCAGCACTGCGCCGGAGGCCTTGCGCGTGGCCAGCGGGCCATCGCTGGGAGCGAAGGTGGGCAGCGCGTCCTCCCATCCTGCGGGCAACTCCCCTGCCCACAGCGTATCCAGAAGCGCAGCCTCCTCAGGATACGCCGTCCGGTAACGCTCGAAGGTCTTGCGCCATTGGGCCTCTGCCTGCCGTCCGTGCTCGACCGCCTGCCGGAACACCGCCAGTGCCTCATCAGGGATGAGAAAGTGGGCGTCGGGTGGCCAGCCTAGCGCCTCTTTCGTCAGCCGCACCTCCTCCTCTCCCAGTGGAGCGCCGTGGGCCCTGGCTTTGTCCTGCAAGTGGGGGCTGCCGTAGGCGATGTGGGTGTGGCAGACGATGAGCGAGGGGCGCTCCGTCTCCGCCTGGGCGGCGCGGATGGCGGCGGCAATCTCGTCCAGGTCGTACCCATCCGCCTCCTGCACGTGCCAGCCGTAGGCACGGAAACGGGCCGGGACGTCTTCGGTAAAGGCGATGTCCGTCGAGCCCTCAATAGAGATCTCATTGTCGTCGTAGAGGTAAATGAGTTTGCCCAGCCCCAGATGTCCCGCCAGGCTGGCCGCCTCGTGGCTCACGCCCTCCATCAGGTCGCCGTCGGAGATAATGGCGTAGGTAAAATGGTCGAAGATGGGAAAACCAGGCCGGTTGAAGGTGGCGGCCAGGAAACGCTCGGCCATCGCCATCCCCACCCCGTTGGCGAAGCCCTGTCCCAGTGGGCCAGTGGTCGTCTCGACGCCGGGGGCGCAGCCGTATTCGGGGTGGCCCGGGGTGCTACTCCCCCACTGGCGGAAGTTTTTGAGTTCCTCCAGCGGCAGGTCGTAGCCGGTGAGGTGGAGCAAACTGTAGAGCAGCATTGAGCCATGCCCGGCCGAAAGGACAAATCGGTCACGGTTGGGCCAGGCAGGGTTGGCCGGATTGTGCTTGAGGAAGCGGGTGCACAGCACGTAGGTCAGATCCGCCGCCCCCATCGGCATACCCGGGTGACCGGATTTGGCTTTCTGCACGCCGTCCATCGTCAGCGTGCGAAGGGTATTGATGCACAGTTGATCGAGGCTGGTATTCATCGTTGGCTCCTTATCATCGCATGCACCGGCCTGAAAGGCTGGGGCTGGCCACCGGCCTGAAGAGCCGGTGTTGGGTTTTCCAGCGCCGCCTCTTCAGGGCAGCGCACTTAATTGTACATTGGAAAAGCGGCGCTGGCAAGATAAGAACGGGCCGCCCCCAAGCGGGGACGGCCTGTCTACACAGTCGGGTCGCCAGCATCACTCGCTCATGATGGCAACCGAAACTGCCCCATCCTGGCTGGTCAGCATGATGGTGACAGTGCGCCCCTCCCTGGCGTAACTCAGCATCGCGTTGCCCGGGTTGGTGAAGGAATCGCCCGTGTCGCTCCAGCCGTTGGCCGGCATCTGCTCCTGATAAAAAGCCAGCACGTCGTCGAAGGAACTGGCCGAGGTGTACGTCGTCATACCGCCCATCGTGGCCACGTCGGTCGCGTCGGGCATTATGGGGAACTCACTTTCCTCAGCCTCGCAGCCGGGTGGCGGTTCGATGGTGATGGGCGCGTTGACGTCGCGTATCTCGTACTTCCACTCGATGTGTCCTTCATCTCCCGTGGTAGGGTCTTTGCCGTCGGCCTCCAGCGTGTACCTGACGACGTAGTCCCCATCCACTGCCGCCCACACCTCGCCTCCAGCATGAGCAAAGCCGGCCCAGAGAATAGAGCCCTCGTCGAAAGTATAGTGGCGGCAGAGGATGCCGTTGACACGTTCATCGGGCCGGACGCGATGGGCGTTCTCCAGCCCGCCGATAATGTCTTCAGGCTCGAATATCTCCATATCCACTGCTTCACCCTCTTCGGCTGACGATGAGATACACTGGTCTTCCTCAAAGACGATGTATTGCCTGTCACCAATGTAGACGATTTCGAAGCCCTCCTCTGCATCAGGGATCCGCATCACGAGGCGCTGGGCAAACGGCTCGCGCACATATTCCGCATCCATCTCGTAGACCCAATGCTCCGCCTCGCCGCCTGTGGCGCCATCGAAGGTCATCTCGAAATGGCTGCGGTAACTATCCAGGCTTTGCAGGCCGCTGGTGATGGAAGACAGGCTGATCTCTTCTTCCTCCTCGGTTCCCACACCACCGGAGGGTGCCTCGGTCGGCGGTGGCGCTTCCTCACCGCCGGAGGGCGCCTCGGTCGGTGGCGGTGCTTCCTCACCGCCTCCGCTCAGCCCACACGCCAGCGTCAGGCCAAGCAGCAAGGTTAGAGGCACAAGCGATCTAAGTAGTTTCCTCATAAAATACCCCCTCGATTGTATTTGGAGGCAAATTATCCCATAAGCCGGCCTCCGTGTCAAGTGCAGAACGTGACCGCGCCGACCCTGACGCAAGGGTCGGCGCGGCAAGAAATGGCGTCATCCATCAGGATTACGCCTCTCGGCTAGCCTCACGACGTCTGAGACATCAATGGTGAGAATGCATGGACTGCTCAATCAACCTTGGGGATTACCAGAACAGCAACACAATCAGCACAAGGCCGACGACCACGAGGGCGATGGCAGGCAGAGCGCGGATCAACAGGCAAACCTGTGGCTGAAACATTTCTTTCTCCTCTTCCCACTCGCAGCGGTTACAGGCAGTGACAATTAGCGGGCTATATAGAGCGACCACGAGACATTACTATATTACCACTACTCAGCCACCGTCTCAATAGGATATTTGTACCACCCCCAGTGCTGCGAGCGCACCGCGCTAGGAACAAGGGAGCGGGGAACAGGGCTGCAGCGTTCGTTATCCGGCCCTTTTTGATGGGGAGGCTGGGGTGTAATCAAATGCCCTCTTGCTGCTGGGACCAACATCCCGGCGGAGTGCCTGCTCTTGATTCAGCCCGGCAACGGTGGAAGCGGCGCAGCAGGCTATGAGGAAGGCATTCAGTTTTTTCGCCAGTTTTTCTTCACGGCGGGCAATTTTCCACGCAGCCCAATTGTTGACCGACCAACCAGGCGACTTGACCAATCTCCCTCGCCGTGTATAATGAGCTTTGATCCCAAAGGGAAGGCGAGAGGGATTGGTCTCAGCCGATTCGTCTCGTCTTTCGGTTTCGGCAGTTGCCAGGCCTGAGACGGTTCTCTAGTTGACCGAGGAGTCACAATAAACACAGCTCAGATCGGTACAACTTTTGGGGTGCACCTCAAAAGCATAGCAGAGTGGAGTTCAATTTAGCCGTGTAACGTATCAGAAACGCCCGCTAAGTTGTGGTCGGCTAAGGGGTTGCCCCCTTCGCCGCCACTCCCGAATCGCGCTTGATGGTCTCCCCTCACATGGTGGACTTCCGACACGTCCTCTCCCGTGAAGCGCAGTCCATATTGCGCATAGCGGCCACGCTGCTGTTTCAGAAGTCGCGTCACCTGTCGCGGTCTGGTCGGGTCACCCCCAGCCGGATTGACCAGTACACCTAATCGCCATCGTGAGGGCTCTTGTCTCTCTGCACCTCAACAACGTAGCGGATCGCGGTGATTTGTGGGGTGCTCTTGGACTGTGGGAGTTGAGAGTTGAGATTTAAATTTGCCTTTTATCCTGGCTGTCTGGTCCTTCAGCGTATGCCCGAATACGAAGCGGCCACCCGTGCCGTGCTGAGGGCGCTGGGGATTGAGTTGGAGATCGTCCAGGAGGCCGTTTGCTGCGGCTCGCCCGTCGTCGAATCCTTCACCGCTGGCTGGGTCTACCTGGCCGCATACAACCTGGCACTGGTAGAACGGATGGGACACGGGACGGTGGTGACCGTGTGTGGCGGCTGTACCAACACCCTCACCCGCGCCGCCCGCGCGTTGCAAGACCCCGACGTGCGCGCTGAGGCGAACCGCCGCCTGGAGCCGTTGGGTCTCTCGGTCACCGGGCAGGTGGAGGTGAAACACCTGGTGCGGCTGTTGGCCGGGCGGGAGGAAGAGCTGCGGACGCGGATCATACGCCCTCTCTCCCTCCACGTGGCCCTCACCAATCCCTGCCAGGTCTTTCGCCCCGGCGACGTGATGGGGAGCGATGACTCAGGCGATGACCCGATGGAACCCCAGAGCCTGCGCCGCCTGGTCGAACTGACCGGTGCGGAGGTAGTGGAGTACGGCGGCGAGGATGAGTGCTGCGGCGCGACCCTCTACCTGGCCGATCCGAGCCTGGCGCTGGCGGCCGGGCGGCGCAAACTGGAAGCGGTCCAGGGAGCCGACCTCTTGCTCCATGGCTGCGGCAACTGCCAGTTGCTGTTGCGCCGTTTTCAGCGGTTGATCATCCGCGATGAGCCAGGCTTGCGCAAGCAGGCGCTTCTCCTGCCGCAACTGGTCGGGCTGGCGATGGGGCTGCCGGAGGAGGAATTGGGACTGCGGGAGGGCACGTGGCGATGAATCACCCCGAATCTTGCATCCAATGTGGCACCTGTGTCACCGTCTGCCCTGTGGAGATGGTGGGCGGCCACGCTATCGTCAGTTTCCTCGCCGACCCTGACGCCACTGACTACTCGGTGTGGCTGTGTACCTCCTGCTGGCGCTGTCAGGAGGCCTGCCCTGGAGAGGTGGACATCTACGGGCTGATGATGGAACAGCGCCGCGCAGTAAGCCTGCAGGCTCCTACCGGGTATCGGGCCGCCTTCGAAAGCGTCCTGGCCTGTGGCCTGGCGCTGGAGGTCCCACAGGGAGAACTCGACCAGGTGCGGGCCGCCTGGGGATTGGAACCGGTCAGGCTGCCACCGCCAGGCCTCGCCCGGGCCCTCCTTTGTGCCGACGAATGAAATGTGAGCCAGTTTCACCTGTCGCGACTTGTGCCCTTTTGACTTTTGACTGTCTGCGAGTAAAATAAGTTCACACGATGAGAACCGTTGGAAGCGAAAGCACTACGCCACCTATGATAGGCAATTCAAAGAAGAACCTCACCGATAAGATAAAAGGGTTTTATGATCGGGCCAATGACCTTACCGGCGGTTCTTTAGCCGTCTTAGCTGACGCTATCCAGCGCTTCGGCGATGTCCGCGCGGCGGAAGCCACCGCCAGTATTGCCTATTACGCGGTCTTTTCTCTTTTTCCCTTATTGCTCGCCCTCATTGCCGGCGGGAGTTTTGTGCTGGAAAGCGAACAGGTCCAGCGGCAGGTGCTGGATTTTGTGGATGAAGCCTTCCCAGTCTCTCATTCGCTGATCGAAAGAAATATTCAAGTGGTTCTCAAACTGCGCGGAACAGTGAGATTGGTGGCGCTGATCGGTCTGGTATGGTCGGCCACAGGCGTTCTCACGGCTTTGGCACGCAACATCAACCGCGCCTGGCCAGAAGCCAAGCCGCGCGGCTTCCTGGAAGACCGCTTGATGGCCCTGGGGATGGTCGGCGGCCTGGCAGTGCTGCTGGCCTTTTCATCAGTCTCAAACACTGTGCTCGACGTCTTGGCTCGATTTAGCGTGCCTCTGGGAGGGGGGCTTTCGATGTATGAAACCCCCTTGTGGACGATCTTATCGAGCGTAGTACCACGGCTGTTCGCATTTCTTGCGCTTCTGGGTCTGTATCGTTGGGTGCCAAACGCGAAGGTCAAGTGGTCGGAGGCTTTCTGGGGGGCGTTGGTGGCGGCCCTGGCGTGGGAAATCGCCACGAACGGTTTCACCTGGTACCTCAGCAGTGGGATCGTTCAATACGAGTTAGTGTATGGTTCCCTGGGAGCGGTTGTAGCCCTCATGTTATGGATATACATCATCGGGCTGATAACACTCTTTGGCGCGCACCTTAGCGCAGCAATCGCTCGACACACCCGGTGAAGCGAAGTGTGGTACACGGTAGACAGGGGGGCTGCGTAGATTTGGTTTTCACCTTACCGCATCGAAGAGGGGGTACGACTTCGCTGCTGACATCCTATGGGTGAGGCTGGAAGGAGCAGGCTGGGCGACCGGTCGGGGGCGTCGTTTCGCCGCCGACCGTATCAGACCCCGAATCAGGAAGACCGAAGACACATTGCTGGTATTTCACGGAATCCAATGGACGAAGCGGCTCTTATCTCCGCCGCCCAGCAGGGCCAGGTAGACGCCTTCAACGAGTTGGTGCTGGCCTACCAGCAGCAGGTCTATAACCTTGCCTATCGCATCATGGGCGACCCTGCCTCGGCGTCTGACGCCACTCAGGAAGCCTTCATCTCCGCTTTCCAGAGCATCTCTCGCTTCCGTGGTGGCTCCTTTAAGTCCTACCTCCTGCGTATCGTCTCCAACGGTTGCTACGACGAACTGCGCCGCCGCAAGCGTCGCCCGACCACGTCGTTTGAGGATTTCGGCGAAGTGGACGAGGACGCCAATCCTGCAATGATCAACGGGCACGAGGGGCCGGAGGAGTACACGGAGCGACAGGAGATGGCCCACGTGGTCCAGGCCGGCATTGAGACGCTGCCCCCCGACCAGCGTATCACGCTGGTGCTGTCCGATGTGCAGGGACTGAGCTACCAAGAGATCGCCGAGGCGACGGACGTATCGCTGGGAACGGTGAAATCGCGCCTGGCGCGGGCGCGGGGCAAGCTGCGCGATTACCTCCGCTCCCAGGGGGAACTTTTGCCCGCGCGGTATCGTCTTGAGTAAAGGGGCGAGAAGCAGGAGGCAGGAAGCAAGGAGGCAAGGAAGCAGGAAGCAAGGAAGCAAGGACGAGGGGCAAGCGTAAGTTCAGGGGAATGACGATGGGATTGTTCACACGACGAACGGGGGAACGAGAGCGGCGGGACGAGCTGCTTTCGGCATACCTGGATGGTCAACTGGGCACCGGAGAGCGGGCACGCCTGGAGGCGCAACTGGCAACAGACCCGGCGCTGCGAGCCGAATTGGAGGCGCTGCGCCATACCGTGGCGCTGGTGCGCGACCTGCCCCAGGTTCCTATCCCGTGCAACTTCATCCTGCTGCGGACGGTGGGGGTGCGCCCGCGGCCCGCACTATCGGCACGATCCCGTCGCGCCTGGGCTGCTCCGTTGCTGACGGCAGCGACCGCCGTCGTCAGTCTCCTCTTCGTCGTCGTCCTGGCCGGCGACCTACTGCTTTCCGGTGTAGGCGGGCGGGCCTTCGCACCGGCAGCCCAACCGCTGATGGAGACCGAGGCCCCACGGGTGGCACTGGAGCCCTCGCCGGGCAGCGAAGAAGTCGTGGCCCAGGTCGAGGTCGAGAAGGTGGTGCCCGCTGCCACCCCGCTCCCGACAGTGGCGGAGGTCCCGCTCGAAGCGGTGGCTTCAGCCACCGCCGAGGCGGAGCACTACGCTGTGGAGACGCCAGAAGATATAGTAGCCACCGTGCCGGTGGAGGGTGACGGCCTGATTGAGGAACCCGCTGCCCCGGCACTGACCTCTAGCCCGCCCGTGGCGGAGGAAGCCGTTGCAGCCCCGGCCGCTCCAGCGACGCCAGAAGGTGTGGCAGCCACCATGCTGGCGGGGGGCGGTGGCCCGATCGAGGAATCCGCTGCCCTGGCACCGAGCCCTGGCCCGATTGTAGGGGGGGAAGCCGCTGCAGCCCCAACCGCCCTGGCGACGGCTACAGTGATGCCGGAGAGAGGCATGGGCAGCGCGGAGCCCACTCCGAGTGAGGTGGGCGAAGCCGCCCCCCGGGTGGTCGGGGGGGAAGAGCCAGAGACAGCGGAAGGTGGGCCGGGTGCGCCGGAGAGTGAAGTTGCCGAACTCGCTACGATCTCGCCGTGGCAGGCACCGGAAGTCATCCTGGGCCTGACCGCCCTGGGACTGGCGCTGGCCACCATATGGGCCTGGCGTGTCCGCCGCCAATGAATAGCCGTTAACGGTGAGCCGTTAGCCGTTAGCGATTGGTGGATAGGGGGCCTCTTACTTGTCGCGGGTACTTGAACTGAACTACTGCCCCTGTTGCGGTCACGCGCTCGAAGACCGGGAGGCCTTTGGGCGGGTGCGGCGCTTCTGCTCCGCCTGTGATCGGATCGTCTTCCACGATCACAAAGTCGCTGCCGGCGTACTCGTCGAGCACGGGGGCAAGGTGCTCCTCATCCGCCGGGCGCTGGGTCCGCGTAAGGGGTTCTGGTCCTTCCCCGCCGGCTTCGTCGAGTTTGACGAGCGCCCGGCCGAGGCCGCGGTGCGCGAGTGTCGCGAGGAGACCGGGCTGGAGGTCGAGATCACCGGCTTGCTCGACGTCATCGGGCCGGAACCCGATGGCGCGGCCAACATCGTCATCGTTTACTGGGCCCGGCTGGTGGGGGGTGAGCTAAAGGCCGATGACGACGCGGACAAGGTCGCCTTCTTCAGGCTCGACGAACTCCCGCCGTTTGCCTTCCGCGCCACACGGATCGCCCTTGATAGGTGGCGTGATTCCCAGTTGCGCTGCCTCTAGCACGGCAGGCACATCGGCGGCGCGAAACCGGCAGCCATTGATCATGATCTCCCGCCCGAGCCGCTCCCGCGATCCGTTGGCCAGCACGTGCAACAGATTGGTGCCGCCGGGGAAAGAGACGTCGAGCAGATTGACCTTGTTGCGCAAACTGACCCCACTGAAGTCTGTATAGCCAGCGAAGACGGTGTTGTGAACCACCATGCGCCCGTCGCTCTGAATATCCTGGCCCTCAAAGTCCCCCTCAAAGACACAGTCCTCGATCAGCAAACTGGAGTAGAAGTAGGCCCGCTTGAAATGAGCCATTACGATGCGACAGCCGACCAACTCCACCATCTCATAGAACGTGCGCCCCTCCAGATCGAGCCCGTCGAGAATGCAATGGCGCAGGATGATGGGCTGGTAGATGCCGCGCAGGTCCTCGCCGCAGAGCCAGCGACTCACGACCAGTGGGTCGAGGTCAAGCAGACCAGTGACCCGCGTGTCCTGAATAGATTCGCCGATGCTCAGGCGCGCAAGCACCTGAACGGGCGCTGTAACCTTCAATGTGGCTGCTAGTGACATCTCAAATCCCAAATCAATTTAGGACCTGTTCAAAAACAACTTCGTACTTTTACAACCCAATCACGGTAATGCCAA
>CAZZEX010000127.1:0-12390 GCA_964653285.1 uncultured Anaerolineales bacterium
TAGCCGATGGCCGGGCTGATGCCGAAGGCCAGGAGTTCCCAGCGGGCGTCGTAGGTGGAGAGTATCGTGCTCTCCCCCTCTTGCTCCCCCGTTGGGGGTGATGGAGGGGGGGGAAGCACGGCGCTCACCGCGTCTGCAGCCTCGTGCGTGACCACATCGCAGCGGCCGGCCAGGAGTTCCCCCGCCAACGTGGCCGGATCGGAGATGAAGCGGAAGGTGACCTCGTCCACGCGGGGCAGCCCTTCTGGGGCGCGGAAGTAGATGGGATTGCGAGCGGCGGTGATGTGGTCGCCGGGGACCCACTCACGGAGGACGAAAGGGCCCCAGCCCACGGGCTGCCGCGTCGAGACGCCGGCACTGAGTAACTCGGCGGCGGAAAGGTGGCCCCAGGCGTGGCGGGGCAGCGGGTGCCAGAAGTTGAGGAAATAGGCGCGATCCAGAAATCCGGGGATGCCGCTCCAGACGACGGTGCGCACGTCCACGGCGCGGTAGCCAGCGGTGCGCTCCCCCCCACTCTTTCCCCTCCACTGGGGGGGATACCCCCCCTCTCTCCCCCCCATTGGGGAGGATGAAGGGGGGGGGTCGGCAGCGAGTTCGAAGGAGAACACCGAGTCGTCGGCAGTGAGCAGCGCGCCGTCGGACCAGTAGAGATTGGGGCGGAGGGTAAAGGTGACGACCATCTGCTGCATCAGGATGGACGTGCCGTCGAAGGTCGTGCGCTGTCCGGTGGCATCTTTGACCGTCACGCCAGGTGCCAATTCGACCACCTCGCCGCTGGCAGCGAGCACGCGGTCACCAGCCTGGGCGGCGACCGTTTCCACGGCAGCGCTGCCGTTAGCGAGGCTGGGGAGGCTGGTGAGGATGATCGGCTGGTAGATGTAGTTGCGGCTATCGAGAGGCCCGTCGTAGATGGCCTGCCAGACGTGCTGGGCGGCCAGGTCGCCGGTGCCGTACAGGTAGAGGCTGTCGGGCTCGTCGGGCAGGCAGACGGTGAGGGTTTTGGGTTCCGGCGTGGGGGATGGGGTGGGGGATGGGATAGGAGTTGGGGGCGCGGTCGGCTCCGTGCACGCTGCACAGAGGGTCAGGATGGTCAATACGGCGAGCAACGCAGGGACTTTCAAGGTGGCGGATGGCTCCCAAATTCATTACACAACTGCTGGTATCTGTGTATCTCGATGTGTCGTCTAATTGTGACTGTTGCAAGTATAATGTAGTTGTGCGATTGGTGCAAGTCGCAGTTTGACCTCCTGCTTCGCCAGGGTGTTTCCGGTGGGGAGTGACGACTGATCGTCGGAAAAACCTATTCCAGTGAGTTGTGTGGCCGCCAGCAGGCCTGCAAGGCCTGCAAACTCGGCTGTTGAAGCAAAAACGAGGCATTCTGTGAGCGAAAATCCGCCAAAAAACCGCTCGAAGCAACGAGATTTTCACTCAATCTCGGCCACGAAGCATCAGGAGCAAAGATTCCGATGAACAATCGTCGCACCCTTTCCGGTGAATCGTGTTGACAGGCAGAGCGACCGCATTTATAATGGCCGCGCTATGCCTGAGTTACCCGAAGTCGAGACGGTGACCCGAGGGCTGCGAGCGTCTCTGGTTGGATACACTGTCGTCGGGGTGGAGGTGCACTGGGCACGTAGCGTCATCCCGCCCAACCCAACCGCCTTTGCCCGTCGCCTCGTCTGCAGGGGCCAGATGGTCACCGACGTGGGGCGGCGTGGAAAGTGGGTGGTGATCACGTTGAGTGGCGGTGACACGTTGCTGGTTCACCTGCGCATGACCGGACAACTGGTGCTGGAGTCAGGTGGGGGCCTCAACGACCGACACTCCCGCGTGCTGCTCTTCCTGGATGATGGGCGGCGCTTGCGCTTCTCCGACCAGCGCAAGTTTGGCCGGATGGTGTTGACATCCGAACCCCAGGAGGTGCTGGGCGACCTGGGCCCCGAACCGCTGGCGGACGACTTCACGGCGGCGCGATTGCGGGACATGCTGGCGCGGCGGCGTGGACGTATCAAGCCCCTGCTCCTAAACCAGCAGTTCCTGGCTGGCCTGGGCAATATCTACACCGACGAGGCGCTGTGGCAGGCTGGCATCCATCCGCTGCGCCGGGCCAATACGCTCTCACCCGCCGAGGTGCGGCGGCTGCACCGGGCGATTCGTTCGGTGCTGCGGGCTGCCATCGCCAGCGGCGGCACGACGCTCCCGGACGCGGCCTACCAGCAGGCCGATGGTCGGTCGGGCGAGTTCGCCAGCCGGCTGGCGGTATACGGGCGGGTGGGGCAGCCATGCCCGCGCTGTGGTGCAACCATCGAGCGCATCAGGGTGGGCCAGCGCGGCACGCACTTCTGCCCGCGCTGCCAGCCCTTGCCGGAGGGTAAATTTTAAGATTGGACCTATTGACAGCAGGGGAAATCTGGCGTAAAATAAAGATGAGATTTAGGTCAGCCGTCCCGGAGCCTCCCGGCGTCGTCTCACTAGAGCGCATCTCGGTGCTTGTTGATTGAGAGCGAAGGTCAGACGGATCATCCGTCCAAAGAGGCGAATGCGCCGGGGACAGGCACGGGGCGATTGCGAGCAGTGGCCTAGCATGAATGGGGCCACTGCTCTAACTTATCGCCTTGAGTGATGGTACTCAAAGGGGAGGATGAAAATGCCATCTATAAGAAGATACATAAGGATGGCCTACTCAGAAGCCTCGTCTTTGGTAATTCTTGTTGTTGCTCTTGCCCTGGGTGTAGTGCTGGCTTCTTGTGGCACCGCGCAAACTACAAGCGATGAAATTCTGATCGCGCTCAAGTCTGAGGCAATCCCGCTCCTGAGTGAACCCGAAGAACCTGACCCAGTGGACACGGGTATTCCTTCCTTGGACTCTCTCAACCGCAAATGGAAGGTAAGCCAGATGGTACCCGTGTTCCCTGATGTCTCACCAGATGATGAAATCGCTGCCCGTTATGGGCTAGTCGGCATCTACAAGCTGGCTGTACCGGGAGGCACTGATCTGGACGCGATGATTCAGGGTTACCAGGATGACTCACACATTGCCTACGCAGAGCTTAACCAACCCTACGAAATCAAGTAGCCTGAGGATATTACGCACTGTTGAGAGCGATGAACGACGCTGAGGAAGTCGCTTCCGCTTTTGATTCTGCTGTTGACTTCAATATGCCCATCTGGGGCCCAATTTTGACACGTTATTGGACACGCTCGGTGAAACGGTGCGTGAAACGGCTTGCTGCTAGCAGCCTGTCGGAGTGAAAAATGCTGCCCCTAAATTCACCACTTTTTGCGGTAAAAGTGGGGCGCGAGACCTGAATTCCGGCTCAAAATCGTGGTCGAGTGGGGCTTTTCTCAGCAAAACGTGTTCTCTCCGACAGACTGCTAGGATAGTGATAAACCTTTTGCCCCTTAAATCTCGAGTTTAGACTAAGTGCCGGTGCGTGCAAAGCGGAACCGATTCTCTGGAGATGAAGGTTGCCGTGGGCGGCCCATAAACATTACATGAATATGGCTTTGCACGGTGTAGGTAGGATGAGGAGGACTATACGATGCGTCGTCAGCTTCTACTCATGGCTATGTGTATCACTATGGTGACTCTTTTGCCGTTCGCTGCCAGCGATGGTTCTGGTAGCAGAGCAAGAGCAGGTGTTGTCTCCAATCGTCCACTCGAAGGCTCGTTCGTTCCTAACGAGATTCTCGTCGGGTTGAGGCCAGAGGTGGTGCAACGCATTGCTGGTCAGATGGTAACTCCGAGTCAAACAGGGATTGCCTCCCTTGATCGGCTAAATCAGAGGTATGCCGTCCAGCAAATTTCTCCTGTGTTCACACACTTCGATCTGACTGACCCCATTGCTGTACAGTATGGGCTGGCAGGAGTGTTCAAATTGATCGTTCCTGCTGGAACGGACATCTTTACCATGATTGCCGAATATCAGAGGGATCCAGCCATAGCCTACGCTGAGCCCAATCGAATCTATAGAATAACCGACTTTCCAAATGACACCGACTTCGGCAAACAGTGGGCACTGCACAATACTGGGCAGACTGGTGGCAGTCCTGACGCTGACATAGATGCTCCAGAAGCTTGGGACATCGAAACAGGCAATCCGACTGTGTTGATTGCCATCGTGGATACCGGCGTGGACTATAGCCATCCCGACCTGGCCGGTGGACGGGTGCGTACGGACATTGACAAAGACTTCATCAACGATGACGACGATGCAATGGACGATCACGGTCACGGCACCTATTGTGCAGGTGTTGCTGCTGCGGACACCAACAATGCCCAGGGCATAGCCGGTGTGTGTCAAGGCTGCCAAATTCTTCCAGTAAAAGTGCTTGATTCTGAGGGGGCAGGTACTGCTGAAACCGTTGCTCAAGGCATTCAGTACGCTGCGGAGGCAGGCGCGCAAATAATCAGCATGAGCCTAGGTTACGCCTCCAATTGCGGATGTTCGCAAACGATCGCCCGCACCATTAACTATGCTTTTGAGCGCGGCAGGCTACTAATCGCCGCTTCGGGTAATGACTACGACAAAGAACGTCTGAGCTACCCAGCATCTTCGCCACGGGTGTTGTCAGTTGGAGCCACCAGTCACACGGATCAGGAGACCGACTTCTCCAACCGCAACAGCTACCTGGACATTTTGGCACCAGGGGAAGACATATATGGCCTTGATCTCAGTAGCGGTTATCGCACGGCCAATGGTACCTCGGCAGCGACACCTCACGTGTCTGGGGTAGCAGGGTTGGTGTGGTCAGCTCGCCCCACGTTAAGCAATGCGCAAGTATGGTGGGGCCTATATCAATCAGCAGATGACCCTCTGGAAGCGACGGCTTCGACCTCTCTGATGCCTTCCCTCGGTGAGCCAGCGGAAACCTCCGAGGTCTTAGACTTGCCATATAGGATTTACCTACCAGGCGTTCAGAATATGCGCCTGACTTTTGGGCGGCTGAATGCCTATCGGGCGCTCACTATCTCAATTGTGAGCCAAAATTTTGCGCCGGTGGATACGTGTAGTAGCGAGCCAAACTGCGCCCCCGGCTGTGGTGCCGAGGTAGCATTAGTGGGAGAAGCCACTGCCCGCGAGGATTTGCGTCTTCTGCGCACTTTCAGAGACCAAGTCTTGGCTCGCAGCCCCATTGGTCAGCACTGGACCGTGCTCTATGAACGTCATCGCTTCGAGATCGCGTTAATCCTGGCGACAGATAACCAGTTCCGGGATCAGACGCGCTTGGCATTGGAACAATGGCTTTCGCCCATTCAAGCACTCACCAACCCAGATTCCAGTCAGCAAGCGATTCTAACACCTGAACACATTGAGGCAGCAGAAGGTGTTATCGTGGGACTGGCTTCCAGAGGTAGTCTTCAGTTACAAACGGACTTGGGTGAGGGGTATAAGGCTTTAGAGATAGGACGGCAATTTGTTGGAGCAGATATCCGCGAAGCCTGGCATGGGCTGCATGAAGTGAACAAGTGATGATGGTCTTGTGAGCGCACAGCAGCTTTTTGTTCTTTGGGTAATCTTGGCTACGCCGAATACGTTAGTGTACCCGCCCCGGGGATTTTCCCGCACAGCCTCAATGTGAGCGTGTCTTAACTACGTCTGGTTGAGGGCGGAGGGTCAGACGGGCAACTGTCCAAAGAGGCGAATGCGCCGGGGACAGGCACGGGGCGATTGCGAGCAGTGGCTCAGCACCAATGGGGCCACTGCTCTGTTTTATTGCCCTGCCGTCCCCATAATCCACTGCTCGTAGAGGGCGCGGTGCTCATCGCCGGTGACCGCTTCCACGGCCGCCAGCCAGTCCTCCGGCGTGGCAACACCGTAACGGTTGCGGACGAAGTACGTCTGCAGAATCGCCCAGAAGTTCTCGTCTTCCACCTCCTGGCGCAGCGCGTGGAAGTAGAGCGGGCCTTTCCGGTAGACCACTGTCCCGTAATCCTCCCCACTGTAGGCCGCTACTGGCAATCCTGCCGGCGCATCGCGCCCGGACCCCACCAGTTCCTCGTAGGGCTGCCGAAAGACCTGCTCCAACAGTTCGGCTGCCAACGCCGCTCCGTAGCGATCCTCGAAGTAGAGCAGTGTGCTGTACTGCACCAATGCCTCATCCAACCAGGGCTCGTCGACCTGATCATTTCCCACCAGGCTGTACCACCACTGGTGGCCCACTTCGTGCACCACGACCCACTCCATCCGTTCGCTGAGGGTCTCGTAGTACGTGCTGTTGATGACCACCAGCCCGGGGTATTCGATCCCGCCAGCGCAGGTGGGGGTCTCCACCACATCTAACTCGGTGAAGGGGTAGGGGCCGAAGTGGGTGCCGAAAAGGCGCACCGCCTCGGTTGCATAATCCAATGCCCACTCACCCCCCCGATGGTGCCCGGAGTAGAAGACGCTGTTGACCGTTACCCCTTCCACGACGTGGCCTTCCATCTGGTAATCCGGCCCCAGGACGGCGTTGAAATCCCGCATCGGACCGGCGACGCAAGTCCAGGTGGCGCTGCCGTCGGGGTTGAGGGTGGGTGAGGTGCAGGTGCCGGAGGCAGTGAGCGTCATATCCGCCGGCCCGGTGACGCGCGCGATGTAGAACGCGGTATCGGAGTAGGTGGCGTCGCCGTAGGTGGGCGCCAATTCGACGTTCCAGCCCTCGTCGTCGTAGACCGGGATGAGGGCGTAGGCGTTGGCCAGAGCGAGGACTCCGTCGTAGTAGCCCAACTGCCGGTAGCCCTGGTCGGCTTCAATGGGGACGGTAAGCGTGAAGTCAAGTGTCAGATCGAGCCTCGTGCCGGGCCCCAGCGGCGGGTCGAGGGGCAGGCGCAGCGCGGAGTCGTCCAGTTCGATGGCGGGTACAACCGGCCTTCCGTCGAGCAGGACGTTCGTCGCCGTCATCGCGCCGCCGTAGCCGGGCGTATTGGGGAAGAGACGTAGGTAGAGGGTGTCAAGAGGCACGTCCTCGGTGTTGGTGTAACCGACGCGCTGGTGGCCGGTGATGGTGGCCACGTCGAGGTCAACGGTCAGTTCGATCTCGTAGCGCGTGGCGTCGGGGAACAGGTCCAGGTCGGTGAGAAATTCGGGGCGTAAGGCTGGGGCATAGTCGGAGGTAGGCGATGGGGAGGGGGTGGTGGCAGGCGGCGGTGTGTGTGGGAGTGTGGGGATGTAGGAGAGGATGGTGGTTGGGGTGTGGGAGGGGATTGGTGTGGGTGCAGGGGAGGGGGATGCAGGCAGGCAGGCGGCAAGAAGCAGGAGGCAGGGGGCAGAAGGCAGGCGTCTGATGGGCTCGGTCATTGGTGCCCTCCTTCATGGCGCAGTCAGGAAATCGGCTACTGATGTGGCTACCTCGGCCTCGCGCCCGGCGAAGAAGTGGTCTGTGTGGGGGATGACGTGCAGCGTTGTGGGCGGACTCAGCCGCGCCACGTACTCGCGCAGCGCGTCGGCCGGTGCCCAGGGGTCGTGCTCACCGGCGATGAAGAGTTTGGGCCTCGGGTCGGCGTCGAGGAAGGGGTCGGTGTAGTGTTCCTGCACCAGTGAGATGCCGACCAGCCAGCCCACGCGGGGGACGTTTCTCTTGGCGGCGTAGCGCAGCCCCACCTCCGCGCCGAAGGAGTAGCCCGCGACCGCCAGCCAGCCCGTCCCCCCCTTCATCCCCCCCAATGGGGGGGAAAGAGGGGAGGCGCACAGGAAATCCACCGCGCCGGCCACGTCGTCCATCTCGCCGCGCCCCTCGTCGAAGGATCCCGCGCTGCGACCCGCGCCCCGGAAGTTGAAACGCAGCGCGGCCCAGCCCCGTGCCGCCAGCCCGCTGCACACGGCCACGACGACTGCGTTGTCCATCGTGCCGCCCATCAGCGGGTGGGGGTGGCAGACGACGGCAGCGGGGAAGGAACCGGAGCCGTCCGGCAGGTGCAGGACGCCCTCCAGCAGCGGGCCGCCGCCAGCGGTGGGGAAGGTCACGTGCTGGATCCCGGGAGACACGACCCCACCCACGGCCGGAAAGATGCCCACCTCGTCCCCGTCGCTGAGCGCATATTCCCCTTCCCGCACGATACCATTGACGAAGACGACCTTGACCTCGTTGGCGGGCAGGCGCAGGTGCTCGATCAGTTGGCCTATCGTCGCCCCATCCGGCAGTTCCACCGGCGTTGCTTCGCCGATCCCCAGGTTGGGATAATGGCGGCGCAGAGTGGCAAAGAGTTTGACATGCACGGTGATCATCTATCGTTCTCCTACGCCGTCATTTGTTCATTGTTCATTGTTCATTGTTCATTGTTCATTGTTCATTGTTCATTGTTCATTGTCTCATTGTCTCATTGTTCATTGCCCCTCCCCTCCATCACGTACCGCATTACCTCATCCACGTTCAACTGCGTAATGCCTAGTTTGTCCAGCGTGCGCCCGCGCCGCCAGTAGTCGGTCTGGTGAATGATGCACGCCTGGCGGACGATGCTGTCCATCCCCCGCACCCGCACGCCGTACCGCTGCCCCAGCGCGGCGATGGGCACCAGGCTCATCGGCACATCTTCTGTGATGTAACGGTGGTTCAGCGTGGGTGGGGCCTTGATGCCCCGATAACCGGGTTGGTTGTGGATCGCCTCGTGCAGGGTAGCGCCATTGGCATCATAGGCCATCCTCAGCCACTCCAGCCCCGTCCGGGCGCGGATGCCCAGCGCTGCCGCGACGGTCACCCTCTCCCTGTCCAGCGCCTCCAGGATGCGGGCCACCGACGGGGTCACGCCGTCAATGTAGAATTGGAACTCGCCGCCTGTCGATTCGATCCGCCCGGCGTTGAACAAAGTGAGGGCGGGGTGGAAGATGGCCCCCATGTTGTTCAGGCTGGTGTGGAGGACGCTGGTGCCGTCAATGAACCGGGGGTAAGCCGTGGTCAGCGCCTCCAGCACCCGTTGCGTGCGCGTGGCCGGGAGCGCAGCCAACGGCACTGCGTCTTTGATGCGAAAGATGCGGGCCTGGGCCGGGCCATCGGAGCGGCTGGCGTAGATCAGCGTCTCCGCCTCGGCCACGGTGACGTCGGCCTGGCAGCCATTGTCGTTCAGCACTTTGACGAACTCGAGAGCACCGCCGGTGCGCCCGGGATTCAGCACGACGATCTGCCCGTCGCGCAGGTGAGGGGCGGCGACCCTGGCGATGTCGGCGTGGCCCGTGGCGGGCACGACCACCATGATGACCTTGGCCCGCTCCAGCGCCTCCCCCATATCCGACGTGACCAGGGCCAGTCGGCCGAAGCCGTGTGGCCCTCCCTCGTGACTCTCCAGTTCTATCCCGCCCCGCGTCTTGATTGCGGCGACGTTCTCCGGCGTGCGGTTGTACAGCGTGACGGGAAAGCCCATCAATGCCAGATGTGCCGCCATGGTCTTGCCGCCGTTACCAGCACCGATGACTGTGTAGTGAGTCTCTTTGCTCATTCGATCCTTCCTTTTGCCATCTGGTTACTATTATATATCGAGCCGGATGCCCAGGCTGGCGATACGTTCTTCCTCCGAGAGCGCTCGTCCCGTGGCCGGGTCCACCACCACGCATGCCCCGCGCGGGTCTATGCGGGTGACGATCTGCCCACGCGCGAACGGGTTGTTGCGCAGGTGGGGGGCATCCAGCACCCCCGCCGTCACCGCCCGCGCCAGGGTGGCCGGGTCGGTGAGCGGGTCGGCCACGTCCGGGCCGGCCAGGGCGCGAATGGCCTCCAGCGTGACTTCGGCCTCCCGCACCAATTCCTCCTTGCGCTGCTGGACGGCGGGGTCGGCGGTCATGTCCGGCTGGCCACGGAGCGCGTTCTCGATGGCCCGGCGGGCCAGTTTGCAGGCCTCGATCACATCGTCGGCAGTGGCGGCATGGTGGGCTTCGGTGTGGCCGACGACGTGGAGGATGTGGGGCCGCAGCGCCATCTGCAGGTAGACGCTGGTCGCCAGGTGGGCGCGGGCCGCGTCCGGGTCGAGTGGATAACTGAGCAGCCCCGTGCGCGTTTGCCGCCAGACACGGAACCCCTCCCCCGGCCCCTCCCCGAAGCGGGGAGGGGAGACTCCCCCTTCCCTCGCAGGGAAGGGGGCTGGGGGGTTAGGTCGAGGGAGCGGCGCGGTCATCTCCAGGCAGGCCAACATCTTCGCCAGGTCCATCGCGTCAGAGAGGCCCGGCGGGCTGTTGAACATCATCTGGGCGATGTAGTCATGCACGCCGCAGGCGCGGGCGTTGTGGGCCGAGAGGTAGGCCGAGACGACGAAGATCACGTCCGGCGCGTCGCGCAATCCCCAGTGGTGCGGCTCGTTCAGTTCCACCGGGATGTCCCGCTCGCCGTACCAGGCCATCACCTTCTGGTGCTCGCGGATGGAACCCTCCAGGTCCCAGGGGCCACGGCCGTCCATAAGGTTGAACCAGAAGATAGGAATGGCGCACCAGGCGATGTTGATCGTCTCCACGTACATCTTGGCCAGGCGGATGAAGTCGTCGCTGCCGGAGTAGGTGCGCAGGAGGGGGAAGTTGCCGCGCCGGCTGGCGGCGTAGAGGGCGCGGTAGTCGTCGGCACTGCGCACCGGGACGCCGCCCGCCCCCCTGCGGCGCGGGTTCTGCCGCTCCGGGTGGAAGAAGTTGGCCTGGGCGTCCTGGTCAATGCCCAGCGAGACGACGTCCAGCGCGTGGGCCTCGGCGATGCGGGCGATCCCTTCGCGGGTGGCCTCGACCGTCGGCAGGCCGAAGTGGTGGCGGATGATCGGGAAGTGGGCCTTCCAGGCGATGCGCTCCACGGTGGTCTGGGGGAAGTCGGCCTCGGTCAGGCCGGCCTGGGGCTGGCCCTTCAGGTAGGTCAGCACGGCCTCGGCTGGTTCGCCGCCCTCGAACACGTGCTCGAAGAAGCCGATGGCCCGCGCTCGCTCAGCCACCGGTGGGGTGCCGCCGAAGGCGAAGCGCACGCCGGCGGCGCGCAGGTCGTCCGCTGCCTCCGCGAATTCACCCAGCAACCGCTCGCCCGTCTCCGGCGTCAGCCGGTAGGAGACGCCGACCAGGTCGGCCTGCTCGCGCCGGGCCGTCTCCAGGAGTTCCTCGACTGACACCGCCGGGCCGAGGAACACGGTGTGCCAGCCGGCGGCCTCGGCCAGTCGCAAGAAGTTCAGCACCCCGGCGACGTGGACACACTCGCCCAATGCGCCAGCGACGACTGTTTTCATCTCCTCACCTCCCACGCAAGTATACGGGGGAAGTGTCTGCATGTCAACTCGCTGCTGATCTCCCTGGCGTTGTCAGTGGAAATGAAATGTTGTATAATTGCGTGGGCCGACGCATCGCTACCATAGATTTCTCGTGTCGAACCTGAGAACAGATTTGGGAGGTGGAACGATGAGACTGGAAGACTATTTCGATTTTCTGTCGCCTGATGACATTCGTCTGAAGGGACACCGCATCGGCATCGACGACGTGCTTTACTACTACCTGGAAGGGTACACGCCCGAGGAGATTGCCACCAACCTGCCCACCCTGAGTCTAGAGCAGGTTCACGCCACGATCACCTATTACCTGCACAACCGGGCCGAGGTGGATGCTCATCTCTCGCGTCTGGCGACCTGGCGTGAAAAGCGTTACCGCGAATGGGAGGCCAATCCCTCACCAGTCGTGCAACGGTTGCGCGCACTTAAGGCTCAACGGGAAAGAAAGCAGGTAGCGACCGCATGAAGGTGCGTTTCCTGCTGGATGAGAACTTATCTCCTCGGCTCAAAGCGGCCTTGCTGCGCTTGGATCCCACCATTGACGTGGTGCGCATAGGGGACCCAGGTGCGCCGCAGTTGGGAACACCTGACCCGGATATGCTGCATTATCTGGAGTTATCACAGCGGGTGCTGGTCACCTCGAACCGAAAGAGTATGCCGGCACACGTCGAAGCACACTGGGCGGCGGGTGGGCACCTGTGGGGGCTGTTCTGGGTTCGTCCGGGGACACCAATAGGCCGGCTGGCGCAAGCACTCTTCCTGATCTGGGAGGCCAGCGAAGCCGAGGAATGGATGGATCGGCTGGATTGGATTCCGTTTTGATGTGACTGTTGGGATCACGGGCGACGGGGCGACTCGAACCGAGATCGCCCCGTTTTGCTGCCAGCGTGTCTCTGCAAGAGCGCCGCGCATTCCTCGCCTGTCAACGATGCGGCCTGTGTGTGCGTCCACATCCTGCGGCGATCGGCCCGGCCGGGGTGTAGACCCCAATCGTGCATTTCCCCACCCGTGGTCATCTCCCAGTGCGCCCCCCTCTGAAAAGACGTTATTCCAGAACAGAAACCGCCGGACCCTCTTGCAGGCCCGGCGGCTCTTTTGGCTCTTGTCGTGGTCTAGGCTATTCCTCGAACACGGCGTCCAACATCTCGTCCGGCACGTCCCAGGTGACGTCGTGGGGCGGGAGTTTCTCGTAC
>CAZZEX010000128.1:0-12344 GCA_964653285.1 uncultured Anaerolineales bacterium
AGCTCGAGCGTCTCTACCCGGATATATCAAAATCGGATTGACGAGGTACTAGGGAGCGAGGCGGATAAGCCTTTTTTAGTACTTTTGTACCCTCTTGATTCGCAAGTTTGATAGTTTTTGATAGGGCCTCGGTGGTATACTTTGACTACAACCGCCGGGGTTCTTTGCTTGTCCGGCGGCTTAAGTGTGTATTGGGCAGTTACACCTATGCGAGACGAGGAATTGATGGTCAAATCTTCACGCCTGGCCGGATTCTACGACCAGCCTCTGGAAGAGCGGATTGGACAGGTCGCCCGGTGGGCGGAATTGGCCGAGGATGAGACCGCTGTCCTGGGCGGCGCGATGGGGCTCGACCTGACACGAGCCGACCAGATGATCGAGAACGTCGTCGGCCGGCACAGCCTGCCGCTGGGGATGGCGGTCAACTTCGTCGTCAACGGGCGCGACGTCCTGGTGCCGATGGTCATCGAGGAGCCCTCGGTGGTGGCCGGGGCCTCCTTCGCCGCCAAACTGGCCCGCGCCGGCGGAGGCTTCCGGGCGATCGCAACTGCGCCGGAGATGATCGGCCAGTTGCAGGTGCTGGACGTCGCCGATCCCTGGTCGGCTCGCTTCGACTTGTTGGCCGCGCGCGACGAACTGCTGGCACTGGCCAACGAGGCCGACCCGGTCATCGTCGGCCTGGGCGGCGGGGCGCGAGACCTGGAGGTGCGCGTCTTTGAGCAGACCCCGGCCGGCCCAATGCTGGTGGTACACCTCATCTTCGACTGCCGTGACGCGATGGGGGCCAACACGGTCAACACCGCCTGTGAATCGTTGGCTCCTCGCATTGAGCGGATCACCGGCGGGCGAGTGGGGCTGCGGATCCTATCCAACCTGGCTGACCGACGTTTGGCGCGGGCGCGCTGCACGGTGCCGGTGGAAGCGCTGTCCTTCGGGGATTTCTCCGGCGAGCAGGTGGCGCAGGGCGTCGTCGAGGCCTGGGCCTTCGCCGCCGCCGACCCATACCGCGCCACGACTCACAACAAGGGCATTATGAACGGCGTGGACGCGGTCATCATCGCCACCGGAAACGACTGGCGGGCAGTCGAGGCGGGCGCCCACGCCTACGCTGCTCGTTTGGGTCGTTACACCAGCCTGAGCACCTGGGCGCGCGATGCTGAGGGCAACCTGGTCGGCACACTAGAGATGCCGCTGGCCGTGGGCATCGTGGGGGGGGCTACGCGCGTGCACCCCACGGCGCAGGTGGCGCTCAAAATCCTGGGCGTGCAGACCGCCCGTGAATTGGCGGAGATCATCGCGGCGGTGGGGCTGGCCCAGAACCTGGCGGCGCTGCGAGCGCTGGCGACGGAGGGCATCCAGCGGGGCCACATGCGGCTCCATGCCCGGCAGGTAGCCATTGCCGCTGGAGCTTGTGGACACGAGATCGAGTTAGTTGTGCAACGGATGACGGCCGAAGGTGTTATCCGACCGGATAGGGCCACAGCCATACTCTCGGAGGTACATGGTGTCGCCCCCTAAGCGTTGGTGGTTGCGTTGGGTCACATGGGGCCTGGTAGGTTGCGTGGCCGACGCCCTTGCGCTGGGTGTGGGCATGGGCGTAGCCGTGGGTGTGCCTGCCGTGGGACTAGCGCTGGGACTGTTGGCGGCATGGCTAGCCTGGCGACACTCGGACAGCCGTGAAGAGGTTCTCCCACTGAGTCTGTGGGGTGGGGCTGTGAGCGGAGGCATAGCGGCTCATTTCGTTTTTGTGAGCGAATTGGGCCTGGTCCTTTTGTTCGGGCCGGAGGAGGCAAGCCGCTCCATTCTCGACGAGGGCTTGGGATTCCTGCAAGGCGTCATTCCACCAATGTTGGACAGCGTCGGCGCGTTCTGGATCATCCAGACACTGGTGTTCGGATGGCTGGAGTTGCTGCTTGGGCTGGCGGCTGCCTGGGCTGGTGCGAGGTTGCTGTTGGCCCGGGACGCCAGGCTGGCTCATTGGATCGAGCGCACGTGGGATCGCCTGCCGAAGGGGCTCGAAGCCGGACTGATCGTGGGAGCCGTGGCCGCTGTGCTAGGCGGGCCAGTGCTCCTTTTGAGCATCGGGCTGCCGCTGGCGCATCTGTTGCTGGCGGCACCGTTGGGCGCGTTGGCGGGTTGGTTGACCCGACGTTGGGCAGACGAGCCACAGACAACACGATCCCAACTGACCTTGGCGGGACTACTGGTCGGTGTGCTGATCGCTATGAGTGTCGTCGCCGTGCATATCTTCTTCACACTGACAGCACCGGGCAGGCATACCACGCTCAGCACGGCGTACGCACACCTGGGTGATGTATTGAGGGTCATCCCTCGTTGGATGGATCCACTGTGGGTTGGATTCCCATTGCTATCATTGTTATTTGCACTGTTCATCGCCGTACTGGCAGTAGGCGGCTCACGATGGGTAAGTCGTTGGGCCACGCATAGTGCTTTGGAGGATTGACGCTGTCCGTTTCTGATGTCGAACTGCTCAAGCCAGACCGCGAGGTTGGCATCATCGGCTACGGGGCCTACGTGCCCAGGTACCGCCTGCCAGCCAGCGAAGTGGCCCGCGTGTGGGCGGGTGGGCAGGGCGGTACCCCGATCACGGAGAAGTCGGTGCCGGGGCTGGACGAGGATGTGGTGACGATGTCCATTGAGGCGGCCCGCAACGGGTTGGTCCGCGCTGGCGACGTGGACCCGGCGCTCATCCGCGCCGTGTGGGTCGGGAGCGAGTCGCATCCCTACGCCGTCAAGCCGACCTCGACCATCGTGGCCGAGGCCATCGGCGCCACGCCCCACACGCAGGCCGGCGACTGGGAATTCGCCTGCAAGGCCGGTACCGAGGCGCTCCAGGCAGCCATCGGCTTCGTGGGGTCGGGGATGGCGCGCTATGCGCTTGTCATCGGGATGGACACGGCCCAGGCCCGGCCCGGCGACGCGCTGGAATACACGGCGGGCGCGGGGGGGGCGGCCTACCTGGTCGGCCCGGCGGCTGAGGCCCTGGCCGTCCTCGAAGGCTCGTTCTCCTACGTCACCGACACCCCCGATTTCTGGCGGCGGGCCTACCAGCACTATCCCTCTCACGGGGGGAGATTCACCGGCCGGCCGGCGTACTTCAAGCACGTCGTCGCCGCCGCGCAGGGGCTGATGGAGGCATTGGTGACGGAGCCAGCCGACTATGCCTACGCCGTCTTCCACCAACCCAACGTCAAGTTTCCGCAGACGGTGGCCAAGCGGTTGGGCTTTACACCAGCGCAGATCGAGGATGGGCTCCTGGTCAACGAGATTGGCAATACATACGCTGGCTCCTCGCTCATTGGCCTGACGGCGGTCTTGGATGTGGCCGCGCCGGGCGACCGGGTGCTGCTGGTGAGTTATGGCTCTGGAGCGGGGTCGGATAGTTTTTCGCTCCGCGTCACCGAGGCCATCCTGGAGCGGCGGCAGCGGGCACCGGCGACCCGTGACTACATCCTCCGGCGTGTTGAGATTGACTACGCGACCTATGTGCGGTTCACCAGGGCCTTGAGAGAATGAGGAAATGAGAGACGTTGCCATCATCGGAGTTGGACAGACCAAAGTAGGAGAGCACTGGGATATCAGCCTGCGTCACCTGGCGCTGGGACCACTTCAGGCAGCGATGGCTGACGCGGGCGTGGCGCGCGCCGATGCGCTCTACGTGGGCAATATGCTGTCCGGTGAACTGGCCGGACAGGAGCATCTGGGCGCGTTGGTCGCCGATTTCGCGGGGCTGCGAGGGGTCGAGGCGTTCAAGATCGAGGCGGCCTGCTGCTCTGGGGCGGCGGCACTGCGGATGGGGTACGTGGCCGTCGCCGGTGGACTGGCGGACATCGTTATCGTGGTTGGGGTGGAGAAGATGACCGACGCGCTCGGCCCCGACGCGACCACGGCGCTGGCGATGGCGGCCGATGGCGATTACGAGGCCGCGCAAGGGATCTCCTTCGTCGCCATTAACGCGTTGTTGATGCGGCGCTACATGCACGAGTATGGCTATAGCCACCAGGACTTTGCCCCCTTCGCCGTCAACGCTCACCGGAATGCGACGAACAACCCGCACGCCATGTTCCGTTTTCCGGTCACGGCTGAGCGTTTCGCCAGGGCGAGGATGATCTGCGCCCCCATCAATCTGCTGGATAGTTCTCCCATCTGTGATGGGGCAGCAGCGGTAGTGCTGGCACCGGCTGACGCGGCGCACGCGCTTTCGGCGGCCCCGATACGCATCGCCGCTTCGGCTGTGGGAACCGATGCCCTGGCCGTGCACGATAGACGCGATCCATTGGTGCTGGATGGGGCCATACTTTCGACCCGCCGCGCGTATGAGCAGGCAGGAGTCGGGCCAGAGGACATTGACCTGTTCGAGTTGCACGACGCCTTCAGCATCATGGCATCGCTCAGCCTGGAGGCGGCTGGGTTTGCGGACAAGGGCCAGGGGCTGCGGCTGGCCCTGGAGGGGGAGATTGGAATCGAGGGCCACGTACCCGTCACCACGATGGGCGGGCTGAAGGCGCGGGGACACCCCGTGGGGGCCACCGGCGTTTACCAGGTGGTCGAGGTAGTGCAGCAGTTGCGCGGCCTGGCCGGGGCCAATCAAGTGCCAAACGCGCGGACAGGGATGGCCCAGAACATCGGTGGCAGCGGCGCAACGGTTGTCACGCACATCTTGGAGAGGATGGTAGATTAGCAGTTAGCGGTCAGCAGTTGGCCGATAGCCAGCAGCGAATCGCTCGCTGCCAAATATGACCAGGAGGTTTGTCAATGGGTGTACCGAGGAATTGGAGATTACAGCAGCAACGTTACCGGCTGGTGGGAGAGATATGCGAGAAGTGTGGTGCGAGGATCTTCCCGCCCCGGGACGTTTGCCCGGAGTGCGAAGTGCCGGCCAAGACGCCGCTCGCCTTCAGCGGACGGGGCGAAGTCTACTCCTACAGCACTGTCTACAACCCGCCACGGGGGTTCGAGGAGTTCGCCCCCTACACCGTGGCGCTGGTGAGACTGGAGGAGGGCCCCATGGTGACCGCGCAACTGACCGATGTGGATGCCGAGCAGGTGCGCATCGGGATGCCGGTGGAGATGGTGACGCGCAAGGTGCAAGGGGGTGGTGAGGCTGGCGCGATCGTCTATGGCTACAAGTTCCGGCCGGCCATTGGGCCCACGGCCTGAATTGGGGCCAGGTACGTTCGGCCCCCAAGACTCAGTAGAACCAATTCTTGAGGGGTGAGGCACGCCTATGTGCCGAACGGAACCGCACCTGGGGGTGCTGGCTCCTCAAATCTGTATTTATTGAGATCGTCTACTACGAAAAGCCTGCCACTGACAAGCCGGGTAGCATCCCTGCCTCTGATGCTGCCATCACGCAGGCGCATCCCCCATACTTCTGTGGGAGATGCGCTTTTTTTGCCACGAATGTCCCCATTTCTGGAACAGTGAACAGTCACCCCGGGTTGACGGGGATTGACTTTCGCGCAAGATCACACTATACTGTTGTGCGGATGCTGAACTGCGGGTGCTATGTCTGGTCATCATTCCGAGCGAGACTGGCAAGAGAACGCAGCTAATAGTCCGACTTGTCAGGTCAAGAAGCGGTAGAGGAAGGAAGAGTACAGCAATGGTTATTCAGGATGCCGTCATCATCTCCGAGGAGGTACGGAGCGGTGCCGTCTTCGGCAGCGTCAGGCTGTACAATGTAGACGATCCCACCAGGCCAGAGAGTTCCGCGCGGCGCATTCTGGCCCTCACTTATCCCACTCAGGTGCTCAGGCAAGCGCTTAGCGCTGTGGCCCAACGGTTGTCGGGGGAACGTGCTCAGGGAACATTCATCTTCGCCGGAGACTACGGCACCGGCAAGTCCCACACGTTGCTGGCCCTGTACCATATCCTCCACTCGCCGACCGAGGGTAGGGAGTGGCTCGACCGCCGGGGGATAAACCTCTCCTTCCCCGAACGCGTGGACGTGGTCACCAGCCACCTGCTCGACGAAGACCCCGAGTTCGTCTGGGAGCCACTGTTCAGAAAGCGTGGCCGGGAGGATGTGCTGGGCCAGGTGCTCGATCACCCGACCGGCGCACAGTTACAGGCGCTGTTGAACGAAAGACCGCTGGTCTTTGTGCTGGACGAGTTGGAGGCCTGGTACGGCTCCATCGAGGATAAAACACGCCGCGAACGTAACTTGAACTTCCTGCAGGTGCTCACAGAGGCCACCGAGGACCCTCAGGTGAAATTACTTCTCCTGGCATCGCTGTATGGCCGGGATGCGGAACTGCTTGGACGGTTGGGGCGGGGGAACATCTTCCTCAAAGACCTGGGCGCGGGGGAGGACAAGGCCCAGGTGGTGCGCTTTCGCCTGTTTGAGAGGATTGACGAGGAAGCGGCTCAGCGCACGGTGGATGACTACATCGGGCTGTACGCTCAGCATAGAGCCCAGGTGGGCCTGACCGACACCTCGCTGGATGCCTACCGGGAGCGGATGCTGGCATACTACCCCCTCCACCCCGAACTGGTGGATGTCCTCTTCCAGACCTATAGCGCGTCGAGAGAGTACCAGAACACGCGAGGTATTCTGTTCTTGCTCTCCGGTGTGTTGCGTCGCTTCGCCTCCGAGCGCGACCTGTTGCTGCCTGCAGACGTGGCCCCCGACGTCGGCGAGGTCAACGATGACCTGTTCCAACTCAACCCCCGGCTCCTGGCACGGGCGCAGGAGGACATCGCCCGCACACGCGAGGAACCCCTGAGCCGGGACATCCTGGCTACGATCCTGCTACGCTCTTTCGTGCCCGGGATGGCCGGGGCAGAACCGACGCAGATCGCCCTGGGCTGCCTCCGTCCTGGAGTTAACCCTAACGAGATCGCCCGTGTGTTGGATGGGCTCGAGGATACGGCCTGGTATCTATGGCGCAGCGACGGCCGGTACGTCATCCGCGGCGAGGAGAACCTGCCAGTCAGCATCAACGCCCGCGCGGCGCGGCAGTTAAAGGAACAGGGACCAACCCAGGCGCGCGTCCGGCTGGCCGAGATGATCGGCCAGATCGCAGGCGGCACGAACACGTTCGTCTACCCCATCGAGGAGGTGCCCCGCCAACGCGCCATGCGGGTGATGGTCTCGACCCAGTACCTGGACGACGAACCGCTGCGCGAGTTTTACCACGGGCGCGAATGGCGGAACACGCTGCTACTGGTGCGTCCCAAAGTGGCCGGCGATCTGGCGGCCACAGAGCGCTTCCTCCTGAGCGCCCAACGGTTGCTCGTGTGCCAGCAACTCAAACGTGACCTGGCGGCGGCGAAGGAGAAGGATAAACTGGCCCAACTCAAAGAGTACGTCGAGCGCGAGGAGAGCGACCTGAAGACCAAACTGGCGGCCAACTACGGCGAGTGGATGAAGCCGGGGATGCGGGGGGGCAAACTGTACTTCCGGCCCATTGACTGCTCGCTGGATGCGCAGGAGGTCTTGAGGTTGGCCAGGGAATCCTTCGGGGCGGAGGTGGTGGACGACGCCATCCTGGCCGAGTTGCGGAACGCCGGGGAGAACGGCGTGCGGTTTGACCGCTTGCGCCAGGCCTTCTTGATGGTGCCGGGCAAGCCCATCCTGGTGAACTCCGAGGTCCTGCGAGAGCGGGTGCTGGCGCTGTGCAACCAGCAGGGCGAGGTAGTGATGGTACGGGGAAAGAACGTCTACGGCCCTGAGAACCGCGCGCCACGGGATTTCGCCGAGGACGTGCTGCTCTATCTGAAGGCCCACGGTCCGGCGGTTGTAGGAGTGGAACAACTGGAGAAGGCGGGCATTGAGTACGCGGTGCCAGAACCAGAGAGGAAAGCGGCTCCTGGTGAAGGGGCAGCGAAAAAAGCGGAGACTGGAGAGCCCCCGCCGCCTGGACGCTGCATCGTGGTCAAGAGCGACCGCCACAGAACGCCTTTCAACCTGCAGACCGACGTTGAGGGTCACCTGCGCCGCGACGACCGCGTCAGGGCCATCGAGATTGAGGTGGATGGCGGCGGGTTGCAGGAGGCCGGGCCGCTCAGCTGCATGCTGGAAGGCGTGCGCAGCGGTGGTGGCGAGACCAAGGTGGTGTTGCGGTTGCGTGTGGCGCTGCCCACCCCGGTAGGCAAACGGGAGGTGCTGAAAATCCTCGACCAACTCCCCATCCCCGTGGAGGGCACCATAGCCGCCACCCTCGAGGTGCTAACCGATGAGTGAGATAAGTGAGGCTCCGTTAGTCCGGGCACTGGTCGCCGCAGAGTACCCGCTGGCCGTCCTCTACGAGACGCTGGTCGCGCTCTGGGGTGCCACAGGTGGCGTGGACGACGTGAATGGCTTCTTCCGCGAGCGAGAGGCGGCCACGAACCGGTTGGAGCGCTTCGTCCACGACACCTACTTCGAGGTCTACGATATCCTCCTAGAGTGCATCCGGGCTGAGGACCGGGCGCGTTACTTCACGCCAGGCGCTGGGCCGGTCGTGCTGCTCGACGGGATGAGCATCCGCGAGGCCGCACTCTTGCCAGCCCGTCTGTCCCCACACGGCTACACGGTCGAAGCGACGGGTTTCGCGCTCTCCGAAGCGCCCTCGTCCACGCGAGCGTTCACGCGGCAGATTTTCGGCACCCACTCCATCACCACGCTCAAGACCTGGGACGGCTTCCAGGTGATGCCCGTCCGTTCCGGCGAAGTGCCCGCCGTGCTGCCGGCAGGCCCGGACGTGCTGGTGTGGCTGTCGTATCCCGACGAGTTGTTGCACAAGGTGAAGGGCCAGGCGCTGACCCCGGCCGAGGCGCTGGACAAGACGGTGGCGGCGCTCCTGGAGGTGCTCGATAAACTGGAGGGGTCTCGCTTCCGCCTCCTCTCCGACCACGGCTACGTCTATGCGCCGTCGGCCCGCTTCATCTGGAAAGCGCCCCGGGGTGACGAGAAGGTGTTGCGGCGGCTCTTCGGCGGCGTCCGCTGGGTTCCGGCGGAGAAGATGACCGACCCGGCCTTCGACGGGCTGCGTGCTATCCCGCCCCAGCGGGCCTACGCCCTGTTCGACGAGCAGGGCTGCTACATACGCGGGCGATACGGTTGGAGCACGCAGGGCTCCGGCCAGGGGGACGTGGACCACTACGGCCTTTCGCTGATGGAGTGCCTGACGCCGAGATTAACGGTGCGGAGAGGATGAAGCGATGGAATGGCTTTACCGGCGACTCCATCACGGGGCGGTGGAGACGGTAGAGGCCACGCGAGAGTTGCGGGGGTTGGTGGAGACCGGCCTGGTGGAGATGCATGGCACCCGTCGCTGGGCCTACTACACGCTGAGCGAGGCGACGCCGCGCCGGGTACAGTTAGCTCTCCTCGAGGCGATGAGCGACGAGGAGAAGATCCTGACCTACGTGCGCGAGCATGGCTTGATTACCAACGCGCAATGCCGAGCACTTCTAGGAATTGACAGTCGCCACCGGGTTACCAGACTGCTTGGCAAGCTAGCGAGGACTGGTCAAATCGAGCAGGTAGGCACGGGCAAGGGGACGCGGTACGAACTGCCCGTGTAAAGCATAAAAGCGTGCATAACGAGCATAAAGCGCGCATAAAATTCTATAACCGCCCATAGGGCGCCTATAGATGCATATAGGGCACGGAAAGACTTGTCCGAGACACAGGGAAATTGCGGCAGATCGGGACGAGGTGATGGAATGCCAGGACGTAACGGCGCTGCTTGACGAAGTCCGCTACCTGGGCAGTGAACTGGATGATGTGGTAGGAACGGTGGAAGCCACGCGGGAGTTACGGGGCCTGGTGAAGACTGGCCTGGTGGAGATGCACAGCACCTGCCGATGCTGAAGCGTTTGACGCCAGTGTTGTTGATGAAGGGAACTGACAGGGATGATCTATCGAAGGAGGTCGAAATGCTGAAGTGCCAACTTTGCCGAGACGAAAAAGGTGACTACCTTTGCAGACACGACGTGGTTGGAACACCTCGCGCGGATCAGGAAATCATCGGGTACAGTGACGTCAAGGAAGGACTCCTGCGACTAATCAGAGACTCCTTCCAGCGATCCAAAGATCCCCATTTTATCGCCAACCTCAGCGCCGCATTAATCGGAGACTTCGGCATGGGTAAGTCCGCTATAGCCCATTTCTTTGTGAATGCGATTAACAACAACGACTATGATCTTGTATTGGTCAACTTGCAGGAAGATGGGGTCTCGCAGGAAGAGCTTCAGCACTTTGATCTTGAGCAGATGGCAACATACCGGGGTGCGGCCATACGCATTGATGCTCGCGCAGTTGCCGATCAACTACAACCCGGACAGGTTACAGACTACATTACTCCGTTCTTTCGCAAGATCGGTGATGAATTTGGCATTTCACGGAAACTGACATCGGTCAAGGACATCACCGAGGCCATTCTGAAGGAAAGGGAAGCTACTCGACTATTCATTTTCATTGATGAAATGGAAGGACTCAAAGAGACTCAATATGGGCTGAACTTTGATGAGTTCTTTGCGCGGTTTACCAACGATTTGAGAACCCTGATCAACGGTGAGGGCGCGTACGATATTCGGAACTGCATCACCATCGTTCTATGTACTGTTCCGGATGTTTGGGAAGAGTTCAAGCGAAGGGAAGACATCGCGGGCGGATTGCTTACCCGGGAGTATTCGGAGCCGTTCGTGTTGCAACGCTTCGACCTGGTTCAATCATATCGCTTTGTGGAGAGATCATGTTGGAATTGGGAGAACTCTCCCTTCGCTGAAAGGTGCATCCGAACCCTGCACCTGGCGGCCGATGGCAAACCCAGGCTGTTGACAAAGCTCTGTAAGCACGTTGAAGGCAGTCTGCCAGCTGGAGACGGGCGTTCTACCGAGAACTACGATCTGGCAGAGTTGACTGCCACTGCATTGGGCAAAGCTGTAGGTGCCCGTGAGCAGTTCACCTATGCCTTTGATCTGACTTCCTTCCGAAACATCTATGAGTATCTAGATCGCGAGTATGGCTCCGACCACGCCAGGTTGTTTCGCTTGCTCGTGGTGCAATATGGTGAGTACACAGACGATAATCTAGCAGAAGCTCTCGGGCTCAAAGTGATGAAAGTACAAGAGATAATCCGCGATCTCTCAAACGAGGAGAGGCCAGTCCTCGGTCTTCGCTTGATCTCAAAGGGACACCTATTCGATTATGCCACCTTGGCAACGGATAAAGTGCCCAGAGCAATGATTGACCAGAACTTTATGAAAAGCGAAGACATTGACTTCTCTTCGGCAACAGGTGAGATCACGATCTTTGGAAAACTGGACTACTTCAAGCACATCCTGGCCCAGTTGACAACAGAGACACTGGAAGGCGAGAAGAAGATATTTGTCCCATTTCACAAGGAGGACTTGGCCTTACTCTGGAATCTCCCTGATGAACAGGCAGGCTCATTGGGCAAGGGACTGCGGGGTTGTGCACTACAACGCGCGGACGTGCATTACCGGATATCTGAAGCAGCGCGCAGCCGGATTTTCCCTGTTGCTTCTCAGGCAGATCTCCCCTTCCTGTCGAAGGAGCGATATTACCAACTGAGGACTGCGGCTAACAATCTCAGTCCTGAAGATCGAAAAGCCTGCTTAATTGGAGGCGTGATGAAGTTACTTGAATACCGAGGACTCGAGATCCAAGAGCGAACTTCTGCCCAGCGCCTCGACTTTGAGGTCGATCCTGGGAAACTCAGGGAACTCTTCCACGATTTCAACGACGATTTGAGTCTCCTGGGACGCGTTCTCGTGATCGATTCCGCGGAAGCGTTCGGTGAAGAGAAGCTGGTCGAGCACCTTCAGGGATGTGCCTTTGGTCTATTGATTTGCACGAGAAACTTCGGTGATGATCGAGTACTTCATCTCCCACGCGGAGATGAGAAGTATGGACCTTTTCGTCCGACGATAGCGATAGTCATCCAGAGCACACGGCTGGAGACCAATCTACTGATCCTGAGCCAGGTGACGCAAGGTGATATAGCAGTCGAGATCGAATACCAACCTACTTTGGATCGGCTCTATCGCGAACTGGGCCTTGAGTCCTTTCCGCAGGCATGGCGTGATTTTGGAATGCAATTCGGTGTATGTCTTAAAGAGTGGCGAATGAGACATGGCACATCCAAGAAGGAGGCTAGAGAGACGCTTTCTCACCTGATGCGGGTAACGCCGTCATTGCCTCTCTCCCTGGAGAAGGCGAAAAATGTCACCCGGAAGGAGCTTGGATTCCCACCGACCGCGTTGCCCACTTGGGAAGGGATTGATGACCTGGTCGATTTGGGCTTCGTCTTACGGCAGGGGCAGCGATACGACGTAGTTCTCTCTTCAACGGAAGCAGCAATCTTGAA